>NZ_CAXTHT010000006.1:0-250425 GCF_964244285.1 uncultured Friedmanniella sp.
CTTTTAGCACGCTGTTAAGTTCTCAAAACTCAGACACACACCACACCAGAACCAACCAATCCCGGCTCGGGGCAACTCGCTAAACATTAGTTCGTAGCCGGGTCGGAGTCAAATCCTCACCTTTTCGAACTACCGCCGCCCGCAACCGAACCGATCGATCCGAAAGGACCGACCTGCACGGTGAGGATCAGTGGTGCCCTCGGGCCGGCCGTCAGGTCTTGCGACCGACGTCCCGCTTCCCTCAGGGCCTCGCCTACGTTACACCTTCTGGCCGGAGACGCAAGCCAGACCGGCGGACCCGCGAGGGGTGGGAGCTCGAGGCTACGAGCCGAGCCCGGCCGAGCGCCGGACCTCGTCGACCGTGGTGAGGGTGATCAGCGGAGCGAAGAGCGCCATCGCGTCCAGGGCCCGTTGGTGGTCGGAGTCGCTGGCCCCGGCACAGGCGTCGCTCACCACCCGGACGGTCACGCCGGCGTCCGCGGCGGCGAGGGCGGTGGCCAGCACGCAACAGTCGGTCGATACTCCGGTGAGGACGAGGTCGGCCTCTCCCACCAGGGTCGCCAGCTCGGTGCCCCACTTGCCGAAGGTCGTGGCGGTCACGACCGGGTCGTCACCCGGGGGCAGCACCAGGTCGTAGAGCGCGTCGTCCGGCGGGACCAGCGCGAACGGCCAGTCCCGGTAGTACGGAATCCACGAGCCGGCCGGTTCGGCGGGGGCGACGAAGCGGGTGTGGACCGTACGGCCGACGAAGGCGGGCAGCAGGGATCGGGTGCCGGCCAGGGAGTCGGCGAACTTCTCCGTCGCCCACGGGCTGGCCGGGTCGGCGAAGACGGTCTGCAGGTCAATCGCCACCAACCAGGGAGCGGCCGGGCTCACCGAGCTTCCGACGGGAACGTCGCCTCCTGAGCCCGGACCGCCTTCGCGGTAGCCAGCGTGCCGAGGAAGCCGACGAGCAGGGCCACGAGCACACCGAGGTTCGCGTACGCCCAAGCGCCCTCGCGGCCCCCGATCGGACCCAGCAGGTAGCCCTGCCAGCCCAACCAGGACGCGAGGGTGTTGGTCACCAGTCCCCAGCCGAGGAACGTCCCGACCACGATCAGCACGACGGGCCACCAGCGGACGTCGCCGTACCGGCCGGCGCGGTCGTAGAGCGCCGGCTCGTCGTAGTCGCGCCGCCGCAGCGCGAGATCGGCGAGGAAAATCCCACACCACGTGGCGATCGGCACCCCGAGAGTGATCAGGAAGCCCTGGAACGGGACCACGAAGTCGGGGGCGAAGAAGACGACATAGATCGCACCGAGCACCATCAGCACGCCGTCGACCCCGGCCGCGGCGTAGCGGGGGACGCGGACGCCGGCACTGAGCAGCGCCAGCCCCGAGGAGTAGATGTCGAGCACGGCCCCACCGACCAGTCCGAGGACGGCGACCAGGGCGAAGGGCACGAGGAACCAGGTGGGGAGCAGCGTGGTCAGGGCACCGATCGGGTCGTTGGCGATGCCGTCGTTCAGCTCGGTGGACGATCCGGCCAGCAGCACCCCGAACACCACCAGCAGCACCGGGGCCAACGCACCGCCCAGGGTCGTCCAGCCCACCACGCCGGCGCTGCCGGTGCGCCGCGGCAGGTAGCGGGAGTAGTCCGCCGCGGCGTTCACCCAGCCGAGACCGAAGCCCGTCATCATGAAGACCAGCGCGCCGATCACCGCCGGCGCGGCCCCGCCGGGGATCGCGGTGACGGCGCCGAGGTCCACCTTGCCGGCCACCAGCACGATGTAGACCACCGTGAGCACGCCGGTGATGACCGTGATCCAGCGCTGCAGCCGCATGATGACGGTGAAGCCGGCGACCCCGGCCGCGACGATCAGGGCGGCCACGACCACCAGGGCCACGAGCTTGGTGCCCGTGCCCCCGCCGGCGCCGAGCCGGGTGAAGACGGTCGCGGTGCTGAGCACGGCCAGCGCGGTGAGCGCGGTCTCCCAACCCACGGTCAGCAGCCAGGACAGCAGCGAGGGCAGCCGGTTGCCGCGAATCCCGAAGGCGGCCCGGCTCAGCACCATCGTGGGTGCCGAACCCCGCTTGCCCGCCAGGGCGACGATGCCGCAGAGCAGGAACGACAGCACGACGCCGGCGATGCCGACCACGGTCGCCTGGACGAACGAGATGCCGAAGCCGAGCACGAATGACCCGTAGCTGATTCCCAGCACGGAGACGTTGGCGCCGAACCAGGGCCAGAAGAGGTCGCGGGCGCGGCCGTGGCGCTCGCTCTCGTCGATGGTGTTGAGTCCGTTGAGCTCGATGCCCCCACGCGTTGCTGACGGTGCGTCGGGCGCGGTCGAGGCGGCGCTGCGGTCGGTCGCGGTCATGGCTTGATCGTAGTGATCGGACCAGCCCCACACGGACTAATCTCGACGGGGCCGGCGGCGGAGCCGGCGGCGGACAGGGAGAGGCGGGGCGGGTGGCCGAGCGGGACCGCGAGCGTGCTGGCGTCGGGTACGGGCTGGGCGCGTACGTGCTGTGGGGGGTGGTGCCCCTGTTCTGGCCGCTGGTCAAGAGCTCCGGGGCGCTCGAGGTGCTCGCACACCGGATCGTCTGGTCGCTGGTCATCTCCGTGGTGCTGGTGGTGACCCTGCTGCCGAAGGGCTGGTTCGGCCGGATCGGGACGCGGCGCAACCTCGCCATGCTGGCCCTGGCGGCCGCCGTGGTCTCGGTGAACTGGGGGACCTACATCTGGGCGGTCAACCATGGCCACGTCCTGGAGACCTCGCTCGGCTACTACATCAACCCGATCCTCTCGATCCTCGTCGGCGTGGTGGTGCTGCGGGAGCGGATGGCCGCGGTGCAGTGGGCCAGCGTGGGGCTGGCCGTGCTGGCGGTGGTGGTGCTCACGGTCGACTACGGCCGCCTGCCCTGGATCTCCCTGGTGCTGGCGACCAGCTTCGCGACGTACGGGGTGATGAAGAAGCGGGTCAACGGCGGGGCGGTGGAGACGCTGGCCATCGAGTCCGCTGTGCTGACGCCGGTGGCGCTGGGATACCTGGTCTACCTGCAGGTCCAGGGCGGCACGACGTTCGTCGTCCTGGGCTGGGCCCACAGCCTGCTGCTGGTCGCGACCGGAGCGGTGACGGTGCTGCCGCTGCTCTGCTTCGCGGCCGCGGCGACCCGGCTGCCGCTGAGCACCCTCGGCGTGCTGCAGTACCTGGCGCCCACGCTCCAGTTCCTGCTCGGCATCACCTACTTCCACGAGCAGATGTCGCCGGGCCGCTGGGTCGGCTTCACCCTGGTCTGGGTGGCCCTGATGATCATGACCGGCCACGGCATCCACCGGGCCGGGGTCCACCGGCGCTCGCGGCTGGTGGCCGAGGCGGTCTGAGGCGTTGACCGCCTCGAGTCAGAGCGGGCCGGTCAGGTAGCGCTGGACCGTCGGCGCGACGGCGGCCAGCACGTCAGGGTGGACGGCGCTCGCCAACGGCTCCAGCCGCAGCACGTAGCGGACCACGATCAGCCCGACGACCTGGCTGGCCACCAGCGCGGCGCGCCACTGCCGCTCGTCCGGACCTCCCGCGATGGCCGGGCTGAGCGGCCCGAGAATCTGGCTGAGCGCGAGGTCGCGGACCAGGCCGGTCGTGTCGTCGCGCTGCAGCGCCGTCCGGACCGCAGCGATCGCCCCCGCGCCGGCCGGGGAGTCCCACACCTGCAGCAGCCGACCGAGCAGGCGGACGGCCAGCTGCTCGGACGGTCCCTCGAGCGCGCCGGCGATCTCCACGGCCGGGTCCAGCGGGATCTCCAGCACCGCCCGGAAGAGCGCGGCTTTGGAGCCGAAGTGGTGGCTGATCATGGCCGGGTCCACTTCGGCTGTCGCCGCGATCTGCCGCACGGTCACCGCCTCGAAGCCCCGGTCCGCGAAGGCCGTCCGGGCCGCGTCCAGGATCAGCTGTCGTGTCCGGCTCGGTCCGGGCCGCCGGCCGCTACTGCGGCCTCGCGACGTCGCGCCGTCCACTCAGCGGCTCACCGGCGCCGGGCGACGAGCGAAGTCGGGCGCGTGCTCGGGTAGCGGACCGAACGCGATCAGCTGGGCCGGGATCCGGGTGACCGAGGGCACCGCACGGGCCACGGCGGCGACGACCCGGACGGCCGAGGGCGTCCGGCCCGCGAGAGCGGGCACGAAGACCAGCCGGTGGAGCACTCGCTGGGCCGCCTGGATCACCGCGGTGGGCACCAGCCGCCGCCGGCGGACCCGGGCGAGGTCCGGGACCGTGAGCCGGTGCTCGCGCAGCGGCTCGGCCAGCAGGGCGGCCGCCGCCACGGCGTCCTGGACGGCCAGGTTGATCCCGACCCCGCCGGCCGGGGACATCGCGTGCGCGGCGTCGCCGATCAGCAGCAGCCCGTCGCGGTGCCAGCAGGGCACCCGGTTGAGCTTGACGTCCAGCATGTGCAGCTCGTCGGTCGAGGTCAGGGCCTCCAGCCGGTCGGTGAAGTCCGGCCGCAGCCGGGCGACCCGCTCCCGGAACCGCTCGATCCCCTCCGCGCGCAGCCGCCCGTCCATCCCCTTGCGGTTGAAGTAGGCGACCTGGAAGTAGCCGGTGCGCGGGAAGCTGAGCAGGATCTCCTCCCCCGCGAGCCGGGGCACGAGCGCAGCCTGCTCACCCTGCTCGGACTCCAGCCGCGGCAGCCGGAACCACCAGGTGTCGAAGGGCACCGGGTACTCGTGCGGCGTCAGGCCGGCCGCCGCCCGTAGCACCGAACCGCGACCGTCGGCCGCCACCACGAGGTCGGCGTGCAGGTCCTCCTCGATGCCGCCGGCGGTACGCGTCCGCACGCCGGCGATGCGCTCGCCGTGCTCTGCGTCCCCCAGCAGGCCGGTCGCCGCGGTGCTCATCCGCAGGGTGAAGGTGGGCTCGACCCGGGCAGCGTCGGCCAGCAGGTTGAGCAGGTCCCACTGCGGCACCATGGCCACGTAGTCGTACGGCGCGGGGAGCCGGCGGAAGTCGCCGAGCGTGACCGGGTGGCCGTCCCGCTGCGGCAGCTCGAGGTTCTGCAGCCGGCTCTGCGGCAGTGCACGGAACTCAGTGCCGAGCCCGAGCTCGTCCAGCAGCCGGATGGTGGAGGCGTGCACGGTGTCACCACGGAAGTCGCGCAGGAAGTCCGCGTGCTTCTCCAGCACCGTCACCTCGACGCCGGCGCGGGCCAGCAGCAGACCCAGCATCATCCCCGCGGGGCCGCCACCGGCCACCACGCATGTCGTCGTCGGCATGCTTCCTCCTGAAATTCAACGCTTGATGAATTTCAGTGTGCTCCTCAGCAGGACTGCTGTCCAGGACGTCAGCGCTTGCCGGCGTTCGGTCCCCACGCGGCCAGCGCGGCGGACTCGACGACGGCCGCGACCGCGTAGCCGATGATCGAGGTCGCGACCGAGACGACCACGACGGCCCAGACCCCGCCGAAGTTGCCACGACCCTTGTACGCGCTCAGCACCCCTCCCAGCCCGGTGAAGCCCGAGAGCCACTCGGCGAGCATGGCGCCGACGATCGCGCCGGGCACCGAGATCCGGATGGAGGCGAAGATCGCGGGCAGGGCGGCGGGGATGCGCACCATCAGCATCTCCTTGAGCCCACCGCCTCCGTTGACCCGGATCAGGTCTACCGCCAGCGGCGAGGCCGAGCGCAGCCCGAGCACGATGTTGACCAGCGCCGGAAAGAGCACCACGATCGCAGCGATCGTCGCGATCCCCAGCTTGCCCTGGCCGACGATGAGCAGCAGCACGGGAGCCAGCGCCACCAGCGGCACGGATCGGAGCAGCATCGCGATCGGCATGAAGGCGAACTCGAACGGCTTGAACAAGATGAACAGGACCGCGATCACCGTGGCGGCGACCAGGCCGGTGACGAAGCCGATGCCGGCGTCGAGCAGGGTGACCAGCCACGCGGAGCGGAGGCCCGAACGGGCCGCCTCGGCGGTGATCGAGGTGGGTCGGACGCCCCGTGCCGGGTGCTCGGTGAAGAGGTAGTGGTAGACGTCCAGCGGCGTCTTGCCGACGAAGGTGGAGACGTCGAAGAGGTTGAGCAACGCGGTCCAGACCAGCGCGAGCAGCGCCAGAGCCAGGACGACCACGAGCAGCGAGCTGCCGATCCGGCGCGCCACGATCGTCGCGACTGCCCGCGACGACGCGGTCTCCGCGACGGGGGCGGTGCTGGCGGGGACGGCCACGACCGGGGCGGCGCTCACGGTCGGCTCCCCTCGGTGCCGGAGGACCAGGGAGTGACGAAGCGGGCGACCAGACCGACCAGGGCGTAGGCCAGGCCGGCCGTGCCCCCGGAGACCAGCGCCAGGTACCACAGCTGCGGCGCGTCGGAGTTGGTCTGGGCGGCGATCAGTGCGCGCCCGAGGCTCTTGTCGCCGCCGCTGCCCAGGTACTCCGCGAGCACCGCGCCGAGGAAGGCGGCGGGCGCGGCGATCTTGAGGGCGGCGAACAGGTTCGGCAGGGCGGCGATCAGCTGCACCAGGCGCAGCTCGGCCAGCCGGGTGCCACCGTAGGCGCGGACGACGTCCAGGCTGGTCCGCGGCGCCGCGCGCAGGCCGAGGAGGGAGCCGACGACGGTGGTGAAGAAGACGCTGAGCGCGGCCAGCACGACCGAGGCGCCCGCCGGGGCGTCACGACCGAAGACGATGACCAGGATCGGCCCGATGGCCACCAGGGGCAGGCAGTAGGTGACGATCGCGACCTGGGTGATCACCTGCTCCAGCGGTGGTACCAGCAGGACGAGCATCGCCAGCAGCAGCGCCGCCACGTTCCCGAACAGGTAGCCGCGGGCGGCGGCGGCCAAGGTGCCGCTCAGGTTGGACAGCGTGGTGGCCCAGGTGGAGGCGGAGAAGAACTTCGCCACCACCTCGGGCGGGCTCGGGATCGCGTTGCTGGAACGGAAGAGCAGGGCCGAAGCCAGCCACCAGACGACCACGATGACCAGCACGCCGATCACCGCGCCGAGCCAGGTCGGCAGCCCGGAGATCCGGTCCCGCACCGGGGTCCGGCCCGGCACCGCCGAGACGGGCGCACCTGAGGGGGCAAGCGTGGTCACTCGGCGTCGCCGCCGCGACCGAAGAGGATCTCCGAGAGCCGGTCGGCGTAGCCGTGGAACTCCGGCGTCCGCATCATGTCCGGGGTCCGCGGCCGGGGCAGGTCGATCGGCACGACCTCGACCACCCGGCCAGGCCGAGGGCTCATCACCGCCACGACGTCGGACAGGAAGACCGCCTCGTTGATCCCGTGCGTGACCATCAAGGTGGTGGCGGGCTTCTCGGTCCAGATCCTCAGCAGCTCTACGTTCAGCCGCTGCCGCGTCATGTCGTCCAGCGCGCCGAACGGCTCGTCCAGCAGCATCACCGACGGCTTGACCACCAGGCAGCGCGCGATGGCCACCCGCTGCCGCATGCCGCCGGACAGCTGCGCCGGCTTGGCTCTCTCGAACCCCTGCAGCCCGACGAGGGCGATCAGGTCGTCGATGAAGCCCGGGTCGGCCTTGATCCCGGCGACTTCGAGCGGCACCCGGATGTTGGCCGTGACCGTCCGCCAGGGCAGCAGCGCTGCGTCCTGGAACGCGATGCCGAGCTCGTGCTGGCGCTGCATCTCCGTCATCGACATCCCGTTGACCAGGGCGGTGCCGCCGGTGGGCGCCTCCAGGCCCGCGAGGATGCGCAGGATGGTGGACTTGCCGCAGCCCGAGGGCCCGAGCAGCGAGAGGAACGAGCCTTTGGCCGTCCCCAGGTCCGTCGCCTGCAGCGCGTGCACCGACTTGCGGCCGAGGGTGAAGGTCTTGCTCAGCCCCTGGATGTTCAGCCCCGTCGCCGAGGCCGGCTCGGCGGCAGGGTCGCGGGTCGCGATCGGTGTGGGCACACCGACATTCTGCGCGCGCATCTCGGTCGTCACGAGAGCTCAGCCCTTGATGAGGTCCGGGTTGGCGGCGTAGATCTCCTTGAGGAGGCTCATGTCGAACAGCTCGTCGGCGCCGATCTCGATGCCGAGCGCCCCGATGGCGGCGATGATCTTGGTGATGAACTCATCCGTCAGGGTGAACAGGCCGTTGGTCTTGGTGTCGGCGCTGACCACGAGCTCGTTCTGGGCCTTGAGCTGCTCGGTCTGGCCGGCGAGCTTGAGCCCGAGGTCCTTGCCGTAGGTGTTGACGGCGAGCTTGGCGCCACCCTCCGGGTCGGCCACGGCGTCGTTCCAGCCCTTGATCTCCGCGGTCAGGAACGCCTTGAACTTGTCCCGGTTGTCCGCCAGCGCGGTCTTGGTGACGCAGAAGGTCTCCGCGGTCAGCGGCAGGCCGTTGTCGGCGAAGGGCAGAGTCACCGGGGTGAAGCCGTCGGCCTTGACGATGAAGGGCTCGTTGGTCGTGTAGGCCATGAAGCCGTCGACCTTCTTCTCGGTCAGCGGGGTCGGCTCGTACTGGACCACGGTGGTCTTGAAGGTGGAGGTGTCGACGTTGTTGGCCTTGCAGAAGCCCTCGAAGATCGACTGGTTCGTGCCCGCCTGGATGCCGATCGTCTTGCCCGCGAGGTCGGCGACGGTCCGGATCGGCTTGCCCTCCTCGAGGCTGAGGATGCAGAACGGGTTCTTCTGGAACGTCGAGCCGATGATGACCAGGTCGGCGCCCTGCTCGGTGATCAGCCGGGCCGTCGCGTCGGGTGCGGAGAGGCCGACGTCGATCTTGCCCGTCGCGACCAGGGTGTCGGCGCTGTCGACCGGGCCGGTGACGAGGTCGACCTTGGTGAAGCCGGCGTCGGTGTAGTAGCCCTTCGAGTCGGCGAAGTACTCACCGGCGAACTCGATGTTCTTGATCCAGGAGAGCTGCAGCGAGAGCGTCTTGTACGTGCCCGCGGCGACCGACGCGGGACCGGCGCTGGGTGCGGCGGCCGAGGTGGAGGTGGAGCCGCCGCTCGAGCTGTTGCCGCCACAGGCGGCGAGGGCGGCGAGGCTGGCGGCACCGAGCCCGGTGGAGGTCAGGAAGCGACGGCGGCTCGAGCTGCGCGGCAGCAGGCCGGCGGCCGCGGACAGGGCGGGGCGGGGCGGGGTCATGGTTCTCCAAGGGTCGCGAACGGCTGGATCGTGCGTGCGGAGCTGGTCAGCGTGCAGGGCGATCGTGCGGGGACGGTGACCCCCGGGGGACGGCCCCGCCTCAGGATGCCAGCGACGAACGGCACGGATGTTGCACCGACGTAACGGCCACATTTCTGTGTCTTCTGCCCTCGCTTCGCTCGGCTGCGGATCGCGCTCGGGTGATGGTCGTTCCCCTGAGTAGGCTCGGCGGGTGACTGAGCCCGTACCCGCACTGCCCCTGTCCGACTTCGATCCGGGCGTCCGCGTGCAGGACGACCTGTACCGGCACGTCAACGGAGGCTGGCTGGCCCGGGCGGAGATCCCTGCCGACCAGCCGCTGACCGGCAGCTTCATCGAGCTGCGCAACCGGGCGGAGGCGGCCGTCCGCGACATCATCACCAGGATCGGAGAGCGGGGACCGGACGCGCTCGAGCCGGGCAGCGACGAGGCGAAGATCGCCGCGCTGTACGCCTCGTTCATGACCGAGGAGAGGATCGAGGCGGCCGGGGCGGCCCCGCTGGCGCCGTTGCTGGCCGAGGTCGACGCCGTCGCCGGGGCTGAGGACCTGCAGCGGGTGCTGGGCACCTTCGCCCGGCGCGGCATCGCGGGGCTCATCTCGTTCGAGGCCGAGTCCGACCCGGGCGATCCGTCGCGGTACGTGATTTTCGTCGGTCAGGACGGCCTGGGCCTGCCGGACGAGAAGTACTACCGCGAGCAGACCTACGCCGAGATCCGGACCGCCTACGCCGCCCACGTCGCCGCCTCGTTCACCCTGGCCGGAGTGCCGGACGCGGCGGCCGCAGCAGCCACGGTGCTCGAGCTGGAGACCGAGATCGCTGCCCGGCACTGGGACCAGGTCCGGACCCGGGACCTGCGCGCGATGTACAACCTGCGCACGCTCGAGGGGTTCACCGACGAGGTACCCGGTCTGCACTGGCGCGCGTTTCTGGCCGGGGCGGACATCGCGGACACGACCATGGCCGAGCTGGTGGTGGCCCAGCCCTCCTTCTTCACCGACGTGGTGACCCTGCTGACCGAGGAACGGATGCCGGCGTGGCGGCTCTGGGCGAAATGGCACGTCATCTCCTCGCTCTCGCCCTACCTGTCCGCCGCCTTCGTGGCGGAGCGGTTCTCGTTCTACGGCACCGTGCTTTCCGGCACGCCCCAGCTGCGGGATCGCTGGAAGCGGGGCGTAGCCCTGGTCGAGGGCGCGCTGGGCGAGGCGGTCGGCAAGATCTACGTGGAGCGGCACTTCTCCCCGACGGCGAAGCAGCGGATGGACACCCTGGTGGCGAACCTGATCGAGGCCTACCGCCGTTCCATCACCGACCTGGAGTGGATGACCGGGGAGACCAAGCAGGAGGCGCTGGCCAAGCTGGGCAAGTTCCGGCCGCACATCGGCTACCCGATCCGGTGGCGCGACTACTCGGCCCTCGAGGTCCGGGCCGACGACCTCGTCGGCAACGTGGCGGCGGCCGCCTCGTTCGAGCTGGACCGGACGCTGGCGAAGATCGGTGCGCCGATCGACCGCGAGGAATGGCTGATGACGCCTCAGACGGTCAACGCCTACTACCACCCGCTCCGGAACGAGATCGTCTTTCCGGCCGCCATCCTGCAGCCGCCGTTCTTCAACGAGAACGCCGACGACGCCGTCAACTACGGTGGTATCGGCGCGGTGATCGGCCACGAGATCGGTCACGGCTTCGACGACCAGGGCTCGACCTGCGACGGCGACGGCGCCCTCCGCGACTGGTGGACGGCCGAGGACCGCGAGGCCTTCGAGGCCCGGACCGGCGCGCTGGTCGAGCAGTACGACGCGCTCACCCCCGACCTCGCCGACGGCGAGCACGTCAACGGCAAGCTCACCATCGGGGAGAACATCGGCGACCTCGGTGGGCTGAGCATCGCCCACCTGGCCCACGGCATCGCCACCTCGGCCGAGGGAGCCGCGCCGATCGAGGGCTACACCCCCGAGCAGCGGCTGTTCCTCAGCTGGGGCGCGATCTGGCAGAGCAAGTCACGCGCCGAGACCGTCCGTCAGCGTCTGGCCACCGACCCGCACTCGCCGCCGGAGTTCCGCTGCAACCAGATCGTCCGCAACCTCGGTAGCTTCCACGACGCCTTCGGCGTCACCGAGGGCGACGACCTCTGGCTCCCCGAGGACCAGCGCGTCAAGATCTGGTGAGCTCGGGCCGCGGTCGCTGGTCGCGGGGGTCGTCTGACGGTCACTTCACACGCCCCGGGACCGCACCACAGCCCTGGGGGCAGGCGCAACGCGGTCCGTAGGGCTGTGAAGTGACCGTCAAGCTTCGCCCGGGAGCCCTGGAGCCCGGGGGCCAGGGCCTTGGGGCCGAGGTCAGGACGAGCGGGTGACGATCTGCTCGCAGAGTTCTTCCAGGGCCGTACGGGCAGGGCCGGCGGGGAGCTCGGCCAGCAGGCCGCGGGCGATGGCGGCCCGGCGCTCCACCTCGGCGGTGGCCTGGACGAGGGCGGGGTGACGGCGCAGCAGCCCCAAGGCCTCGGCCAGGGCAGCGTCGTCATGCAGGTCGGAGTCGAGCAGCTGCAGCAGCCGGGCGTCCGCCGGGTCGGTCGAGCGTCGAGCCAGCAGGGTCGGCAGGGTGGGAATGCCCTCGCGCAGGTCGGTGCCGGGGGTCTTGCCGGTGACCTCGGACGTGATGTCGATGATGTCGTCGCTGAGCTGGAAGACCATCCCGATCTGCTCACCGAACTCGATCATCCGCTGCTGCAGCAGGGGGTCGGCCCCGGCGATCTTCGCTCCGAACAGTGCGGAGGTGGCGATCAGTGCCGCCGTCTTGTCCGCCACGACCTGCAGATAGTGGTCGAGCGGGTCCTGGCCGGGCTGCGGCCCGACGGTCTCGGCGATCTGGCCCTGGACGAGCCGGGAGAACGTCCGCGCCTGGATCCGCACGAACTCCGAACCGAGCTCGGAGACGATGTCGGAGGCCCGGGCGAACAGCAGGTCACCGACCAGGATGGCGACGGTGTTGCCCCAGCGGCTGTTGGCGCTGACGGAGCCGCGACGGATCCGGGCCTCGTCCATCACGTCGTCGTGGTACAGGCTCGCCACGTGAGTGAGCTCGACCACGACGGCCGCCTTGATGACGTCCTGCTCGGAGGCTCCGGGAACGAGCCGCGCCCCGAGGGCGACCAGCAGTGGCCGGAAGCGCTTGCCGCCGGCGGCGATGATGTGCTGGGCAGCCTCGGTGACCATCGGCGTCTGCGCCTCGGCCGCCCGCAGCAGCGCCGCCTCGACGGCGTCGAGCTGGGCGCGGACGTCGGCCTCGAAGACCTCGTCCCGCGTCTGTTCTGCTAGCACTTCTCTCCTCAGGGCCTCACCAGGGGGTCCCGGCGCCGCACGTCAGCGGATGAACTCCCCGGCGTGCTGCGCGAGGTCGAGCAGTGGTCCGGGGAACACGCCCAGAGCCACAGTAGCGACCAGGCCAACTCCGATGGCCACGATCGTGGTGATCTGGGGCCGGACGACGATAGCCGTCCGCTCCAGCGTCAGCAGCCCGCCGGTGCCCGCTCCCCCGGTCGCGGCGTCGTCGGTCGCGGCCGCCTCGGGATCGGAGAAGAACATCAGGACGATGACGCGGATGTAGAAGTACGCGGCCACGACGCTGATCACCACGGCCACCGCGACCAGCCAGTGGGCACCGCCGTTCCAGGCGGCGGCGAAGACCGTCCACTTGCCGATGAACCCGCTGGTCAGCGGGATGCCGGCGAAGCTGAGCAGGAAGATCGAGAACACGATGGCCGCCGCAGGTGAGCGTTGGCCGAGACCGACCCAGCTGGAGAGCAGGGTCGCCTCACCGCTGCTGTCCCGGACGGTGGTGACCAGGGCGAAGGCGCCGATCGTCGCCGCCCCGTAGGCCACCAGGTAGAACAGCACCGACGAGACGCTGGTCAGCGACCCGGACGGTGACCCGTTGCCGGCCTGGGAAGCACCGACGAACGCCGTCATGATGAAGCCGGCGTGGGCGATCGAGGAGTAGGCGAGCATCCGCTTGACGTCGGTCTGGGTGATCGCCAGCACCGAGCCGAGCGCCATCGTGGCCACGGCCACGATCGACATCAGCGGCTGCCAGTCCCAGCGGTCGGCACCCAGCGCCACGTAGAAGACCCGGAGCAGCGCGCCGGCCGCGGCGATCTTGGTGCAGGCGGCCATGAACCCGGTCACCGGGGTCGGGGCACCGGCGTAGACGTCGGGCGTCCAGGAGTGGAACGGCACGGCGCCGAACTTGAACAGCAGGCCGATGCCGAGCAGGCCCATTCCCGCCAACAGCAGACCCGGGCTCTCGGCGCCGCTCCGGATGGTCTCGTCGATGGCCGAGAGCTGGAAGGAGCCGGCGTACCCGTAGAGCAGCGCGACGCCGTACAGGAAGATCGCCGAGGAGAGGGCCCCGAGCAGGAAGTACTTGAGGGCCGACTCCTGCGACAGCAGCCGGCGGCGCCGGGCGAGCCCGCAGAGCAGGTACAGCGGCAGCGAGAGGATCTCGAGCGCGACGAACATCGTGATCAGGTCGTTCGACGCGGGGAACAGCAGCATCCCCGACAGCGCGAACAGCGCCAGCGGGAAGACCTCGGTGTGCTCCACCCGGCTCTCGATGGCCTGCCGCTCGGCCTGGCTGCCAGGCACGGTGGCCGCCTGGGCGGCGAACGCTCCACCGGTCCGCTGCTCACCGAAGGTCATGATCGAGACGGCGCCGAAGACCAGCAGGATCGTCCACATGAAGTACGTCGGGCCGTCCACGGCGAGTGAGTTCACGGCGGCGAGACCCGTCCGGCCGGCGTTCCAGTTGAGCAGGGTCACCCCGAGCGCTCCCACGATGGTCACCGCGGTCAGCACCAGCTGGGTGGTCCGCCGCATCGAGCGCGGAACCAGGGCCTCCACGAGCACCCCGAGGCAGGCTCCCGCGAAGACCAGCAGGAACGGCATCAGGATCCGGTAGTCCAGCGTCGGCGCCGTGAACTCCATCGGCACGAGTGTCACGAGCTCGGGCGTGGTCATCTAGCGGCCTCCCTCGGCCGCGACCCGGGGGGCCGGGTCACTGACGCCCACGTAGCTCATCGTGGCCTGGACGGCCGGGTTGATCAGGTCGAGCATCGGCTTCGGGAAGACCCCGAGCGCGAGGATCAGGAGCACCAGCGGCGCCATCGCGAGCCGCTCGCGACCGTTCAGGTCCCGGACGCGTCCCTCGCCGGCGACGTCGAGGCGGGGGTTGAGCGGGCCGGTCATCGTGCGCTGGTAGGTGATCAGGATGTAGAGCGCGGCCAGCACGATGGCCAGCGTCGACACGATCGCGTACGCGGGGTAGCGGCTGAACGTGCCGGCCAGCACCATGAACTCGGACACGAAGCTGGAGAGCCCCGGCAGCGACAGCGTCGACAGGCCGGCGAACAGCATCAGCCCGGCGAGCACCGGTGCGACCTTCTGCACCCCGCCGTAGGCGGAGATGTCGCGCGACCCACCCCGCTTTACCAGGTACCCGGCCGCGATGAACAGCGCCGCAGTCGAGAGCCCGTGGTTCAACATGTAGAGGGTCGACCCGGCCAGGCTCTGGGTGGTCAGGGCGAAGATGCCCAGCACGATGAAGCCGAAGTGGCTGATCGAGGTGTAGGCGATGAAGCGCATCAGGTCACGGCTGCCGATGGCGAGGACGGCCCCGTAGATGATCGACAGCGTCGCCAGGATCAGCACCACGGGCGTCGCCCACTGGCTGGCCTCGGGGAACAGGCCGAGGCAGAACCGGATCATCCCGAAGGTGCCGATCTTGTCCATGACCCCGACCATCATGGTGGCGCCGCCGGGGCTCGACTCCTCCGCCGCGTCGGGCAGCCAGGAGTGCAGCGGCACCAGCGGGGCCTTCACCGCGAAGGCGAACATGAAGCCGATGAACAGCCAGCGGCCGGTGACGGTGCCGATGGGCAGCTGGCTGAGGTCGCTCAGCAGGTAGCTGGGCGTGCCGGCCGCGGCCGACAGTCCGTACAGCCCGATCACCGACGCGAGCATCACGAAGCCGCCGAGCAAGCCGAAGATCAAGAACTTGGCCGCCGCCGACGAGCGCTTGGCCGTCGGCCCGAAGCCGCCGATCAGCAGGTACATCGGGATCAGGATGACCTCGAAGAACACGTAGAACAGGAAGACGTCGGTGGCGAGGAACAGGAAGAGGGCGCAGGTCTCCACCGCCAGCACGAGGGCGTAGAAGACTCCGGCGTCGTACTTCGGGGCCAGCTTGGCGCCGGCCGGCACGACCCGGGCCGCACCGGTCTCGGCCGGGTCGAAGTCGCGCCAGGAAGCCAGGACCACGACGGGCGTGACCAGGACGACCAGCAGCACCAGGGTCAGGCCGATGCCGTCGATGCCGAGGGCGTAGTAGGCGCCGAGCGGCTTGATCCAGCGGACCTGCTCGGTCAGCTGCATCCCCGAACCGGGGCTGTAGCCCGCCGCGACAGACAGCGCGACGCCGAGCGTGAGCAGCGAGACGACCAGGGCCACGAGCTTGGCCGCGCGGGCGCCGGCCAGCAGGCACACGACGGCGCCGACGGCGGGCAGCAGGGCGAGGATGGTCAGCCACGGCGGGCCAGAGGTCACGGTCATCTCCTTCAGCCCAGCCGGCCGAGTACGAGGACGGCACCGACGACGGCCGCGCCGGCCACCATGGTGAGGGCGTAGGAGCGGACGAAGCCGTTCTGCACCCGCCGGAGGCGACCGGAGAGGTCGGCCAGCGTGGCGCCCGTCCCGCTGGCGGTCCCGTCCACCGCGGCGGAGTCGAAGCGGGCCAGGGCGGCGGTCATCTGCTGACCCGGGCGCATGAAGACGGCCTCGTTGAACGCGTCACCGTACAGGTCGCGGCGGCCGGCCAGGGTGAACGGCGAGCGACTCGCGGGTGCCTCGGCCGGGATCCTTCGTCGCGGCCCGAAGAGCAGCACGCTGACCACGATGCCCGCAGCGACCACCACGAGGGTGACCACGCCGACCAGGGACACGTGCAGCAGGCCGGCCTGCTCGCCCGCGGCGTGCTCACCGCCGACGGCCGGGTCCAGCCAGCCCTCGATCCAGCCGTTCAGCACCGCGCCACCGATGACCGACGCGATCCCGAGCAGCACCAGTGGGACGGTCATCACCAGCGGCGACTCGTGCGGGTGCACGCCGGGCTGGTGGCGCCGCGCGCCGAGGAAGGTCATCAGCATCAGCCGGGTCATGTAGAAGGCGGTCACTCCCGCGCCGACCAGCGCCAGCACCCCGATCACCGTGTTCCGCTCGAAGGCGGCCTCGATGATGTGGTCCTTGGAGAAGTAGCCGGCGAAGCCCGGGAACCCGATGATCGCCAGGTAACCGGCGGCGAAGGTGACGAAGGTGACCGGCATCAGCCGGGCCAGGCCGCCGTAGTGCCGCATGTTCACGTCATCGTCCATGCCGTGCATCACCGAGCCGGCGCCGAGGAACATGTTGGCCTTGAAGAAGCCGTGGGTCAGCAGGTGGAAGATCGCAAACGCGTAGCCGGCCGGGCCGATGCCCGCGGCCAGCATCATGTAGCCGATCTGGCTCATGGTGGAGCCGGCCAGCACCTTCTTGATGTCGTCCTTCGCACAGCCGATCCAGGCGCCGAAGAGCAGCGTCACGGTGCCGACGATGACCACCGCGGTACTCGCGGCCTGAGACTCGGCGAAGACGGCGTGGCTACGGGTGACCAGGTAGACCCCGGCGGTGACCATCGTCGCGGCGTGGATCAGGGCGCTGACCGGGGTGGGGCCCTCCATCGCGTCTAGCAGCCAGGACTGCAGCGGCACCTGGGCCGACTTGCCGCACGCGCCCAGGAGCAGCAGCAGCCCCATCACGAGCGCAGCCGTCGACGGCAGCTGGGGCGCTCCGGCGTTGACGTCGACGAACGCCGAGGAGCCGAAGCAGTAGAGCATGAACATGATCGCCAGGCTCATGCCCATGTCACCGACCCGGTTGACCACGAACGCCTTCTTCGCGGCGGTCGCGGCGGACGGCTTGTGAGACCAGAAGCCGATCAGCAGGTACGAGGCCAGGCCGACGCCCTCCCAGCCGACGAAGAGCACGAGGTAGTTGTCGGCCAGGACCAGCAGCAGCATCGAGGCGACGAAGAGGTTGAGGAAGCCGAAGAACCGGCGCCGGCGCTCGTCGTCGGCCATGTAGCCGACGGAGTACACGTGGATCAGCCCGCCGACGAAGGTGATCAGCAGCACGAAGACGATGGACAGCTGGTCGACCTGCAACCCGACGCCGATGTGCCAGCGCCCGCTGGAGATCCAGTCGTACAGCGGCACCGACACCGACCGCTGGGCCTCGTCGCGGCCGAGGAGAGCCACGAAGAGCAGCAGCCCGATCACGAACGAGGCCAACGGGGCGAGCGTGCCCAGCAGGTGACCCCAGGCGTCGCCCGCGCGCCCGATCAGCAGCAGGACGGCCGCGCTGGCCGCCGGGATGGCGATCAGCAGCCAGGCGTAGGAGAAGAGCCCGGTGGCGGCCACCGGGCTCACCACGTCCATCGGGATCAGGGTCACAGAGATCGTCGTCCTGTCAGAACTTGAGGAGGTTCGCGTCGTCGACCGAGGCCGAGCGTCGGGTCCGGAAGATCGTGATGATGATGGCGAGCCCGACCACGACCTCGGCGGCGGCGACCACCATCACGAAGAACGCGGCGATCTGACCGTCAAGCTGGCCGCGGGTCTGGGAGAAGGTCACCAGCGCGAGGTTGGAAGCGTTCAGCATCAGCTCCACGCACATGAAGGCCACGATCGCGTTCCGCCGGATCAGGAATCCGAAGGCCCCGATGGTGAACAGGATGGCCGACAGGTAGATGTAGTTCTGCGGGTTCATGATCGCGCTCCCGGGAGATAGTCGTTCTGCGGGTTCATGACCGCGCTCCCGGGAGATAGTCGTGCTGCGGGTTCACCGGTCCTCCTCCCCGGCCTCGAGCGAGCGTGTCGTCTGCTGGATCGGCAGGACGAGGTCCTCGCTGTCCAGGATCGCGCCGCGGGCCCGCAGGGTGGCCGAGACCGAGAGCTCGGAGACCGAGCCGTCGGGCAGCAGGGCCGGGGTGTCCACCGCGTTGTGCCGGGCGAAGACCCCGGGTGTCGGCAGCGGCCCCGGGTGCTGACCGGTCTCGGCGTAGCGCCGCAACCGCTCGGCGGCCAGGTCGGCCTGGGTGACCTTGGGCGTCAGCCGCTCGCGGTGGGCCAGCACCATGGCGCCGACCGCCGCGGTGATCAGCAGCGCGGAGGTGGCCTCGAAGACGAAGACGTAGCGATTGAAGAGCAGGGCCGCGATCCCCTGGACGTTGCCGCCGTCCGCGGCGTTGGCGTCGATCAGGCCGATGGGTGAGTCCACCACGGCGTTGCCGACGGCGAAGACGAGCAGCAGGCCGAAGCCGACGCCCGCCACCACGGCGAGCGCACGCTGGCCCTTGATCGTCTCGACGAGGGAGTCGGCGGTGTCGACCCCGACCAGCATCAGCACGAAGAGGAAGAGCATCAAGATCGCGCCGGTGTAGACGATGATCTGCACGGCGAACAGGAACGGGGCGTCCTGGGCGGCGTACTGCACGGCGAGGGAGATCATCACCGTCGCCAGGCACAGAGCGGAGTGCACGGGCTTGCGGGACAGGATCATCCCCAGCGCGCCGAGGATCATCACCGGAGCGAGCAGCCAGAAGGCGAAGGAGTCGGCCGAGACCATCGGGACCAGCACGCCTACCTCCTCTCCCCGGTCGCGGCCGGGTGCTTGCGCTTGTTCACGTAACCCTGGTTGATCGGCTTCGGCACGGCACCGGAGACATCGCCGGCGCGGTCGTCGGGGCGTCCCGAGCCGGGCAGCCCGAGGAAGTATGCCTGTTCGTCGTCGCCGAGTCGACGCTCGTGGGGGGGTGAGTCCATTCCCGGCAGCAGCGGGGCGAGCAGGTCGGCCTTCTCATAGATCAGCGCGGCCCGGCTGTCGTCGGCGAGCTCGAACTCGTTCGTCATGGTGAGCGCACGGGTCGGGCAGGCCTCGATGCAGAGCCCGCAGAGGATGCAGCGCAGGTAGTTGATCTGGTACACCCGGCCGTACCGCTCGCCGGGTGAGAAGCGCTCCTCGTCGGTGTTCTGGGCCCCTTCGACGTAGATCGCGTCGGCCGGGCAGGCCCACGCGCAGAGCTCACAGCCGACACACTTCTCCAGCCCGTCGGGCCAGCGGTTGAGCTGGTGGCGGCCGTGGAAGCGGGGAGCCGTCACCTTGGGCTTGTTCGGGTAGTCCTCGGTGAAGGTCTTCCGGAACATCGTCCGGAAGGTGACACCGAAGCCGGCTACCGGGTCGAGGAAACCCATCAGCGCTCTCCTCCGTCTCTCGGTGAGGGGGCGTCCTGGGATGGTCGGGCTTCTCGGGATCGTCCGGGCGACACTTCGGGCTCCCCGGGCAATACCTGCGCGAGCTCGGGCAGTTGCTCTCCCTCGCCCGGCGGAACCGGGTAGCCGCCGGCGAAGGCATCGAACTCGGTCGGCGCCGCCGCTGCCGGTGCGCTCTCCTTGCCGCCGAGGAACGACAGCGCGAGCAGCACCACGAAGACGACCGCAGCTGCGACCCAGAACGCGGAGGTGGCGAACCAGCCCTCGCGACGGCCGACCCGGAAGGTGGCCACGAGGACGATCCAGCCCAGCGAGATCGGGATCAGCCACCGCCAGCCGAAACGCATGAACTGGTCGTAGCGGAGCCGGGGCAACGTACCGCGCAGCCAGACGAACAGCGACAGCATCAGCACGACCTTGAGCAGGAACCAGACCACCCCCCACCAGCCCGAGTCGAGCCCGGAGATCAGGTTGAAGGGCAGCGGCGCGTGCCATCCACCCAGGAACAGCGTCGTGGCCAGGGCGGACACCGTGATCATGTTCATGTACTCGGCCATGAAGAACATGGCGAAGCGCATCGAGGAGTACTCGGTGTGGAAGCCGCCGACCAGCTCGCCCTCGGCCTCGGGCAGGTCGAAGGGGGCCCGGTTGGTCTCCCCCACCATCGAGACCAGGTAGATCAGGAACGAGGGGATCAGCTGGACCGCGAACCAGACCGGCAGGTCGTGGCCGAAGATCGTGATGCTCGGCTCGGCCTGCCGGGCCACGATCTCGGAGGTGGAGAGCGTGCCGGAGTAGAGGAACACCGCCACGAGCGCCAGCCCCATCGCGACCTCGTAGCTGATCACCTGGGCGCTGGAGCGCAGGGCTCCCAGCAACGCGTAGGTCGAGCCGGACGACCAGCCGGCCAGCACGATCCCGTACACCCCGATCGAGGCGACGGCCACGATGAACAGCACCGACACCGGCATGTCGGTCACCTGCAGCGGCGTCGTGACGTTCGTGAAGGGGATCCGCACGACGCCCGCGATCGGGATCACGGCGAAGGCGGTGATGGCGGGCACGGCCGTCACGAAGGGCGCCACCATGAAGACCACCTTGTCGGCGGCCGTCGGGGTGAAGTCCTCCTTGAACATCAGCTTCATGCCGTCCGCGAGGGACTGCAGCAGCCCGAACGGGCCGTTCATGTTCGGGCCCTTGCGGTGCTGCATGAACGCCACCAGGCGCCGCTCGTACCAGATGGTGAAGAGGGTGAGCAGCAGCAGCAGGACCAGGGCGAGCACCGCCTTGATGCCCACGATCCACCACGAGTCGTGGAAGAACGGGGTCAGGTCGAGCGGGACGAGCTGGGGTACGGGGCCACTCATGCCGCGGGCTCCTCTGCGGTCGTGGTCTGGTCGGAGGTGTGCTCGGCAGGGGTGCTCTGCCGCGAGGTCGGCACCGGGACCGAGACCTCGACGAGGTCACCGGCACCGGCGGCCAGGTGTTCGTTGACGCCGAGTCCGGGCGCCTTGGCCGGCACCCAGACCACGCCGAGGACCATGCCCGGGTCGAGCTCCAGCGGCAGGGTCAGGCTGCCCCGCTCGTTGCTGATCGTGACGGCGTCGGTGAGCCCGGCCAGGTCGGCCGTGGCGGGGTGGATTCGTGCCACGGGGGTCCGTGCGGTGGCCAGCAGGAACGGCTCGCCGTCGACGGCGCGACTCTCGTCCAGGGCCATCCGCCAGGTGGCGAGCACCAGCTTGGTGGCCGAGGCCCGGGCCGGCGCGGCCGGCTCGACGCGCGGCTTCAGCACCCGGCGTCCCTCCCAGGGACCGAGCTCGGCGAGCTCGGCCCGCGCCCCCTCCGCCGTCCGGAAGCCCAGGTCGGTGCCGAACGCCTCGGCCAGGGCAGCGAGGACGCGGAGGTCCGACATCGTGTTGGCGCGGGTCAGTACGGCCTCGAACCGACGCTCCCGGCCCTCCCAGGTGACGAAGGTGCCGGGCCGCTCGGCGACCAGGGACACCGGGAAGACCACGTCGGCGCGCTCGGTCACGGCGGAGGCCCGCGTCTCCAGGCTGACCACGAACTGGGTCTCCTCCAGCGTCCGCAGGGCGGCCTGGGGGTCGGCCAGGTCGGCAGGGTCCAGCCCGGCCACGACGAGGGCGGCGAGCCGGTCGTTCCCGGCGGAGACCAGCATCTCGTGGGCGTCCCGGCCCGGCTCGGTGGGCAGGGTCTCGACCCCCCAGGTGGTCTGGGTGTCGATCCGGGACGCCGGGTCGCCCAGCGACCGGCCCCCGGGCAGGACGTTCGGCAGACAGCCCGCGTCGACCGCTCCCCGGTCTCCCGCCCGGCGCGGTACCCAGGCGAGCCGGGCCCCCGTACGGTCGGCCAGCCGGAGGCAGGCGGTCAGCGTCCCGGCGGACTGCGCCGCTCGCTCACCGACGAGGATCACCGAGCCGCTGTCCAGCGGCAGGTCCAGGTCGCTCAGCACGACGGCCTCGCCACCGGGCACGGCCGGGACCAGCGTGGACCCCATCTTGAACGCACCCGGGCTGAGCAGCGGCGCGACGGTCCACGAGGTCAGACCGGACTTCCGCATCGCCTTGCGCAGCCGGAGGAAGATCGCGCCGGCCTCCTCCTCGGGCTCGAAGCAGACCATCAGCACCGACGACGCGTGCTCGAGGTCGGCGTAGGTCACGCCACGCCCGCGGCCGGAGACGACGGCGCCGAGGAACTGCGCCTCCTCGTCGGAGTGGGGACGGGAGCGGAAGTCGATGTTGTTGGTGCCCAGCACCAGCCGCGCGAACTTGGCGTAGCCGTACGCGTCCTCCAGCGGCAGCCGACCACCGGTCAGCACCCCGACGCCCCGGCTCTCCTCGTCCGGGCCGGCCGACATGGCCCGCCGCAGCCCCACGACCGCGGCGTCGATCGCCTCCGGCCACGACGCCGGGCGCAGCACCCCGTCCTCACGCACCAGGGGACGGAGCAGCCGGTCCTCACCCTGGCCGTAGCGGTGGGCGAAGCGGTCCTTGTCGGTGATCCACTCCTCGTTGACCTCGGGGTCGTCCCCGGCCATCCGCCGGACCACGACGCCGCGGCGGTGGTCGACGCGGATGGCCGAGCCGCACGCGTCATGCTCGGCGATGCCGGGGGTGGAGACCAGGTCGAAGGGCCGGGAACGGAAGCGGTACGCGGCGTTGGTCAGCGCCCCGACCGGGCAGATCTGGATGGTGTTGCCCGAGAAGTAGGACTGGAACGGCTCACGCTCGTATACCCCGACCTGCTGCAGCGCGCCGCGCTCGACGAGGGCAATGAACGGGTCGCCGGCGATCTGCTCGGAGAAACGGGTGCAGCGCGCGCAGAGCACGCAGCGCTCCCGGTCCAGCAGGATGTTCGCCGAGATGTTGACCGGCTTGGGGTAGGTGCGCTTCAGGTCGACGAACCGGGTCTCGGCGTAGCCGTGCGACATCGCCTGGTTCTGCAACGGGCACTCCCCGCCCTTGTCGCAGATCGGGCAGTCGAGCGGGTGGTTGAGCAGCAGGAACTCCATGTTCCCGTGCTGGGCCTTGTCCGCGACCGGCGAGGTGACCTGGGTCTTGACGACCATGCCGGCGGCCACCTCGAGGGTGCAGGAGGCCTGGGGCTTGGGGATGCCGCGACCGTTGCCGGCGTCAGGCACCTCGACCAGGCACTGCCGGCAGGCCCCGACCGGGTCCAGCAGCGGGTGGTCGCAGAACCGCGGGATGTCCACCCCGATCAGCTCCGCCGCGCGGATGACCAGCGTCCCCTTGGGCACGCTGACCTCGACGCCGTCGATCGTCAAGGCGATCAGGTCCTCGCGCTTCGCGACCTCGGTGGACGTGGCCGGTCCTGAGCTCGTCGAAGGGCTGGTGACGGTCATGAGCGGAGCCTCTCGGGAGTGAGGAGGGATCCCGGCCGACACGCTTCTCCGTCGACCGGAGTCGCGACGACCGAGCGGGATCGGGCGGAGCTCAGCACCGCGGAGCGCGGAGCGCGGCAACGGGCACAGCTCATGCGGAGGCTCCCACGGGTTCCCGGACGAAGATGGTGCTGCGCTCGTAGGGGAAGAGCTCCCAGGCCGGCGTGTGCATCCCGGCCTCGAACTCGTCCCGGAAGTACTGGATGGCCGAGCTGATCGGTGAGGTCGCGCCGTCCCCGAGCGCGCAGAACGAGCGGCCGAGGATGTTCTCGCACAGGTCGAGCAGCTTCTCGATGTCGCCTCGCTGGCCCTGACCGGCCTCGAGCCGCTTCAGGATCTGCACCAGCCACCAGGTGCCCTCGCGGCACGGGGTGCACTTGCCGCAGGACTCGTGCTTGTAGAACTCGGTCCAGCGCAGCACGGTCCGGACCACCGAGGTGGTCTCGTCGAAGCACTGCAGCGCCTTGGTGCCCAGCATCGACTTGACGCTGGCCACCCCCTCGTAGTCGAGCGGGATGTCGAGGTGCTCCGGGGTCAGGATCGGAGTCGAGGAACCACCCGGCGTCCAGAACTTCAGCTCGTGACCGGCGCGGATACCGCCGGCCAGACCCAGCAGCTCGCGCAGGGTGATGCCCAGCGGTGCCTCGAACTGTCCGGCCCGGGTGACATGGCCGGACAGGGAGTAGATGGTCATGCCCTTGGACTTCTCGGTGCCCATGGAGGAGAACCAGGCGGCGCCGTGCCGCAGGATCGAGGGCACGGACGCGATCGACTCGACGTTGTTGATCACGGTCGGGCTGGCGTAGAGGCCCGCGACGGCCGGGAACGGCGGCCGCAGCCGCGGCTGGCCCCGACGGCCCTCCAGGGAGTCGAGCAGAGCCGTCTCCTCGCCGCAGATGTAGGCGCCCGCGCCGGCATGCACGATGATCTCGAGGTCGTAGCCCGTCCCGAGGACGTTCTTGCCCGCGTAGCCGGCGGAGTAGGCCTCGCGGACCGCCTGCTGCAGCCGGCGGACGACGTGCACGACCTCGCCGCGGACGTAGATGAACGCGGTGTGGGAGCGGATGGCGTACGCGGAGATGATCACGCCCTCGACCAGGGTGTGTGGCGAGGCCATCATCAGCGGGATGTCCTTGCAGGTCCCGGGCTCGGACTCGTCGGCGTTCACGACCAGGTACTTGGGCTTGGGGTTGTCCTGGGGGATGAAGCCCCACTTCATGCCGGTCGGGAAGCCCGCGCCGCCCCGGCCGCGCAGGCCCGAGTCCTTGACCGCGGCGACGACCTCGGCCGGCTCCAGGGCGAGGGCGTTCCGCAGCCCCTCGTACCCGCCGACGCGCTCGTAGTTCACCAGCTTCCAGGCGCGCTCGTCGGCCCAGTTGGCGGTGAGTACCGGGGTCAGGATGTCGGTCATGACTGCTCCGTCGGTTCGTCATCGGACTGTTCGGGCGGCGGCGGCGCGCTCGGCGCGTGCCAGCCGCGCTCCCGCGCGATCTGCAGGCCCAGCCGGGACGCCCCACCCGAGGTCGGACCCTCGTCGGCCTTGCCGTCCGGGAAGCCCGCGAGCACCCGTTCGGTCTCCTGCCAGGTGGCCACCCGGGCCCCCCGGGTCGCCTGGACCCGGACGCCGGACTGCAGGGCGTCGACGACCTGGACGGCGTTCTCCGGCGTCGCCTGGTCGAAGAACTCCCAGTTGACCATCATCACCGGGGCGTAGTCGCACGCCGCGTTGCACTCGAGGTGCTCGAGGGTGATCGCCCCGTCCTCGGTGGTCTCGTCGTTCCCGATCCCCAGGTGCTCCTGAAGCCGCGCGTACACCTCGTCGCCGCCCATGATCGCGCAGAGCGCGGTGGTGCAGACCCCGACGTGGTACTTCCCGACCGGCCGCCGCTTGTACATCGTGTAAAAGGTCGCGACCCCGCTGACGTCGGCGGTGCTGATGTCGAGGATCGCCGCGCACGCCTCGATCCCGGCCGGCGTCACCCGGCCCTCGACGCTCTGCACCAGGTGCAGCATCGGCAGCAGCGCCGACCGCGCCTGCGGGTACCGCGCCGCGATCATCCGCAGCTCCTCCAGCACGGCGTCGTCGATCAAGGTCTCCGGCGCCTCGAAGTCCAGCACCGGCTCGTCGAAGTGGGTGGTGAAGTGCCCGTGCGTGCCGTGCCCGGCCAGCTCCTCGGTCGCGTTCGTCCCCGCCGGCGCCCCCGCCCGCGCCCCGGGCCCCTGCGGCTCCACGGCCGCACTCATGCCTTCCCCTCATCCGCGGAACGGGCACCCCAGGGCGCGCTGCCGCCCGACGCACCGGCGGCGGTCGCCATCCACGCCCCCGTGATGCGCGGGGTGATCCGGCGCCGAGCCCGAAGCCCCAGCTCCGCCGAACGCGACGGTCCCGCTGGACGGTTTCCAGCGGCGCCTGGCCGGGTGGGTCGGGCGTTGCGAGCGGGACGAAGCGCTGGCGAAGTGCAGCGAGGAGGGCGGGCCAGGCGCCGCTGGGAACCCTCCGGCTCGACGAACAAACGCCCTTCGACAAGCTCAGGGAACGAAGGGAACGGGGTCACCGGTCCACCCCACCCATCACGGGGTCGAGACTGGCGACCGCCACCACCACGTCGGACACCATCGCACCCTCGCACATCGCGGGCATGGCTTGGAGGTTCGTGAAGCTCGGGTCGCGGAAGTGGGCCCGGAAGGGCCGGGTGCCGCCGTCGGAGACCACGTGCGCCCCGAGCTCTCCACGTGGGCTCTCGACCGGCACGTACGCCTGGCCCGGCGGGACGCGGAAGCCCTCGGTCACCAGCTTGAAGTGGTGGATCAGCGACTCCATCGACTCGCCCATGATGTGCTTGATGTGCTCGTTGGAGTTGCCCATGCCGTCGGAGCCGATGGCCAGCTGCGCGGGCCACGCGATCTTCTTGTCGGCGACCATGATCGGGTCACCCTTCATCTTCTCCAGCCGCGCGACGCACTGCTCGACGATCTTCAGGCTCTCCCACATCTCGTTCAGCCGGATCCGGAAGCGGCCGTAGGCGTCCATCGAGTCCCAGGTCTGGACCTCGAAGTCGTAGGTCTCGTAGCCGCAGTAGGGCTGACGCTTACGCAGGTCCCAGTCGTAGCCGGTGGCCCGCAGCGGGGGTCCGCTGATGCCCAGCGCGAGACAGCCGGCCAGGTCCAGGTGACCGACGCCGGACAGCCGGCCCTTGAAGATCGGGTTCTCGTTGCAGAAGGCGGCGTACTCGGGCAGGTGCTTGCGCATCCAGACGACCAGGTCACGGACGTGCTCGAGCGCGTTGTCGGGCAGGTCCTGGGCGACGCCACCGGGGCGGATGTAGGCGTGGTTCATCCGCAGGCCCGTGATCAGCTCGAAGGCGTCCAGCACCTTCTCACGCTCGCGGAAGCCGATGGTCATCACGGTCAGGGCGCCGATCTCCATGCCTCCGGTCGCGATGCAGACCAGGTGGGAGGAGATCCGGTTGAGCTCCATCATCATGACCCGGATGACGCTGGCCTTCTCGGGGATCTCGGCCTCGATGTCGAGGAGCCGCTCGACGCCCAGGCAGTACGTGGTCTCGTTGAACAGCGGGGCCAGGTAGTCCATCCGGGTGCAGAAGGTGACGCCCTGGGTCCAGGAGCGGTACTCCATGTTCTTCTCGATGCCGGTGTGGAGGTAGCCGATGCCGCAGCGGGCCTCGGTGACCGACTCACCCTCCATCTCCAGGATCAGCCGCAGCACGCCGTGCGTGGACGGGTGCTGCGGGCCCATGTTGACGACGATCCGCTCGTCGCCGCGCTCGGCCTGCTCGGCGGCGATCGAGTCCCAGTCCTGGCCGGTGACGGTGTAGACGTGGCCCTCGGCCGGGTCGGAGCCGTCGCTGCCGTCGGCGATGCCGTACGGGTCGGTGATCACGCTGGCCATCAGTTGTAGCTCCTGCGCTCGTCGGGAGGCGGCACGGTGGCCCCGATGTACTCCACCGGGATGCCGCCGAGCGGGTAGTCCTTGCGTTGCGGGTGTCCGGGCCAGTCGTCGGGCATCAGCACCCGGGTGAGGGCCGGGTGACCGTCGAAGACGATGCCGAACATGTCGAACGTCTCGCGCTCGTGCCAGTCCGCCGTCGGGTAGGTCGGCACCACCGACGGGATGTGCGGGTCCTCGGCCGGGGCGGAGACCTCGAGCCGGATCCGACGGTTGTGGGTCATCGACTGCAGGTGGTACACCGCGTGCAGCTCCGCACCCCGGTCGGCCGGGTAGTGCACCCCGGACACGCTCGAGCAGAACTCGAAGCGCAGCTGGGCGTCGTCGCGGAGGTGCCGGACCAGGGTGGGCAGTGCGGCACGCGCCACGTGGAAGGTGATCTCGCCGCGGTGCACCACGACCCGGGTGATGGTGTCGCTGTAGCTGGCGACCACCTCCCCGATCCGGTCGTTGACCTTGTCCCACCAGCCGCCGTACGGCGGGGCACTGGGCGCCGGGAACTCGATGGTGCGGGTCAGTCCGCCGTAGCCGGAGGTGTCCCCGGTGCCGCGGACGCCGAACATCCCGCGACGGACCTCGAGGACCTCGGTCTCGTCGCTGGGGAGGGCGGGCTCGGAGCCGGTGAGGGACTCGGGCCTGGTGCCGGCGTCCGGCTCGGACTCACCCTGGGGGTCCGCGCCCTTGACCCGGGCCTTGGCGTCGGACTCGGCATTGAGACCCGCCCGGGGGCTCTGCTCACTCATCGCAGCAGCCCCTTGAGCTCGATCGTCGACGGCGCCTGCAGCTGGACCTGCTCGGCCTCGCGCGCCGCGGTCACCGCGTTCAGGCCGACGGGGGTGTGCGCGACCTTCTCCTTCAGCTTGAACATCGCGTCGATCAGCATCTCGGGCCGCGGCGGGCAACCGGGGAGGTACATGTCCACGGGCACGACGTGGTCGACGCCCTGGACGATGGCGTAGTTGTTGAACATGCCGCCGCTGCTCGCGCAGACCCCCATGGCCAGCACCCACTTCGGGTTCGGCATCTGGTCATAGATCTGCCGCAGCACGGGCGCCATCTTCTGGCTGACCCGACCAGCCACGATCATCAGGTCGGCCTGCCGTGGGGAGGCCCGGAAGACCTCCTGACCCCAGCGCCCGGAGTCATACCGCGGCGCGCCGTAGGTCATCATCTCGATCGCGCAGCAGGCCAGGCCGAAGGTGGCCGGCCAGAACGCCGCGCTGCGCATGTAGCCGAACAGCCCCTCGACCGTGGTCAGCAGCACTCCCGTGGGGAGCTTCTCCTCTACGCCCATCTCAGTCCACCTGTCTGCGAGTTCCGGTCGAGCTGTGCCGTGCCGGGGGTCAGTCCCACTCGAGCCCACCCCGGCGCAGCACGTAGATGTAGGCGACGAAGACCGTCACGATGAACAGGATCATCTCGACCAGGGCGAAGGTGCCCATCTGGTCGAACGAGGCGGCCCAGGGGTAGAGGAAGACGATCTCGATGTCGAAGACGATGAAGAGCATCGCGGTGATGTAGTACTTCACCGGGAACCGGCCGCCGCCCACGGGTTGGGGCGTCGGCTCGATGCCGCACTCGTAGGAGTCGTACTTGGCCCGGTTGTAGCGGCCCGGGCCGACCAGCATCGAGGTGATGATGGTCAGCGCGACGAAGCCGGCGGCCAGCACCAGCAGGATCACGATGCCGAGGTAGCCGTTCACGCGTCTCCCCTGGGGTTGGTCGAGCAGGTCGCCGTCATGCCGCAGGCGCGATCTTCGACGCGACGTTGATCAGCTTGTCCATGGCGTCGCCGTCGCGGCTGTCGGTCAGGTTGGCCAGCAGCTTGAGGGTGAACTTCATCAGGGTCTTGCGGGGCAGCCCGTAGCGGGTGCACGCCTGCATCACGTGCGGGTTGCCGATCAGCTTCACGAAGGCCCGGCCGAGGGTGTAGTAGCCCCCGAGCTCGGCCTTGAGCTTGACCGGGTAGGACTCGAGCGCACGCTCGGCGCTCGCCGTGCCGGTGCCCCGGTAGTGCGCCTCGGCCATGGCGTCGGCGGCGATCTCGCCCGACTCCATGGCGTAGGCGATGCCCTCGCCGTTGAACGGGTTCACCATGCCGCCGGCATCCCCGACCAGCAGCAGCCCGCGGGTGTAGTGCGGCTGGCGGTTGAACCCCATCGGCAGGGCTGCGCCCCGGACCGGCGAGGTCATGTTCGCCTCGCGAAAGCCCCACTCCTCCGGGGTGTTGTTCAGCCAGCGGAGGAGCAGGTCCTTGTAGTCGGTCTTGCCGAACGCGCTGGAGGTGTTGAGGATGCCGAGACCGACGTTGCACGTGCCGTCGCCCATCCCGAAGATCCAGCCGTAGCCCGGCAGCAGGTTGCTCTCGCCCGGGCGCCCGTCCCACAGCTCCAGCCAGGACTCCATGTAGTCGTCATCGTGCCGGGGGCTCGTGTAGTACGTACGGACGGCCACCCCCATCGGACGGTCGTCGCGCCGGTTCAGGCCCATCGCCAGGCTGAGCCGGGTCGAGTTGCCGTCCGCGGCCACCACCATCGGTGCCCGGTACTCCGCGCCGTCCTTGGTCTGGACGCCGACGATGCGGTCGGTGCGCTCGTCCAGGATCGGCGCGACGACGTTCGCCTGCTCGTAGAGCTTGACGCCGGCGGCCTGGGCGTTGCGCACCAGCAGGTCGTCGAAGTCCGCGCGCGGCCGGACCAGCCCGTACGGCGGGAAGTCGGCCAGGTCGGGCCACTCCAGCTGGAACGGTCGGTCGCCGCCGTAGATGCGGAGGCCCTTGTTGTGCAGCCAGCCGGCCGCCTCGGAGGTGTCGATGCCCAACCGGATCAGCTGACGGGTGGCACGCGGGGTGAGGCCGTCGCCGCAGACCTTCTCGCGCGGGAAGGTCGTTTTCTCCAGCAGCGAGACGTGCAGCCCTCGACGGGCCAGGTGGGTGGCGGTGGCCGAGCCGGCCGGACCGGCCCCGACCACGATCACGTCGGACTCGACGGCCGTCCTCGCGGGCCGCAGCCCGTGGGAGGTGACTAACATCGAGACTCCTGCTCCTGACCGCCGTGCACACCGTTGCGAACGGCGCTCGTGAAAACCTTCACGAACTCCTTGCGGAGTCTACGACTCCACCCCGACACAAACCAACGCCGCCGGAACGGACGCGCCGGGCTCCCCCGATGGGGTTCTCACCAGGGCGGATACCCGTATTTACGTGCGCTCCGCGTGACCTAATCACCGGGGACGACGAGGTCGACGTCCACCGCCGTGCGCAGCCGCGAGAAGTGGTGCCGCTCGCCCCGTTCCCACAGCTCCTGCCGGCCCGGGTCGTCCCCTCGGGCGTCCCGGCGCTGCTGCCGGACGGCGTCGGGGACGGCGACCAGCGCGGTGGCCGTGACCAGGTCCGCCAGTTCGGGACGGGCGGCGTAGACGCCCTCCAGCACCACCAACGGCGCCGACGGCAGAGTCCGCGGCGGACCCAACCGGTCCGGGCGGGCTGTGCTCCCGCCCGCGCCGGCGCCCGTCCAGTCGTACGGTCGATAGCGCGCGGGTCGGCCCGCGGCCAGCGGCGCCAGGGCCTCGACCCGCAGCCGGGACCAGTCGAAGACGCGGTCGGCGATCTCGGCGTCGGTCAGCAGGGCCAGGTCGCCGGGGTCGGCGTCGGCGAACGCGACCGAGTAGAAGTCGTCGCCCGGCAGCACCGTCGCGCCGGTGCGGAGCCGGACCGCCTCGGCCAGGGTCGACTTGCCGGTGCCGCTGGCACCGTCGAGGGCCAGCACGACCGGGCGCCCGTCGGCGCGCCGATGTCGCTCGACCAGCTCGAGCAGCGCTGTCACCGCCGGCGAGTCCTGGGCGCTCCAGGCGGCGAGCTGGGCCGGGGTGTCGATGTCGAAGAGGGTGCGCGGCGACAACCGCACCCGCTCCAGCTGTGACCCGAGCGACCCGAGCAGCAGCCGCCGGGCCGACGCACCGGCGGCTCCGTCGACGGCGGCCGTGACCAGCGTGACCACCGCCGGACGCCGCAACACGAGCTGCAGCGGCTGCTCCCGGCCCTCGTCGTCCACCGCGACCAGGGCGGTGGCGGCGGGGTCGGCGGCCAGCGCGGCCAGCAGCGCGACCGCGGCCTCACCACCGGCCGGGGCGTCCGCGGGCAGGACGGCCAGCACCTGGGCCGTCCCGCTCAGACCCTGCCGCAGACCGGCCACCAGAGCCGCGGCCGGACCGCCGCCCGCCGGGTCCTCGCGGACGAAGCAGACCGGACGGCTGGTCGGCCGAACCGGCCCGACGACCACGACCTCGGCGGTCTCGGGCAGCGCGCCCAGAGCCACGTCCAGCAGCGACCGGCCTTCGACCGACGCCGCCAGCTTGTCCTGGCCGAAGCGGCGGGAGGTCCCGCCCGCCAGCACCACCACCGCGATCGGCTCGCCGGGCGGCACGTCGTCAGTCGCCGACGGCGGACGGCCCGTCGAGGGTCTGGCCGTCGAGGGTCTGGCCGCCGAGGGTCTGGCCGTCGAGGGCGAGGGCCTCGCGCATGGGCATCAGCTTGGCCACCGACTCGGCCAGCTCGGCCTCCGGGTCGGAGCCGGCGACGATCCCGCAGCCGGCGAAGATGCGGATCCGGCGGGGGTCGGTCTCGTCGAGCTGGCCGCAGCGCAGGGCGATCCCCCACTCGCCGTCCCCCCGGGCGTCGATCCAGCCGACCGGACCCGCGTAACGCTCGCGGTCCAGGTGCTCCAGCTCGGCGATCAGGGTCCGGGCCGCCGCGGTCGGGGTGCCACAGACCGCCGCGCTGGGGTGCAGTGCGGCGGCCAGGGAGAGCGAGCTGGAACCGGGCCGGACCAGGCCGGTGATGTCGGTGGCGAGGTGCAGCACGTTCGGCAGCTCGAGCACGTACGGCTCCTCGGGCACCTCGAGGGCGGAGCAGAAGGGGCGCAGCGAGCCGGCCACCGACGCGACCGCGTACCCGTGCTCCTCGAGGTCCTTGCTGGAGCCGGCCAGCGCCGCTCCGAGCCGCCCGTCGGCCCGCCCCTGGGTGGCCGGGGAGGGGGCGACGGACCGCCGGACGGTGCCGGCCAGGACCCGTGAGGCGACCCGGCCGGCCTCGACCCGGACGAGCATCTCCGGGGTGGCCCCGACCAGGCCGTCGACCAGGTAGGACCAGCAGCTGGGGTAGCGCTCCGACAGCCGGCCCAGCACCCAGCGCAGGTCGAGGTCGGTGCTCGACGTCGCCATCAGGTCGCGGGCCAGCACCACCTTGTCGAGCCGGCCGGCACCGATCCGGGCCACCGCCTCACTCACGGCCTGCTGCCAGCGCTCGACCGAGAGGGCGCCGCCGGCGTAGGTCAGGTCGCTCGGCGGTCGGGGCGCCGCCGCCGGCTCGAGGCTGGGCGGTTCGCCGAAGGCGGTCCCGATCCGGGTCAGCCAGGCTCGACCGGCACGGCGGCCCACGACGACCGCGGGCACCACCAGTGTGGACCGACCGGCCGAGTCGGGATCGAAGACGAAGCTGCCGAAGGCGAGCAGGCCGGCCCCGGCGGGCGGGTCCGCGAGCTCGGCCTCGACCACCACCGATCCGGCCAGCTCGGCCCACCACTCCTCGGCGTCGGCGATGCCGGTCGGCTTGTGCCGGACCGCCTCGCCCCAGCCGACGACGCCTTCTCCGTGGCGGACCCAGGCGAAGCCGCCGTCACCGGGCAGCAGGGCCGGGAGGGCCCCGGGGTCGTCGATCTCGACGGTGCGGACCCGCAGCGACGGCGGAGCCGGGTCGGTCGAGGTCACCCGGCAACAGTAGTTCGGCCCGCGGCAGCCGAGCCCCGGCGACCCGCGCCGACCAATCTGCGACCCGCCACGGTGACGAACCCTCCGTGTGACCACCCCCGACTCCCGCCGCCCACCAGCCCTGCTGCGGATGGCCGCCGGAGTCGTCGCGGCCGGCGTCGCCGTGGGGATCGGCCACCTCGTCGCCGCGCTGACCGACCCGGTCACCTCGCCGCTGATCGCCGTCGGCAGCGCCCTGATCGACGCCGCCCCGACGCCGGCCAAGGAGTTCGCGGTCCGCACGCTGGGCACGAACGACAAGCCGGTGCTGCTGTCCACAGTGGCCCTGGTCCTCCTGGTCTTCGCCGCGGTCCTGGGCCTGGTCGCCTGGCAGCACCGGCGGATCGCCTACGCCGGGATCGCGCTGCTCGGCGTCGCCGGCGTCGTGGCCGCCCTGACCCGCGGCGGCGTGCTGGACACCATCCCGTCCGTGCTCGCCGGCGTGGCCGGGGTGCTGGCGCTGCGCTTTCTTCTCACCAGGCGCCAGCCCCGGACCTCGGCCGAGGAGGCCGAGCCTCGGGCCGCGTCCGCCATCGACGCCGCCGCCGGACGCTCGCGACGCGGCTTCCTGCTGGCGCTCGGTGGCACCGCCGCCGTCGCCGCGCTGGCCGGAGGCGGCGGGATCGTCGTCGGCCGGGTCAAGGCCGCCGGGGCTGCCGCCCGCCGCGCGCTCGGCCTTCCCGCTCCCACCTCACCCGCGCCGCCGCTGCCCGAGGGCGTCCAGGTCAGCGGCGTCGACCGGTTCGTGACGGCCAACGCCGACTTCTACCGGGTGGACATCAGCCTGGTGACCCCGCGGGTCGACGCCAGCACGTGGACCCTGACCATCGACGGCATGGTCGACCACCCGCTGACCCTCAGCTACGACGACCTGCTCGCCATGCCGCTGATCGAGCGCAACATCACCCTGACCTGCGTCTCCAACGAGGTCGGAGGCTCCTACGTCAGCACCAGCAAGTGGCTGGGCGTGCCCTTCAGCGAGATCATCAAGCGCGTCGGCGTCCAGGCCGGCGTCGACCAGGTGTACTCCTACTCCTCCGACTCCGGCTACACCTGCTCCACCCCGTTCCAGGCGGTCAACGACGGCCGGGACGCGATGATCGTCATCGGCATGAACGGCGAGGTGCTGCCCGACGCGCACGGCTACCCCGCGCGGATGCTGGTGCCGGGGCTGTTCGGCTTCGTCTCGGCGACCAAGTGGCTCGAGCGGATCGAGTTCACCACCTACGCCAAGCGCACCGCCTACTGGACCGAGCGCAAGTGGGCGACCGACGCGCCGATCCTGACCCAGTCCAAGATCGAGGTCCCCAAGTCCCTCGCGACGCTGCCGAAGGACAAGCCGGTGATCGCCGGTGTGGCCTGGGCGCAGCACCGCGGCATCAAGAAGGTCGAGATCCGCATCGACGGCGGCGACTGGCACGACGTCAAGCTGGCCGCCGACGGCGGGATCGACCTGTGGCGACAGTGGTCCTACACCTACGACGGCCCCGCAGGGCTGCACGGGGCCGAGGTCCGCGCCACCGACCTGGACGGCAACACCCAGCCCGAGGCCCGGACCAAGGTCTTCCCCGACGGCGCCCGCGGCTGGCACCAGATCCAGTTCACCTCGGAGTGAACCGACCTGTCAGCCTCGCTGGTCCTCCGGGCGACCACTCACGCTGACAAGTCCGGGGGCATCAGCGCTTGCGCTGCCTGGACGTGGCGAGCTCGGCCTCGCGCTGCTTGCGCTGACGCTCGAGATCGGCCTTCTGCTCGGCCTGACGGGCGCGGAGCGACTCGGCGTCCATGGAGTTGAGCAGGATCAGGGCCGCGATGCCGGCGATCACCAGGGACCAGAACGGGGAGAGCCCCAGCAGCATCGGCGCGGTGACCAGCAGCGCGACGTCGAAGCCGCGGAAGAGGTTGGTCATCAGCCCGGGCGGGAAGGCGCCGGCCTGGGTGGAGATCATCGGCGCGCCGAAGTCGACACCCTTCGCCTGCGTCCAGCGGACCGCGGCGAGCAGGCCCGCGGCTGCGGTCGCGATGGCCATCAACGACGCGTCCGGGATCGACCGGGCGACCGCGCCGTCGCCGAAGCCGCGGTAGGCCGCGGTGGTCACGACCGCCCAGACTGCGGCGAGGACCGCCGGCACCGTGATCGAGGCGAGCTTGATCTGGGCCAGGGAGAACGGCAGGCAGCGGGCGAGGCCGCCGGTCCGGGTCAGCACGCGCAAACCACCGAGCAGCGGGATGAGGGCGGCGAACAGGGCCAGCGCGGCGAAGACGGGCGTCAACGTGCTCATCCCGAGGGCGTCCGCGGCGTAGGGGACCACGGCCGTCCCGGCCAGGGCGAGCAACGGCTGGGGGAAGCGCCGCAGCCGCTGCCACTCGCGCCAGGTCAGCGCCTGCAGGCCGAGACCCTTGCCGCGGACCGCTCGGACGTGACCCTTCTCGGCCGCCCGCCGTTCCACCACGATGTCGCGGGCCAGGCCGATGTCGAGGGCGAAGAACGCGCCCGAGATGCCGCTGACCAGGGCGCCGCCGCTGAGCAGCCGGGTCCGCCGGATCTGCTTCAGCCGCAGCTGCGCGACGACGAAGCTGGTCACCAGGACCGCCACCGCGAACCCGCCGAGGGCCATCGCCAGCTCGACGCCGAGGTCGTTGCTCAGCCCGAAACTCAGCCAGCCGGCGGCGATCCCGATCACCAGCCCCAGGGCCGCGACGCCGAGGAACCCGAAGACGTAGCTCGCCACCACGGTCAGCCGGTGGTGCTCGGCCCCCTGCTGTGCGGCCGCGAACGACACCGCCGCCGCGGCGGACAGGCCAGTCGCCGCCGACCAGGCCACCACCTCGGCGGCGCTGGAGCCGGTCAGGGCGGAGACCAGCGCACCGAGCGCCGCGCCGCCGACCAGGGCGATGCCGACGGCCATGAACAGCCGGGACCGCAGCAGCCGCGCCCGGGAGATGGGAGCGTCCAGCAGCCAGAAACCCTCGGCGGCCGACGCCAGCACCGGCCCGAACAGCCGGCTGATCGCCAGGGCGACCCCGACCGCGGCGGCGAACCCGGCCCAGGGCAGGACGGTGCGCGCCGACAGGCAGGACGTGGAGTCGCAGGAGGCGACCGTCCGCTGAGCCTTGAGGATGACGTTGATGACCATCGCGCCGAGCATCAGCGCCCCAATGAGGGCGACGTAGGCGTCGTGGAAGGCCTCGCTCAGGTTCTTGGTGGCCCGGCCGCGGCGCCAGTCCTTGATCAGCCGCTTGAGCTCCCGCGGCGAGGCCGGGACCAGGTCCGGCTCGGGGGTCAGGGCGTCGGTCGCGTCCAGGGTGCTCATCCGCGCGGCGCCCCGAGCTCGACCGTCCGGGTCGCGACCGTCTCCACCAGCGCCGGCTCGTGGCTGGCGAACACGATCGCCAGGCCCTGCGCGCGCTCGCTCTTGAGCCGCTCGGCCAGCCAGCGGACCCCCTCGGTGTCCAGGCGCTGCTCCGGCTCGTCGAGGATCAACAGCTTGCGTGGCCGGACGAACGCGGTCGCGAGCGCGAGCCGGCGGCGCTGGCCGGAGGAGAGGGTGCCGGGCAGCTGCCCCGACTGCGGCACCAGCTGGACCTCCTCGAGGACCTCGTCCACCACGGCGTCGGGGTCGGCGATGCCGTGCGCCCGGGCGAGCAGGTCGAGGTGCTCGACGACGCTGAGGTCGGGGAAGAAGTCGAGGTCGTCGATGACGGTGGCCACGTCCCGGCGGATCTGGGGTGAGGTCTCCGACATCGGGTTGCCCATGACCTCCACGGTGCCCTCGTCGGGCCGGTCGGCGCCGACCAGGCACCGCAGCAGCGTGGACTTGCCGGCACCGTTACGCCCCGTCAACGCGATGGCCTCCCCCGCCCGCACCTCGAGGGAGAAGCGGTCGAGGATCGTCACCGGCCCGAACGCCCTCCGCAGACCGGAGACCTTGAGGACGGTGGTGCGTTTGGCCATGGACGAATTCTGCCCTCTCCAGCCTCAAGCTCTCGACCATCGCGGGCGGCCAGGCCGGCGTCACCGTTCTCGAAGTCGGTGGCGCGCCAACCAATCCCGCCGACCAGGGGTGACGAATCACAGCCGAGAGACAGACCACACCGGGTCTGCGCCGAGCTTCGGATCTCACGTCGGTTCTCGAAAGGACCCCCATGTTCACCTCCACCCGTGTGGTCAAGTTCGCCGGCCTCGCCGCCGCGATGGCCCTTCCCCTCACCTTCGCCGCCTGCGGCAGCAGCACCGACTCCTCGGCCACTCCGTCCACCGGGACCTCGTCGGCGGCGTCCTCGCCGTCGATGAGCTCCTCGCCGTCGGCCTCCATGTCGCCTTCGGCCAGCTCGAGCATGACCGACCAGCCCTTCGGCGCGGCCTGCTCCAAGGTCCCGGCTTCCGGCAAGGGCTCGTTCGACGGCATGTCGTCCGACCCGGTCGCCACTGCCGCCAGCAACAACCCGCTGCTCAGCACCCTGGTCACCGCGGTGGGCAAGGCCGGCCTCGGCGACACGCTGAACAACGCCGACAACATCACCGTCTTCGCGCCGAGCAACGACGCCTTCGCCAAGATCCCGGCCAAGACCCTCAAGTCGGTCCTCGCGGACAAGAAGACGCTGACCTCGATCCTCACCGAGCACGTCACGTCGCCCAAGCTCACCCCGGACACCGTGGCCGGTGCGCACCAGAGCCTCAACAAGGCCCAGAAGATCACCGTCAAGGGCTCCGGTGAGAACTTCACCGTCAGCGTCGGTGGCGGGGCCTCGGCCAAGGTGCTGTGCGGCAACGTGCAGACGGCCAACGCGACGGTGTACATCATCGACACCGTCCTGCTGCCCAAGTCCTGATACCAGGTCACGACCGACACGTGAGACAGTGCTGATGACCAGACCTCATCTCGTGTCGGTGAAGGACACCATGAACGCGTCAACGCAGCCGCCCGAGTCCGGAGGCCAGTCCTCCAGGCTCGGGTCGGTCGCGGGCGGTACCGGTCGCGAGGTCGAGGCCGCTCGCCTCGTCGAACTCCTCTCCCGCTCCGCACGGGGACAGGAGGAAGCGTTCTCCGAGCTCTACGACCTCACGTCCGCCCGGATCTACGGGACGGTGCTACGGGTCCTGCGCTCACCCGACCACGCTGCCGAAGTCACCCAGGAGGTCTACGTGGAGGTCTGGCGCCAGTCAGCCCGCTTCGACGCCGCCAAGGGCAGCGCGATGGCCTGGATGACGACGATGGCCCACCGTCGGGCCGTGGACCGGGTCCGGTCGGTGACCAGCGAGGTCGCCCGCGACGAGCGGTACGCCGTCGTCGGGGTGGACCGCGAGGTCGACCACGTCTGGGAAGGCGTGGAGCAGAAGCTGGACGTGGAACGCGTCCGCAAGGGAATGGCCTCGCTGACCGCGATCCAGCGGGAGGCGTTGACCCTCGCCTACTTCGGGGGTTATACCCAGAGCCAGGTCGCTTCGCTGCTGAAGCTGCCTCTGGGCACAGTGAAGACACGAATACGAGACGGTTTGATCGGGCTGCGGGACGCCCTGGGGGTAGAGGCATGAGCGAGATCCACGGAGCGACCGGCTCCTATGTGCTGAACGCGTTGGACTCCTCCGAACTGGACGAGTTCGAGGCCCACCTCGCCGTCTGCCCGACCTGCAGCCAGGAGGTCGTCGAGTTCTGCGAGACGGCCGCCGAGCTGTCCCTGCTCGCCACGATCGCCGCGCCACCACCCGCCCTCAAGGGCTCGATCATGTCGGCCATCAGCGGCGTCCGGGTGCTACCCCCGGACGCACCCGTCGAGACCGCGCCGGTCGGCAAGGTCGCCCCGGTCGTCTACTCCCCCCACCGGGCCATGCCCGTGGACGAGCTGGCGATCCGTCGTGCCCAGCGGCGCAACCGGGTTCTCTCCCTCGCCGTCGCCGCCGCCATGGTGGTCGCGCTGGCGATGGGTGGCTGGGCCGTGAGCCTCACCCAGAAGCAGCAGAACCAGATTGCCGCGCCGTCGCTGGAGACCCAGGTCTACAACGCACCGGACGTCAAGATCCGCCAGTTCACGCTGAAGGACGGGACGCAGGCCTCGTTCGTGGCCTCGAAGAGCCTGAACAAGGCGTTCCTGACCAGCACGTCGCTGCCCGATCCCGGCGCCGGCAAGACCTACCAGCTCTGGACCCTGCGGGGGAAGCAGGCCATCCCGGACAACCTGCTCAGCGGGGGCAAGGGTGTCGATGCCTGGTTCAACGGTGACATCACCCAAGCCAGCCAGGTGGCTCTGAGCATCGAGCCGGCCAGCGGGTCGCAGCAGCCCACCGCCGACACCATCCAGACGGTCGCCACCCTCTGAGCCCTCGCCGCTCGGCTCGTGAGGGCGACGCGGGACCGTTACGGGGGCCTCGTTCCCAACCCGGGAGCATGCCGCCAGGATGGGCGCATGGAGATCGCCGCGGACACGCTGCAGAAAGCCCTCAGGATCAACCTCGACCCCCGGTGGTACGGGACGGTCGCCGAGATCGGAGCGGGCCAGGAGGTCGCCCGCTGGTTCTTCCGAGCCGGCGGGGCGGCCGGCACGATCGCCAAGTCGATGTCCGCGTACGACATGGCGGTCTCGGACGCGGTGTACGGCCACTCCCAGCGCTACGTCTCCCTCGGCCGGCTGCAGGCGATGCTGGACCACGAGCTCGACCTCAACGTCGAGCGGCTGTCGCAGAGCCGGGGTGACGACACCTGCTTCTTCGCCTTCGCCGACACCGTCGTCGCCCGCAGCTACGCGGGCGGCAACGAGTGCCACGGCTGGATGGGCGTCCGCTTCCAGGCGCACCCGATGGACGAGCCGAACCAGATCGTCGTCCACGTCCGGATGCTCGACGCCGACGCCGCGCTCCAGCAGGAGGCGCTCGGCGTCGTCGGGGTGAACCTGCTGCACGCGGCGTTCTTCGAGCGGCAGGAGCCCGAGGCGATCGTCCAGAGCCTGTTGGACCGGCTGTCGACGGGGCGGATCGAGATCGACATGATCCAGTTCAAGGGGATCGAGTTCCGCCACGTCGACAACCGGCTGATGGCCCTCGAGCTCGTCCGGCTGGGCCTGTCCGGGGTAGCCATGTTCGGCCCGGACCGTGAGGTCCTGCAGCCGAGTGAGGTGCTGCGCAAGCACGCCGTCCTGGTCGAGCGCGGCAGCTTCCGGCCACCCACCGTGGTGAACATCGACATGCTGGACTGCGCGCGGGAGAAGTTCGTGCAGGACCCGGCCGTCGCCGGCAAGCCGGTGCTGTGCCTGGCGGAGCTCTCGATGCGCAACCTGCTGGCCGGCGGCGGCGCCGTCGACCGTCGTGACTTCCTGGCCCGCGCCGACCTGCTCGCCGCCTGTGGGATGACGGTGCTCATCTCCGACTACTTCGAGTACAGCCGGCTCGCCGCCTACCTGGCCGCCCGGACCACCGAGCGGATCGGGATCGTGATGGGCGTGCCGAGCCTGGCCGACCTCTTCGACGAGTCCAACCACGCCCAGCTCCAGGGCGGCATCCTGGAGAGCTTCGGCCGGCTCTTCAAGAACGACCTCAAGCTCTTCGTCTACCCGATGCTGCGCTCGCCGGACCCGTCATCGACCGAAGGTGAGGTCGTGACCGTGGAGGACCTCGAGGTCGGTCCGGGCATCCAGCCCCTTTTCGACTACCTGGCGCAGCGCGGCAGCTTCGTGCACCTGGACCAGTACAAGCCGCAGTACCTGCCGATCCTCTCCCGCGACGTGCTGCGCCGGATCGGCTGCGGGGACCAGAGCTGGGAGCCGATGGTCCCGGCGGCCGTCGCGGAGCTGGTCAAGCAGCGGATGTTCTTCGGGCACCGCTGATCCACCGTGGCCTTCGTGCGCGGTCACTGTCAGTGGCTCGTGGGAGGCTTTTCGACGTGGCAGAGAAGCACGTGCAGAACCGGCGAGCGACGCTCGACAAGCGCAGGGCCGACGTGGCCGAGATGTTCGACCGCGTGGCGGGGCGCTACGACCTGGTCAACGACGTCCTGTCCCTCGGCCAGGACCGGGGCTGGCGGCGTCAGGTCGTCCGGGCCGTCGACGCCCGTCCCGGGCAGCGCATCCTCGACCTCGCCGCGGGGACGGGAACCTCCAGCGAGCCGTTCGACCGCGCCGGCGCCCTGGTGGTGGCCACCGACCTGTCGCTCGGGATGCTCGAGGTGGGGCACCGGCGGCGGCCGACGCTCAGCTTCGTGGCCGGCGACGCCCTCGCGTTGCCGTACGCGGACGGGTCGTTCGACTCCGTCACCATCTCCTTCGGCCTGCGCAACGTCGAGGACACGGCGGCGGCGCTGACCGAGCTGCGCCGGGTCACCCGGCCGGGCGGCACGCTGGTGGTCTGCGAGTTCAGCACGCCGACCTGGCGTCCCTTCCGGACGGTCTACCACGACTACCTCGTGGCCGCCCTGCCGCGGATCGCCCGCGCCGTGGCGTCCAACCCGATCGCTTATGAGTATCTGGCCGAGTCGATCCTGAGCTGGCCCGATCAGGCCGCGCTCGCCGCCCTGATCACCGACGCGGGCTGGCAGCAGGCGGAGTGGCGCAACCTCACCGGCGGCGTCGTAGCCCTGCACCGGGCGCGAGCATGAGCGCGGTCGCGGCCGAGCCGGCCGCGACGACGACGCGGGAGCCGGTGCTGCTGGGGTCGACGGCTGCCGGCAGCTGCCCGGTCAAGACCCATCACGCCTACGACCCGACCGCGACGCTGCCGACGGTGGAGGGCACGTCGGGACCCACGCCGCTGCCCGAGCGCGTCCAGCACGCCCGCGAGGTGGAGGCCCGGCTGCTCGAGGCGCTCATCGCGGCCGCGCCGGGGCTGGTCGTCGACCTGCGGTTGCTGGCCGAGGAGCCCGGCGTCGCCGCCGCCTCGTGCCTGCGGGCGATGACCGTGGGCGCCGAGGTGATCGTGGGCGGCCTGCTCCCCGCCGACCAGGCCGGCGGGAGGCTAGGCCGGCCCGACGTCCTGGTCCGCGGCGCCGACTCCGCCGAAGGCCGGCCCACCTACCACCCGGTCGAGGTCAAGGCCCACAAGGTGCTGCTGACCAGCCGTCGACGCGGAGCGCCCCCCGAGGAGCCGCCGCCCCCGGCCGTCCACGTGTCCCCGTTCACCGCACCCCGTCCGCTCGCGCTGGAGCCGCTGCCGGGCGCGGCGTTCCGGCTCCGCACCCGCGAGGCCGACCTGCTGCAGCTGGCGCACTTCACCCGGATGCTCCAGGCCGCCGGGTTCGCGGCGGCCCAGCCGCTGGCCGCGGTGATCGGGACGGACACGGGCAGCCCGGCCGCCCCGCTGCTCGCGTGGTTCGACCTGTCGGTACCGCTGGTCCGCACGTTCTCGCGTCTCGCGCCGGAGGGCTGGCGGCTGCGCAGCGTGCTCGAGCGCTACGACCACGAGCACGCGCTGCGCCTCGACGTCGCCGCCGTGGCCCGCCGGCAGCGCGGTGCCGCCGACGACCCGGCTCCCCTCGTGCAACCGGTGGTGGGCGATGAGTGCGGCCGCTGCCCCTGGTGGTCGCGCTGCCGCCCCGGGATCGCCGACGACGACGTCAGCCTGCGCATCGGCAAGGGCGCGCTCGACGTCCGGGAGGTGCTCGCGCTGCGCCGGCTGGGCGTCGGCACCGTCTCGACGTTGGCCGCGGCCGACCTGACCGAGCTGCTGCCGGCCTACCTGCCCCACGTCACCCACCGGGGCGGAGCCGACGGGCGGCTGCGGGTCGCGAACCGCCGCGCGCGGATGCTCCGGGACGACGTGGACGTCGACCGCGAGACCACGGGCGAGATCACCTTTCCTGGCGCCGAGGTCGAGGTGGACCTCGACATCGAGAGCGCCGCGGACGGCCGGATCTACCTCTGGGGCTTCCTGGTGCACGACCGCCGCGGGTCCGCACCCCCGACGTACACGCACGTGAGCGCGTTCGACGACCTCGACGAAGCCGACGAGCTCGACCTGGCGCGGTCCGCCTTCGGCTGGCTGCGCGACCTGGTGAACGGCTCTCCCTCGGTCCGGGTCTACCACTACAGCGCCTACGAGCCGGCCGCGATCCGGGGGCTGGCCGACCGGGTGCCGGACGACCCGCTGCTGGCCTGGGCGGCCTCGTACGCCGAGGCGGAGTTCGTGGACCTCTACGACGTGGTCAAGACCCACTTCTTCGGCGTCAACGGGCTGGGGCTCAAACCGATCGCCCAGCACGCGGGCTTCCGTTGGCGTGACGACGACCCGGGCGGCCTCAACTCCCAGGCCTGGTTCGCCGACGCCGTCCACCACGTCGACCCGGCCGTCCGCGACCGGGCGCGGACGCGGGTGCTGGAATACAACGAGGACGACGTGACGGCCACCCAGGTCCTCCGATCCTGGCTGCGCTCGGGGTAGCTGGTCAGAGGGTGGCGGCGATCTGGGCCATCGCCTGGCTGAGCGTGCGCCGGTGCGCTCGGTCGATGACGGCCTCGACCAGCTCCAGCCCGACAGGGGGCTCAGCCAGCAGCGCGGTGAGCTCGTCGGCGTCGCCGACGCGGTGGTAGCGGGTCCGGCTGACCGCCGCCAACGCCTGCAGGTCGGCACCATGAGGGGTGGCGAAGACCCGCTCGAACGCGCGCAGGTGCGCCGGCTGACCCTGTTCGAGGGTGGCGAAGATGCTGCCGCCGTCGTCGTTGGCGACCACCAGCCGCAGGTCCGGCCTCGGCTCCTGCGGCCCGATGACCAGCCCGCCGGCGTCGTGCAGCAGCGTCAGGTCGCCGAGCAGGGCGTGGGTCGGGCGGTCCCGGGTCAGGGCGACGCCGGCGGCGGTGGAGACCAGGCCGTCGATGCCCGCCAGCCCGCGGTTCGCGAACACCTCCGGCGGGTCGGCCGAGACGGCGGCCAGGTCGAGGTCGCGGACCGGGTTGGACGAGCCGACCACCAGCGCGTCGGCCCCGCCGAGCCCGGCCCACAGCGCCCCGGCGAGCGTCGGTCCGGTCAGGTAGGGCTGGGACGCCAGCAGCTCGTCCAGCTGCTCGCGGGCCTGGGCCTCCGCCTGTTGCCAGGCCGCGAGCCACACCGGCTCGCCCACCCCCTCGTCGAAGGTGACGCCGTCGGCGACCGTCGCGGCCGTCCGCCCGGGGTCGGGCCAGTCGGCGTACGGGGAGACGACGACCAGCTCGATGTCGGTCCGGGCGAGCAGCCGGTTCACCGGCCGGGAGAGCGTGGCCCGGCCGAACAGGACGACGCGTTCGATCTCCTCGGCCAGGTCGGCGGCCAGCAGCAGCCGGTAGGTCGACAGCGCCACGGGCCCGCGGCGCGCGTTGCTGGACGGCTCCGCCAGCAGCGGGACCCCGGCCGCCGCAGCCTGTGCGGCCACTGCCTGGCCGAGCGCCGGCGGCAGGTCTCCGGCCACCACGACGGTCTGCGGTCCGGCGGCCAACGATGTCGGCTCGGCAGCGCGGGCCGAGGCCACCCGGACGTCGGGCCCGGCGGGGATGGGAGCGACTTCGCCCGGCACCAGCGGCTCGGTGAAGGCCACGTTCAGCTGGACCGGCCCGGGCAGCCGGCTGCGGGCCCCCGTCGCCGCGGTCAGCAGGCGCAACGTCTCGAACCGCCAGCCTGCGACGTCACCGCCCACGTCGGTGACCGCGGCGAAGGCCCGGACGTGCCGCCCGAACAGGTGCTCCTGGTCGGTGGTCTGGTTCGCCCCGGTGTGGGCCAGCTGGCGCGGACGGTCGGCCGTGACCAGCACCAACGGCAGGTGCGCGTGCCAGGCCTCCAGCACGGCCGGGTGCAGGTTGGCCACGGCGGTGCCGGAGGTCGTGACCACCGGGACGACCAGGCCCGAGCCGCGGGCCAGCCCGAGGGCCAGGAAACCCGCGCTGCGCTCGTCGATCCGGACGTGCAGGGTGAGCAGGCCGATCCGGTCCGCCTCGTAGAGCTCATAGGCCAGGGGGGCGCTTCGCGAACCGGGAGCCAGCACCACGTCCCGTACCCCGGCGCTCAGCAGCGCCTCGACCAGCACCCGGGCGCAGCGCGTCGCCTCAGCCACGTCGGACCGCTCTCGTCGACTCGGCCAGCTCGCGGGTGCGCACGAGCCGAGCCTGCCAGAGGGCGTCGACGGACGGCGACGCCCCGTGCTCGGCCAGCCGTTCCTCGGCCGGCGCCAGGTCGGTGACCTCGAGCGCGCCGTCCCGGGCCACCAGCGGAGTGACGGCGAGGTCGGCGGCGAGCAGCGGCACCGTGTTCAGCCCGCACGCGTACGGCAGCTCGGGCAACGCGGCGGCCAGGGCCACCCCCGCGCGGATACCGACCGAGGTCTCCAGCGCGCTCGAGACCACCACGGGCAGCCCGATTCGCTCGGCGATCTCGAGGCAGGCACGGACGCCGCCCAGCGGCTGCACCTTCAGCACGGCGACGTCGGCCGCCTCGAGCTCCCGGACCCGGTACGGGTCCTCAGCCCGGCGGATCGACTCGTCGGCGGCGATCAGCACGTTCACGCCGGCACGGGCCAGGCGGCGGCGCAGGTCGGCCAGCTCCTCGACCGACGCGCACGGCTGCTCCACGTACTCCAGGCCGAAGCGGGCAAGCCGCCGGACGGCCGTCTCGGCCTCGTCCACCGTCCAGCCGCCGTTGGCGTCGACCCGGATACGGCCCGCCGGGCCCAGCGCGTCCCGGACGGCCTCGGCGCGGGCCAGGTCGTCAGCCAGGGTCTGGCCCCGCTCAGCCACCTTCACCTTGGCCGTCCGGCAGCCGGCGGCGGCGGCCAGCGCGCGCGCCCGGTCCGGGGGCAGGGCGGGGACGGTGCTGTTGACGGGGATGCGGCTCCGCACCGGCTCCGGCCAGCCCACCTCGGCCGCCTCGACCGCGGCCCGCCACCACGGCACCAGCTCCGGTCCGTCGTAGTCGAGGAACGGGCTCCACTCGGCCCAACCGGCGGCACCCCGCCAGACCATCCCCTGCCGCTCGTCGATGCCGCGGAACCGGGTGCGCATCGCGATCGCGTAGGTGCGGGGGGCGCTCACCCGACCAGTCTCGCGCACCCGGCTAACCTTCTGGCGTGCTGGAACCGACGGCCCCTGACCGGCGGCTGCGCCTGGTGGAGCCCGACAAGCTTCCGGAGGCGCTGGCCGCGGCGCTCGCGGGCGGTCCGCCGATCGCCCCGTTGCCACCGCCCGGCCTCGAACGCGAGCAGGCCATGGCCATGCTGGTGCCGGAGGAGCCCGTCGAGGCCGACGCGGCGGTGGTGGTCTCGACCTCCGGGTCGACCGGCCACCCCAAGGGCGTGCTGCTGTCGGCCCGGGCGATCCGGACCGCCACCGCCGCCACCCACGAACGTCTCGGCGGCCCGGGCGACTGGGTGCTGGGGCTGCCGGCGCACTACGTCGCCGGGCTGATGGTCCTGGCCCGGGCGGAGGTCGCCGGCACCACCGCAGCGCGCGTCCGCTCCGACCTCGCCGACCTTGCCCAGGTGACCGATCGGCTCGGGAGCCGCCGCTACCTCTCGATCGTGCCGACCCAGCTCGCCCGGGCGCTGGAGCAACCGGTCCTGTTGCCCGCGCTCACCAGCTTCGACGCCGTGCTGGTCGGCGGCGGTCCGCTCGCCGGGCCGCTCGCCGACGCCGCCGCACGGGCGGGCGTCGCGGTCGTGACCACCTACGGGATGAGCGAGACCTGCGGCGGCTGCGTCTACGACGGGGTCCCGTTGGCCAAGGTGGACGTGGCTCTCGACCCTGTCGACGGGCGGGTCAGCATCGGCGGAGGGTCGCTGTTCTCCGGCTACCGGCTACGCCCGGACCTGACCGCGGACGCCGTCCGGAACGGTCGGCTGGTCACCGCCGACCGCGGCCGGTGGGCCGACGGTCGGCTGACCGTCCTCGGCCGGCTCGACGACGTGGTGGTCAGCGGCGGGATGAACGTCGACCTGACCGAGGTGGAACGGGCGGTCCGCTCCTGGCCCGAGCTCGGGGTCGGCGACGTGGCCGTGGTCGGCGTCCCGGACGTCGAGTGGGGCACGGCGGTGGTGGCGGTGCTCGAGGGCGACCAGCCCGACCCGGAGGCGTCGGGCCGGCTGCGCGCCCACCTGCGCGACCGGCTGCCCGCATACGCCGCGCCGCGCGCCCTGCTCGGCCGCAGGCCGCTGCCGCGGACCAGCAGTGGGAAGATCGACCGCCGACGACTCGTCGCCGACCTCATCCCGTCCGACCCCCCGACCCAGGAGCCTGCGTGACCGCCGAGCTGGCACCGCACCCGACACCCGGCCAGTGGCTGGCGGGGTCGCGACCCCGGACCCTGCCCGCGGCCGCGTCCCCGGTCATCGCGGCGACCGGGCTGGCCGTCTTCGCCGACCGCTTCGCCCCCGTCGCCGCGCTGCTGGCCCTGGTCGTCGCCCTGGCCCTGCAGGTCGGGGTCAACTACGCCAACGACTACTCCGACGGCATCCGCGGCACCGACGCGAACCGGGTCGGGCCCGTGCGGCTGGTCGGCTCGGGGCTGGCGCGTCCGGCCGCGGTCAGGCGGGCCGCGTTCGGCTCGTTCGGGCTCGCCGGACTGGCCGGCCTCGGGCTGGTGCTGCTGACGGGGCACTGGTGGCTGATCGCCGTCGGCGTGGCCTGTGTGCTGGCCGCGTGGTACTACACCGGTGGACGCAGCCCCTACGGCTACCGCGGGCTGGGCGAGGTCTCGGTGTTCGTCTTCTTCGGCCTGGTCGCGGTGTCGGGAACGGCCTACGTCCAGGTCGGCCGGGTCTCGGCCGCGACCGTGCTCACCGGAGCCTGGGTGGGTGCGCTGGCCTGCGCCCTGCTCGTCGCCAACAACCTGCGCGACCTCCGTGGTGACGCGGCCACGGGCAAGCGGACGCTGGCCACCCGGCTGGGCGACCGGAACACCCGGCTGTTCTACGCCGGCCTCGTCGCGGGGGCCGCGGCGCTGGTCGTGGTGGTGGGCCTGCTGACCAGCGTCTGGGCCCTGCTCGGCCTGGCGGGGCTGGCCGTCGCCGTCCCGGCCTGCCGACGGGTGCTGGGCGGCGCCGTCGGCCCGGAGCTGGTGGCCGTGCTCAAGAACACCGGCACCACCGAGCTGCTGGCCGCCCTCGGCTTCGCCCTCGGCCTGGTCCTGTCCCGCCTCTAGGCCGACTTGTCAGAACCCAGTTGCCCTGGGGGACAACTCAGTTCTGACAACTCGGGTTCGAAGGCTCCGGTGCGCAGGAAATCGTCCAGGACCGCGGTGTAGGGGGCGAGGTCCCAGCCGTGGGCGGCCACCCAGTCATCGTCGTAGTAGCTGTTGACGTAGCGGCGCCCGTCGTCGCAGAGCAGGGTCACCACACTGCCCGGGGTGCCCGCGGCGACGAGCTCACCGACCAGCTGCAGCGCACCCCACAGGTTGGTGCCGGTGGAGCCGCCGACCCAGCGGTCCAGCTTCGCGGTGGCCCAGCGCATGGCGGCGACCGAGGCGGCGTCCGGGACCGCGATCATCCGGTCCACCACCTGCGGCACGAAGCTCGGCTCGACCCGGGGCCGGCCGATGCCCTCGATCCGGGAGCCGACGGCGGTGGCGTCCGGGTCGCCGGTCAGCCAGGCGGCTGAGAACGCCGAGCCCTCCGGGTCGACCACGCAGAGCCGGGCGTCCAGCCGCTTCATCCGCAGGTAGCGGCCGATGGTCGCGCTGGTGCCGCCGGTGCCCGCACCGACCACCACCCAGGCCGGCACGGGGTGCGGCTCGCGGGACAGCTGGGCGAACATCGACTCGGCGATGTTGTTGTTGCCGCGCCAGTCGGTGGCACGCTCGGCGTAGGTGAACTGGTCGAGGAAGTGCCCGCCACGTTCCGCCGCCAGCGCAGCCGCCACGGCGTAGATCGTGCCCGGGTCCTCGACCAGGTGGCAGCGGCCCCCGTAGAACTCGATCAGCGCGCACTTCTCCCGAACCGTGGTCGCCGGCATCACCGCGACGAAGTCCAGGCCGAGCAACCGGGCGAAGTAGGCCTCGCTGACCGCCGTCGAGCCGGACGACGCCTCGACCAGCGTCGTGCCCTCGGTGATCCAGTTGTTGCACAGCCCGTAGAGCATCAGCGAGCGCGCCAGCCGGTGCTTGAGGCTGCCGGTCGGGTGCACCGACTCGTCCTTGAGGTAGAGGGTGACCCCCCACGACGGCGGCAGCGGAAACACGTGCAGGTGCGTGTCCGCACTGCGGTTGGCGTCCGCCTCGACCTGACCGATCGCCCAGCTCGACCACTCCCGCGCGTTCATCCGGGTCACGCTACTGCTCACCCGCTGACGACTTCGTCAGATGAGCGGCGGGTGGCCGGCCAGGGCCATCCGGCCGACGGTGCGCCACGACATCGGTCGGCGCCGGCCGCCGTCGCGGCTGAGTCCCAGCCAGTACCCGCGGAGGGTCTCGACCACCGCCTCCCGGGTGCGCAGCCGGATCCCCCCGATGGCCGCCCAGACGAGCACGTAGACCACGCCGACGGGAACCGGCAGGTTGCGCCGGGCCAGCCAGACCCGGTTACGGGCCTGGAACCGGTAGAACTCCGCATGCCGGGTGGGCTGGATGGCGGGGTGCTGCACCTCGAGCTCGCCGTCGTAACGGACGTGGAAGCCCGCGTCCCAGACGCGCCAGGCGAGCTCGATGCCCTCGTGGGCGTACCAGAACCGTTCGGGCCAGCCGTTGGCGAAGTCGAAGGCCTGCCGGCGCATCGCCACCGCCCCCTCCCACACCGACATGGCCGGGCTGCTCCGGCCCGGGTCCCCGACCAGCACGCGTGGGGTCCAGCGCCGCGGCGCCGGCCGGCCGTCGGGGTCGACGACCCGCGGCTGCACCAGCCCCAGCTTCGGGTCGGCGGCGAACTGGGCCGCCATCGTGGCCAGCACCCGGTCGTGCGGCAGCCGGGCGTCGTCGTCGAGGAAGAACAGCAGGTCGCCACTGACCAGCGGGACGCCGGCGTTGCGACCGGCGGGAATGCCGAGGTTGAGCGGCAGCCCGTGCGCCCGGACGCCGGCCGGCAGGCCGACGGGCAGCCAGCCGTTGCCCACCACCACGACGTCCAGCTCCACCCCGGTCTGGCCGAGCAGGGACTCCAACGCGAGGCCGAGGTCGTCGGGCCGGTTCCCCATGGTGAGCACGACTGCCCCGAACCGCGGGTGGTCCTCCGCTGAGCCGCCGCTCATCGCAGCCGCGAGGAGGTCAGCACCGCGGCGAGGTGGCCCACCACGGTGACCAGGGCGGCCGCGACCAGGGCGGCCAGCAGGACGCGGGTGGCGGCACCGTCGGCGACGAGGTCCACGAGCGCCGCCACGAGCACCAGCAGCGACAGCTCGACGGAGTGGAAGACGCGGTGGAACGGGACGAACCGGGCCACCTGACGCGCCCGCCGGACCACACCGCGGGTCGGCACCTTCACGGCCTCGGCGTCGCGCACCTGGGCCATCCCGGCGTAGTGCCGGGAAACGTGCACCAGGTCGTTCTCGACCTTGTTCAGCGCCACCAGCAAGCCGAGCAGCAGGCCGGCGCTGATCCACACCCCGCTCAGGGCCAGACCACCCGTGGCCCGGACGCCGAGCGCGACCGCGATCCCGCACTCGGCGACGTAGTGGCCGATCCGATCCAGGTAGACCCCGAGCGGGGACGAGGTCCGCCGCCAGCGGGCCACCTCGCCGTCGGAGCAGTCCAACAGCATCTGCAGCTGGACGAACAGGACCGCCAGCACGGCGCCGACCACCGACGACCAGCCCGTGGCCACCGCGGCGAGGGCCGCGCTGAGGATCATCAGCCAGGTCACGCCGTTGGCGCTGAACCCGGCGCGGAGCAGCACCCGGGTCAGGTACGGCGAGATGTCGCGCAGGTACGCCGACGCGACCCAGTGCTCGGCGCCGGCCCGGGTCCGCACGCTCGGCGGCTGGGTGACGTCGCGCAGCTCGGCGATCGTCGGCCCGCCGGGCGCCGTCGGACGTGGTTCAGGCATCCGGTCAGCCTAACGGCGCGGTCGGCCCCAGCCGGGCAGCGCGCCCGCGGCGTTGTCCCCTCCGGCGCCGCGACGCATACTTCCCTTATGGGGAGGTACCTGCCGATCATCATCGTGGTCCTGTTGATGATCTACTGCGTGGTCGAGGTGGCGCAGGCCCCGCCGTACGCCGTTCGCCGGATGCCCCGCTGGCTGTGGGCCACCGCCATCATCTGTCTGCCGCTGATCGGCGCCCTCGGCTGGATGTTCCTGGGTCGGCCGAACGCGGACTCCCTCGGCACCCGGGCTCGGACCCAGCGGCCGACCGCCCCCGATGACGACGCCGACTTCCTCCGCGGGCTCTAGGAGCCCGTCGTGCTCGGCCAGCCGGCTCAGTGTCCGGTCGTCGCGTAGGCCTGCTCGATCGCGGCGGTGAAGCGCGCGGTGCTGGCCCGGTCGGCGGTCTCACCGAAGTAGTGCCGGCTCAGCTCGGCCAGCCCGGGGTCGGACACGGCCAGCCGCGCCAGCACGTCCGAGGCGTCGGCAGCGGCCAGCAGCGGCAGCCGTTCCAGCAGCGGTGAGACCGGCCGGTACGCCTCTTGTGCCGGCTGAGTGACCGCCAGCGGTTTCCCCGTACCCAGCCAGTCGTAGGCGACGGCCGAGACGTCGGTGATGCAGGCGTCCGCGAAGGCCCACTGCCAGCCGTACGGGCCCTCGTCCACCAGGTGCCGGTCGCGGTCGGCCCGCAGCAGCTCCCGGATCCGACGGTCCGCGGCCGCGTGCGCCGGGGACGCCGTACCCGTCCGGGGGTGCGGCCGGTAGACCACCCGGACCGACGCGTCGGCGAGGAGCGCCTCGACCAGGGCCACCCCGTGGCTGGCCAGGGAGCCGTACGCGATGCTCGGCCGATCCCCCTCCCAGGTCGGGGCGTACCAGACGCGCCGCCCCGAGCCGACGGGCCAGTCCGGGGCCCCGGGGTAGTCGTGGTCGAGCTGCGGACGGCCCACCTGGACGGTCCGGGTGGCCGGGTCGAACCCGCGCAGCGCGGCGCCCAGCCGCTCGCTGCCCGCTGGTCCGCCGACGAACGTCAGGTCGTACGCGACGTGCTGGTGGGAGACGCTCGAGGCCTTGTCGCTCTCGCCGTGGCCGAGCTGGATGTGCACGGGCGCGGCGAAGCGCAGCATCCGGAAGTTGGCCTCCACCTGGTTGAGGTAGAGCACCAGCCGGATGTCCCGCTCGGCCACCAGCTCCTCGAGGGCGGCACTCCCCCGTGCCAGGGTGACCGGGAGCCGGCTCTGCCGGATGAGCTCCGCGCCCGTGTCGGGGCGGTCGGTCACGACCACCACCGGGCGGTGCCCGGCCAACTCCTCCAGCGGCCGTCGCCACTGCTCGAACTGGTAGAGGTTCTCCGGACCGGTGGCGAAGAACACCGCCACCGCCCCGTTGGGCAGCATCGCGTGCCGAGCCGCCCGACGGGCGAAGCCGGGGGCCGCCACCTCGTTGGCCGCCCGGGTCGCGAGCGCCCCCGTCAGCCTTCCCACCCGTTCGACCGGTCGGGCGAACCGCCGTACGCCGGCCGGGAGCCCGGGCAGTCTCAGGACGGGGGGCATGCTCAGAACGGGGGGCCGCTTCAGGACCGGGGGCATCCTCAGGCCGGAGTCGGGTCCGCCTTCTCGGCCGGCTCGGGCACCGGCTTCGAGACGTCCTCGATCGCGGTCTCGCTGCGGTCTCCCGTCCACTCGGTGTGGAAGGAGCCCTCGAGGTCGACCCGCCGGTAGGTGTGGGCGCCGAAGAAGTCGCGCTGCGCCTGGATGAGCGCCGCGGGCAGCCGCTCGGCGCGGATCCCGTCGTAGTAGGCCAACGAGGACGAGAACGCCGGCGTGGGGATCCCGTTCTGCGCGGCCCCGGCCACGACCCGGCGCCAGGCGGCCAGGCTGTTGCCCACCGCGTCGGCGAAGTAGTCGTCCGCCAGCAGCAGCGGCAGGTCGGGCTCGCGCTCGTAGGCCTCGGTGATCCGGTTCAGGAAGCGGGCTCGGATGATGCAGCCACCCCGCCAGATCCGGGCCATCGCGCCCCGGTCGACGTCCCAGCCGTACTCGGCGCTGGCGGCGGCGATCTGGTCGAAGCCCTGGGAGTACGCGACCACCTTGGAGGCGTAGAGCGCCTGCCGGACGTCGTCGACGAAGGCCTCGGGGTCCGAGATGTCCCAGCCGGCGGTGTGCGCGGCCAGCTTGCCGCGGGCCGCCTCGCGCTGGGGCACCGAACCCGAGAGCGCCCGGGCGAAGGTCGCCTCGGCGATCCCGGTGATGGGGACGCCGAGGTCGAGCGCGTTCTGCACCGTCCAGCGGCCGGTGCCCTTCTGCTCGGCCTGGTCCAGGACGAGGTCGACGAACGCACCTCCGCTCTCGGCGTCGGTGTGGGCCAGCACGTCGGCGGTGATCTCGATCAGGAACGACTCGAGGTCGCCCTCGTTCCAGGTGGAGAAGATCCTGCCCGTCTCGGCGGCGCTCGCGCCGGTGGCCGCCCGGATCAGGTCGTACGCCTCGGCGATCAGCTGCATGTCGGCGTACTCGATGCCGTTGTGCACCATCTTGACGAAGTGGCCGGCGCCGTCGGGCCCGACGTAGGTGCAGCACGGCTGGCCGTCGACCTTGGCGGAGATGTCCTCCAGCAGCGGACCCAGCGTCTCGTAGGACTTCCGCGAGCCGCCCGGCATGATGGACGGCCCGTTCAGGGCACCCTCCTCGCCGCCCGAGACCCCGGTGCCGACGAAGTGCAGGCCGTGCTCCTTCAGCCAGCCCTCGCGCCGGATCGTGTCGGGGAAGTGCGCGTTGCCGGCGTCGATGACGATGTCGCCCTCGTCCAGCAGCGGGATCAGCTCCTCGATCACCGCGTCGGTGCCCGGACCGGCCTTGACCATGATGATCACCCGGCGCGGCTGCTCGAGGGACGCGACGAAGTCGGCCATCGACTCCGAGGCCACGAAGTCGCCCTCGGAGCCGGCCTCGGCCAGCAGCGACTCGGTCTTGGCGTAGGTCCGGTTGTGGATCGCCACCCGATGGCCGTGACGCGCGAAGTTGCGGGCGAGGTTGCGGCCCATCACCGCAAGACCGGTGACGCCGATCTGGGCAAGCTCGGGCATGAGGGCACTCCTTGGCTGGGTCGTCGGGCGGCGGTCAGGGGCGGTCGGTCCGCAGGTGCGGATCCCGAGGCCGGAGACATTCTCCTCACCCGCCCCCGGGCCGCTACAGTCTAGGGACCCCCACCCCTGAGGTCGAAGGACGACGTACCATGCTGCAACCCCTGGGCATCAGCACCGAAGCGGAGTCGGTCTACGTCGCCCTCGCGCCCATCGGTACCGCCGGGGCCGAGCAGCTGGGTGAGCTCACGTCGCTCCCGCCGGACACGGTGGCCTCGTCGCTGGAGAATCTGCGCGAGCTGGGTCTGGCGACAGAGCTGTCCCGCGGTCTGTGGCGAGCACTGCCCATGCCCGAGGTGATCAAGGCACTCCGGGCGCAACGCCTGTCCGAGCTGGAGATGGCTACCGTCGCGGCCGACTCGCTGCACAGCCACCTGCTGGCGGCGTCGCAGTCCCAGACCGACGACGTGCGCATCGTGGTGGGGCGGGAGGCGATCGTCGCCGCGAACCGCGAGCTCTGCGCCACGGCGCAGAAGGAGATCTGCGTCTTCGACAAGCCGCCGTACGCCGAGGAGCGGTCTCCCACCGAGGAGGCCCTGAGCGAGGAGGCGCCGGAGTGGCAGGCCCTCGAGCGCGGTGCGACTCTGCGCTGCGTCTATCACCCGGGCTTCGACGCCGACCGGTTGAAGGAGCTCACGCTCTACACCACGAAGGGCGAGCAGTCCCGGACCGCACCGGTGCCGATGAAGCTGGTGATCGTCGACGCCGAGCTGGCGATCATCCCGTCCATGCGGTCCTACCTGCCCGGCTACGAGCTGCGCATGTCGGTGGTGCGGCACTCGCTGCTGGTGGAGGCGTTACAGCGAATGTTCGACGCCGTCTGGGACACCGCGGTTCCGATCGTCGCATCCACGTTCTTGGAAATTGATCCGCGACGGCAGATGCTCATGTCGTTACTGATGACCGGGTCAACCGATCAAGCCATCGCCAGCAATCTCGGCATCAACGTCCGTTCGGTCCGCCGATGGATATCCGAACTGATGGACGAGCTCGGTGTGACCACGCGACTACAGCTTGGTGCCGCCATGGTGCGCGCCGAATATGTGCGCACCCAGACCACGGGAAATCTGGCTGGAGTCACGACTTTGCTTTGACGTGAGCGCCCTGACGCCGAATCCACCTGCCCGCGACCTCGATATGGCCGCGGGCCGAACTCTGACCATTCTCAGCCGTCAACTTCTGAACGCCCAGGCGTGGTCCCGCCAAGGACTGAGGCTCAGACGCCGTGTGCGCCGGAGGTCACCGAGACGTACTTGACGCCGTGGGCGGCGTGCGCCGGCGTGGCGCTGACGGCGCCGAGCAGCAGAGCGGAGACGGCGGCAGCGCCGAGAACACGAGCGGCCTGACGAGCGATGCGAGACGAACGCATGGCGATTTCCTTTCGATTGCCCGCAGTTGCTTGGGGGGTGCGCTGCGGAACTGATGAGGTTTCGAGAAGAACGTTAATCAGACCGCCCCAGGAAAGTCACCTCCCGAAGGTGGCAACTTGAGGACATGTCCTCAAGTGGACATGCCGAAATCGCGTTAGGTGCTCTCTGGCCCGATAACGCGTCCTGGTCTGCCGTCGCCGCACATGGTCCATAGCCCCCGTGGTCATGGAATCGCTCACCCCCGAGGGAGGAGCCGTCACCGTGCGTAGCGATCAATTGACCGCGAATGGTTCGGCGATTACTCTCGCTCGACACATTCACCGATCAGCCTCACCCTAATGATCACCCTCGTCAAGCCACAGCATCGGCGTTTTCGCTAAATTCCCTTCGCTCGAGGGCCGGTGGAACCAGTTCCCGGCCGGGGTCGAGGCGAGGTGTCAGTGACCCCTGCGAGGATCCTGGGACTCACCGCCCTCGAGCTCCCGGAGTCCACATGACCTGCACCTTCGTCCCGCCCTACCTCCTCGCTCGCCTCGCCTCGACCGGAGCCGACCCGACGCTCGCCGGGGCCGGCCGGAGCACCCTGCAGGTCGACGCGCGGTTGCGTGACCAGCGGGCGGGCGCACCCCGACAGCCCCCTGCAGCCCGGACGACGGCCGTCTCCTCCGACCCCGCCGAGCGCGTCATCCGCACCGCCGACCACACCGAGCAGCTGCCCGGGACGGTCGCCCGCGCGGACGGCTCGCCTCCGACCGGGGACGTGGCGGTCGATGAGGCCTACGACTCCTCCGCCCAGGTCTGGGACCTGTTCGCCACCGAGTTCAACCGGCCGTCCGCCGACGGCACGGGATCGACGCTGACGGTCACCGTGCACTACGGCCAGGACTACGACAACGCCTTCTGGGACGGCAGTCAGCTGGTCTTCGGCGACGGGGACGGCCAGGTCTTCGACCGCTTCACCAAGCCGATGGACGTGATGGCGCACGAGTTCGCCCACGGCGTCACCCAGTACACCGCCGGTCTCACCTACGAGGGACAGTCCGGCGCGCTGAACGAGAGCGTCAGCGACGTCTTCGCCTCGATGACCAAACAGCGCGCGCTCGGCCAGGACGCGGTGTCGGCGGACTGGCTGATCGGCGAGGGCATCTTCCTGCCGGGGATCAACGCCAAGGCGCTCCGCTCGATGACCGAGCCGGGCACGGCCTACGACGACCCGAGGCTCGGCCGGGACCCCCAGGTGGGGTCGATGGCCGACTACGTCACCACCACCGAGGACAACGGTGGCGTGCACCTCAACTCGGGCATCCCCAACCGCGCCTTCGCGCTGGCGGCCATCGCCGTCGGTGGCCTCAGCTGGGAGCGCACCGGCAAGGTCTGGTACGACGCGCTGACCGGCGGTGAGGTGGGTGCGGACGTGGACTTCGCCGGGTTCGCCGCCGCCACGGTCGGCTCGGCGACCCGGCTGTTCCCCGACGACAGCGCCGTGGCCGGCCACGTCCGGGCCGCCTGGCAGCAGGTCGGGGTGATCGCGACGGACGTGGCCGGCACGCCGGCACCGACCACGCCGCCGGTGGATGTCGCCCCGGCCGAGCAGGCTCGGCGGCTGGCCGTCCGGCGTACCGGCGGTTTCGCGGGGGCGACCCGGCGGGGCGAGCTGGACCTCGACGACGACCCGCGGGGTCCGCAGCTGCGCCAGCTGCTGCAGCGGGCAGACCTGACGACGCTCTCGCCCGGCGCGGCCAGCCCCGACCGCTTCGTCTACACGGTCGCGCTCGACGCCTGGCAGCTCACGCTGCCCGAGCAGGACCTCACCCCGGAGCTGCACGAAGTGGTCCGGATCGTCCTCGACGACGCCGGTGGAGTCGACCTGGGCTGAGCCGGATGCCGGGACCGCCACACGCTCAGCCCGGACCCGGCGGTTCCCAGGGCAGCGGGCCCCCAGCCGGCACCGGGGCGACCGGTACCACGATCACCGGGCGGTGCTGCCGGTGCGCCAGCTGGGCGGCGACCGAGCCGCCGAAGAACTCCTTCAGCCCCGAGCGGACGCCACGGCGCCGGCTACCCACGACGATGGCGTCGACGCCGCAGATCTCGGAGAGCCGGCTGAGGGCGTACGCGCGGTCGCCGGCCAGCTCCCGGAAGCTGACCTCGGTATCGCCGACCAGTGACCGGATGTGTTCAGCCAGGGATGGGTCGAAGTCGGTGTCGGCCAGCTCGGGCAGGTCGGGATCCAACGGCCGGGAGACGACCGTGCCGTCCGCACGCTCCTCCACGACGTAGCGGCCGACGTCGACGTGCGCGCAGACCAGTGCCGCATCCAGGGCTCGCGCGAACTGCAGCGCCTGCTGCAGGACCACCTCGGCCTGGCCGTGGTTGACCCCGACCAGGATGCAGCGCCGCCTGGACTGCTCGCTCATGGGTCCTCCTGCCGATGCTCGCCACGATAGCCCTGGTCGCGGCGGACGGCGAGGCCCTGCGCAGGCGGCAGGCGGGACACAGCCGGGGGACACCGAGGGAAGGCGCAGCGCCCACCCCGGCGCACTACTGTGAGGGCGTGCGGACGGCGGTGTAGCGAGTGGCTCTGGAGCTGGACGAGTGGTTGCTGAGCAAGGAGGAGCGCGGCAACGACCAGACTGCTCTCGACGACCAGCACCCGGGTCCGGGCGCCTGGTCGACCGGCAACCACGTCCGGCCTCTGGTGCACGGGGCGACGTACTTCGCCGAGCTGGCCGAGCGGATCGTCGGTACCGCACCGGGCGACCTGATCTACTTCACCGACTGGCGCGGCGACCCCGACGAGCAGCTGACCGAAGACCCGGCCAGCGGGATCGAGGACCTGCTGTCGGCCGCGGACGAGCGCGGCGTCGACGTCCGGGGCCTGATCTGGCGCTCCCACTGGGACAAGCTCTCCTTCTCGGCCGCGGAGAACCGGCACCTGGGTGAGCAGCTGCAGGCCCACGGGGCGGAGGTGCTGCTGGACATGCGCGTCCGGACCGGCGGCTCGCACCACCAGAAGCTGCTGGTCATCCGTTACGGCGGCGCCCCGGAGCGCGACATCGCCTACGTCGGCGGCATCGACCTCTGCCACTCCCGCCGTGACGACGCGCGCCACCTCGGCGACCCGCAGCCGCAGTCGATGGCCGGGGAGTACGGGCCGCGGCCGCCGTGGCACGACGTTCAGGCCGCCATCTCGGGACCGGCCGTGCACGACGTCGAGACCGTCTTCCGGGAGCGCTGGCTGGACCCGACGCCGCTGAGCCGCAACCCCTTGCAGCGGCTGCACGACCGGCTGACCCGGATGGACACCAGTCCCGACCCGCTGCCCGAGCAGGCGCCGCCGCCGGGGCCGGTCCCGGGCGGCACCCACGTCGTCCAGCTGCTGCGCACGTACCCGAACCTGCGGCACGGGCGGGACTACCCCTTCGCGCGAGGCGGGGAGCGGAGCGTGGCCCGCGGCTACAGCAAAGCCCTGGCCCGCTCCGACGAGCTGGTCTACCTCGAGGACCAGTACCTGTGGTCGGTCGACGTGGTCCGGGCGTTCGTGGACAACCTGCAGCGCAACCAGCAGCTGCGGGTCATCGCGGTGCTGCCCCAGCTGCCCGACCAGGCTGGTCCGCTCTCCCGCGTCCCCCAGCAGCTGGGTCGGCTCGAAGCCCTCCGGCTACTGAGCCGCGCCGGCGGCGACCGGGTCGCGGCGTACGGGCTGGAGAACCACGAGGGCACCCCGGTCTACGTGCACGCCAAGGTCTGCGTGATGGACGACTGCTGGGCCACCATCGGCTCGGACAACTTCAACCGACGCTCCTGGACCCACGATTCCGAGCTCTCGGCCGTGGTCGTGGACACCGATGGCGGCGACCACTCCGCGTACGCGCGGCGGGTCCGGCTCACCCTCGCCGCCGAGCACCTGGACCGCGAGATCGGCTCGGCGGAGTTCCCCGGCGACATCTCCCGCATCCAGCACGGCACGGCCCCCGGCGACGTGGACGACAGCGACCTGCTCGAGCTGATGGCCGACTGCCTCAGCGCGGAGGGCATGTTCGAGGTCTTCGCCGCCTCGGCAGCCCGGCTGCAGGCCTGGCGCGACGGCGGCCGGCAGGGTGAGCGACCACCCGGACGGCTGGTGCCGCTGCCCCCGATCACGCTCTCGCCGTGGCAGCGGGCGTGGGCCGAACCCCTCTACCGCGTCGTCCACGACCCGGACGGGCGGCCGAGGGCGCTGCGGCGGCAGGGCACGTTCTGAGGTGCTGCGCTGGATGATCGACCGTGACTCGTCGTCGCGTCAGGATCGATCAGCGGGGGTGGACGCGGGGCTCGAGACCGTGTCGGCGGCCCGGCCGAGCGCCAGCTGTGCGTCCCGACCCCGGGCGCGGCCCAGCACGGCGGCCGCCACCGCCATCACCACGCCGGCCAGCAGCAACGCGTACGGGCCGCCGAGGTGGTGGACGACCACCGCGGAGGCCAGGGCGCCGAGGCCCATGGTGAGCAGCGCGCCGATCCGGCGCGACCAGGCCACCGCCGCTCCACCGGCCAACCGGCTGTCGGCGGCCAGGTTGACCAGGGTCATGGTGACCACGACCGTCGAGAGGTCCCGCAGCCCGATGTGCCGCACCGCGGCCGCCTGGGCCCCCAGCAGCAGCGCGAGCAGACCGGTGAGCACGATCATCGTCGGCCGGCTGATCTCGCCGAGCGCCAGCCAGACCAGGGCCAGGACCAGGACCGCGACGGTGTCGACCAGCACGATCAGCAGCGCCCGGAGCGGCAGCCGGACGGGTCCGGAGGCACTGCGGGTGAGCCGCGAGCCGAGGGCCGCGCCGAGCGCGAAGGTGAGCAGGGCGACCAGGTTGTTGACCACCGGGATGCCCTCGACGCCCACCAGCCCGAACGCCACGAACAGCACGTTGCCCGTCATGTTGCCGGTGAAGACACGGTCCAGCGCGAGGTAGCTGACCGCGTCCAGGGCTCCGGTGGCCGCGGTCAGGATCAGCAGGCCCGCGGCGTAGCCGCTCTCGACCCGGTCCGACATGGGTTCCTCCTGAGACGTCAGCGCTGCCGGGCTCCGGCGTGCGCTCACCCTATGCGGGCTGCCGGACGCCCGGTTCTAGAGTCGGTTCCATGGACTACCGCCAGCTCGGCCGCTCCGGCCTCCGCGTCTCGACCATCACCCTCGGCACGATGGGGTTCGGTGGCAGTGGCTGGGCCGCTGCGGTCGGCCAGATCGACGTCGAGGGCGCCCGCCGGCAGATCGGGCTGGCCCGGGACGCGGGGGTCAACCTGTTCGACACCGCCGACGTCTACTCCAGCGGCACCTCGGAGGAGATCCTCGGGGCTGCCCTCGGGTCCGCGCGGGACGAGGTCCTGGTGGCGACCAAGGTGCGGATGCCGATGGGTGAGGGCCCCAACGACGCCGGCCTGTCCCGGCACCACATCATCCGGGGCGCCGAGGCGAGCCTGCGCCGGCTCGACACCGACTACATCGACCTCTACCAGGTGCACGAGTGGGACGGCCAGACCCCGCTCGAGGAGACGCTCAGCGCGCTCGACTCCCTGGTGACCTCCGGCAAGGTCCGCTACATCGGCTGCTCCAACTACGCCGCCTGGCACCTCATGAAGGCCCTGTGGACCTCCGACCAGGGCGGCTACCAGCCCTTCGTCAGCAACCAGCTGTACTACTCGCTGCAGAACCGGGACATCGAGAACGAGATCGTCCCGGCCTGCGTCGACTCCGGCGTCGGCATCCTGGTCTGGAGCCCGATCGCCGGCGGTCTGCTCTCGGGCAAGTACCGCCGCGACGTCGAGGCGCCGGCCGGCAGCAGGCACCTGGGCGAGTGGAGCGAGCCGCCGGTTAACGAAGAGGACAAGCTGTACGACACCATCGAGGAGCTGGTGGCCATCGGGGAGGGCCGCGGTGTCTCGGCTGCCCAGGTGGCGCTGGCGTACACGCTGGCCAAGCCCGCCGTGACCTCGCTGATCGTCGGCGCGCGGACCGAGGAACAGCTGAGCGACAACCTCGCCGCGGCCGAGCTGACCCTGTCCGCCGAGGAGCTGGGGCGGCTCGACACCGTCAGCGGGTCGCCGTTGGCCTACCCCTTCTGGCACCACGCCAACACCTCCAGCGACCGGCTCAGCCCCGCCGACCTGACGCTGCTGGGCCGCCACCTGAGCTAGTCCCGGTCGAGTGTGCGCAGGTCGCGGTCGACGGCGCGTCCCGGCCGCGATCTGCGCACAGTCGAGCCGCCGCTCCCTTGACCGGCACCAGGCGGCAGAGGACGATCTCGGTGATGGACCCCTGGCGAGGACCCTCCGGGCCGACCGTCACCGACGGTGGCCTGGAGACGGACCTGATCTTCCACCACGGCGTCGACCTACCGGCGTTCGCCGCCTTCCCGCTGCTGGAGGACGAGCGCGGATGCGAGCTGCTCGAGGGGTACTACCGCGGCTACGCCGAGGTGGCGCTCGCCACGGGGGCCGCGTTGCTGCTGGAGACACCGACCTGGCGCGCCAACTCCGACTGGGGTGCGCAGCTCGGCTGGGGTGCGGCCGACCTGGACCGCGTGAACCGGGCCGCCGTCAGCTGGCTGTCGGCCTTCGGCACCCGGTACGCGGACCGCTTGCCCGAGGTGCGGGTGGGCGGCACGATCGGCCCCCGCGGAGACGGTTACGTGGCGGGCGCGGCGGTGGACCCCGACGAGGCGACCGCCTACCACCGACCGCAGCTCGAGTCCTTTGCCGCGGCCGGGGCCGACCTGGCCAGCGCGTACACCCTGACGGGAACCGGCGAGGCGGTCGGGATCGTGCGCGCCGCCCGCGAGGTCGGCCTTCCGGTAGCCATCTCGTTCACCCTCGAGACCGACGGCCGCTTGCCCGACGGGACCGTCCTGGCGGACGCCGTGGCGCAGGTCGACGACGTCGCGGCACCCGACTACTACCTGCTGAACTGCGCCCACCCCTTGCACATCGCGCCGGCACTCCAGGACCGCGGCGCGTGGCGGGAGCGCATCCGGGGCCTGCGCTGCAACGCGTCGACGGCCACCCACGCCGAGCTCGACGCGGCCGAGGAGCTGGACGAGGGCGACCTCGAGCGGTTCACCACCGACCACGCCGACCTGCTGGCCAGCCTGCCTCAGGTGGTGATCCTCGGGGGATGCTGCGGCACCGACGTCCGGCACGTCGCGCGCCTGTGGGGCACGTCCTCGCAGAGCTGAGCGCCCACGCGCCGCAGCTCCGGGTCAGGAGCCGGTGACCACGATGACCTCGAGGGTGCGCGGTCCGTGCACGCCCTCGACCCGGTTCAGCTCGATGTCGCTGGTGGCGCTCGGGCCGCTGATCATGGTGGTGGGTCGGGTGATGTCGAGCCGCGCGACCAGCTGCGGGACGTCCGCGACGACCTGCTCAGGCAGCACCACGCACAGGTGGTAGTCCGGGATCAGGGTGACCACCCGACGTCCTTGGCCGGCTGAGCCGTCCAGCACGAGCGTGCCCGTCTCGGCCACGGCGACCGCGCAGCTGGTCAGCACGCCGTCGGTCCGGTCCAGCTCGGCCACACTCAGCTGGTCGCCCGGCCCGGTGCCGTCGACGCCCAGCACGCCGTCCGGCACGTCCGCCAGCCAGGCCTGGTCCAGCCCGGCCGGGACGACGACCCTCCGGGCCCCCCGCTCCGCGAGCGCCTGCGCGACCACCGACGCCAGCTCGCCGGCCGAGCACTGCCGGACCAGCGCCTTGTAGTCCAGCAGCCGGTCCACCAGCCGCTCCCGCAGGCCCTCGGCGTCCAGGCCGGACGTCGTTCGGTACCCCCGGGACACGGCCCCGTACGGCAGGTCCGGCGGCGGCGCCGACGCATGGGCGGCGGCGATCCGGGCCAGCACATCGTCGCGGGCGGTCACTCCCGCTCCCGCGGGGAGGCGCTGTCGTGCTCGGCGGCCCACCAGTCCCGGAAGGTCTGCCGGGGTGGCCGGGGGAGGTCGCGGCTGCCGGTCCACTGCGCGGCGACGGGCAGCGGAAGGTCTCCGATGACGCCGCGCGTGCGGCCCAGCAGCCGGCCCAGCCGGCCGCTGCGGAGGGTCAGCCTCCACCGGGTCGGGTTCCGCATCACCCAGGAGGCGGCCTTCATCGCCGAGGCCTCGGCGCTCGGCGCCCGGTGCTCCTCGGCGTAGGTCTCGGTGTGCTTGGCGCGCAGGTGGACCAGGATCGAGGGAATGTCGATCTTGACCGGGCAGGCGTCGTAGCAGGCGCCGCAGAGCGAGGAGGCGTACGGCAGTGAGGCGTTGTCCTCCACCCCGGTCAGCTGCGGCGACAGGATCGCCCCGATCGGACCCGGGTAGACCGACCCGTACGCGTGCCCGCCGGCCCGCTCGTAGACGGGGCAGACGTTCAGGCAGGCGCTGCAGCGGATGCAGTTCAGCGCGTCCCGGCCGCGGGAGTCCGAGAGCACCGCCGTCCGGCCGTTGTCGAGCAGCACGAGATGCACAGCACTCGGGCCGTCACCCGGGGTGACCCCGGTCCACATCGAGGTGTACGGGTTCATCCGCTCCCCCGTCGACGAACGGGGCAGCAGCTGCAGGAACACCTCGAGGTCCCGCGCCGTCGGCACCACCTTCTCGATCCCCATCACCGTGATGAGGGTCTGCGGCAGGGTCAGGCACATCCGGCCGTTGCCCTCGGACTCCACCACGGAGAGGGTGCCGGTCTCGGCGACGGCGAAGTTGGCCCCGCTGACCGCCACCCGGGCGGAGAGGAACTTCCGCCGCAGGTGCCGGCGGGCCGCCCCGGCCAGGGCCGCCGGGTCGTCGGACAGGTCCGGGTCGACGTCACCCATCTCGCGCAGGAAGATCTCGCGGATCTCGGCCCGGTTGCGGTGGATGGCCGGCACCAGGATGTGCGACGGCTTGTCGTTCCCCAGCTGCACGATCAGCTCGGCCAGGTCGGTCTCGAAGGCGGCGATCCCCGCGTCCTCCAGCGCTTCGTTCAGCGCGATCTCAGCCGTGGCCATGCTCTTGACCTTGACCACCTCGTCGCTGCCGGTGGCCCGGACCAGGTCGACGACGATCCGGTTGGCCTCGGTCGCGTCCCGGGCCCAGTGCACGACGCCGCCGCGGGCGGTGACCGCCGCCTCCAGCTGGAGGAGGTACTCCGGCAGGTGCGCCATCGTGTGCACCTTGAGCTGGCGGCCGGCCTCGCGCAGCTCTTCCCAGTCGGGGAGCTCGGCGACCACGGCGGCCCGCTTGGCCCGGATGGTGCTGGTGGCGAGGCCCAGGTTGCGGCGCAACTGGGTGTCGGTGAGGGAGTGCCGGGCGAAGTCGGGAAAGCTCTCCTCACCACGCAGGTGACCGACCCCGCGCGGGGAGACCACGGGCATCCCCAGGTCGACGGTGGTCATCGGGCCGCCCCGGCCGGTCCAGGTACGGGGGCGGGCTGGTCGCGGGTGGCGGCGAGGATCTGGGCGAGGTGCACCGTCTTCGCGCCGGCGCGCAGCCGCGAGAGCCCGCCGCCGATGTGCATCAGGCACGAGCTGTCGCCGGCGGTGCAGATCTCGGCGCCGGTAGCGGCGACGTTGCGCATCTTGTCCCCCAGCATGGCCGTGGAGGTGTCCGCGTTCTTGACCGCGAAGGTGCCACCGAAGCCGCAGCACTGCTCGGCGTCGGGCAGCTCGACCAGCTCGAGCGCCTCGACGGCCTGCAGCAGCCGCGTCGGTCGGTCCCCCACCCGCAGCATCCGCAGCGAGTGACAGGTCGGGTGGTACGTGACGCGGTGCGGGAAGTAGGCGCCGACGTCGGTGACGCCGAGCACGTCGACCAGCAGCTCCGACAGCTCGTACGTCTTCGCCGCGACGGCCCGGACCCGCTCCACCAGGGCGGGCGTCCCGAACCGCTCGGCGACCATCTCGTGCTGGTGCCGGACCGAGCCCACGCAGGAGCCGGACGGCACGACCACCGCGTCGTAGGGTGCGAAGACCTCGGCGAACCGCTCGACCAGGGGCAGCGCGTCCCGCTGGTAGCCGGTGTTGACGTGCATCTGGCCGCAGCAGGTCTGTCGGTGAGGGAACTCCACGGTGTGCCCGAGCCGCTCCAGCACCGTCACGCACGCCCGCCCGACGTCCGGGAACAGCGCGTCGGCCAGGCAGGTGATGAACAGGGCGATCTTCACGGCACCACTTCTCTCCCGGTCGACATCCGGCGGCGGACCGAGACTAGCCCGGCCTCCGGGAGCGGACGGGTGACGGGGCGGACCCAGCCGGAGCGGCGGCGGCAGGCGTCCGGCACGATGTGACGTGCCCCGGCTGGTAGAGCCGCCGGTGGGGCGGGAGGAGTGACGTGTTCGCCCTGGTGGTCCGGTTCGACCTGCATGACCCGACCGCGGCGACGAGCTTCGACGCGTTGGTCCAGCAGCTGCTGCCGGGCATCGCCGCCCACGAGCCCGGCACCGTGGTCTACACGGTCCACACACTCCTCGACGCGCCCCTGTCCCGGATCTTCTACGAGTGCTACGCGGACCGGGAGGCTTTCGACGAGCACGAGCGACAGCCGCACACCGCGACCTTCCTGCGCGACCGCGAGCGGCTGTGCCGCGCCACCCGGGTCGAGCTCCTGACCCCGACCGGCGGCACCGGAGCCTGACCCGGCCGATGAGATCCGGGGGCGGACCCGGTCTATCCCGGCGACGACACCGACACCCCAGCAGACCGACACCGGAGGGCCGACGCCATGGGAACCATCCAGGTACACGAGTTCATCAGCCTCGACGGCGTGATCGACACCCCGGTCTGGACGGCCGGCTACGGCTTCGACCCGGCGATGGGCGAGGCGATCGGAGCGGTGACCACGGACTGCACGGCCATCCTGCTCGGCCGCACCACCTACGAGATGTTCGAGCAGGGCTGGTCGAAGCGCACCGTGGCCGACGACCCCGGCGCCCCGTTCTTCAACGACAGCACCAAGTACGTGGTGTCCGGCACCCTGACGGAGCCGACCTGGCGCAACACCGAGCTGGTCGGCGGCTACGACCCCGAGGCGGTGCGCCGGTTGAAGGAGCAGGTCGACGGCGGCCTCTACGTCAGCGGCAGCGGCACCCTGGTCCGGGCGCTGCTCGCCGACGGCCTGGTGGACGACCTGCACCTCTTTCTCTACCCCACCGCCCGCGGCACCGGCCCGCGGCTGTTCGACACCGAGATCCCGCCGGGGACGCTCAGCCTCGCCACGACGCAGGCCTACCCGAACGGCGTGGTGTACCTGCACTACCGTCGGGCGTCCTGAGCGGACCGCCTCAGCCCTTGACAGAGCCGGCCGCCATGCCCTCGACGATCTTGCGGTTGAAGAACAAGAACATGATCAACGGTGGTATCGCGACCAGGAGGATGCCGGCGAACAGCAGATTGTACTGCGTGTTGTACTGGCTCTGGAAGTTGAAGAGGGTCAGCTGCACGGTGGCGTTCCGGGTACCGGGCAGGAAGTACAGCGGTGCTTGGAAGTCGTTGTAGATGAACACGGACTGCAGGATGATCACGGTCATGATCACCGACCTCAGGACCGGGAAGATCACCTGGAAGAAGATCCGCAGCGGGCTGGCGCCGTCCACCAGGGCCGCCTCGTCCAGCTCGCGCGGGACCCCGGCGATGAAGGCCCGGAACAGCAGGATGCAGAAGGGCAGACCGAACGCGATCTCCACCAGGATCAGACCTGGCATGGTCTTGAACAAGCCCAGCTTCTGCAGCACGTAGATCGTCGGGACGATGGCCGGCGGGACGATCAGCCCGGCCAGCACCACCAGGCTGATGGCCCCGTTGAGCCGGCTGGCGCGGCGCTGGAGGACGTAGGCGATCATCGCACCGAGGATCACCAGCGCGGCGACGCTCACCACGGTGAGGATGACCGAGTTGATGAAGGCGATGACCATCAGGTAGTCCCGCGCCCGCACCACCTGGACCAGGTTGCTCACCAGCTCGAACTGCCGGGGCCAGGAGAACTCCAGATCAGCGGACTCACGGACGGTCTTGCTGGCGATGGACACCACGAACAGGAACGGGATGATGAAGATCACGAAGGTGACCACGATCGACGCGGACCCGAGCAGGGTCCCCCGGACGTTCTTCATCAGCGGTCCTCGTTCTTGTTCAGCCAGTAGGTGAGGGGCACCACGACCAGGGTGACCATGAGGAAGAGCACGACGTTGCCGGCCGTCGAGAGCCCGAAGAAGCCGGCCTGGTACTGCTTGTAGATCACCGAGGCGATCACGTCGGAGGCGAACCCGGGCCCGCCCCGCGTCATCGACCAGATCAGGTCGAAGGACCGGAGGCCGCCGATCAGCGAGAGAGTGATCACGCTCGCCGTTGCGGGCTTGGCCAGGGGCAGGGTGATCCGGCGGAAGGACTGCCAACGGGTGGCCCCGTCCACCCGGGCGGCCTCGAAGTACTCCCCCGGGATCGAGACGATGCCCGCGATGAAGATGACGGTGGCGAGACCGACGCCCTTCCAGACATCGACCAGGCCGACGGAGACGATCGCGAGCTTCGGGTCGGTGAGCCATCCCGGACCGGCGATGCCCACCGAGGCCAGAGCCTTGTTGATCAAGCCCTGCTCGGGGTTCATCAAGACGGTGAAGGCCAGGCCCACCCCGATGGTGCTGACGAGCACGGGGAAGAAGATCACCGAGCGCAGGTAGCCGCGGGCGATGATCTGCGACGTGAGCAGGGTGGCCAGCGCCATCCCGATCACCACCTTCAGCCCTGACGTGAGCACCGCGTAGATGACGGTGTTGCGCAGGCCGATCAGCAGCGCCTGCTCGGCGAAGAAGGTGCGGTAGTTGTCCAGCCCGATGAAGGTCGAGGTGAAGAGGTCCCACCGGGTGAAGGAGTAGTAGAACGAGGCGAAGGTCGGGACCACGAAGAAGATCCCGTAGATCACCGCACCTGGCAGGTAGAACCAGTAGGGGTACGGCCCGGGCCGCCCGCGGCGCGGCCTGACCTGACCGCGCGGGCTGACCGGCGCCAGCCGGGAGGCATCCGTGGTGCTGAGCGTGCTGGCCATGCGTGAGCCTTTCGGGTGGCGCCCTGCTGCGGCCTCCGGAGGGACCGCAGCAGGGCCGGGACGTGAGGGGGTGGGCCTGACCTACCGCGTCGCGATCAGTCCCAGCCGGGCAGCCCCAGCTGCTGCGCCTGCTTCTTGACGTCGGCGTCGTAGAGCGCGGCACCCTTGTCACCGTTGACCTGACCGGTGCCGACCTGGATGCAGATCTGCTCCAGGGACGGGCCCTTGATCGGGGACTTGAACTCCAGGGCCGGACTGACCTTCCCGTCCTTGAAGTAGGCGCTCGTGTCCTTCGCGATGGTGATGACGTCGCTCGGCAGGGTGCAGTTGGTGCTGAGGTAGGGACCGGTCGGCTTCGCCGCCGTGCTCTGGGCGTCGCAGCCCGGCTGGGTCTGGCTGAACGCCACGAGCTTCTTCGCGGCGTCGAGCTTGGCGCCCTCGGCGGTCTTGGGGATGTAGAGACCGCCCGGTGACCACACGGTCAAGGTGTTGGTGGCGGAGTCGGTGCCGGGCCAGGCGAAGATGCCCACGTCGTTGGTCTTGCCGTCGGACAGCGCGTCCAGGCCGGAGGCGACCGCCCCGATCTGCGGGTACTGGGCGGCCTTGCCGCTGGCCAGGGCCTTGAGCCCGTCGTTGAACTTCGCGGACGCGAAGTCCTTGTTGAAGTAGCCGCCCTCGTGCAGCTGCTGGATGTGCTGGAAGCCCGCCAGCGCCGACGGCGTGGAGGCGTACTTGGCCTTGCCTGCGGTGTAGTCGGCGGCGAAGGTCGGGTCGGCCGCCTCGACGTTCGCGTAGTCGGCGAGCACGGGCAGCTGCGAGGTCCAGGTGTCTCCGTAGGTCGCCTCGACCGCCGTGATGCCGGCCGCCTTGATCTTGTCGTTGTTGGCCATGAACTCATCCCAGGTCTTGGGGATCGTCAGTCCGAGCTTCTCGTAGACCGGCTTGTTGTACATCACGCCGCCGCCGAAGGCCGTGCCGGACGGGGCGCCGTAGAGCTGCCCGTCCACGGTGGTCGCGTCCACGAAGACCTTGTTCAACGTGCTGGCCCAGGGCTCGCCCGTCATCGGCACGAGGTTGGTGGCCGGCTTCAGCGCGGCGAGCAGCGACCCGTTGTTGTAGTTGAACACCTCGGCCATGTCGCCGGTCGAGAGCTTGGTCTTGACGACGTTGTCCCCGTCGGAACCGGCCGGGTGGGTGTCCAGGGTGACCTTGATGTTGGGGTTCGCCTTCTGGAACGCCTCGATCAGCGCCTTGCCCCCCGCCACCGACGCGTCGGCGTTGTCGACCAGGTAGGTGATCGACACCTCACCCGGGCTGGCGCCGTCGTCGCTGCTGCTGCCGAGACTGCCGGCGCTGCACCCGGACGCGGCGAGGGCGGTCGCCGCCGCCAGGGCCGTCAGGGCGACACCGCGCCGGGCTGACACTGTGAACCTCATGGGACCTCCAAGTTCGGATGACAGCGAGGAACCGATTGAAGCTGGTCGGCCGATCGGCGTCGCTGCCTGGATCGTTTCAAGCGGGAACGCTAGCGCACCGCACTGACGGCGTCAACCATTTCCTCAGCCCGCGTTCATCCGGTGGCCCTGCGCTCCCGCCCCCCGAGCTGGATGGAGCGCTGGGCCACCGTGATGAAACGTTCGTGGCAGCGGTCAGGTCGCAGGGGACGGCGCGCTCAGCCGGTGCTGCCCGCCACCGAGCTCGCGCTCGGGGACCCCGGGCAGGCGGACGACGGCCCGCACGCCGGCCGGCACGTCCAGCTCCAGGTCGAGGTCGCCGTCGGCGGCGAGCGACCAGGACACCGCCACCCGGCCGTGCCGGGTCTGCAGTGAGGCCCGGGCCCAGGTGAGCCCGCCGCCGGGCTGTGGTGCGACCAGGACACTGGCGTAGCCGGCCTCCAGCGGTGCCAGGCCGGCGACGGTCCGGTGCATCCAGTCCACCACCGCACCGAGGGCGTAGTGGTTGAAGCTCGTCATCTCGCCCGGGTTGATGGTGCCGTCGGGCAGCATCGAATCCCAGCGCTCCCAGACCGTGGTCGCCCCCATGGTGACCGGGTAGAGCCACGACGGGCACTCGGTCTGCAGCAGCAGCCGGTACGCGTCGTCGAGGTGCCCGGTCACGGTCAGGGCGTCGGTGACGAAGGGCGTGCCCGCGAAGCCGGTCTGGATGTGGTGGCCGCCCTCGACGACGAGCTCGGCCAACCGCTTCCCGGCCCGTTGCTGCCCCTGCTCGTCGAGCAGGCCGAAGGCGATGGCCAGCGCATAGACGGTGACCGCGTCGCTGGCGATCCTGCCGTCGCCGTCGACGTAGTGCTCGACGAAGGCGACCCGGGTGCGCTCGGCCAGCTGTCTGAAGGCGGCCACCTCGTCCCGGCCGAGGATCTCCGCCGACTCCGCCACCAGGCTCGCGCTGCGGTACAGGCAGGCCGTGGCCACCACCCCCGTGTCGGCCTTGGCCAGGAAGGGCTGGTCGGGCGGGGCGTTCGGGTCCAGCCAGTCGCCGAACTGGAAGCCGGTGTCCCACAGGCCGGTCGGGGAGAGCAGGGACTCCACCCGGCGGACGTGGGCAGACATGGAGTCGAACGCGTCCGCCAGGACCTGAGGGTCGCCGTAGGCGCGGTACAGCGCCCACGGCACCCAGACGGAGGCGTCGCTCCAGACGGCCGTGCTGTCCGGGTCGGGGAACCCGGCCGGGGCCTCGATGTACTTGAGGACGTCGGGGACGACGAAGGCGACCATGCCGTCGGCGGCCGCCTGCTCCGCCGCGAGGTCGCGAAGCCAGTCGCGCAGGAACGCCTCCACGTCGAACAGGTACGCCGCTGACGGCGCGAAAGCGGCGATGTCGCCGGTCCATCCCAGCCGCTCGTCGCGCTGCGGGCAGTCGGTGGGTACGTCCAGGAAGTTGCCCCGGGTCCCCCAGACCGCGTTCGCGTGCAGCTGGTTGAGCAGGTCGGACGAGCAGGCGAACTCCCCGATCCGCTGCAGGTCCGAGGACACCACCACGGCGGTCAGCGCCTCCGGCGCCAGGTCGCCCGGCCAGCCCTCGACCTCGACGTAGCGGAAGCCGTGGAAGGTGAAGGTCGGCTCCAAGACGTCCTCGCCGCCGCTGAGGACGAAGCGGTCCGTGGCGGCGGCCGAGCGCAGCGGACGGACGCCCAGCTCGTCGTGCTCGAGCACCTCGGCGTGCCGGACGGTCACCTCGGTACCGGCCGGTCCGGTCACCGCGGCCCGGACCCAGCCGACGAGGTTCTGGCCGTAGTCGACCAGCGTCCGGCCGGCCGGGGAGGTCCAGATCCGTACCGGCGCGATCTCGGAGTGGCGGCGGACCGGCGGCCCGATGTAGGGCGTGAGCTTGGCCAGGTCGAGCTCGGCGACATGGACGCCGGTCCAGCCGTCGCCGGCGAAGCCGGGCTGCAGCCAGCCGTCCTGCCGGCGGCGCGCGTCGATGCTCTCGCCGTCGTAGAGGTCGTTCGCGGTCACCGCCGAAGGACCGGCCGACCAGCTCGGGTCCGTGACCAGCCGCTGCACGTAGCCGTCGGCGAAGGTGACCTCGAGCTGGGCGAGGGCGCCGAGCTCGGAGCCGTAGTACGCACGCCCCCCGCCCCAGCCGAGCCGGCCCCGGAACCAGCCGTTGCCCAGGGCGAGACCCAGCACCACCGGCTCGCCGGCCGTCGGCAGCAGGTCGGCCACGTCGTAGCTGCGGTAGCGCAGCCGCCACTCATAGCTCGACCAGCCGGGACTGAGCACGTCGTCGGAGACGGGGACACCGTTCAGACGGGCCTCGAAGACGCCGCAGGCGGTCGCGTGCAGCACCGCCGAGGCGACGTCGCCGTGACCCTCGGCGATGATGAGCTCACGGCGCAGCAGCGGCGCCCCGTCGAAGTCCTCGTCGGGACAGATGAGGGCGGCGGACCAGTCGGGCATGGGAGCACTCCTACTCGAGGACGGTTTGTGAAACGTGTCAGTCGAGGCAACCACCCCGGGCTGGCCTCCGTCAACCGGGGGTTGGCAACTCGCGTCGTTGCGCCCGCGGGGTCCGAGCGTCTAGCATGGCGCTTTCTTGAAACGTCTCAGACAGAGGAGCAACGGTGGACTTCGCGGACACCATCCCCCAGCTGGCCGCCCAGGCCATCGAGCTGCCCTCCTGGGCCTTCGGCAACTCCGGGACGCGGTTCAAGGTCTTCGGCAGCGCCGGTACCCCCCGCACGGTGCAGGAGAAGATCGCCGACGCGGCTCAGGTGCACGCCCTGACCGGGCTGGCGCCGAAGGTCGCCCTGCACATCCCGTGGGACCAGGTGGACGACTACGCCGCGCTCGGCCGCTACGCCGCCGACCTGGGTCTGGCCCTGGGGACGGTCAACTCCAACACCTTCCAGGACGACCTCTACAAGTTCGGCAGCCTGACCCACACCGACGCCGGGGTCCGCCGCAAAGCGGTCGACCACCACCTCGAGTGCCTCGAGATCATGAACCAGACGGGTTCGCAGGACCTGAAGATCTGGCTGGCTGACGGCACCAACTACCCCGGCCAGGGCGATATCCGCGGCCGCCAGGACCGGCTGCACGAGAGCCTCGCCGCCATCTACGACCGGCTGGGGCCTGAGCAGCGGCTGGTGCTGGAGTACAAGTTCTTCGAGCCGGCGTTCTACCACACCGACGTGCCCGACTGGGGCACCTCCTACGTCCAGGTGAGCGCGCTGGGCGAGCGGGCGCTGGTCTGCCTCGACACCGGTCACCACGCCCCCGGCACCAACATCGAGTTCATCGTCGCGCAGCTGCTGCGGCTGGGTCGGCTGGGTTCGTTCGACTTCAACTCCCGCTTCTACGCCGACGACGACCTGATCGTCGGTGCCGCCGACCCGTTCCAGCTGTTCCGCATCCTCTACGAGGTGGTGCGCGGCGGCGGCCTCGACCCGGCCAGCGGCGTGGCCTTCATGCTCGACCAGTGCCACAACGTCGAGGACAAGATCCCCGGCCAGATCCGGTCCGTGCTCAACGTGCAGGAGATGACGGCCCGGGCCCTGCTCGTCGACACCGAGGCACTCGCGATCGCCCAGGAGGCCGGTGACGTGCTGGGTGCGAACGCGTTGATCATGGACGCCTTCTACACCGACGTCCGCCCCGACCTCGCCGCCTGGCGCGAGTCCCGCGGGCTGCCCGCCGATCCCGTGCGGGCCTACGCCGAGTCCGGCTACCAGACCACGATCAACACCGAGCGGACCGGCGGAACCCAAGCCGGCTGGGGTGCGTGAGGGACGATGATCATGAACCAGACCGTGGCCGAGCTGCTCGGCCGATCGAACCGGTTGGGCGCGGACCCGGCGAACACCAACTACGCCGGCGGCAACACCTCGGCCAAGGGCACCGAGACCGACCCGGTGACCGGGCAGCCTGTCGAGCTGCTGTGGGTCAAGGGCTCCGGCGGTGACCTGGGGACGTTGACGGAGCCTGGCCTGGCGGTGCTGCGGCTGGACCGGCTGCGGGCGCTCGCCTCGGTCTATCCAGGCGTCGAGCGCGAGGACGAGATGGTGGCCGCGTTCGACTACTGCCGGCACGGCCTCGGCGGGGCGACGCCGAGCATCGACACCGCCATGCACGCGCTGGTCGACGCGCCGCACGTCGACCACCTGCACCCGGATGCCGGGATCGCCCTGGCCACCGCCGCCGACGGCGAGGAGCTGACCGCCAAGGTCTTCGGCGACCGGGTGGCGTGGCTGCCGTGGCGTCGTCCGGGCTTCCAGCTGGGACTGGACATCTCGCGCATCCAGGCGTCGCGTCCCGAGGCCATCGGCTGCATCCTCGGCGGCCACGGGATCACCGCCTGGGGCGCGACGTCGGCCGAGGCCGAGGCCAACAGCCTCGAGATCATCGCCACGGCCACCGCCTACCTGGAGGCGAACTCCCGGCCCGAGCCCTTCGGCCCGGTGCGCGAGGGCTACGCGGCGCTGCCGGAAGGCGAGCGGCGCGCCAAGGCGGCCGCGCTGGCCCCGACGCTGCGCTCGGTCGCTTCGGCCGACAAGCCGATGGTCGGGCACTTCAGCGACGACGCCCGGGTGCTGGACTTCCTCGCCGCCGCCGAGGCGCCACGGCTGACCGAGCTGGGCACCAGCTGTCCCGACCACTTCCTGCGGACCAAGGTCAAGCCGCTGCTGGTGGACCTCCCGGCGGGCACCAGCGTCGAGGACCTCATCGCTCGGCTGCCCGAGCTGCACGAGCGCTACCGCGCCGACTACCAGGCCTACTACGACCGGCACGCCGGCCCGGACTCGCCGGTGATCCGGGGAGCCGACCCGTTGGTCATCCTCGTGCCGGGCGTGGGGATGTTTTCCTACGGCGCGACCAAGCAGACCGCCCGGGTGGCCGGGGAGTTCTACCTGAACGCGATCAACGTGATGCGCGGCGCCGAGGGCGTCTCGAGCTACACGCCGGTCGAGGAGAGCGAGAAGTTCCGGATCGAGTACTGGGCGCTCGAGGAGGCCAAGCTCGCCCGGATGCCCGAGCCGAAGCCGCTCGCCTCCCGGATCGCCCTGGTCACCGGGGCCGCGTCCGGCATCGGCAAGGCGATCGCCACCCGACTGGCCGCCGAAGGCGCCTGCGTGGTCATCGCCGACCTGGACCTCGCCAAGGCCCGGGCCGCGGCGGCCGAGCTCGGCTCGAGCGACGTGGCGGTGGGGATCACGGTCGACGTGTCCGACGAGGAGGCCGTCCAGGCGGCGGTCGACGCGGCGGTGCTGGCGTTCGGCGGGCTGGACCTGGTGGTCAACAACGCCGGGCTGTCGCTGTCGAAGTCCCTGCTCGACACGACCGTCGCCGACTGGGACCTGCAGCACAACGTGATGGCGAAGGGGTCGTTCCTGGTGTCGCGGGCCGCGGCCAAGGTGCTGATCGAGCAGCAGCTGGGCGGCGACGTCGTCTACATCAGCAGCAAGAACTCGGTCTTCGCCGGGCCGAACAACATCGCCTACTCCGCCACCAAGGCCGACCAGGCCCACCAGGTCCGGCTGCTGGCCGCCGAGCTCGGCGAGCACGGGGTCAAGGTGAACGGGATCAACCCCGATGGCGTGGTCCGCGGCTCCGGCATCTTCGCCGGTGGGTGGGGCGCCAAGCGGGCTGCGGTCTACGGCGTCCCCGAGGAGGACCTCGGCACCTACTACGCCCAGCGAACGCTGCTCAAGCGCGAGGTGCTGCCCGAGAACGTGGCCAACGCGGTCTTCGTGCTCTGCTCGGCCGACCTGAGCCACACCACCGGTCTGCACATCCCGGTGGACGCCGGCGTGGCCGCGGCCTTTCTGCGGTGACCTCACGTCGCGAGCGTGCCGAGGAGCGGGTGTTCGGGGCCATCGACATCGGAGCCTCGAGCGGCCGGGTGGTGGCCGGTCGCCTCACCGGGGCCGGCCTCGCGCTGGAGGTCGTTCACCGCTTCCCCAACGGGGCTGCGCGGGCCGACGGGCACCTGCGCTGGGACCTGACCGGCCTGTACGAGGAGGTCCTGACCGGGCTCACCGAGCTCGGCCGGCGCCACCCCGACGTGGTGAGCCTCGGGATCGACACCTGGGCGGTGGACTACGGGCTGCTCGACGCGGACGGCCGGTTGCTGGCCGAGCCGGTGGCGTACCGGGACGACCGGACCGAGGCCGTCGTCGGGCAGGTGCATCGACGGGTGGGGCGCGAGCGGCTGTACGAGGTGACCGGGCTTCAGTTCCTGCCCTTCAACACCCTCTACCAGCTCGCCGCCGAGCAACGGGGACCACTCTGGTCCCGCGTCCGCCACGCGGTGCTGCTGCCGGATCTCCTGGCCTACTGGCTGACCGGGTCGTTGCGGACCGAGGTCACCAACGCCTCCACCACCGGGCTGCTGGACGCCCGGAGCCGGACCTGGTCGACCGAGATCCTCGACGCCCTGGGGCTGCCGCGCGACCTCTTTCCGCCGCTGATCAGCCCGGGCGAGACCCTGGCCGCCTTGGCGCCGGGGGTTCAGGCCCGGACCGGCCTACCCCCCGCCACCACCGTCGTCGCCGTCGGATCGCACGACACCGCGTCCGCCGTGGTCGGGGTGCCGGCCACCGGGCGACACCCGGGCTTCGTCTCCTGCGGCACCTGGTCGCTGGTGGGGGTGGAGCTGGACGAGCCGGTCCTGACCCGGGCCAGCCGGGAGGCCAACTTCACCAACGAGGGCGGGGTGGACGGTCGCACCCGGTACCTCCGCAACGTCGGTGGGCTGTGGCTGCTGCAGGAGTCCCTGCGCAGCTGGCGGGAGGCCGGGGAGTCCCCCGACCAGGGGCAGCTGCTGGCCGAGGCGGCCGAGCTGCCGGCCGGTGGACCGGTGGTCGACGCCGACGCGTCGGTCTTCCTGGCGCCGGGCGACATGCCGGCCCGCATCCGTGCCTTCTGCGCCGAGCGCGGCGAGCCGCCACCGGAGTCCCGGGCGGCGCTGGTCCGCTGCGTCCTGGACTCGTTGGCCCAGGGGTACGCCCGGACGCTCGCCGCGGCCGAACGGCTCTCCCGTCAGCAGGTCGACCTGCTCCACCTGGTGGGCGGCGGCAGCCAGAACGAGCTGCTCTGCCAGCTCACCGCTGACCTCACGGGACGCCCGGTACTGGCCGGCCCCGTGGAGGCGACGGCGCTGGGCAACCTCGCCGTCCAGGCGCGGGCCGCCGGCCTGCTGCCCGCCGACCTCGACGAGCTCCGCCGCCAGTCCGCCGCCGTTCTGCGGCCGCGCCGTTACCTGCCGACCGGTCAGAACCTCAGTGGGCCATAGCCCTTCCCCGTTCTGACAGGCTCGGGACCGTGGACCGGCGGACGACCAGGCTGGGGGTGAACCGGACGCTCTGGTGCTCGTGCGGCAGGTCGTTGTCGGCGGCCTCGATCTCGTCGAAAAGCAGCTCGGCGGCGCGGCGTCCGAGGTCGGCCCGGGGCTGGCGCACCGACGACAGGGGCACGGCGGCCGAGGCGGCGAAGGCGATGTCGTCGTAGCCGATGATGGCCATCTCCTCAGGCACCCGCAGCCCGTGGGTGACGAAGCCCTGCAGCAGCCCGATGGCCAGCAGGTCGTTGATGGCGAACACCGCCGTCGGCCGCTCCCCGTCCGGGAGGGCCACGAGCTCGTCGGCGGCCGCGACCCCCGAGCCGGGGTCGTGACCAGGGGTGGAGATCGAGAGGAGCCGGGCCTCGCCGCCGTGCTGGGCGAGGGCGAGGTCGGCCCCCAGCCGCCGGTCACGCACCTGCTGCAGCCGGCTCGGACCGCCCACGAGGGCGATGCTGCGGTGGCCCAGCTCGAGCAGGTGGGCGACGGCCAGCCGGCCGCCCTCGACGTCGTCGACCGACACCGAGCAGATGCCGCCCTCATCGCCGGCCCGGTCCACGACCACCACCGGGATGCCGCGCCGACGCAGGTCCTCCACCCGGTCGTTGAGGCCCCAGATCGGCGCGCAGAGCACCCCGCGGACCCGCTGCTGCTCGAACAGCCGCAGCTGGGCCCCCTCGCGCTCGGGCTGGGAGGCGCTGTTGCCCACCTGTACGGAGTAGCCGTGCTCCTGGACGCAGTCCTCGACGGCCATCAGCACGTCGGTGAAGAAGGGGTTGCTGATGTCCATCACGACCATGCCGATCGAGCGGCTGCGGCCGGCGCGGAGCTGCCGGGCCGACTCGTTCGGGACCCAGCCCAGCTTGGCGATGGCCACCTCGACGCGCTGGCGGGTGGGCCCGCTGACCAGGTCGGGTGAGTTGACCACGTTGGAGACGGTGCCGAGGGAGACGCCGGCCAGCGCGGCCACGTCCTTCATGCTGATCGAGGCCTTGCGCGCCACCCTCGTCCCATCTTCGCGTCGCCGTCCCGTGCGCAGGCCAGGCTTGTGCTGCGGCCTCGTGCCGACGCTCCTCGTGCGAGCAGGATAAACGTTCCCACTCACCGCCAGACGCCACGTGGCCCTGTCGGAGGCGTGGGGGCGACGGTCAGCGGCCGGGGCCCGCCCCGCCGGTCTCGGTGGTCGAGGAGGCGCGGACCACCAGCTCGGGGACGAAGCGCACCTGCTGGTGCCGGTGCGGCACGCCGCGGGCGGCATCGACCATCTCCGCGAGCAGCAGCTCGGTGGCCCGACGGCCCAGCTGGGCGCGCGGCTGGCGGACCGAGCTGAGCGGGACGGCAGCGGCGGCCGCGAGGTTGACGTCGTCGTAGCCCACCAGCGCGATGTCCTCCGGAACGCGCAAACCCGCGCCGACCAGCCCCTGCAACAGCCCGATGGCCAGCAGGTCGTTGGCGGCGAAGACGGCGGTGGGCCGTTCCTGGGGCGGCAGGGCGACCAGGCCGGCCGCCGCCTTGCGGCCCGCGGCGACGTCCAGGACGGTGGTGAGCACCGTCCGCAGCCGCAGCTGGTCGCCGTAGCCCGCGCTGGCCAGCTTGGCACCCAGCAGCCGGTCCCGCACCTGGTGCAGGCTGCCCGGACCACCGACGAAGGCGATCCGGCGGTGCCCCTGGTCGGTCAGGTGGGCGACGGCGAGCCGGCCACCCTCCACGTCGTCGACGGCCACCGAGCAGGAGCCCGGGTCGTCGCTGGCCCGGTCCACCAGCACGACCGGGATACCCCGCGAGCGCAGCCGCCCGACCTGCTCGGGGATCTCCCCGATCGGGGCCAGCAGCACCCCGTGCAGGCGCTGCTGCTCGAAGGTACGGAGATGGGCCGCCTCGTGCTCGACATCACCCCCGCTGTCCCCCATCCGGACGGCGTACCCAGCGTCGGCGGCCGCATCGGCCATCGCGTGCAGCACGTCGGCGAAGAACGGGTTCGCCAGATCCATCACGGCCAGGCCGAGCACGCGGGCCCGAGCAGAGCGACGGGATCGGGGCGGTGCTGCGGGCAGGTCGAGACCGTCAGCGGTCGCCGCCCTTGGCTCACCCATCGACCCCACCTTCGCGTCCATCCCCCGACGCCAACCGGAGGCCACGTCTGAGGGCCTCCGGTCCGGTCATGGTAAGCCAAGCGCCGGCTTGGCCGCCCTTCCCGTGCCGACCAGGGCCCTTCGGCAACGGCGCACCGGTGGATGCGTGAGATACCCGACCCCGCGCCGCCACCGCTCGCGGCCGGAGCGAACCTATGCTCGTCGCATGACGACGAGCACCCCCACCGGCAACGACGCCACCCTGACCGGCCACCGGTCGCAGCCGACCGTCATCACCAGCGCGCGCGGGGCCGCCAGTACCGAGCTGTCGGGCCGCGTCCGCCGCTACACCCTGGCAATGGCCTTCCGGATGGCCTGTTTCCTGGCCATGATCGTGGTCGACGGCTGGTTGCGCTGGGTGCTGCTGGCGGTCGCGGTCTTCATGCCCTACCTCGCCGTCGTGCTGGCCAACCAGGCCGACCATCGCAGCTCCTCCCCGCTCGAGTCCCTCACGCCCGAGCCGGAGGTCGCCCTGACCAGCGGGCCCGCCGCCGAGGCCGGGGCCGGCGAGGTGATCAGCGGAGAGGTCATCACCGTTGAGGTCATCAGTGCTGACGACGCCGACTCGGCGGAGGCTGACGCGGCCGACAGGCTCCGTCGCGCGGCCTGAGCCCGACGGCCGGTCCCCACTAGCGTCGGTGGCCCGTCAGCCGGCGCAGGCCTTGGCGCAGGGCCACCTCGACGCGACGCCGAGGCCTGCGTTGCCGGTCGAACACCGCCGGCAGGACGGCGGCGGGGGGCAGGGCGACCTCGAAGATCCTCGGACCTCCGATCGACCGGGTCAGGGCCCGGACCGACACGAGGTGGATCCGCGAGCTGCGCGTCACGAGCTGCTGCCACCAGGGGGCACGGACGCCGGAGCCGAGGCGGACCAGCGGCCCGTCCGGACCCTCGACCTGGACGGTGAGGCCCAGGTCGTCCAGCTGCTGGGCCAACGGCCGCACCAGCGGACGGGTGGCCGAGCCGCCCAGGGACGGCATCGGCGAGAGGTGGACCTCGACCTGAGAACCCTCCGCACGCACCCGGCCCGAGCAACGGGTCGGGTGCGCACCACGGCCGGCGTGCGGGGGCACGTCGACGGTGAAGGTCAGGTCAGCACGAAGCTGCAGGGCCATGACAGGTCTCGTCGTGAGGTGTGAACACCCGGTCAGGACGCGTTGTCGGTCGTGGTGATCTGCAGCGTGCCGTCGAACTTCCAGGTCGCCCGGGGCGCGTCCGCACCGGTGTCGCGCGGCACCTCGACGGTCATGTCGACCAGCTTGTAGTTGATGGCGGCTCCGCGACCCGTCAGGTAGGACCACATCTCCTTGCCCAGCTGGGTCCAGGACTGCGGCTCGGCGCCCCCGGTCCCTTCGGTCGGCTGCGCGGTGCCCTCGGTCGGCTGCGACGTCATGGTTCTCCTCGGTGCAGGTACACCTGCGCGGTGCAGGTTTCCTTGCTTCCCCGGGGGACCCACGCCCAGATGCAGTGCTTCCGGGTGCCGCCGACGAGCCGACCGGTGTGCGTCAGCCGGTGAGGGAGTCCTCGTAGTCGGTGATCTCGGTGACCTTGGGGCCGGACGGGGTGGTCGGGTCGAAGACGTAGCCCAACCACTCCTTCGCCAACCGGCGGGCCAGCTGCAGCCCGATGACCCGCTGCCCCAGGGTCAGGACCTGGCAGTCGTTGGACAGGATGGAGCGTTCGACGCTGAACGAGTCATGGGCGACGGTGGCGCGGATGCCGGGCACCTTGTTCGCTGCGATGGCCACGCCGATGCCGGTGCCGCAGAACAGGATGGCACGGTCGGCCTCGCCGGCTCGGATCTGCTCTCCCGCCGCGATGGCCACCGATGGGTAGGAGCCGCCGTCCAGGTCCCCGGCGTAGACGCCGAGGTCGGTCACGGTGACCCGCTCGTCGGCCTGCATGTCGGCCAGGATCGCGTCCTTGTAGTCGAAGCCGGCGCTGTCGCTGCCGACCAGCAGTCGGATGGGGCTCATCTGGTGTCCTCCTGGTTGTTCGGGTAGGTCAGTCCGCGTCGGGCGAGGCGAGCACCTCACCGACCGCGGTCACGATCAGGCCGAGGGAGACGGCCCCCGGGTCAGGGGTACCCACGCTGCGCTCGGCCAGCGGCCGTGCCCGCCCGATCTTCGGGGTCAGCTCGGCCGTGCTCTCCGCTGCGGCAACAGCGGCCTCGGCCGCCTTGTTCCAGGCGGCCCCCAACGGCTGCCCGGCCCCGGTCTCGGCGGTGAGCGTCTCCACGAAGGGGAAGAGCGCGTCGAGCATCGTCTTGTCGCCGCGTTCGGCCTTGCTGAAGGTCTGCAGCTTCTCCACCGCCTGCTGCACCGACGCGGCCACCCGCTCGGCGGTCGGCTCCTCGGTGTTCCCGAGGCCCTGGCCGACCCCGTCGAGCAGGACGCCCCACAGGATGCCGCTGGTCCCGCCGGCGCGGTCGCCGAACGCCGCTCCCGCCGCACTCAGGACGGTCTGCACGCCGCCCTCGGTGGCCTCAGCGGCCTCCGCGGCGGCCGTCGCCCCGCGGGACATGCCGATGCCGTGGTCGCCGTCCCCGGCCACGGCGTCGAGCTGGCCGAGGTGCTCCTTGTGCTGCTCGACGGTGTCGCGGAGTGCGGCCACCGCCCGCTTGACCACGACGGCGGCGGCGAGCGAGGCGTCGCTGGCCTCCTCGGCGTCGGCGGCGCTGGTATCGGGCACCTTCCGCTCCCGCGGCGTGCTGCGCTGCCGGGCCACGGCGTCGCCGCGCCGGAACGCTGGCGTGCTGGCCGGGGCGACCCAGTAGCCCTCGAGCTCGGAGTCCAGCCAGGTCACCGACAGCGAGCAGCCGGCCATGTCCAGGCTGGTCACCAGTTCGCCGACCTCGGGGGCCACCAGCTCGACGTCGGCGTCGCCCAGCAGGGTGGCCACCTCGCCCCAGAGCACGAACAGCTCCTCCCACTTGGTGGCTCCCAGCCCGTTCAGCAGCACGGCGGCACGGCCGCTCACCCCTTCGGGCCGCTCGGCCAGCACGGTCTCGACCAGCGTGGCCGCCAGCTCGTGGGCCGGCATCCAGGGTGCGGAGCTGATCCCCGGCTCACCGTGGATCCCCAGGCCGAAGTCCATCGAGCCGGGCTCGACGTGGAACAGCGGCTCGTCCGCCCCCGGCATGGTGCAGCCCTCGAAGGCCACGCCGAAGGAGTAGGTGGCGGCGTTCGCCGCGCGCATCACCCGTTCCACCTCGTCGAGGTCCAGGCCGGCCTCGGCGGCTGCGCCGGCGATCTTGTAGACGGTGAAGGTGCCGGCGATGCCGCGGCGGAGGTCCTGCTGGTCGGCGGGCCCGGAGGCGATGTCGTCGGTCACGTAGACGATCCGGGTGTCGATCCCCTCCGCGCGCAGCCGGTCGGCGGCCACGGCGAAGTTCAGCCGGTCGCCGGCGTAGTTGCCGAACGCGATGATCAGCCCGGCGCCGCCTTCAGCGGCCCGTCCGACGCGGTAGGCCTGCTCGGCCGACGGGGAGGCGAACAGGTCGCCGAGCACTGCCGCGTCGGCGAAACCGGTGCCGACCACGCCCGAGTACGACGGGTAGTGCCCCGATCCACCGCCCAGCAGCAGGCTCACCTTGCCGTCGACGGGTCCGCCCGCCCGGACGAAACCGGAGGCCTCGGCCACCCGCTCCACGTACGCCGGGTAGGCCAGCGCGAAGCCGCGCAGCACGTCGGTCTTGAAATCGGCGGGGTCGTTGTGGACGTGGGTCATGAATCCTCCAGCATCGTTGTCAGGCGGCTCAGGGTCAGGCGGTCGGTGGGGCGAAAGGGGCGCAGAGCTGCAGCAGCCGCAGGAAGCCGGCGGCATCCCAGCCGGCGCGGCCGACGAAGAGCCCGTCGGTGTGGGGGTCGGTGAGCAGGTCGGCGGCGTTGCTGGGGTCCACGCCGCCACCGTAGAGCAACGCCCGTAGCCCGGTACCGGCCGAGAGCCCGGCGGCCACCTCGGCGATCAGGGCCATCACCGGAGCGATCTGGTCGGGCCGCGCAGGCAGGCCGTGCTCACCGATGGCCCAGATGGGCTCATAGGCCACCAGCACCCGCCCCACCGCGTCCTCCGGGAGCCGCGACAGGCCGGCCCGGACCTGGCCGGCGACGAACTCCAGCTCCCCACCCGCGTCGCGGACCTCGGCCGGCTCGCCGACGCAGACCAGCGGCACCAGGTCGTGAGCCAGGGCGGCCTCGGCCTTGAGTCCCACCGTCTCGTCGGTCTCGCCGAAGCTCGCCCGCCGCTCCGAGTGCCCCATCTCCACCAGCGTCGCGCCGGCGTCGCGGACCATCCGCATCGAGACCTCGCCGGTGCCCGCGCCCTCGGGCCCCCAGTGCGCGTTCTGCGCCCCCAGCAGGATCGGCGAGTCCTGCGGCAGCCGTGCCCGGACGCTGGCCAGCGCCGTGTGCGGGGGCAGCACGAACGCTTGCAGACCTTCCGGAACGGGAGCGGCGGCGACCTCATCGACGAACGCCGCGGCCTCGGCCAGCGTCTTGTTCATCTTCCAGCTCGTCCCCACCCACAGGGTCTCGGCGTGACTCACCTGCGCCAGCTCACGAGCAGTCGATCATGAGCAGTTGATCATGGGATCAGGGAAACCTTGATCGACTCCTTGCCCGCCGCCACCAGGTCCAGGCCCTGCTGGAACTCTGCCAGCGGCAGCTGGTGGGTGCAGATCTTGTCCATCGGCAGCCGCCCGGACTCGATCATCCGGATCGCCGCCGGCCAGCAGTGCGGTCCGAGGTGGGCGCCGCGGACGTCCAGCTCCTTGTCGTCGCTGATGATTGACCAGTCGACGGTGACGTCGCTGCCGAAGACGCTGTACTCGACGTAGGTGCCCAGCTTGCGCAGCAGGTTGAGCCCCTGGGCCACGGCCGAGGGGTGCCCGGTGCCCTCGAGGTAGACGTCGGCGCCGTAGCCGTCGGTGAGCTCCTTGATGGTGGCCACCGCATCCTCGCTGCCGATGTTGATCACCAGGTCCGCCCCGCACTCCAGCGCGAGGTCCAGCTTGTCCTGGGCCATGTCGAGACCGACCACGAGCTTGGGATTCTTCGCCTTGGCGCCGGCGATCATGCCCAGTCCGATCGGGCCACAGCCGGCGACGACGACGACGTCCTCGAAGTGGATGTCGGCACGCTCGACCGCGTGCAGCGAGCAGGCCAGCGGCTCGGCGAACGCGGCGTGGGCCGGCGGCAGCTCAGCCGAGACCTGATGCACCCGGGCTCGGGCGGAGAACACCATGTACTCCGCCATGGCACCGGGGTTGCGCCGCTTGAAGCCGAACATGTCGTGTGGCTGACACATCCAGTACTGGCCGTTGCGGCAGTAGCGGCACTGCTCGCAGGGAACGATCTGCTCGGCGACCACCCGGTCACCGACGGCGACGCCCCACCGTGCGGCCGCGGCCTCGTCCAGCTCGAGGATGGTGCCGACGAACTCGTGGCCCGGGATCACCTCGGTCTCGGCCCAGGCCGGACGGTTCTCGTCGCCCCAGAACTTCGACGCCCCGTGGTAGCACTTCAGGTCGCTCGCGCAGATGCCGACGGCCTCGACCCGGACCAGCGCCTCGCCCGGTCCCGGGCGCGGGACGGCCACCGTCTCCAGCACGTAGTTCTCGGGACCGTGGCAGATCACCGCCTGCATGGTCGGGGGAATCGGGGAGCCGCCGGTGGGCAACTCGGGGGTGCGGGTGCCGGGCTCGGCCGTGGCGGTCATCGTCAGCCTCCATGCTGGTGCGCGATCGGACCACACCAGCATCCTCCTCGCCGGAGCCGGGAGCGGCTCGGGGCCCGCGCTATCGTCGCGTCGTGCCCCTGACCCCCGCCGCGAACGTGTCCACCGCCCCGTTGGTGTCCCTCGGCCTGCTGGGGGGCTACCTGACCGCACGCGAGACCGGCATCCGACCCTTGGGCGGCCTCGTGCTGGGCCTGGCCGGGGTCTACGCCGGCCGGACCTGGCTGGCCAAGCGGGGACCGGCGGTCACGGGCGTGCTCAGTGCCGTGTACGTGCTGGGCTTCGGCGCTTCCCACCCGCTGGCCAAGCGGATCGGGGCCTGGCCGTCGGTGCTGACGGTCACCGCCGCCTCCGCCGCCGCCTCCTGGGCGCTGTCGGACCGGGACTGATCCTCGGAAGAGATCCGGAAGCCGCTCGTCCGGAACTGCTCGTACGGTGTCGAGGTGAGCAGCGCAGCACTGGAGGTCGACGGCTACCCGGTCAAGCCGTTGAGCCCGGCCACCTGGCCTGACTTCGAGGCTCTCGCCGGGCGGCACAACGGCGTCTTCGGTGGCTGCTGGTGCACCTGGTTCCACCTCTACCCGGACCCGCCCGAGCGCAAGGAGCTGGGCAACTGCGGTTTCAAGCGTCAGCTGGTGCACGAGGACCGGGCCCACGCCGCGCTGGTGTTCGCCCCCGCAGCCGAGGACGGCGAACCCCCTGACGGTGCCGACGAGGCGATCGCCTGGGCCCAGTACGGCACCGTCACCGAGCTGGGGAACATCCATCACCGCAAGCAGTGGGAGCAGGAGCGGCAGCAGACACCGGACTTCCGGATCACCTGCCTCTTCGTCGACCGTCGCTACCGCCGGCGCGGGATGGCTGCGGTCGCCGTCCGGGGCGCGCTCGGCCTGATCGCCGCCGCCGGCGGTGGCCTGGTGGAGGCCTACCCGCACGACCTCCCGCCCGGCAAGAAGACGTCGTCGTCCTTCCTCTACAACGCCACCCGCACCATGTACGAGCGCCTGGGCTTCGACTACCAGCGGCCCAAGGGCAAGGGCAACTGCGTCATGACGCTCGAGGTGGCGCCCGCCTAGCCCTTCGGCGGGCTCGGGGACGGTCGACGGGGCCGGCGGGCGGCGACGAGCACGACATCGTGCAGCGAGTACGCGGCACCTCCCTACTCGATGTCTCGGAGCAGTCAGCGCCGGTCGACCCGCTTCAGGGTGAACGGGGGCGCAGGACGCTCGCTCAACGTGTAGTAGGCCGAGCCGTCGGGTGCGTACTCGATCGCCTCGCCCTGCTGCTCACCGCTCGGGGCCGTCAGGGCGACCGGCGTCGCGGCCAAGGCGGTGTCGAACGAGCCGCCGGTGGTGCCGCGGTACTCCCAGACCATGTAGGGAGTGCGGATGAGGAAGCGGTTGGCGGCCGGGTGGATGGCGGCGGCACTCACCTGGGCGTACCAGGTGGCGGCGTGGGTGTCGCTCGGGTCCCCGGTCCAGGTGGGCACGTGCAGCGTCGCCACCTTGGTCAGCGTGGTGACCGTGGTGGCCGAGGCGGCCGGCAGCGTGGTCGGGAAGGCGTAGACCCCGCTGACCCCGCTCTCCTCCTTGGTGATCACGTAGACCCGGCCGGTGGTCGGGTGCACCATCAGCGCCTCGGCGTTGTGCACGCCGTCGGGGTAGCGGAACCGGAACCAGTCCCCGGTCAGGGTGCCGGAGGTCTCACCGGCCGCGAGGTCGGGCTCGGTCACGCGGTAGACCGCGAAGGTGGACGGCGGGTGGGGAAGGCCGTTGAAGAGGCCGATGTCGCCGGCGAAGATGCAGCTGCCCGTCGGGCAGGGGCCGGTCGCGATGTCCTCCCAGTCCCACTGGTCCGGGATGGCCACGTCGTAGCGGCCGACGACCCGGGCGTCGGAGGTGCGTACGGCCACCATCCCCTCGACGTCGGACTCGCTGTGCACGTACTGGACGCCGGTGTTGACCCGGCTCGCGGCCAGACCGGACGGCTCGTGCAGCTCGCTGTCGGGCAGGGCCGTGTCGTGGCTGCCGTCGGCCGCGTAGCCGTTCCAGAGCTTGCCCACGTCGACCGACGCGCCCACGTAGCGGTCCGCGGCCTGGACGGCGGCGGCCGGGCGCAGGGTCAGCACCTGGGTGACGTTGGTCCGCGCGGCACCGGAGCGGCCCACGAGCCCCTTGCGGGACGCAGCCGCTCCGAGCTGGTCGTAGGAGGTCTCGATGGCCAGGCCGGAGCTCGCCGGCAGGCAGCTGTCCAGGGACTCGGTGAAGCTCGACGGTGGGGTGATCTGCAGCGCGTCGCAGTTGCTGCCGGTGGAGAGCTGGGTGCCGAACCAGACGGCCATCGCGTTGCCGGCGGTGGACTTGAGCGTCGGCGTGGTGAAGGTGGCGACGTTGCCGTTGACCTTGCCGGCGTAGGTGTCGACCGGATCGACGGTATCGACGTGGTCGAAGGCGCTGACGCTGGCGACCAGCGGGGTCTCGACGCTGGAGCCGAAGGTGTAGCTCGCCGGCTCGTCGGCGGTCGCGACCCGGGTCAGCACGACGGACTTGACCATCGCGGAGCTGTGGGTCGTCCCGGCCTCCTCCCAGCCGGCCCCGGTCAGCTCGGCGGTGACGTCGCCCCGGTTGGCCACCCGGGCGACGAGGACGTCACCGGCGACGACGCCGCTCGGGGCCGTCACCTCGACCGACGACGTGCCGGTGCTGCTGCCGCCGGAGGTGCCGCGGACCGTGATGGCCGCGCCCGCAGTCACCGTGGCCGACTGGGCCGGAGTGACCGATCCGGTGAGAGCGGTGGTCGCGACCGCCGTGGCGATCAGCGGGACGAGCAGCCGTCCGGGGCGCGGGCGCGCGACAGCGGCGTGATGTCGAAGCACGGGGGGATCCCTTCGATGAGTCCGACGCCATCGTCGAGAGACCGGGGCTGGAACACCGGCATGTTCGCCGAGTATGTCACGTCGTTCCTAGTCACGAGCCTTTTACGTGCGATCAAGCCCCGCTGCCCGGTCGGGGGTCGAACCGGCCGCCTACACTCGGCCACCGTCCCCCCACGGCGAGGAGCCTGTTGTCCGACGTCAGCGACCTCTGGTCCTCGACCGACTTTCCGTACGCCTGCCTCCGTGACCGGCGCCGGACCGGGACGCTGGGCCGGGTGGTCGAGGCCACCGTCCGACCGGGCGACACGGTGCTCGACGCGGGAGCCGGGACCGGGATCCTCTCCCTCTACGCCGCCCGCGCCGGCGCCCGCCGGGTGTACGCGGTCGAGCAGGACCCGGTGCTCTGCCGCTTCCTCCGCGACACCGTCGGACGCAACGGCTACAACGACGTGATCACCGTGGTCGAGGGTGACGCGCGGCTGGTGGCTCTGCCCACGGTGGACGTCGCCCTGGTCGAGATGGTCGAGACGGGGCTGGTGGAGGAGCACCTGGTCGAGGTCTACAACGCGCTGGTGGATCGCGCCGTCGTGGACCCACGGACGCGCTGCCTGCCGGCGGCGTACCGGACGTTCGTCCAGCCGGTGGCCACCGACGACCAGTTCGAAGGGTTCCACGTCGTCGCCCTGCGGCACGACTGGTCGACCTACGACCAGGACCCGCAGCTGTGGGGGACCTCGGGTTGGACGGCCACCGGCGACCCGGTCGCCGTGTGGTCCGGCGCCTTCGCCGCCCGGCCGCTGGACCCGACGGTGTCGGTCCGTCTGGAGGTGCCCGACCCGCGCGCCGACGCGCTGCGGCTGACCGGCGAGCTGACGATGCCCGACGGCAGCACCGCCGCCGACTTCCCGACCCTGAACGGTCCCAAGATCATCCCGCTGGCCCCCCGCCCGCCCGGAGGCGAAGCGCTGCAGCTGGACTACCGGATGTCCGGCGGCTTCGCCGGCTTCACCACGACCTGGCTCGTCGACGGCTGAGCCGGCCGGCGTGAGGCTGGCCGGTGCGAGGCTGGTCGGCGTACCGTCAGCAGGCATGAACGGCCCGCGCCGCAGCAGCCTCGCAGTCGTCGCCGCGCTCGCGCTGCTGACCGGGTGCGGCGGACCCGCGGACCTGATGGTCGACCGCCCCCTCGACCAACCGGACGTCCGGACGACGTGGGCGCTGCGGCACCGCGTCGTCGAGTCCGACGGTCTGCGGATAACCCACCGCTCGATCAGCGCCTTCGAGGAGTCGACCGGGGTGAGCCTCGGGCCGGGCCAGGACGACTCGTGCTACGTCTCGGTCTCAGCGCCGGGCCAGGGCGGGCCGGACAACAAGGTCGGGGAGAAGGTGGCGACCCGGTTCAAGGGCCGGCCGGCGGTCCGGGACGGCGCCGGAGCCGAGGGCCCGTACCTGATGTGGCGCCTGGGGGGCGACTCCTGGGTCGAGGTGTCCTGCCTGGAGCCGGGTCCGATCGACACGGTGGCGGCGGCAGTCCGGCTGACCCACTCCTCGGTCACCCTGCCGTTCGGCCTCGACTCCCTACCCGAGGGCTACCAGCTCGCCCAGATCGAGCAGGACCTCGGGCGGGGGACCACCGACCTCTACGTGGGCCGGGTCGAGCTCGGCCTGCCCGACAGCGACCTGCAGATCTCGCTGCTGGGCCCGGAGGTGCTGCGCGCACCCGCCGGGCGGACCGTGACGATCCAGGGCCTGCCGGCCCTGCTGGACGACAAGCCGACGAGCCCGCGGGTCTGCGTCCCGGTGCAGAGCCACCACATCTGCGTCGGGATCACCCCGAGCGACACCGGCCCCTATCCCGACCGGTCCGCCGAGATCCCCACGTTGCTGGCCATCGCGGAACAGCTGAGCTACGCCGCCGACCTCGACGACCGGTCGACCTGGACGCCCGCGGAGAAGTTCTTCGGTTGAGAGACGCGGCCGGGCAGCCGACCCTGCCCGATCGGGCCGACTTCTCCGGCGTCGGCCCGCCAGACGGATGCGACCCTGCGGACGGCCTGGTCCAGCCCCTACGCTGCCTGCGCGGGCCATGTCGTCCGAGCCCCAGGAGGAAGCCGTGAGCGCACCGAGTCCCCCGCCCTCGCCCGCGCGCCGGCTCGACCTCACGCCGCTGACCGCCCCGCTGGCCGAGGCGGAGCTCAGCGCGTTCGTCGCTGACTCGAAGGCGTCCGGCAAGCCGTGGCGGGTGATGACCACGGGCGCCCGCCGGCCGGGCGTCTCCGACGTGGCCGGCCAGCTGGTCCCAGCCCTGGTGCCGCTCGTCGGACTGGGCTTCTTCCTCTGGATCGGCCGCTGGAGCCTGGTCGAGGCCGTCTGGGAGTTCACCCTCGAGGCGCCGTTCCCGCTCAACCTGGTCATCGTCGCCGTTGTGGCCCTCGTTCTTGTCGCGGCGCTCCTGGCGGTCGTCCACGTCATCCGCCTGGTCGCTTCGCTGCGGATCCCCCGCATCTGGTGGGAGACGGCGTACCGGCTGGTGGGGTTCGCCGCGGCCAACGACCTCCGCTACGGCCACGACGAGCAGGTCGCCCACCCCGGGGTGATCTTCCTGACGGGCCAGGACCGGGTTGCCGAGCGGCGGCTGACCACCACGGCGGGCCGGCCGCTCGAGATCGGCAACTACCGCTACGCCGTCCAGGGCGAGAACGACGAGCAGCCACAGGTCCACCACTGGGGCTACGTGGCGATCACCCTCGACCGGCGGCTGCCGCACCTGCTGCTGGACGCGAAGGCCAACAACCGCAGCACCTTCGGGATCAAGACCTCCAACCTGCCGGTCGACCTCGCCCCCGACCAGCGGCTGGCCCTCGGCGGAGAGTTCGACGAGCACTTCACCCTCTACGCCCCGGACAACTACGGCCGCGACGCCTTCGGCATCTTCACCCCCGACCTGATGGCCCTGTTCATCGACCGGCTCGGCACCTACGACGTCGAGATCATCGACGACACGCTCTTCGTCTACGGCAGCCCCTTCGACCTGCTGGCCCCCCGGACGTACGCCTGGCTGCAGGAGGTGGTCGCGACCGTGGTCGCACGGACGGTGCGTCGCACCGAGCGCTACCGCGACGACTTCGCGCTGCTCGAAAGTGGACCGGACACGTCCTCGACCCCCGCCCCCTCCCCCCCGGTCGCGGCCGCGGCCGCGGCCGCGAAGCAGGGGGTGCCCGATCCGGAGCGTCCGGTCTTCGCCCTGGGCGGGGACGCCGGCTCGGGAACCGCGACCAACCGGGTCGCGGAGCAGGGCCGCCGGCTCCGTCGACGCCGCTGGGGCCCGGCGGCGGTCCTCGGCCTGCTGGTGGTCGCCTACTGGGTCTACGACACCATCGTCGCCCCCCTCTTCGGCCTCCCCGTCCTGCCGGGCTAGCGACCATGTATCAGCGCGCATCAGCGAACCTCCTGTCCGTGAGGCCTGCGTCAGCGGGCCGCGGGAGGATGCCGCTGTGACCGATGACCCGCGCACGGCCAACCCGAGCGCTCACCTCTACGGGCCCCGCGGACGGATCGGCGGCGTGGCCGGGGTGCTGGTCGGCACCGACGTCGCCGCATTCTCACCCTGGCCCCTCGCACTCGGCTACCGGACCGCGTTCGCCGTCCGCGTGGTCGCCGCCGACGGCAGCGCCGATGAGTGGACGACTCCGGTGGAGGTCGTCTACCTCCGGCTGGAAGGAGCGCCGGAGCGCACCAACGTTGCCGGCGTCCGGCTGGCGACCGGCTCGCGCTTCCCCGTCGTCCTGGGCGCCCGGGTGCCCGACGACGCGATCGTCGAGGCCCTTGCCGACACCGACCGCGGCAGCCGCGGCGCTCTGCTGAGCCTCGGCCCGGACCGGTTCCACGGCCTCGCCCACCGCTCCCGGCTGGCGCCCGCGGTGGCCCGGCCGATGCGCGGGGCCGGGCGGCCTCCCGCCGCCGTTCCCGCCAGCTTCGCCGTCACCACCGGGCCGCCGAGGTCGGCCCAGCTCTCCCTCTGCCGGATCTTCCGATGGGACTAGTACTCCCCTCCGGTTCCGCGGGCGGGGCCGGGGTCGCGACCCGGACGGTGGCCGTGGCCGTGCTGGCGGTCGGGCTGGACCTCGCGCTGTTCACCACGCTGGCCGACGCGTCGGACCAGGTCGGCTGGGCCGGCCTCCAACCGCCGGCCCTGGTGCTGGCCGCCGGTCTGCCGATGCTGCCCGTCCTGGCCCTGCGTCGCCGCGCCCCCGTGGGCGTCTGCGCCGTCCTGGCCGCGTACGCCGCGCTGCTGACCGCCGGCCTCGGCTCCCGGCCGCTGGTCACGTTGCTGGTGGCGCTTTACCCGGCCGCCGTCTGGGCCCCGCGCCGGCAGGCCCTGGCTGCCCTCGCCGCCGTCCTCGCGGCGCACGGGACGGCCGTCGCGTACGAGGCCTCGTTCGGCGGCGCCGGCTTGAGCGGCTTCGACGTGCTCGCCGTGGCCCTGGTCTACGCCGGGCTCGACACCGCCACCTTCGCCGCCGGGCGTTGGGGAGCCAGCGCCGCCGCCCGGCGACGCGCGACCCGTCGGCTGCAGCAGCAGGAGTCCGAGACCACGGCCGCGCTCGAGGCCGAACGGCTGCGCGTCGCACGCGAGCTGCACGACCTGGTGGCCCACGCCGTCTCGGTGATGGTGCTGCAGTCGGCCGGCGCCCGCCGGCTCAACGGCCGCGACCCGGTCCGGGCCGCCGAGGCGATGGGTGCGGTGGAGGAGCTGGGCCAGCAGGCGGTGGTCGAGCTGCGCCGTCTGCTCGAGGTGCTTCGGGCCACCGGGCCCACCGCCGAGGACGATCCGGGACGGCATAGCGTCGCCGACCTCGATCTGCTGCTCTGGCCAGTGCAGGCGGCCGGCATCGGGGTGGACGTGCGGCATCGGGGGGCACCCCGCTCCCTCGACCCGGGCACGGACCTGACGGCGTTCCGGGTGGTCCAGGAGGCCCTGACCAACGTGGTCAGGCACGCCGGAGCCGGCGCGACCGCGACGCTGACCCTGAGCTGGCAGCCGGGCGCGCTGGGCATCGAGGTCGTCGACGGCGGGCCGCCACCCGGTCGCCCCACGCCCTCACCGGGCCGGAGCGGCTACGGCCTGGTCGGGCTCGCCGAACGCGTCGAGCTGAGCGGCGGCAAGCTGGAGACCGGGACGCGCCCGGGGCAGCCGGGCTTCGCCGTCCGTGTCCTCCTGCCCACGGGAGCCGCGGCCTCCAGTCGTCACGGCACCGCCGAGCTGGTCCTCGCGTGAGCGTCCGCGTCCTGCTGGTCGACGACGAGCGCCTGGTGCGGACGGGTCTCGCGATGATCCTCGGGCTCGAGCCCGACCTCGAGGTGGTGGGCACGGCCGCGGACGGCACCGCCGGCGTGGCGGCAGCGTTCGAGCTGCGTCCCGACGTGGTGGTGCTGGACGTCCGGATGCCCGGCCTGGACGGGGTCGAGACGGCGACGGCGATCCTGGCCGACCCGGGAAACCGCTCGGCAGTGCTGATGCTCACGACCTACGCCGCCGACGAGGCTGTCCGGTCCGCGCTGCGGGCCGGCGCCTCCGGCTACGTGCTCAAGGACACCGCACCCGACGAGCTGGCCCGGGCGGTCCGCGCCGTGGCGGCCGGTCAGGCCTGGCTCGACCCGGCCGTGACGCGGGCGCTGCTGGCCGACTTCTCCTCACGTCCTGGTCCGGTCGCCCCATCTGCGGACCGGGTGCCCGAGCTGACCGCCCGCGAGCGCGAGGTCCTCCGGCTGGTGGCCCACGGCTTCTCCAACCACGAGATCGCCGAGCACTGCACGATCGCCGAGACGACGGTGAAGACCCACGTCGGCCGCATCCTGACCAAGCTCGACCTGCGCGACCGCGCCGCGGCGGTCGCCGTCGCCTACCGCCGGCACGTCCTCGCTCCGGACGAGCCGGTGCCGGCCCGGCGCTGAGCCGGACCGGCACTCGGAGACCCCTGCGAGATCGGCACCGGGGAACGGCCTACGACGTCTTGGACTCGACGGTGAAGCAGCCGTCCTCGAACGCGCCGCTCGTGCCCTTGGCGCCGCTGATCCGCCAGTAGGGGCGGACGGTGTGCCGGCCCGGACCGAGCGGGATCACCGCGATCGTGCTGCGGGTCTGCCAGAACTCGGTGTGGTTGGCCAGGTTGCCCGGTCCGTAGACCTTCTCCTGGACGGCACCGCCGTCCACGGAGTAGCCCACCCGGATCTCCGCGTCGGTGACCACGCCCATGTCCGCGGAGAGCTGGGAGATCGCCTTGCGGCTGACCTTGCCGTTGTTCAGGGTGACGCCGAGGCCGAGCTGCTGCCAGCCGTCCTCGACCTTGATGGTCTTCAGGCCGAAGGTGCACTTCTCCTGGGCGCCGGGGACGGCATCGGCGGGCGTGGCGACGAGGGCGTAGGTGCCCACCCCGCCGATCACGGCGGCGGCCGCGGCGAGTGCACCGGTGAGCTTGCGTGAACGAGTCATCGAACTTCTCCTTCTCGGACGGCCCGGCCGGGGTGGTCGGGCGCTGGTCGATGACTCGATGGTGTCCGTCGGAGGGGGGTCGGCACGTCCTGCTGGGAGAGGCACTTCGACGTCCTCCTGAGGGTGCAGGTCGTGGTCGGCCTGCACCCTCACGAGGACCCGGATCGCCCGAGCGGAGCGAGGGCAGAAGACACCGGATCGCCCCTCTCAGGAGGCGTGCCGGGCCTGGCGGTGCCGGGCGACCCACCCGGACTGACGGCGGGCGCTCCGCAGGTTCACGCGCTGCTCCGCCCAGCGGCTGAGGGCCGACTGAGGTCGCAGGTCGGCGGCCATCCGGTCCATCGCGGCGATGTCCTGGAGGTCGGCCATCCGCATCTTGTAGTCGAACAGGTAGCTGTAGTCGTCGGTCATGTCCGTCTCCTGAGCCTGCGGAACCGGGGTGGTTCCGATGGCTCCAACCTGGTGCTGAGGTGGGGGGCAGGACATGGGGCGGATGCCTGATCTTGGTCTCAGGTCGGCCGCCGGCTCGGGTCTGAGGTACCTAGGGGCCACCCGGTAGGACGTGGAGCCGGCCCGGTGTCAGACCCGTGGACCACAATGACGACCGTGCCTCCCCTCCCCGCCGCCGTCCCGCTCACCGGGCGTGACGTCGAGCTGGCGACGCTGGCCCGGCTGGCCGGGGTGACCTCGCCGCCCGCCCCGGGAGCCGTCCTGCTCAGCGGGGACGCGGGGATCGGCAAGTCGCGGCTGCTGGCGGCGCTGACGGCCCAGGCGGGCGAGCAGAGCTGGCGGGTGGCCACCGGGCACTGCCTCGACCTCGGGGGCAGCCCGCTGCCCTACCTGCCCTTCGCCGAGATCGCCGCTCGGCTGCAGGCGAACCGGCCCGAGCTGATGGAGAGCCTGGCCGGACGCTGGCCCGCGGTCCGCCGGCTGCTGCCGGCGACCGCCGGGTCCGGAGCCGTCGACACGCTCGACCGGGGTGCGTTCTTCGAGTCGATCTACGCCGTGCTGGCCGCTCTCGGCCGCGAGGCGCCACTGCTGGTGGTCCTGGAGGACCTGCACTGGGCCGACCGCTCGACCTGCGACCTGGTCAGCTACCTGTTCACCCGACGCTTCACCGTGCCCGTCTCGCTGGTGGCCAGCTACCGCAGCGACGACCTGCACCGACGGCACCCGCTGCGCAGCATCGCCGCCGGCTGGTCCCGGCTGCCCGGCGTCCGACGGCTCGAGCTGGCTCCGCTGTCCGACGACCAGGTCCGCGCGCTGGTCGTCGCGCTGCACCCTGAGCCGATGGCGGCCGCCCAGCTTGCGGCGGTGGTCGAGCGGGCGGAGGGCAACGCGTTCTTCACCGAGGAGCTGGTGGCGGCCGTCGGCAGCCACGCCCTGCCGCGTGACCTGGCCGGCCTGCTGCTGCTGCGGCTGGACCACCTCGAACCGGATGCCGCCCAGGTGGTGCGGGCCGCCTCGGCGGCCGGCCGCTCGGTCCGCGACCGCGTCCTCGGCGCCGTCACCGGCCTGGACCAGGGCCGCTTCGAGGACGCCGTCCGGGCGGCGGTGGAGTTCCACGTCCTGGTGGCCGAGGACGACGGCTACCGCTTCCGGCACTCGATGCTCGCCGAAGCGGTCTATGAAGACCTGATGCCGGGCGAGCGACGCCGGCTGCACACGGCGTACGTGGCCGCGCTGACCGGCCAGACGTTTCCCGACGGCGCCCCGGGGACGGCCGCCGACGTCGCCCGGCACGCCATCGCCGCCGACGACCACGCCACCGCGTACGCGGCCAGCCTGCGCGCCGGCGACGAGGCGCTCGCCGCCCAGGGGCCCGACGAGGCGGCCCGGCACTACCTGCTCGCCCTCGACGTCGCCGCGGCCGACGGGTCTCTCACCAGCGGGACCGCCGACGGGCTTGACGAGGGGGCGGGGATCGCGGCGCGGGTCGCGGTGACCGAGAAGGCGGTCGGCGCCCTGCTGGCAGCCGGCTCACTCCCCCGGGCGGAGTCGGTGGCGGTCGGCCAGCTGCGCTCGCTGCCACCGACGGCCACGCCGGAGCAGCGGGGCCGGCTGCTCGTCGCGGTGGCCGAGTCGGCGGTGCTGACCGAATCCGGGACCGACGAGCTGGCGGCGTCGTCGGAGGCCGTGCAGCTCGTCCCGGCCGATCCACCAACAGCGCTGCGGGCGCGCGCCGTGGCCATCCACGCGGCCGCCCTGCGTGGAGCCCGTCGTGAGGTCGAGGCGCTGCGCTGGGTCGAGGAGGGCCTGGCCATGCCGCCGGAGCTGCGGACAGGGTCGGTCAACGCCTCACTGCACACCACCCTGGCCCGGGTCTCCGAGCGCGGTGGGGACGCCGCGACCTCGCGACGCGTGCTGACCGAGCTGCACGCCGCCGTCCGGGGGGCCGACGGGCCGGCGGAGGTCCGGGTGCTCTTCCAGCTGGCCAGCATCGAGCACGAGCAGGGCGACCTGCCCCAGGCGCTGGCCACCCTCCGGCAGGCGGCCGACCGCAGCACCGAGCTCGGCCAGCCGTTCGCCCCGTACGGCTCCGAAGCCCGGGTCCAGGCCGCGCTCGTCGCCTACCAGCTGGGCCGGTGGGAGCTGGTCGAGGAGCTGACCGGGCACCTCGACGACGCCCCCGGGCTCGCGGCGGCCGGCCTGCTCGGCATCGCGTTGGGCGTCCGGGCCGCACGGGGCCGGACAGCGGGCTGGCCCGCCCTGCTGGAGCGGGTCCGGCCGTACTGGCCGGCCGACGGGATGATCGCCGTCCACAGCGGGGCGGCGGCCATCGACCTGCACGGGCCCGGCGAGCTCGACGAGGCGGTCGCCGTGCACGACGAGGTGCTGGCGTGCCTGCGGCGGGCGTGGCACGTCGACAACCCGCAGGCGCGGATCCGGCTGACGGCGCTGCTGCTGGGCCAGCTCGCGGCCGGCCTGCCGAGCCTGCCGCCGGGACGCCGGGCCGAGCTGCTCGAGCACGCCGTCGAGCAGGCCGCCCGGGCCGAGCTCGCGGTCGGGATGGGCCGCCGACCCGAGCGTGGGGCCGAGAGCAACGCCTGGCTGCTGCGGCTGCGGGCCGAGCTGGGCCGGCTCCGGCGGGCCGCCGGCGAGCCGGTGGACGTCGCCGCCCAGGCCACGGCGTGGTCGGAGGCGACGGCCGCCTTCGCCGCGTACGGGCACCGGTACGAGCAGGCCCGCTCGGCCGCGCGGTGGGCGATGGCGCTGCGGGGCACCGACGACGCCGGGCGGGCGCCGTCCGTGGCCGCCGCCGCCCTGGAGACGGCCCAGCAGCTGGACGCGGCTCCCCTGGTGGCCGAGCTGCGGCCGCTGGTCCGGCCGCCGTCGGTGGAGGTGCTGACCCCGCGGGAGCGCGAGGTGCTGGTACTGGTGGCCCAGGGCCTGAGCAACCGCGAGATCGGTGAGCAGCTCTACGTCAGCACCAAGACCGCGAGCGTGCACGTGTCGAACATCCTGGCCAAGCTGTCAGCGCACAGCCGGACGGAGGCGGCCGCGGTGGCCCGGCGGCGCGGGCTGATCGACTGACCGACCCGGACCCGGACCCCGGCCCGGACGCCCGGTCAGCGCAGGACGGCGTCGAGGGCCCAGAAGGCGTGCTCTGCGGTCGGGCACGGGTACTGGTCGGCGGGGTCGCGGTCGGTCGGGCGGCATTCCGCGCAGGTCAGGTGCGACCCCCCGTCAGGGTCCAGCTCGGGGACGGCGTGATGCTGACGGAGCACCAGGTAGAGCGCGGTGGCCAGACGCTGGCCGCTGGCCCCGGCCAGCCGGAGGACCCGGTCTGACTCGTCCGCGAAGGCCTGCTGCGCCGCGTAGGCGGGGTGCGGGTCGCGGACCAGGTGCAGCGGGACACGCTCCGGTCTCACCGGCAGCCCGAGCCCGCGCGGTAGGAGGTCGGTCGTGACGTCGACTGACATCTGGTGCTCCTGTCCACAGTTGGTCTGGCCCCCTCCGGCGGCGGCCGACCTCGGGCGAGGAGCGGCCGTTGTGGCGATGGCCCCCACGGTGCCGGGGCGACCTCAACCCCCTCCCGCCGCGCGCCCAAGAGCACCTCAGGAATGCCCCAGGATCATCTCGACCACCCCCGGAGACGCCCCGTCTCCTCCAGGAGCGGAGGGGGCGCGGCCTGATACCGGTCAGGACCTCAGAGCCTCACGGACTCCTCGACGTCGAAGAACACCAGCCGCACGCCACCGGTCGCCAGGCCGAGCACCGCCGGGAAGAAGGCGCCGGCCGCCTCGGTGGTCGTAGCCGCGCTCGCGCTGTCGTAGTCGGCGAAGGTGAGCACCATCATCCGGTAGGCGGGAGTGGGGCTGCCGTCCTCCTTCGGCCACACCTTGGACGTCTCGAGCTGCTGCAGCCCGGGCAGGGCTCGAGCGAGATCGACCAGCCCGTCGGCGTAGCCGGCCTCGAAGGCCGCAGGGTCGGTGGGGTTGTCGAAGATGACGGTGATCGTGGTGGGCATGGGGCTCCTCGGGTCCCGGTCAGTCTTGCGCGATCCGTCCCGCTCCGGAAGGGCCGGCCGGAGAGTGCCGGCACCGGTCGAGCGCAGTAGGCTCGCGCGCAGCCGACCCGGGAGGAGCAGCCATCGACTCGTTCCTGTCCGAGCTGACCGGCGCCGGCGTCCTGGGTCTGCTGCTGGTGGTCATGGTGGTGGTCGCGCTGGTCGTGGCTCCCCGCAACCGCCGGCCTTCCTCGGCCCTGGCCTGGATCCTGCTGATCAGCTTCCTGCCGGTGGTGGGGCTGCTGCTGTTCGTGCTGATCGGCAGCTCGAAGCTGCCGCGGGTGCGCCAGCAGCGGCAGCAGAGCATGGACGAGCTGATCACCGAGCGGACCCAGGCGCTGGAACACGCCCCGCAGCTGCCCGGGGCGCCCGAGTGGCTCCCGGCCGTGGCCCGGCTCAACCGGACCGTCGGGGCGATGCCCCTGCTGGGGGCGAACGACGCGAGGCTGCTGACCAGCTTCGACGAGCAGCTCGACGCGCTGGTCGCCGCCGTCCGGGACGCCCGCCGGTACCTGCACGTCGAGTTCTACATCCTGTCCCTGGACGAGACCACGTCACCCTTCTTCGCTGCCCTCTCAGACGCGGTGCAGCGCGGCGTCCGGGTGCGGGTGCTGTTCGACCACCTGGGCTCCCGCCCCTACCCGGGCTACCGGCGCACCTGCGCCGAGCTGGACCGGATGGGCGCGGAGTGGCGGCTGATGCTGCCGGTTCAGCCGCTGCGGGGCCGCTACCAGCGCCCCGACCTGCGCAACCACCGCAAGCTGCTGGTGGCCGACGGGCAGCTCGGCTACGTGGGGTCGCTCAACCTGATCGACCCGGGCTACGACAAGCGGGCGAACCGGCGTCGCGGCCTGCAGTGGCGCGACCTGCTGGCGCAGGTGCGTGGGCCGGTGGTCCGCGAGCTGGACGCGGTCTTCGCCACCGACTGGTTCTCCGAGACCGACGTCCTGATCGACGACCCCGGCGAGACGGAGACGCTGCCGGACGGCCGGGGTGAGCTGCTGGCCCAGATCGCCCCGAGCGGACCGGCCTTCCGGACCGAGAACAACCTCGCCCTGTTCAACTCGCTGCTTTACTACGCCTCGAAGCGGGTCAGCATCACGAGCCCCTACTTCGTGCCCGACGAGTCACTCCTGGGGGCGATCCTGACCGCCGCCCGGCGGGGGGTCGCGGTGGAGCTGTTCGTGGGCGTGATCGGCGACCAGTTCTTCGTCTTCCACGCCCAGCACTCCTACTACGCCGACCTGCTGGAGGCCGGTGTCCGGATCTACCTCTACCCGGCGCCCTCGATCCTGCACGCCAAGCACCTCTCGGTGGACGACGACGTGGCGGTGGTCGGCTCCTCGAACATGGACATCCGCTCGTTCCAGCTCGACCTGGAGCTGATGCTGATGGTCTGCGGCCGCTCGTTCATCGAGGAGCTGCGGGCCGTCGAGGACGGCTACCGCGCGGTGTCACGCGAGCTCACCACCGCCGAGTGGTCCGAGCGCACCCGGCGGCACCGGTTGGTCGACGACCTGACCCGGCTGACCTCGGCGGTGCAGTGAGGACGCCGCTGCGGACAGGTCCAGCCTGCGAGCGGACCCCTCTTCCCCAGCGCAGAAGTAGGTAACGTGACCGTTACCGCCGGACACCTGCAGAGGAGCTTTCGATGAGCGACACCTGGTCCTTCGAGACCCGCCAGATCCACGCCGGGCAGACCGCGGACGCCGCCACCCACGCGCGCGCGCTGCCGATCTACCAGACCACCTCCTACACCTTCGACAGCACCGACCACGCCGCCGACCTGTTCGCCCTGAAGCAGTTCGGGAACATCTACACCCGGATCATGAACCCCACCCAGGACGCGGTCGAGCAGCGGCTGGCCTCGCTGGAGGGCGGCGTCGGGGCACTGCTGGTGGCCAGCGGGCAGGCCGCCGAGACCATCGCGCTGCTCAACGTGGCCGAGGCCGGGGACCACATCGTCTCCAGCGCCCGCCTCTACGGGGGCACCTACAACCTGTTCCACTACAGCTTCGCCAAGCTCGGCATCGAGGTCAGCTTCGTCGAGGAGCCTGACGACCTGGACAACTGGCGCGCGCTGGTCAAGCCGAACACCAAGGCGTTCTTCGCCGAGACGATCTCCAACCCGCAGATCGACGTGCTGGACATCGAGGGCGTCGCCAGCGTCGCGCACGAGGCCGGAGTACCCCTGATGGTCGACAACACCATCGCCACGCCGTACCTGATCCGGCCGATCGAGTGGGGCGCGGACGTGGTGATCCACTCCGCCACCAAGTACCTCGGCGGCCACGGCACCGCGATCGGCGGCGTGATCGTGGACAGCGGTCGCTTCGACTACGCGGCCCAGCCCGAGCGGTTCCCCGGCTTCAACACCCCCGACGCCTCCTACAACGGCCTGGTCTACGCCCGCGACCTCGGGGTCGGCTCGGCGCTGGGGGCGAACCTGGCGTTCGTGCTCAAGGCCCGCGTCCAGCTGCTCCGCGACCTCGGCTCGTCGGTCTCGCCGTTCAACGCGTTCCTGATCAGCCAGGGCATCGAAACCCTCAGCCTCCGGCTGGAGCGGCACGTCCAGAACGCCACCGCCGTGGCCACGTGGCTGGCCGACCGGGACGAGGTGGAGAGCGTTAACTACGCCGGCCTGCCCGCCAGTCCCTGGTACGAGCGGGGCCAGAAGTACGCGCCGCTCGGCACCGGCGGGGTGCTGTCGTTCGAGATCCAGGGTGGGATCGAGGCGGGCCGGACGTTCGTCGAGGCGCTCGAGCTGCACAGCCACGTCGCGAACATCGGCGACGTACGCAGCCTGGTCATCCACCCGGCCTCGACAACGCACTCGCAGCTGTCGCCGGACGAGCGGGTCAAGGCCGGCGTCACCGAGGGTCTGGTCCGGCTCGCCGTCGGCCTGGAGCACATCGACGACATCCTGGCCGACCTGGACGCCGGGTTCCGCGCGGCGAAGTCAGCCTGACCGCGGCCCACATCCTGAGCCGAGCGTGAGGTACGGCGGCTGGCGGGCCGGCGACCCGGTCGCGGCCCGCCGGTTCGCCGAACTCGGGCACCTGCCCCTGGAGTCCGGGACGGAGCTGCCCGGGCTGACCGTCGCGTACGAGACGGCGGGCACCCCCCGGCTCGAGGCCGGCCGGATCGCCAACGCCGTCCTGGTCGAGCACGCGCTGACCGGCGACGCGCACGTCACCGGTCCGGCCGGACCGGGCCAGCCGACGGCCGGCTGGTGGGACGCGCTGGTCGGGCCGGGTCGGGCGCTCGACACCGACCGCTGGTACGTCGTGTCCAGCAACGTGCTGGGAGGCTGCCAGGGCACGACGGGTCCCTCGTCGCTCATGCCTTTCTCCAGCAGCTCGAGCGGACGGCCGTGGGGCTCACGGTTCCCGGTGGTCACGATCCGCGACCAGGTGGAGGTCGAGCGTCGGCTGGCGGACGCGCTGAAGATCGAACGCTGGGCCGCCGTCGTGGGCGGCTCGATGGGCGGCATGCGGGCCCTGGAGTGGGCGGTGAGCTGGCCCGGACGGGTGGGCGCGGCCCTGGTGCTGGCCACCGGCGCCGCCGTCACCGCCGACCAGATCGGCCTGCAGAGCGCACAGATCCTGGCCGTCACCTCCGACCCTGCCTGGCAGGGCGGTGACTACCTGGCGGCCGGCTCGTTCCCTGCGGTGGGGCTGGGCCTGGCCCGTCGGCTGGCCCACCTGAGCTACCGCAGCGAGCGCGAGCTGGACGAGCGCTTCGGCCGGCAGCGCCAACCGGGTCGCGGGGACCTGTACGCCGTCCAGTCCTACCTCGACCACCAGGCCGGCAAGCTGGTCGGACGCTTCGACGCCGGCAGCTACGTCACTCTCACCGAGGCCATGAACAGCCACGACGTCGGCCGCGGCCGGGGCGGGGTGGCGGCGGCCCTGCGCGGCGTCGGGGTACCGGTGGTGGTGGCCGGCATCGACTCCGACCGTCTCTACCCACTGCGGCTGCAGCAGGAGCTGGCCGAGCTGATCCCCACCTGTCCTTCCCTGGACGTGCTGCCGTCGAGGTTCGGCCACGACGGCTTCCTGCTGGAGGCCGAGGCGGTGGGGGCCCTGGTGCGGCGAACCCTGGCGCTGGATAGTTCGTAAACGAAGGCGGCATGCTCCCCTCCTTCGTTCACGGACTATCGCCTTGAGACCTCCAACGCGTCCCAGGCCTGGCGCCGCTCGGCCTGAGCGACGGGGTCGGGCACGGGGACGGCGGCGAGGAGGCGCCGGGTGTAGGCCTCAGCCGGGTCGGAGAGCACGTCGGCGGTGGGCCCGGACTCCACGAGCCGGCCGTCGTACATCACCGCGACGCGGGAGGTGACGGCACCGACCACGGCGAGGTCGTGGCTGATGAACAGGCAGGCGAAGCCCAGGTCGCGCTGCAGCTCGGCCAGCAGCTCCAGCACGGTGGCCTGAACCGAGACGTCGAGAGCGCTGGTGGGCTCGTCGGCGATCAGCAGGGCCGGGTGGTCCACCAGAGCCCGGGCCAGGGCGACCCGCTGCCGTTGCCCCCCGGACAGCTCGTGTGGCAGCCGGCCGGCGAGGTCGCGGCCGAGCCGGACCCGGTCCAGCAGCTCCTCGACCCGTTCCCGGCGGGCGGTCGGGTCGGAGGTGCCGTGCAGCTGCAGCGGCTCGGCAATGCTGCGACCGACGCTGTGCCGCGGGTTGAGACTGGAGGCCGGGTCCTGGAACACGATGCCGAGGTGCGTACGCGCCTCGCGCAGCACCCGGCGGGACGCGCCGGCCAGGTCGATGCCGGCCAACCGTGCCTGGCCCGAGGTCAGAGGCACCAGTCCGGCCAGCGCCCGGCCGACCGTCGACTTGCCCGAGCCCGACTCCCCCACCAGGCCCAGGAACTCTCCCGGCGCGATGGTGAGCGAGACTCCGTCCACCGCAGGTACCTCGCCGGCCCGGCCGCCGTAGACCACGGACGCGTCGGCGAGCTCAGCCGCCGGCCGGCTCTCGGAACCTGTCCCCGGGGAGGAGAGCTGAGCCCCGCTCCCTGGACCTGCGGAAGGACGGGTGAGGTGGGGCACGGCCTGGAGCAGCGAACGGGTGTAGTCGGCCTCCGGCCTGGCGAAGATGCGGCCTGTCGGCCCGCTCTCCACGATGGCGCCGCCGCGCATCACCGCGACCTCGTCCGCGACGTCGGCGACCACCCCCATGTCGTGGGTGATCAGGAGCACCGCCGTCCCGAGCCGGTCGGTCAGGTCCCGCAGCAGGCTGAGGATCCCGGCCTGGACCGTGACGTCCAGGGCCGTGGTCGGCTCGTCCGCGATGAGGACGGCCGGGTCGTTGCTGATGGCCATCGCGATCATCGCCCGCTGCAGCTGGCCGCCGGACACCTCGTGCGGGTAGGCCCGGGCGATCCGCCGGGGGTCGCGGACGGCGACCAGCTCGAGCAGCTCGAGCACCCGTCGCCGGACCCCGTCACGGCCGAGGTCAGGCTGGTGGATCTCGACCGCCTCGGCGATCTGGTCCCCGATCCGGAAGACCGGGTTGAGCGCGCTCATCGGCTCCTGGAAGATCGCCGCAATCCTCCTGCCCCGGACGCCGGCCAGCTCGGTGGCCGAGGCCCCGATCAGCTCGGTGGCCTGCCCGTCCGGTCCGGTGAGCACGGCCGAGCCGCCGACCCGGGCGTTGCGGGGCAGCAGCGAGAGCAGCGCCATCGCCGTCACGCTCTTGCCCGAGCCGGACTCCCCGACCAGGGCCAGCACCCGTCCCCGCTCGAGGGCGAAGCCGACCCCGTGGACCACCTCGCGCGGCGGCCTGGGACGGCGCGCGCCAGCGGCCGCGAAGGCGACGGTGATCCCCTCGACCGTCAGCACAGGCGCGGCCAGCACGCGCTGCCCAGGCTCGTCGCTCACTGGCTCAGCGTCACCTTCAGGTAGTTCGGGTAGGCCGGGAAGGCTCCGATCTGGAAGTTCTGCACCTTGGACCCGTGCATGAAGGAGTTCTTCGTGTAGGTCAGCGGGATGACCGGCGCGTCGCCCATGATCGTCTTGTCGATCGCCGCCCACTGGGTCGCCGCGTCGGCCTGGTCCACGGTGCCGGTGGCCTTGGCGATGGCCGCGTCGACGCCGGCGTTCTTGTAGCGGGAGATGTTGAAGCCCCCGCCGCCGATCTGACTGGAGTCGAACAGGGGCTGGATGTTGCCGTTCGGGCTCGGGAAGTCCGGCTGCCAGCTGCCGATGTACATGTCGTAGTCGCCGGACCCGGCGGTGACCCGCTCGATGGCGGTGTTCTGGTCCAGCGGCACCAGCGTCACCTTGACGCCGGCCTTCGCGAAGCCCTGCTGGATCGCCTGGCCCTGGGCCAGGGAGACCGAGTCGTTCTGCACGACGAGGTTCAGGCTCAGGTCGGTGGCGTGACCGGCGGCGGCCAGCAGCTGCTTGGCCTTGTCGATGTCACCGGTGGCCGGGGCGGGGTACAGGTCGTAGTCGGCCCGCCCGGGGATGCCCGGGGTGATCAACGTGGTCGCGGCCGCGCCCGAGATGTCCCCGCCCGAGGCGAGCAGGAAGGCCTGCCGGTCGGCGGCGTACTCGAGCGCCTGGCGGACCTTGACGTCCTTGAGCGCGCCGCGCGCGGTGTTGAAGGCCAGGTAGGCCAGCGCACCCGGGTCGGAGGTGACCAGCCGGCTCTTCGCCGTCGGGTTGCCCTGCGCCTGGGCCAGCTGCGCGGGCGGCACGAACTGGGCACCGAACGAGGTCTGCGCCTCGCCGCTGTCGGCGATCAGCGACTGGGCGGCCACCGTGGCGTCCTGGCTCATCGTGAAGGTGATGGTGTCCGGACCGGCCGTCCGGACGGTGTCGGTCGCCGCGCTCCACTTCGGGTTACGGACCAGCTTCAGTGCGACTCCCTGGGAGTAGGACTCGACCTCGTACGGGCCGGAGGCCGCAGGCTTTTCCCCGTAGGTGGCGGGCTTGGTGTCCTTGGCCTTCGGCACCGGAGTGAACGCGGGCATCGAGGCGATCCAGGGCCAGTCGCCGTAGGGGGTGTTGAGCTCGAAGACGATCGTCTTGTCGTCCGGGGTCTTGATCGACGACAGCTCCTTGCCGTCGTAGGGGCCCTTGTAGTTCGCAGCACCGGCCAGCAGCGACTTGTGGTACCCGAGGCCGCCGGACAGCTCGGGCGCGAACGAGCGCTCGATGCCGTACTTGATGTCGCCGCTGGTGATCGGCGTGCCGTCGTCGTAGGTCAGGCCGTCCTTGAGCGTGTAGGTCCAGGTCTTGCCGCCGTTGCTGGACGTGCCGGTGTCGGTGGCCAGGTCAGGCACGTACTTGGCCTCCTGACCGGGCGTGATGTCCCAGGTGGTCAGCCGGCGCTCGACCAGGCCGAGCGAGGTGATGGCCAGGCTCTGGCTCTTCGCCGGGTCGAAGCTGATCTCGGTCTGGGAGGTCAGGATGCTGAGGTCACCGCCCTTGGTCACGGGAGCGCTGGAGCTCCCGGCGGGGGTGCTGGGGTTGGCGTTGCAGCCGGCCAGCAGCAGGGTGCCGGCCGCCAGCAGGGCGCCGACGGTGGTCGCGCGCTTCATCAGAGATAGGTCCTCTCGGGGGTGGTGCGGATCGGTGCGCCCTTGGTCAGGCTCAGGGAGCGGAGTCAGGCTCAGGGCACGGATGGGAACGGGCTCAGCCGGCGCGCGCCTTCACGCGGGGGTCGAGCAGGCCGTAGGTGAGGTCGACGAGGAAGTTCGCGACGACGATCACGAAGGCCGAGAACAGGGTGACGCCGACCAGCACCTGTAGGTCCAGGTTGCCCACGGCGTCGAGCAGCAGGGCGCCCAGGCCCTGCATCGAGAACACCTTCTCGGTGATCACCGCGCCGCCGAGCAGGCCGCCGAGGTCGAGGCCGAAGACGGTGGCCACCGGGATCAGCACGTTGCGCAGGGCGTGGTGGCTGACGGTGCGCCGCTCGCTCAGCCCCTTGGCCCGGGCGGTGCGGATGTAGTCCTCCCCCAGCACCTCGAGCATCTCGCCGCGAGTCAGCCGGGTGTACAGGGCGGCGTTCAGGAAGGCCAGCACCAGCCACGGCAGCACCAGGTGCCAGGCCCAGTCGACGGGGCTCTGGGTGAGCGGCACGTAACCCGCGACCGGGACCATGTTGAGCGTGAAGCCGAACAGCAGGATGCCCAGCAGCCCCACCAGGTACGCGGGGGCGGAGACGCCGGCGACGGCGGCGGTCATCAGCAGCCGGTCGGTGACCGACCCACGCTTCAGCGCGGAGACCACACCGGTCGCCACCCCGATCACCAGCCACAGCACGGCCGCCCCGAGAGCGATCGAGAAGGTCACCGGCAGCCGGGTGAGGATCAGCTCGGTGACCGAGGAGTGCAGCCGGAACGAGTAGCCGAAGCAGGGCGCCGCGCACTGGATGGCGGCCGCGCCCGTGCCGTAGGTCCGGCCCCCGACCAACCCACCGAGGAACGCGCCGAACTGCCGCCACCACGGCTGGTCGTAGCCCATGAAGGCCTCAGCCTGGGCCAGGCGGTCGGGGGTGCACGGTCGGCCGCACGAGAGCTGGGCGGGGTTGGCCGGCAGCAGGTAGAAGATCACGTAGCTGATCAAGGCGATGATCAACAGCACGGCGACCATGCCCAGCAGCCGGCCGGCGAGAAAACGCAGGAAACTCTCGTTCATCGGCGCAGGCTCGCCGACCGGGGGTCGAGCGCGTCGCGCAGCCCGTCGCCGAAGAGGTTGAAGGCCAAGGTGATCAAGAACAGGGCCGCGCCGGGGAAGATCAGGAACATCGGGTCGGTCTGCACCCAGCCGATCGCCTCGCCGATCGAGCGCCCCCAGGCCGGGGTGGGCGGCGGGACGCCGACGCCGAGGAAGGACAGGGCGGCCTCGGCGCCGATCTTGCCGGGGATCGAGATGGTGGCGAAGACGATGATCGTGGCGCTCAGGTTGGGCAGGATCTGCCGGAAGATGATGTGCGCGGCACCCGCCCCGGCGGCGCGGGAGGCGACGACGTAGTTGCGCTCGGCCAACAGCAGCGTCTGGCCGCGGACCACCCGGGCGATCGGCGGCCAGCCGAAGAAGCCGATCACCAGCACGATCAGTGCCGACTTGGGCAGCCAGGCGGGCGCGATGGCCCCGAGAGCGATCATGAAGATCAGCCCCGGGAAGCCGAAGACCACGTCGGTCGCGCGGCTCAGCAGCCGATCGGTCCAGCCGCCCGCGTACCCCGCCACCAGGCCGACCAGCACGCCGATCACCACCGAGACCACCGTCGCGGCGACGCCGACCAGGATCGAGGTACGGGCGCCGTAGACCACGACCGCGAAGAGGTCCCGGCCCGTCAGCGGCTCGACCCCGAACCAGTGGTTCGCGCTGATGCCGCCCAAGCGGCCGGCGGGGGCGCCGCTGCCGGCGAGGGCAGCGACGTCGTAGTCGTACGGGTTGTGGCCGGACACGCGGACCACCAGCGGCGCGAGGGCGGCGGCCAGCACGAAGACGGCGATCAGCACGGCCCCGAGGACGGCTCCGCGGTCGGCTCCGAGCCTCCGGACCACCTGGCGCCCGGCGGAGGGAGTATCGGTCACAGCAGCGGTGGTCATCGCCCTCCTCCTACCCGTGGTGTCGGGCGCCAACCTCGGACGCCGGTTCCCGACCGTAACGGTGGGGATACTCCGCCCATTCCGGTCTCGGGGAGTGGAAGCCGGGAGTGGCGGGCCGGCGGAGGTGCATGGCCTCTACGCCGTGCTCGTCCAGGCAGGCCGTACCGTCCCGAGATCGACGGTGCGCCCCAGCAGGCTGGCCACGCTTCGACGCCTGCTGGAGCGCACAGTCGATGAGCCCGTCAGGCTGCGGGGACGAGGTCGGCGAGAGCCGTTGGCTGGTGTCCCGTCAGGTCGAGGACGGCCGAGCTCACGGTGGCCAGGAACCCGCCCCGGACGCTCGCTCCGAACGAGGTGAGCAGGTCCGCGACCGGCTCCGGCAGGCCGGCGGACCGCAGTCCGGCACGGTAGGCGTCGTCGTCGAGGGCGACGAGCTCGACCTCGCGACCGCTGGTGCGCCGTGCGAGGGCGACCAGGTCGGCCGCGGTCAGCGCCTCGGGCCCGGTGATGTCGTAGGCCCGGCCGTCGTGCCCGTCGGTGGTCAGGACGGCGGCGGCCGCGGCGGCGCAGTCCTCGCGCGTCACGTACGCGGTCGCGCCGTCGCCGGTGTTGGTGACCAGCTGTCCCGAGGCCGCCGCCTGCTCGAGCACGGGCAGCTGCATGTGTGCGTAGAGGTTGTTGCGCAGCATCGTCCAGGTCAGGCCGCTGTCCCGCAGCGCCTGCTCCGTACCGGCGTGGTCCGGAACGACCCCGGCCGGGTTCGCCGCGACCGGCTCGGGCACCGAGGTGTAGACCACGTGCTGCACGCCCGCGGCGGCCGCGGCCGCGATGGCGTCCCGCTGCTGGTCCAGCCGCTCTCCCACCGTGTCGGTCGAGACCAGCAGCAACCGGTCGACACCGGCGAAGGCGCCCGGCAGCGTCGACGCGTCGGAGAAGTCGGCCCGACGCACGTCGGCGCCACGCGCCGCGAGGTCGGCCAGGCTCTCCGGGTGACGGGTGGTGAGGACGACCTGGGCCGGGTCGACCCGCTGGAGGACCAGCTCGGCCGTGGCCCGTCCAAGTGCGCCGGACGCGCCGGTGATCGCGATGGTCATGGGAGTTCCTATCCGTAGTCGATTCAGTTGCGGTTACAACTGTAATCAGAGCGGTTGCGATATGACAAGATGGGGTCGTGCCCAGGACCACCAACACCCAGTTCGCGGTGGCGGTGCACGTGCTCACCTACCTCGCCGGGGCGGGCGCGGACCGCCCGGTGAGCTCCGAGGCGCTGTCGGGCAGCGCCGACGTCAACCCGGTTTACATCCGCCGGATCCTGGGTCCGCTGCGCGAGGCCGGCCTGGTCCGCTCCCGTGCCGGGGCCCATGGCGGCTGGGAGCTGGCGGTCGACCCGCGCCGCGTGACGCTTGCGCAGGTCTGGCGCCTGCTGCAGGGTGACGACCCGGTGCTCGGGCTGCACGGGACCAACCCGGACTGCCCGGTCGGCCGGAGCATCCAGCAGTCGCTGGTGGCCCTGGACCGGGACGTGGCAGCGGCCATCGAGGCCGAGCTCGGCCGCACCACCGTCGCCGACCTGCTCCCCGCCGGGATCGGCGCTCGAGCCGAGCGGGGCAGCGCTCAAGCCGAGCGGAGCAGCGCGAGAGCCGAACCGATCACCCTCAGCCGGGGCTGACCGACTCCTGGCCGTCCAGGCCGGTGGTAGCCACCGGCCGGTCGGGATGGTTCGACCACTGCGACCACGAGCCGGGGTAGACCGCCGGCCGGTAGCCCGCCAGGGTCAGGGCCACCGCGGTGTGGGCCGCGGTGACGCCCGACCCGCAGTAGACGCCTACCTCGCTGCCCGGCGCCAGGCCCAGCTCGGCGAAGCGGGCCTGCAGGGCGGGTACGTCGAGGAAGCGGCCGTCCGCGTCCAGGTTCGCGGCGGTGGGCGCATTGACCGCACCCGGGATGTGGCCCGCCGTCGGGTCCATCGGCTCGACCTCGCCGCGGTAGCGCTCGGGTGCCCGCACGTCCAGCAGCACCCCGTGCTCCGGGTACGCGGCCGCGGCCTCGAGGCCCAGCACGGGCAGGCTGCCGTAGTGCAGCGTGACGTCGCCCGGCTCGGCCGGCTGGTCGCCCTCAGCGAGGGGCAGTCCGGCGGCGCGCCAGGTCGGGAGCATCCCGTCGAGCAGCCGGACGTCGGTCAGACCCGCGTGGGTCAACAGCCACCAGGCCCGGCCCGCGGCCAGTCCGCCGGCGTCGTCGTAGACCACGACCGACCGCCCCTCATGCAGACCCCAGCGCCGGGCCGCGTCCTGCAGCACCGCGACGTCGGGCAGCGGGTGCCGGCCCTCGGTCGGGGCCCTGTGCCCGGACAGCTCCGTCTCGAGGTCGACGAACACCGCGCCCGGGACGTGACCGGTCAGGTAGGCCGGGCGGCCGTCGGGCTGGGCGAGGGTCCAGCGGACGTCGAGCACGAGCGGCGGCGTGGGCGTGTCCAGCAGCTCCGCCAGCTCGGCGGCGGTGACCAGCAGGGACATGGGGAGCGTTCTCCTCGGGGGTCGGGGTCAGCCGGCAGCGCGGATGGTCCGACGGGTGGCGAGGTTGACGACCACGGTGACCAGCCCGGCGGACAGGAACGAGAGCAGCGAGGCGCTCATCCAGCTCTGCGGCACGAAGCCGATGGCCGCGGCGACGCCCTCCCACGCGCTCGCCCACCAGCTCACCTGGCCGGGGTAGATCAGCTGGTAGACCACGAAGCCGACCGCCCAGGGCAGCAGCATCAGCGGCCGGGGACGCGCGGACTCACTGAGGTTCCACCTCCGCCGGCCGCCCAGCAGGAAGTAGTCGACCACCAGCACCGCGAACATCGGCACGAACAGCGACCCGATCAGGGAGAGGAAGCTGGCGTAGCCGTAGATGTCCAGGTTCAGGGCCAGGACGGTGACCACGACGCCGATCGCCACCGCGATCGCCCGACGGTCCCACCGCGGCCGCAGGTTCTGCAGCGAGACGGTGGTGGAGTAGACGCTGGTGAAGGACTGGTCGAGCTCGCGCAGCACCAGGACGCCGAAGGCGAGCGCGCCGAGCGGGACGGCCAGGAACGAGGAGAAGACGCGCTCCGGGTCGCCGGCCACGGTGAGCAGAGCCAGCAGCCCCAGCGCGTAGCAGGCAACCTGGCTGAGGCTGAAGCCGACCAGCGGCGCGACCGCGGCGGCCCGGGCGCTGCGCGAGTGCCGGGTGTAGTCGGCCGCGACCGGCACCCAGGAGACGGCCACGGCGAGCGTGGTGTCCACGCCGATGCTGAACCCGGACCAGCCGCCTCCGGAGACGGCGGGGAGGGGCTGCCGCAGGAGCTGCACGAAGAGGTAACCCAGCGCCACCACCATCGCGACGGTGACGTAGCGACGCAGCACCCGGACGGTGGTCAACGGCCACAGGGCCAGCCCGGTGGTCAGCAGACCGATCACCACCACGAAGACCCATTCCGGGACCGCGGGCACCAGCTGGCCGGCCGCGGTGGCGATGGTCACCACCTCGAACGTGCTCCAGCCCAGCATCTGGACGGTGTTGAGCACGGTGGGCACGTAGGAGAGCCGGGCGCCGAAGAGCCCGCGCAGCAGCATCATGCCGGGGGCGCCGGTCCGGGCGCCCGCCACCGCGGCCAGGGCGATCGCCCCGGCCCCCAGCACGGTCCCGACGACGGTGGCCGTGAGCGCAGCGAGCAGGGACAGGCCGGGCGCGTCCGGGCCGTTGGGGTGCAGCAGGACGACGGCGCCGCCGAAGCCCAGCAGGCTCACCCCGAGGTTGCCCCACAGGCCGAGCTGGTCGAGGAGCCCGAGGGCCCGGGGCGCCGGCTCGGCGAGGGTGCGAGGCACCTCGACGTGCGGGTCCAGGGTCGCGGCTTCCCCGCGGAGGAGGTCGCGGTCGGTCAACGAGGACATCTGGTCACCGACGACAACTCACACTCCTCAGAACGCACACCCTGGCCCCCGGACCCTAACAAGGGAGTCCGGGGGCCGGGGGTGGTTCTCAGACGGTGACCAGGTCGGCCAGCGAGCGGCCGTGCTCGCGGGCCTCCCCCTCGGCCCGGCGGCGCAGGTCGGCGGCCAGGTCCTTGAACTGGTCCAGCGCCGGGTTGACCCCGACGAGGGTGAACTCGCTCTCGACCACCGAGAGGTTGAGCTGCCAGACGTCGGCGAGGATGCGCCGCATCCAGCCGGTCGCGTGGTCCCATCCCTCGCGCGGCGTCCCGGCGGCGTAGCTGCCACCACGGACGGTGACAAGGACGGCCGGCTTGCCGGCGGTGGCGGGGGTGGCGCCGGCGGCCATCCGCGGGTCGGTGATCACGAGGTCGGCCCAGGTCTTGAAGTGCTGGGAGACGCCGAAGTTGTAGAGCGGCACGGCGAACAGCAGGGCGTCGGCCTCGACCAGCTGGTCGACGGCCTCGGCCGCGAGGGCGGCGGCGGCGCGCTGGTCGGCGGAACGCTGGTCCTCGGGTACGTAGGCGGCGCCGACGGCCGTGGCCCACGCGGTGGCGGGGACGGGGTCGGTGCCGAGGTGGCGGCGGACGACCTCGGCCTGCGGGTGGCCGGCCTGCCACTCCTGCTCGACGATGTCGGCGATCTCGCGGCTGTGGGATCCGTCGACGCGGATGCTGGCGTCCAGGCGGAACAAGGACATGGTGAACTCCGATGCGGGTAGGAAGCGGACTGCTAGGGAAAGACTAGCAGCACGCCGGAAGCGAGTGCGAGTACGATCGACCCATGACGGAGCTGGTCGAGGCGGTGCACCCGTGCGCGGCTGCCCAGACGGCCGCCTGCGGCGAGGGCATCCGGCGGGCGTTCGACTTCCTGGGCAAGCGCTGGAACGGCGTCATCCTCGGCACGCTCAGCACCGGCCCGCTGGGCTTCGCGGACCTCCGCCGCGGTGTGGGCAGCATCACCGACTCCGTGCTCTCCGACCGGTTGAACGAGCTGGTCCAGGCCGGTCTGGTCGAGCGGACCGTCACCGACACCCGCCCCCCGGGCGTCAGCTACCGGCTCTCCCCCGGTGGCCGCGAGCTGCTCCCCGTGCTCGAGGAGCTCGGCGCCTGGGCCGCCCGTCACCTGCCGGCCGCGGGCTGCTGAGGTCAGAGAAGCGCAACCCCTTCCGGGCCTTCGACGAGCTCGGGCCGCTACCTGGTCGGCCGCGCGTCCCGAGCCTGTCGAGGGCCTCGAAGAGGTCGCGCGTCCCCGTGGGGCTCAGGCAAGCGCGACTGTCTCGACCGTGCCCAGGCGGCGGGCTCGCTCGGCCGCCCAGACGATGGCGTGGGTGTGCAGGCTCTCAGCGGCTGAGGTGAGGATCTGGCTCGGGTCGCGGTCGCGGACGGCGGCCAGAAAGCTCCGGATGAGGGCACCGTCGGCGCCGAGGTGACCGAGCTCAGCCCCGGCCTCGGTCGGGTCGACGACCTGCACGGTGGTGGTGCGGCTGGTCAGGAAGTCGAAGACGGAGACCTGGTAGCCGTCACCCTCGATCATGCCGCGGGTGCCGAAGATGCGGGTCTTGCGGAACGCCATCGGTGTGAACGCGGTCATCGTGAGCGAGGCGGTCACCCCGCCCTCGTACTCCAGGGTGACCACCTGGTGGTCGACCACGTCGTTGTCGCAGTCGTAGACACAGCGGCCGTACGGGCCCTCCCGGAGCGCGGCGGTGACGCCGGCCTCGGTGACGTCCCCGGTCAGGACGGACAGCGGCCAGTCCCGGGCCGCGGGGTCGTCGAGGTGCGTCAGGTAGATGCGGCGGGCCGAGTAGGGGCAGTCAGGTTCGACGGCGCAGTCCAGGCATCGGGCCGCAGCGCCTTCGGGCTTGTTCGCCGACGTGAAGTGGCTGAGGCTGCCGAACGAGGACACCCGGACCGCGGGCCGACCGACCAGGTGGGAGAGCCAGTCGACGTCGTGGCAGCACTTGGCCATGAGCATCGGGTTGGACTCGTCCTCCCGACGCCAGTTGCCACGCACGAAGGAGTGCGCCTGGTGCCACCAGCCGACGGGCTCGAGGTGCTCGATGCTGACCACGTCCCCGATCGCGCCGGTGTCGAGCAGGTCTTTGATGAGGGCGGTGTAAGGCAGGTAACGCAGGACGTGGGCCACGCAGACGATGGCACCGGACCGCTCGGCCGCGGCGACGATCTGCTCCGCCTCCTCCAGGCTGGGCGACATCGGCTTCTCCAGCAGCAGCGGCAGACCCCGCGCCAGCACCGCAAGGGCCGGCTCCGTGTGCTGCCGGTCGGGAGTCGCGACCACCACCGCGTCGACGTCGAGGTCGGGGCGGGCGAGCAGATCGTGCCAGTCGGCGGTGCACCGATCGGCCGGGACGCCGAGCTCGGCCGCCGCCGCCTCGCGCCGACGGCGCCGCGGCTCAGCGATCGCGGTGACGATCGCCCCATGACTGCGCGCGCCGAGCCGGGCGTAGGTCATGCCTCGGGAACCGGCGCCGATCACGGCCAGCCGCAACGGTTCGGCTGCCGTCGTCACAGCCGGCCCAGGCAGTCGAGGAAGTGCTGGGAGAACCGGGCGGCGTCCACCCCCACGGCGATCCGGGCGTTGGGCTCGCGGCCGCTGGGGGTCCGGCTCTCACCCGGGAGCGCACGCTCGGCGACCATCACGCCGCGGGCCACCCCGTCGAGCTGAACCTCGAGGTGCGCCTCAGCCAGCGTCAGCAGTTCCGGCCGACTGACCGCCGCCACCGCGAGCGGGTCGTGCAGGGCGCAGGAGTCCACGCCGGCCTCCTCACCGGCCGCGAGATGATCGATCCAGGCTCGGGACCAGGCGCCCGCGAAGGCGACGAAGGGCCGGGGGTCCGCGGCCATCTCCACCGCCTGCGCCCGCGTCAGCCGGACCTGGCGGGTGACGTCCAGTCCCACCCAGGTGGCCCGCACCCCGCTCTGCAGCACGACGCGGGCCGCCTCGGGATCGCTCCAGACGTTGAACTCTCCGGGCAGGTCGGCCGAGCCGGTGGTACCAGCGAAGACGCCGCCCATGATCACCAGCTGCCCCAGCGACGCCGCGAAGTCCGGCTCCAGGAGCATCGCCAGAGCCACGTTGGTCAGCGGTCCGACAGCAACCAGAATGAGCTCGCCCGGCCTGGCCGTGACGGCCTCGACCAGCGCGGCGACCGCGTGCCCTGGCCGCGGCGGCCGGACCGCGATGTCGTCCGGCACCTGCCCACGCCGGCTCGGCGGGTGCAGGAGCGCCCGGTGGGCACCGCGGTGCAGCGGCGTGTCGGGCGAGCCGACCCGCTGCAACAGCTCGGCGGTCAGCGTGGTCGCGGTCGCGACGTCGGTGTTGCCGTTGACCGTGATCACCAGCCGCAGGTCGAGCCCGGGGTCAGCGACCGCCAGGGCCAGCGCGAAGCCGTCGTCGATGTCACTGCCCGGAGCGCCCATGGCCAGGTCCGTGTCCAGGATCACCGGTGCGCTCACCGGAGGCCATCCTCGATGGGAAGCGCCGGGTGCAGGTCCGGCCCGGACAGCAGGTAGACCACGAACGGGCCCGCGCCCTGGTTGACCACCTCAGCACCGGCGAGGGCCTTCGCGTGGCTGACCAGCAGCTCATCGCGGCCGGGCGTCCGGCCGACGAGCTCGTGCCCCGCCCAGGTACCCGTGCCCGACCAGGCGAAGAGGCTGTAGACCCCCGGCTCGGCGACCCGTAGCCGCGCCCCCGGTCGAACGGTGAACCGCTGGCCGCTGAACTTGGAGGTGCCGTAGAAGACCCACTCGCGTAGGCCCCACTCCCCGCTCGACCCGGCCACCGGCCGAGGCGCCAGGTGCGAGACGGCGTAGAGGTCCGGGTCGCCGTTGTGCTCCCAGTCGACGAAGCCGAGCGGAGCGCGCTCACCCGCACGCTCGCGGTCGGCCGGCCGGACGTCCTTGTAGAGCAGCTCCTTGCTGATGATCCGGCCCGCGTTCAGGGCCTGGAACATGCTCAGCACGTCGGAGTCCTCCTGCAGCTCCAGCGTGAGCGCGGTACCGGGGCCGTGCAGGGTGCCCGAGGGCACGTGGAACCCCTCCCCCGGAACCTGCAGGTAGGCGCGGGAGGTCGTGAGGATCAGGTCGGAGTCCCAGTCCTGGAGGTACGGCAGCAAGGCCTCCGCTCGCGGCCCGACGGCGAGATGCGGGTGCACGCCGAGGAAGGTCTCCGGGTGCGGACCGAGGTCCACGTCGGGCAGGAAGTGGTAGGCCTCGTCCTTCTGCTGCCGGCCGACCAACGAGGCGTACGCCTGGGGCGGGTGGATGTGGAAGGGCAGTCGAGCACCGTAGTCGAAGAGCTTGGGCAGCCGGCCCAGTCCGCCGGGATGTGCGCCGGCGTAGTCGTGGCCGAGGACCAGCTCCGGCGCGGCCGAGACCGCGTCGGCGAGCAACAGCGGCTGCCCGTCCTCGGTGTCGACGCCTGACAGCCCCTCCCCCGGCACCGCCAGCCGGTTGTCCGCCGGGGTGGTGGAGGCCAGCCAGCGCTCGCAGACCGCACCCCGCTCACCGACGTCGTAGGCCTCCTCCGGCAGCCCGAGCCGGCGGCCGGGCGGCAGGAAGTCCCGTGCCACCCAGGCGGGCCGGAGCCGGAGGACCCCACCACCGTCGCCGAGCAGCGACTCGACCCGGTCGGCCACCGCAGCCCGGGTCTGCCGAAGGACCGTCACCCCTTGAGGCCGCTGACCGAGATGCCCTGGATGAAGCGGCGCTGGAAGATGATGAAGACGATGATCATGGGCAGGGTCGCGATCACCGAGCCCGCGAACAGCACGTCCCACTGGGTGCGTTTCTCCACCACGAAGAGGGCCAGACCCAGGGGGGCTGTGTAGTGGTCGGGGCTGCTGACGATGATCAACGGCCAGAAGAAGTCTTCCCAGGCGCTCTGGAAGGTGAAGATGCCGGTCGCGGCGAGCGCAGGTCCGCAGAGAGGCAGCACGACGCGGAAGTAGATCGAGAACTCGTTCGCGCCGTCGATGCGGGCTGCGTCGAGCAGCTCGTCGGGGATCGAGACCATGTACTGCCGGAGCAGGAAGATGCCGAAAGCGCTGACGACGCCGGGCATGATCAAGCCCCAGTACGAATCGAGCCAGCCCGAGCCGCCCTGGCCGAGGAAGTTGTTCCCGCCGAACAGCGGGATGTGCTTGATCACCAGGTAGTTCGGAATCAGCGTGATCTGACCCGGGATCATCATCGTGGCGAGGAAGAGCAGGAAGATCGCGTTCTTGCCGGGGAACTCGCGCTTGGCGAACACGTAGGCGGCGAGAGAGTTGAAGAACAGCTGCAGCACCGTCACCGACACGGCGACGAAGGTGCTGTTCAGGAACCAGCGCCACGCCTGTGGGCTCTCGTCGCCCTTCAGCGGGCCGATGCCGAGGAACTTCTGGTAACCCGTCGTGCTCGGGTTGTTCGGGATCCACTGCGGCGGCCAGGAGAACATGTCGCCGATGCTCTGGAACGAGGCGCTGATCAGCCAGGCGAAGGGTGCCACGAACAAGATCGCGAACGGCACCAGGATCACGTAGGCGAGCCAGTACCATCCGGACCGGCGCCGCCGAAGCGGTGGTGTCGTCACGTCGGCTGAGACGAAGACGGCCTCCGTGGCCTCCGGCGGCGTCGCGTCGGACACGCTGGCCGCGCCCGCAGGGGCGGTGACGGCCCGTCCGGACCGGCCCCGACGGCGTTCGGCGAACCCGCTCACTCCTCGCCCTTCCGGTAGATCCGCAGCTGAATGACGGTGAAGACCAGCAGGATGGCCAGCAGCCCGAACCAGAGTGTGCTGGCGTAGCCGAACTCGTAGAACTTGAATGCGGCGAGGTAGATGAAGTAGACGACCGTCGTCGTCTTCTCAGCCGGTCCGCCGCTGGTCATCACGAAGATCTGGGTGAAGACCTGGAAGGCCCCGATGATCCCGATCACCGCGAGAAAGAGGGTGGTCGGGCGCAGCATCGGGACGGTGATGTAGAGCAGCCGCGAGAACCCCGACGCCCCGTCCACTCGCGCGGCCTCGTAGAGGTCTTCGGGAATGGCCTGCAGCGCAGCCAGGTAGATGACCATCGAGAAGCCGACCCCGGACCAGATGCTCATCAGGATCACCGAGGGCATGGCCAGGTTCTGGTCGGACAGGAAGAGCAGCGGCGAGTCGATCAGGTGCGTCTTGAGCAGGTAGAAGTTGAACAACCCGAAGTCGCCGTTGTAGAGCCACTTCCACAGGATCGCGACGACCACGAATGGAGTCACCACCGGCAGGAAGTAGAGCGTCCGCAGGAAGCCGCGGCCGCGGAGCGGCAGGTTGAGCAGCAGGGCGATCAGCAGCCCGACCGCCATTGTCACCGGGACGGACACGGCGGTGAAGTAGAACGTGTTGACGATCGCGCCGCGGAAAGCCTCGTCGGCGATCATGTCGGAGTAGTTGCGGAGCCCGACGTACGGCGTCTCGGGCTCGAGCGCGTTCCACTCGTGGAACGTCAGATAGAAGGCGAAGAGCAGTGCGAAGACCGTGAGCACCATGAACAACAGCAGCGGGACCGACAAGAACGCATACGCGCTCCAGTTCCGCCGCATCCGCCAGAACACGCTCTTGCGGCGGCGGGGCGGGAGCGGAGCTACCCGCTCCCCCGCGCGCAGCGGTCGCGCGGAGGAGGGGTAGGTCGTCAACGTGACCCAAGTTTGTCGAACTCTGCGGCCGTGTTGTCCAACGCCTCCGTCGGGGTGACCTTGCTGAACATCGCGTTGCCGAGCTCGGTGTTCAGCTCCTCGGTGACGCGCGGCCAGGACTTGTTGGCGATGTTGTAGTTGACGCCGCACTTCATCAGATCGGCAAACCCCTTCAGGACCGGCTTTTCCTTGACGAGGTCCGGTGAGTCCAGCAGCTCGGTGCGCGGCGGCAGCAGGGTGCCCGTGGACTTGTAGGTCCAGGTGGCCATGTTCTCCGGCTTGTTCAAGAACTCGATCCACTTCCAGGCGGCGTCCTGCTTCTTGCCCTTGGCGAAGAGCACGAGCGCGTCACCGGCGATCGTGGTCTTGCAGCCGGCCGTGCCACTCGGCAGCGGTGCGGTGGCCCACTTGCCCTCGATCTTCGGGAACTCGTCGCTGAGCGTGCCGGCGAACCAGGAACCGGCCATGTACATCCCGATCTGGCCCTGAGCGAAGCCGATCCGCGCGTCGTAGGAGTTCGAGTTGAGGTAGTCCGGCGAGGAGTACTTGCTCAGCCCGACGTAGTAGTCCGCGGCCTGCTTGCCGGCGTCGTTGTTGAGCAGGAAGGTCTTCTCGTCCTGGCTCAGCAGCTCGCCGCCGTTCTGCCAGAGCCAGGGGTAGAAGTAGTACTCCGCCTCCGGCGCGAACACCTGGAAGCCGTACTGCTTCTTGGCCGGATCGGTGAGCTTCTGGGCTGCGGCGGTGAACTCGTCCCAGGTCTTGGGGGGTTCGGTGATGCCAGCGGCCTGGAAGAGGTCCTTGCGGTAGTACAGGCCGGTCGACTCACCGTCGAACGGCAGGCCGTACATCTTGCCGTCGACGGTGGCCTGCGCGCGGAACGCGTCGACGAAGTCGTCGGGCTTCGCGACGTCACTGCGGGCCATGTAGCTCTCGAGGTCGACCAGCGCCTTGCGCGGGGCGAAGGTGGCCACGTTGCTCGCGTCGACGTACGCGGCGTCGGGCGGGTTGCCACCGGCGACCTGGGTCGTGAGCTTCTTCTCCGACTCCTCGGCCGGGACGTCCTGGAACTCCACGGTGATGTTGGGATGCTCGGTCTTGAACTTGGCGTAGAGCGCCTTCATGCCCTTGTCGTTGCCGACCCAGGAGGAGAACGTGATCGTCACCGGGGACGTGGGCTCGGCGACCGGTCCCGCCTGCGACGCCTGGGGCGCTGTCGAAGCGCCGCCCCCGCCCCCGCCGCCACAGGCAGCAAGCACCGACAGGGCCACCGAGGCCGCCAGCACGGGTAGGGTCCGCGATCTGAGGTTCTTCATCGAACCGCCTTCCGAGAGTGGCGAGCCAAGACGTCCGGAGTGCACCCAAATCGATTGCCCCGAATCTGGGCGAGACACTGCTACACGGCGGGGCGGCTGTCAAGACCTCAGCGACGTGGCCCCCCGACGGCAGGAGGCGCGACGTCTCCGGAGCTTTCGACAGTCTCGGGGCGGTACTCACGAGGCAGTCCCTCAGGGGCGGATCGGGATCCGGCGGAAGCGTTCGGCGTAGCGGCAGCCGATGCGCAGCCCGGCCTCGCGGAGGGGCGGAGCGATGTGGTGCTCGAACATCCAACCGCGGTCGCCGTTCGCCTCACCGTTCTGGCTCCCGTGGCACCAGACCGCGTCCATCTTGGTCTCGGCCACCGCAGTGACGTCCACGTAGAGGTCCGCGTCGGCCAGCGCGGGCACCCAGGCCTCGCGCACCGCGTGCGGTTCCAGACCCTCGGCCAGCAGCTCGGGGTAGATCCGCGGCATCAGCGCCTCCGGGTAGACCGCCTGGAGCGCGGCCTCCCCGGCCGCCATGTGGTCGCTGTGCGACCAGTCGATCGGAACGTCCAACGGCCGTGACGGCGTCATCGTGAGCAGCAGGTCGGGCCGGAAACGTCGGATCTGGCGGACGAGGTCCCGCTTCAGCTCCGGCGTCACCCGCAGCTGGCTGTCGGCGTGGCCCAGGAACACCACCTCGGTCACGCCCAGCACCGCGGCGGCACCACGCTGCTCCCCCGCCCGGGTCGCGGCGAGCTCGGCATCGGTGACCGACATGTCGATGCCGCCGCTGGAACCGTCGGTGCAGACCACGTAGTCCACCCGGGCACCCTGGGAGACCAGCCGGGCGACGGTGCCGCCGAACATCCACTCCGCGTCGTCGCAGTGGGCGAAGACGACCAGGGCACTGCGCACGTCCTCGATCAGCACCGGGTCATCATCACCGGCCGTGGCGCGCCGGTCAATCGTTTTGGACGCCCGGTCGGGGATGCTAGATTCCCGGGTCAGCCCTGCCCGCCACGGGACCCGCCGCGGGCGATGAGGAGGTGCCCGTGACCGACACGTCACCGGTAGTCACCCCGACCACCCCCGGGCGGGCCACCATCGCCGACGTCGCCCGGGTCTCCGGGGTCAGCACCACCACGGTGTCCCACGTCCTCACCGGCAAGCGACCGGTGGCCGCCGCCACCCGAGACCGGGTGCAGGCCGCGGTCTCCCAGCTGCACTACCGGCCCAACCACGTCGCCCGGAACCTGCGCGTCGGCAGCTCGCAGATGATCGCCGTGGTGGTGCCGGACATCACCAACCCGTTCTACGCCCAGCTCACCCGCGGTCTCGCGGACGCTCTCGGCAGCGACTACGGCACCTGGGTCTGCAACACCGACGGCTCGGCCGGGCGGGAGCGGCAGCTCGTCGGCGACGTCCTGGCCCGCGGGGCCGACGGGCTGGTGATGGCCTCGGTCGAGCACGACTCCGCAGGAGCGACCGTGCCCACCCGCTACGACACCCCGGTGGTCTGCCTCGGGGAGAGCATCGACCACCCCTTGGTCGACCGGGTGATCGCCGCGGACGGAGAGGCCTCCCGGTCGGCGGTGGAGCACCTGGTCTCCCGTGGCGCCCGCCGGGTGGCCATGATCTCGGGCCCGGCGAGTCAGGGCGGGTCCCGGGTGGCCGGCTACCAGGAGGCACTGCTCGAGGCGGGCCTCCGCGTCCCGAAGTTCCTGACCGTGCACGGCGACTGGACCCGCGCCGGGGGCCGGGCCGCCCTGCACCGGCTCATGCGGAGCGCACACCCGCCCGACGCGGTGTTCTGCGCCAACGACCTGATGGCGATCGGTGCCCTGGACGCGGCGCGCGAGCTCGACCTCACCCTGCCGGCCGACCTGCGGCTGATCGGCTTCGACGACATCGAGGCGGCCTCGCTGGTGAGTCCCGCGCTGACGACGATCGCCAACCCCGCCTACGAGACCGGCTGGTCGGCCGGCAAGCTGGTCCTCGACCGGCTCCAGGGCCGGCACAGCGGCTCCCGGCGCACCGTCGTGCTGCCCTGCCGGCTGATCGTGCGCGAGACCTCCTGAACCTCCGGACCCGGCAGGATCTGGGGCTTCCCAACCGTGGTCGGCACCGTTAGTGTCGAGCGCCATGACCACCAAATCGATTGGCATCAACGCTGATGCCGACGTGGCCGGCTCCGACCGGTCCAGTTCGTCGCCCGCGGTCTCGCGCCGTCTGCTGCTCGGCGGTGCGGCCGCCGCCACCCTCTCCGGACTGGGCGCGGTAGCGGCCCCCGCGGCCGCGACCGCAACCTCGCCGGCCGGTTCCCACCACCGCCCCCGCCCGCGGCGTACCCCGCTGTGGCGCGTGGCGGCCGGTAGGGGCCTCACGTTCGGCTCCGCCGCCAACGTGCGCACCTACGCCGACGCCGAGTACCGCGCGCTGATCGACCGCGAGGACGCGATCCTGTTCACCGAGGAAGACCTCCTCTGGTACGAGCTGAAGCCGACGCCGGACGCGGCGCTCAACTTCAGCTACGCCGACCAGCTCTACGCCCGCGCGCACCGCCAGGGTCAACTGGTCTTCGGCGCTCACCTCGCCTGGGACGAGGGCTTCGGCGACGGCTGGCCCGAGGACTACCTGTGGGAGCTGGACAAATCGGAGGCGGAGACGCTGCTCTTCGGCACCGCCCGGGCGATGGTCCGCCGCTACCGCGGCCGGACGGCAGGCTGGATCGTGGCCAACGAGGTGACCGGCCCCCTCGGTGACGACGCCGACGACCTCGGCTTCCGGACCAACGTGCCGTGGTACGCCACGATCGGGCAGGAGTACGTCGGCCGGATGTTCCGGCTGGCCCGGCGCCACGACCCACACGCCACCCTCGTGCTCAACGAGTTCGGGTTCGAGACCACCAACGAGTACGGCGACCAGCCGGCGGACCGACAGGAGGGCTTCCTCTCGGTGATCGACACGCTGCAGCGCCAGCACGTCCCGCTGGACGCGGTCGGCATCCAGGCTCACCTGGGGGCTGCGTACTGGGACAGCTTCGACGCTCGCCAGTACCGGCGCTTCCTCCGTCAGCTGGCCCGCCGCGGCCTGAGGATCCTCATCACCGAGCTCGACGTGCTGGACGACGGCCTGCCCGCCGCGGTCCGGGCCCGGGACGTGGCCGTGGGTGACATCTACGCCGACTACCTCGGGGTTGCGCTCGCCGAGCCGGCGGTCAAGTCGGTGATGGCGTTCGGCTTGTCGGACCGCTACACCTGGCTGCAGGAGGACTACCCGCGCGAGGACGGGGCCGCCCGGCGGCCGCTGCCCTACGACGAGAACCTGCACGAGAAGCCGGCCTACCGCGCCCTGCGGCACGCCCTCGCGCACGCACCCCACCGGCACCCGCTGTGGTACGCGCCGCGGCAGCGGCGCAGCTGAGGTGCTCAACGTCGGCGTGATCGGCCTGGGCGAGGTCGCCCAGGTCATCCACCTCCCCGTCCTGCACTCGTTGCCGCAGCTCTTCACCGTCCAGGCGGGCTGCGACCTCTCCCCCACCCTGGTCAAGACCGTCGGGGACCGCTTCGGCATCCCGAACCGCTACCTCGACCCGCTCGAGATGATCGAGGCGGGCGGTCTGGACGCCGTCCTGGTGCTCAACAGCGACGAGTACCACGCCGAGTGCGCGGTGGTCGCCCTCGAGCACGGCCTGCACGTCCTGGTCGAGAAGCCGATGTGCCTCTCGCCCCGGGAGGCGGAGCGGGTCATCGCCGCCCGCGACCGCACCGGGCTGACCGTGATGGTCGGCTACATGCGCCGGTTCGCACCGGCGTTCCTCGAGGCAGCGGCGCGGATGCCGGCCCTGGGGCCGGTCCACTTCGCCCGGGTGCACGACATGATCGGGCGGAACTCCCTCATCATCGACCAGACCGCCTACGTGGTGCGGCCCGACGATCTGACCACCGACCAGATGCAGCAACGCTGGGATCGCGGGGGTGCGTTGGTCCGCGACGCCATCGGCGACGTCGGGCCCGAGCTGTCGGGCGCGTACCGGCTGCTCTGCGGCCTCGGCAGCCACGACTTCTCGGCGATGCGGGAGCTGCTCGGCCCGCCGTCGGGGGTGGCGGCCGCACGGACGTGGCGGGGCGGCGGCTACATCGCGGCCCTGCTGGACTACCCCGACTTCGTGGTGTCGTACGAGACCGGGGTGGACGAGCAGCTGCGCTTCGACGCCCACCTGGAGGTGTACGGCGACCTCGCCTCGATGCGGATCCAGTACGACACCCCGTACGTCCGGCACCTGCCCACCACGTTGACGGTGACCGGGACCAGCGGCACGGCCTTCACCCAGACGACGATCCGGCCCCACTACAAGGACCCCTACACCGCCGAGCTGGAGTACTTCCACGACGCGGCGACGAACGGCCGCGCCCCGAAGACCTCGCCCGAGGACTTCGTCGCCGACCTCGACCTCTTCGCCGAGCTCGTCCGTGTGCTCGGTCGCACGACCACCGCCTGACCCGAGCCCACGACCAGGAGTGCAGACCCGTGACCACGCTGCTGACCGACGACGACGTCGAGACGTTCCGCAAGCAGGGCTACCTGCTACCGGGCGCCCAGCTCTACCGGCCGGAGAAGCTCGACGCGCTCGAGACCGTCTTCGACGAGCACCTCGCCGACAAGGGCTCCAAGCTCTCCGACGAGCTGGACACCCCGCACTTCCGCGACCCGCGGCTGCTGGACTACCTGCTGGGAGAAGAGGTGCTGGACCTGGTCGAACCGCTCCTCGGGCCGGACATCGCCCTGTGGACCAGCCACTTCATCTCCAAGGACCCGTTCACCGGTCGGGCCACGCCCTGGCACGAGGACTCGGCCTTCTGGAACGGCCGGTTCGACCGTTACGACTCGATCGTCACGGTCTGGCTGGCCCTCGGGCCGAGCAACCGTAGCAACGGCTGCATGCGCGTGGTCCCGGGCAGCCACCTGCTGGGTGGCTTCCACGACAACTACGTGCCAACCGACATGAGCGTGCAGACCTTCCACGCCGAGATCCCGGACGTCGACGAGAACGAGGCGGTCGACTTCGAGCTGGAGCGCGGCCAGTTCTCACTGCACGACGGGCGGATCGTGCACGGCGCGCGAGCGAACACCTCACCCGTGCGCCGCACCGGCTACACGATGCGCTACTTCCCGGCCTCGGTGAGGATGATGCCCGTGGAGCAGAACGAGGGCTGGAAGATCTGGCTCGCCCGAGGTACGGACCGGGCCGGGAACACCTACGCGAACGTCCCCGGTTCCTGAGGGTCGACTGATGCTCAGAGGCGTCTACTTCGACGCGTGGTTTCCCCGGCAGCACTGCTACCACCCCAGCCTGCCGCCGCGCCGGCTGCGGATGGTGGACGACCTCGTCGACTACCGCGCGAACCTGCTGGTCTGGGCGTCGATGGGCGGCGGCTCGGTGGCCCTGCCCTACCTCGAGCAGGAGGCCTTCGGCGCGGTGGAGCCGCGGTCGCGCTTCTACGGCTTCGTCAACGACAGCGAGTTCGTCGCCGCCTGCCAGGCCCGTGGGATCAAGGTGCTGGGCATCGTCTTCGAGGCCCAGGGCTGGGAGTTCCCGGTCGAGCTGGACGAGGACGAGAGCACCGTCCTCGCGCTCAACGAGCTGCGCGGCGTGGGCAGGAGTGGCTGGCTGGGCCTGCGGGAGTTCTCCTCCGACCGCTACCCGAACCTCTGGCCGGCCTTCGAGACCTACTTCCCGGGCGGGCTGCGCAACTCCGCCGGGGAGCCGGTGCGTGACTTGATCGAGGAGTGCGTGGCCCGCGACATCCACGGTGAACCCTGCCACGCGCGCTGGGTGGAGTGCCCTGACCGGGAGCACCAGTGCTTCTACATGGACCGCAACAACCCGGTCTGGCGGACCTACCTCAAGGCCATCATCCGGATCCAGGTCGACGCCGGCGTGGACGGCATCCAGCTGGACGAGGCCGAGCTGCCGCTGGGCGCGATGCAGTACGGCGCCTGCTTCTGCCGCGACTGCAGCACCGGCTTCCGGAGCTACCTGCAACAGCTCGCCGTCGAGCGTCGGCCCGCCGAGCTGGCCGGGGTGGACCTGGCCGACTTCGCCTACGGGCCCTGGCTGCTCGCCCAGGGGTACGACTTCCAGACCGACCAGCAGGCCTCCCCGCTCTTCGGGCACTACTACGCCTACCAGTGCGCGGCGATCGAGCGGCACTTCGCCGAGCTGGCCGACTACGCGCGGAGCTACGCCCGCAGCCGCGGGCGCGAGGTGCTGGTCACGGGCAACTTCTTCAACCTCGACCCGCACTACCTGCCGCTGGCCGAGCACACCGACTTCCTGATCACCGAGATGCGCAACACGACCGACCGGCAGCCGGAGTGGTTCCGCTACGCCGACGCGTTCGCCCGGCACGCGGGCGGGCGCGAGGTCGTCGTGGTCGAGAACCCCTACGGCGGCGTCGTCCCCGAGGTGGCGGCCGCGCTCAGCGTCGGGCGCGGCTACGACCGGATGCGGCTCAGCCTCTACGAAGCGGCTGCGTTCGGGGCGAACATGACCGTGCCCTACGGGTCGTGGATGGGCGCGATCGAGCAGGACTCCTTCTGGGCCCCGCACGGCCTGCTGGTGGAGTGCCAGGCCTTCCTCGCCGACACCGAGGACCTCCGCTCGCCGGTGAGCGCGAACGAGCTGGCCGTCGTGCACAGCGTCCCCTCCAGCCGGGACCTGATCGCCCGGGCGGACGCCAGCGACAACCTGACCAACGCCCGGGACGCGTCCGTGCTGGTGCCGTACCGGGTGGTCACCGAGACGCTGAGCCGGGCCGGTGTCCCGTTCGACGTGGTGCTCGCGACCGACGGCGAGCTTCAGCCGGACCGTTTCGACGCGGCCGAGCTGGCTCGGTATGCGACCGTGGTGCTGCCCGGCTGCTGGTGGTTGACGCACGGCCAGGTCACCTCGCTCGAGACCTACCTGGACGGCGGCGGCCGGGTGGTCGTCACCGCCGAGCCGGGGCAGAACCTGAGCGACGAGCAGACGGTGCGGCTCCGTGCGCACCCCGGCCTGACCCGGGCGGACGACGCCGACGCCGTCGGCCTGCAGCCGCTCGGGCCCCAGGTCGCGCACACCGGCGACCCGGCCGCCGGGCTCGCCAGCCAGCTGCAGCGGCTACCCGGGTCGGACGCCGTCGCCTGCCACCTGGTCAACTACGGCTATGACGAGGAGGCCGACGCGGTGACCGCGCTGGTCGACGTCGAGCTCGCGATCCGGCTGGACGCCACCTCCGTGAGCGAGGCCCGGGTGGTCAGGCCCGGCCGGCCCGAGGAGCTCGTCCCCGTCCGCCTGGTCGACGGCAGGCACACCCTCACCCTGTCCGAGGTCGGCGTCTACACCGTGGTGGTCCTGTGAGGCTCGCCGAGCTGCGCGGACCGCGCGACTTCGTCGTGGTCGACGCCGACCTGCCGGTGCCGGGCCGCGACGAGCTGCTCGTCCGCGTCGGGGCGTGCGGGGTCTGCGCGTCCGAGCTCAGCAGCTGGACCGGTAGCAGGCCCGTGGAGTACCCGGTGCGGATCGGCCACGAGGTGACCGGCACCGTCGTCGAGGTGGGTGCCGAGGTCACCGACTTCGTGGTCGGCGAGCGGGTCGCGGTCTGGGCCACCGGGGCCGGCTACGCCGAGTACGTGAGCGCTCGCGCCGAGCACTGCCGCCCGGTGCCGGCCGCGATGGCCACGGAGCTGGCCCTGCTGGAGCCGATCGCCTGCGCCAGCAACGCCGTCGAAGCCGCCGATGTCCGGCTCGGCGACCGCGTGATCGTGGTGGGTGCGGGCTTCATGGGCCTGCTGGTCACCCGGCTGCTCGCGCTCCGTGGGGTCACCCAACTAATCGTCGCGGACAGCCGGCCGGACACGCTGAAGCTGGCCCGCACCCTGGGTGCGACCGAGACCGTCGACGTGAGCCGGGAGCCTCTCGAGGACGCCGTCGAGCGGTTGACCGGCGGCCGCGGCATGGACATGACCTTCGAGGTCACGGGGGCGCAGAGCGCGCTGGACGTGATCGGCGACCTCACCCGGATGAGCGGCACGCTGGTGCTGGTCGGGTTCCACCTGGGCGAGCCGCGCCGGATCCCGCTGGCCCAGTGGAACTGGCTGGCGTTCCGCCTGGTCAACGCCCACTTTCGGGACCCGGCCGTGATCATGCGCGGGATGAGCGTCGGGATGGCGCTGCTGGCGACCGGCCAGCTCGACCTCTCCCGGTTGGTCACCCACCGGTTCGCGTTGGAGGACGTCAACGAGGCTTTCGCCGCGGCCGTGAGCAAGCCCGAGGGCTTCGTCAAGGCCGTGGTCGAGATCGAGCCCGCCGCGGTGGGAGCAGAGGAGGAGCATGGCTGACGCAGGGGAGCTGCGGGTCGGGATCATCGGCACCGCGTTCATGGGGGCGGCGCACTCGCACGCCTGGGCGACCGCGCCGAAATTCTTCGACCTGCCGCGGCAACCGGTGCTGCAGGTGATGGCAGGCCGCGACGCCGAGCGGGCCCGGGCCACGGCGGCGCGCTTCGGCTGGCACGAGACGACCACCGACTGGCGCGAGCTGGTCGAACGGGAGGACGTCGACCTGGTCGACATCTGCAGCCCGGGTGACACCCACGTGGAGATCGCGCTGGCCGCGCTGGCCGCCGGCAAGCACGTGCTGTGCGAGAAGCCGCTGGCCAACTCCGTCGCTGAGGCCGAGCAGATGACCGAGGCCGCCGCGGCCGCTGCCGAGCGTGGGGTGCTGGCCATGTGCGGCTTCACCTACCGCCGGGTGCCGGCGCTGGCGCTGGCCCGCCAGCTGGTCGCCGAGGGTCGGCTGGGCGAGATCCGGCACGTCCGCGCGCAGTACCTGCAGGACTGGCTCTCCGACCCCGACGCGCCGCTGACCTGGCGGATGGACAGGAGCGTCTCTGGCTCCGGCGCCCTGGGCGACATCGGCGCGCACGTCATCGACGCCACCCAGTGGGTCACCGGCCAGTCGGTCACCGGCGTCTCCGCACTGCTGCAGACCTTCGTCCACGACCGGCCCTACTCCTCCGGTCAAGCCAGCGGGCTGTCGAGGAGCGAGGACGGCCGCACTGGGCGTGGGCCCGTCACCGTGGACGACGCAGCCCTGTTCACGGCCCGTTTCGAGGGCGGGGCGGTCGGCTCGTTCGAGGCCACCCGCTTCGCGCTCGGCCGCAAGAACGCGATCCGGATCGAGGTGAACGGGTCGCTCGGATCACTCTCCTTCGACTTCGAGGACATGAACGTGCTGCACTTCTTCGACGGCTCGACACCGAGCCGCACCCAGGGCTTCACCCGGATCGTGGTCACCGAGGCCGACCACCCCTACACCGCCAGCTGGTGGCCGCCGGGCCACGGGCTGGGCTACGAGCACAGCTTCACCCACCAGGTGGTGGACCTGGTCTCGGCGCTGGCGGCCGGCGAGCAACCGCGCCCCTCCTTCGCCGACGCCCTCGCCGTCCAGCGCGTGATGGACGCCGTCGAGCGCAGCGCGGCCGACGACTCCCGCTGGACGGTGCTGTGATGGCCGCGACAGCATCCCGTTCCGCGCTCGTCGTCCGCGGCGGCTGGGAGGGCCACAGCCCGGTGGAAGCGACCGACCGCTTCATCCCCCACCTGCAGGCCAACGGCTTCGACGTCCGGATCGAGGACTCACCCGAGGTCTACACCGACGCCGACGCGATGGCCGCGACCGACCTGATCCTGCAGTGCTACACGATGGGGACGGCCTCCGACGCCGCGGTCACCGGACTGCGCACCGCGATCGCGGCCGGGACCGGCTTCGGCGGTTGGCACGGCGGCATCGCGGACTCGTTCCGCAACAGCGCCGACTACCTGCACCTGATGGGCGGTCAGTTCGCCTGCCACCCGCCGAAGGAGCCCGACCAGCTCGACCCGGACGGCGGCCCCGAGAACAACTACCTGCCCTACGTCGTCAACATCCTCACCCGAACCAGGGACCACCCGATCGTCGTCGGGATCGAGGACTTCGACCTGGTCACCGAGCAGTACTGGGTGCTGAACGACGACTACCTGGACGTGCTCGCCACCACCACGCTGGCGGCCCGGGCCTGCGACGCCTGGCACCGACCGGTGACCTCGCCCGCCATCTGGACCAGGCAGTGGGGCCAGGGGCGGATCTTCGTCGCCACCCCCGGACACAGCCCGGACGTGCTGGACCACCCGTCGGTCCGCACCGTCATCGAGCGCGGCCTGCTCTGGGCGGCCCGGTGAGCACCGGGACCCGGGACCTCACCGACACCGTCGTCGCGGTCACGGGCGCGACCGCCGGCATCGGCCGGGCCGCCGCCCGGCTGCTCGTGGCCGCCGGTGCGCGGGTGGCCCTGCTCGGCCGGCGCGAGGAGCGGCTGGCCGAGCTGGTCACCGAGCTCGGCGCGGAGAACGTGCTCACGGTGGCCGGCGACGTGGCCGATCCGGAGGTGAACCGCCGGCTGGTCGCGGCCGCAGTGGCGCGGTGGGGGCGGCTCGACAGCATGGTCGCGAACGCCGGCATCGGCTCCTACGGCGGGATCATGGACATGACCGACGACGAGATCCTCATCATGAGCGGCACCAACTTCCTGGGCACGGTGTGGAGCATCCGGGCCGCGGTCCCGGTGATGCGCGAGGCGGGCGGCGGCGACCTGGTGATCATGAGCTCGGTGGCCGGGCTGCGCGGCGGCGCGATCGAGGCCGTCTACGCCGCGACGAAGTTCGCCCAGGTGGGCCTGGCCGGCTCGGTCGACCGCGAGCTGCGCGCGGAGGGCATCCGCGTGACCACGCTCTGCCCGGCGGCGGTCTCGACCGAGTTCGCGATCGGCGCCGGCCGCAACGAGGGCGACGCCTGGCTCGAGGACGTCCTGACCGCCGAGGACGTGGCCGCCGCGGTGGTGGCCACCCTGCAGCAGCCGCGCCGCCTGCGGACCCAGCTCTGGGCCCTGCGGAGCATGGCCGAGGAGAGCTGAGCCTGGTGCCTGCCCTCGTGGTGGACACCGACGTCCACCAGTCCATCCCGGACCTGACGCCCTTCCTGCCCCCGGTGTGGCGGGAGCGCTGGGTCACGAGCGGCCTGGGCCCCACCACCGGTTACACCAACCCGCGCGGCGTGCTGCGTCGCGACACCGTGCCGCCCGGAGGCGGTCCACCGGCCAGCGATCCGCGCCACCTGGTCAGCGATCACCTCGACCGCTACGGCGTCGACTACGCCGTCCTCACCGGCCCGTTCGTGCTGGCGCTGGGTACCGACCCCGACTACCAGAACGCCATCGCCACCGCGGTCAACGACGCCACCATCGAGGGCTGGCTGACCGTCAGCCACCGGTTCCGGGGGTCGGTACTGGTCAACGCCGACGACCCGTCCGCGGCCGTCCGGGAGATCCGCCGCGTGGGCCGCCGTCCGGACATGGTGCAGGTGCTGATGGCCTCGACCACCCGAGCGCCGTGCGGCCAACGGCAATACCACCCCATCTACGAGGCGGCCGCCGAGCTGCGGCTACCGGTGGCGCTGCACCCGGGCGCCGAGGGTGCCGGTTCGGCCGGGCCGCCGACCCCGGTGGGATACCCGTCGCGCTACCTCGAGTGGCACAACATGTTGCCGCTGACCGCCATGGCCCAGGTGAACAGCCTGGTCTGCGAGGGCGTGTTCGTGCGGTTCCCGACGCTCCGCGTGGTGATTGTCGAGGGTGGGCTGTCCTGGCTGCCGGCGCTGATGTGGCGGATGGACAAGAACTACCGGGCGCTGCGCGACACCGTGCCCTGGCTGCGCCGGCTCCCCTCGGAGTACGTCCTCGAGCACGTCCGGCTGACCACCCAACCGCTGGAGGAACCCGAACGGCCCGAGCACCTCGCCCAGGTGCTGGCCCTGATGGACCCGAGCCGGACCGTGATGTTCTCCTCCGACTACCCGCACTGGGACGGTGACCATCCCGGCCTGGCGCTACGGCAGCTCGACCCGCTGCTGCGGGCCCGGATCATGGGCGGGACGGCGGCCGAGCTGTACGGGCTGGCGGGGTGAGGCTCCGCTCATGACGCTGCACCGGGTAGCCGAAGAGGCGGACGTGCCGGCACACGGCGCCCTGCTGGTCCACCTCGGCGGGCTCGAGATCGGCCTCTTTCGCGTGCGGGGTGAGGTCCGGGCCTGGCGCAACCACTGCCCGCACCTGGCGGCGCCGGTCTGCCGCGGCCGCGTCACGGGCACGTTGCTGCCGTCCGCGGTCTACGCCTACGAGCCCGGTCGGGACGGGGAGGTGCTGCAGTGCCCGTGGCACGGCTGGGAGTTCGACCTGGTCACCGGGCGGCACCTGGTGACCGGCTCGCGCAGCCGGCTCCGCGGTTACCCCGTCGAGGTCCGCGACGGCGGTGTGTACGTGCAGACGAGGGTCTGAGCCGGGATCGTGTAGTGATCTGCCGCGACTACCCGGCACATCACTACTCCTTGTCCGACATCGGAGGCGCCGTGGCCCGGCCAGCCCGTTCAGGGTAAGAAGAGGACATGACTGACAGCAGCGTGTACCCCGAGGGCGACGACACCGACTCCGAACCGACCATGACCGCCCCGCCGGAGGGGCGTCCGGACGGAGACGTGGCCGAGGGCCTGGCCGAGCAGGGCGTGCACGCCCCCGACGCCGACGATCAGTCGGGCTCCGAAGCCGCCCCGGAGGTCTAGGCCGTCGGCACCCAGACCCGCATTCCACCCGAGCCGCGGTTGCCCCAGGTGAAGTAGGGCACGGCGCTGAGGGTGACCGGCCCCCCGGTCAGGGCCCCCCCGGTGGCTGGCGCGTAGGGCCACCACGACCCGTGGGTGCGCGGTCGGGTCGCGCCCGCAACCTCGACCCGGACGATCCGGCCGAGCTCGCCGTCCTCGACGCTCTCCGACAACGGCCCGTCGGCGTCGAGCAGGAGGTCGTCAAGGCGGTGGCCGTCGTGGTCGACGCCCTCGAGGCAGTAGACCAGCGGACCTCGTTCGAGGGCCAGGGAGCCGCGTGCCGCGTCCACCCGCGGGTCGGCGGCGGTCAGCCGCGGCTCGAGCGGCAGCCGGAGCTGCGCCACATCACCCGCCTCCCACGCCCGGGTGACTCGCCACCAGCCGTCGACCGAGGGGTCGAGCACCGGTTCGCCGTTGACGCTCAGCTCCGCTCCCGACCCCCACGCCGGCACCCGCAGCGCCAACGTCCAGACCTCGTCGGGGGTCGCAGCGACGCCGACCTGGACGGCCCCGTCCCAGGGGTAGTCGGTGAGCACCTCGAGCACCACTTCGCCCTCACCCAACTCGGCGGCGTAGTCACCGCTCATGTACTGGTGCAGCGTCACGGTGTCATCACTGCTCAGCAGCACGTAGTGCTCGAGGGAGGCCAGCAGCCGCATCACGTTGGGCGGGCAGCAGGCGCAACGGAACCAGGGCACGCGGAGATAGTCACCGTCGTCGCCGCTGGCCACGTGGTCGTCGCGCACCTGCAACGGGTTGGCGTAGATGTAGCGCTGCCCGTCCAGGGAGAGCCCGGCGAGGAACCCGTTGTAGAGCGTCCGTTCCAGCAGGTCGGCGTACTTCGCCTCGCCGGTGATCATGAGCATCCGCCAGCTGAGGTGGATGGACGCGATGGCGGCGCAGGTCTCGCAGTAGCTGCGCTCGTTGGGCAGCTCGTACGGGTCGCCGAACGCCTCGTCGCGGTGGTGCGCCCCGACGCCGCCGGTGAGATAGGTCTGGGTCGCCACCATCTCGTCCCAGAGCCGGGCGCAGGCGTCGAGCAGGGTCTGGTCGCCGGTCTCGACGTAGACGTCGGCCACCCCGGCCAGCAGGTAGAGCTGCCGGACGGCATGGCCCACGACCGCGGTAGCTTCCCGGACGGGTTCGTGGTCCTGCCAGTAGTGACGGCCGAACCGGTCGCTGCCCAGCAGCCCGTGCCCGCGCCGGTCCACGAAGTAGCGGGCCCGGTCCAGGTAGGCCTGCTCGCCGGTCTCCCGGTAGAGCTCGACCAGCGCCGTCTCGATCTCGGGGTGGCCGCAGACGCCGTCCACCCGGCCGGGCTCGGTCCCGAATGCCACGACGACCAGGTCGGCCACCCGGCGGGCGATGCCCAGCAACGCCTCGTCCCCGGTGCTGCGGTGCAGGGCGACAGCGGCCTGGATGAGGTGGCCGGCGCAGTAGAGCTCGTGGCCCCACGGCAGCTGCACGAACCGCTCGCCGGGGAAGCGCACCTGAAAGTGGGAGTCGAGGTAGCCGTCGGGCTGCTGCACGACGGCCAGCAGCTCGGTCGACTCCGCCAACCGTCGCAGCAGCTTCTCTGCCGAGGACGCCTCGAGGTCCGGGTCGTCCAAGGTCCAGGCCACGGCCTCCAACCACTTGTAGACGTCGGAGTCGAGGAAGGGCAGTTCACCGGTGTAAGCACCCTCGCCGCGCCCGGCGGCCAGCTCCAGGTTGGCGTAGTTGCCGGCTTCGTGCAGCCGGTCCCAGCCCTGGGGCACGCAGACGTCGCGGTTGATCTCGCGGCGTGAGGCCCAGAGGCCGCCGGTGACCCGGGCCCGGGTCGCGGGGCGGAGCGCGACCGCGCTGGAGCCGGTCAGCCGGATCGGGCCTGCACTGCGGCGGCCGGTCTCGATCATGGACGTCCTTCCTCGATGGTGTGGGGGTGGTGGGCGATCACTTGAGCGCCCCGCTGAGCATGCCGCTCACGTAGTAGCGCTGGAGCAGCACGTAGACGACGATGCACGGCACGATCGTCAGGGCCACCCCCGCTTGCAGCGACCCCCAGTTGATCGTGCCGAACTGGCCGCTGGAGACCAGGGTCAAGGTGACGGGCAGGGTGAACTTGTCCTGCTCGGTGATCAGGATCAGCGCCGCGAAGAACTCGTTCCAGGTGGCGAAGAAGGTCAGCAGGGCGGTGGTGATCACTCCCGGCATCACGACCGGCAGCAGCACCGTCCGGATGGCCGAGAGGATGCCGCAGCCGTCGACCAGCGCCGCCTCCTCCAGGCTGGCCGGCAGGGCGGCGAAGGAGTTGCGCATGATGAACAGCCCGAACGGCAGGTTGAACGTGATGTAGACGATCGCCAACCCGACCAGCGAGTTGTTGAGGTGCAGCACCTGCATCACCTTGAAAAGCGGCGTGATCACCGCCTGGAACGGGATCATGAAGGTGGCCAGCGCGAGGAAGAAGAACAGGCCGCTCCCCAGGAAGCGCGCCCGGGCCAGGGCGTAGCCCGCCAGCGTGCTGAGGATGACGGTCCCCAGTGTCGCCCCGAGAGTCACGGCCACGCTGTTCAGCACGTTGCCGAAGACGTTGAGGCCCTGGATGCTCGTCAGCCGCGAGAAGTTGGCCAGGCTCAGGTGGTGCGGGAACAGGGTGGGCGGGATCGAGCCGGCCTCGACCGGGCCCTTGAACGCCATCGCCAGCATCACGTAGATGGGGTAGAGGAAGAGGACGGTCAGCGCCAGGCAGATGACCCACCAGACGATTCGCGGCACGCTCGACCGGACGTCGCTCACCAGAGTGCTCATCGTGGTCCGCCTAGGTCTCTCGTCATGATCATCATGGCCGTCGTCATGATCATCAGTTGTGGTCGGTGTTGCGCAGCAGCAGCATCTGCACGGCGCTGACGGCGGCGAGGATGATCATCAGCAGCACCGACAGAGCCGCTCCGTAGCCGAGACGGAAACTGGTGAAGCTGATCCGGTAGATCTGGTACACCGCGGTGATGGAGGAGTTCGAGGGGCCACCGCCGGTCATGATGTAGAACTGGTCGAACGCGAGCAGCGAGCCGGCCACCGAGAAGACCAGCACCAGTGCGAGCGTCGGACGTAGCAATGGCACCGTGATGTGCCGGAACGACTGCCACCGGCTCGCGCCGTCGATCCTGGCCGCCTCGATCACGTCGGCGGGAATGGACTGCATGCCCGAGAGCAGCAGCAGCATCTGCAGCCCGACGACCTTCCAGGTGACCATGCCGATCACCAGGGCCATCGCGGTCCAGACGTCGGCGAACAGGTTGCCCGAGTCCGCCACCAGCCCCGCCCGACGCAGCAGGTCGAAGAGCGGCCCGATCTGGGACTGGCCCAGGTACAGCCACAGGAAGGAGCCCGACGCGAGGCCGATGCAGACGGGGAGGAAGTAGACGGACTGGAAGAAGCGGCCGCCGGGCCGTGGGGTGCGGACGAGCAGCGCCAGGCCCAGGCCGATCAGCAGCAGGATCGGGGTGATGACCACCGTGTAGACCAGCGTGAACTTCAGCGCGTGACGGAAGTTCTGGTCCCCGAGCGCGCGGGTGTAGTTGTCGAGTCCGACGAAGCGGTGCCGGCCCATCAGCGGCCAGTTGTGCAGGGACATCCAGCCGGTGAGCACCACCGGGACGAGGAAGAAGACCACGATCAGCACGATCGCCGGGCTCGCCATCGCCAGTCCGGTCAGGGCCCGGCGACGCGAGGACCGGGACCGGCGCCGGGGCAGCGAAGCGGCCGGGGTGGCGTCGGCGCCCGCGAGGGTGGGGCCGGGGGCCAGAGAGGTCATCGAGTCCTCCATGCATCGGATGGTGTGATCACCCGCGTCCCAAGCCTGTCGAAGGGCCTTCGAGAGGCTCAGGCAACGGGGGGTGCGGCTCAGGCAACGGGGGGCGGTCCGGGCCAGCGGGGCGGTCCGGACCAGGCCTAGCCGGCGTCGTCGATCAGGCTCTGGGCGGCCTTCTGGGCGGTGGCCTGCGCGCCGGCGATGTCGCCACCGAAGACCGAGTCGTTGATCATCTTGATCCAGGGGCCGTTGTTGTCGTTGAAGATCGGGTTCTCGACCACGCTGTAGGGCGTGTGGCCGATGCCCATCAGCTGGCCGAACACCTGGTACGCCGGGCCCTGGGGCGCGTAGATCTTGTCCACCAGGTCCGTCCGGACCGGCACGCTGCCGTGGCTGGCCAGGAAGGTCTGCGCCTCCTCGTCGGTCGCCCACTTCACGAAGTCCTCCGCCCCGGCCTCGTTCTTGGTGCCGTTGATCACCGAGATCACGTCGCCGCCGGCGAAGGAGCTGCTCTGTCCGTCCTTGCCCGGGATGGGCGTGACCCCGAAGTTGACCTTCGCCTTCTCCATCGTGGGGATCGCGAAGGCGCCGAGCGGGGTCATCCCGACCTTGCCGCTGGTGAACAGCGGGATCTGCTGGGTACCCGTGTCGTTCTTGGCCGCGCTCGGGATGGAACCGTCGGTGTTCATGTCGCGGTAGAGCTGCAACGCGTCGGCGACCTGGGGACTGTCCAGCGTGGCGGTCTTGCCGTCCTCGGACAGCACGTCACCGCCGGTGGCCCAGACGTGCGGGGTGAACTCGAAGACGTTGCAGCCGCCGCACGCGCCGGCGAAGGTGAAGCCGTAGTAGTCGCTGCCCAAGGCGCGGATCTTCTTGGCCGCCGTCCGCATCTCCTCATAGGTCGTCGGCGGCTTGTCGGGGTCGAGGCCGGCCTTCTTGAACAGGTCCTTGTTGTAGTAGAGCGCTGACGCCTCGGCGGTGAAGGGCAGCGCGTAGGTCTTGCCCTCGAACGTCGACAGCTTGCGGTGCGACGGGCTGAGGGCGTCCTTGTAGGCCAGCGAGTCCGACAGCTTCGTGATGTCCTCGAGCGCCCCGGCCGAGGCGAAGTAGGGGGCGTAGACCAGGTCGATGGAGGACACGTCGGGACCCGACCCCGACGAGGCCGCCGTGCCGAGCTTCTGGACGAAGTTGGCGGCCGGGATGATCGTCACCTTGGCCTGTACCTGGTGGTTCTTGTTGTACAGGTCGACCAGCTGGCTCATGAACCCCTGCTGGGAGTCTCGAGCCCAGATGGTGATCGTGCCGCTCGCCGCGGCGCCACCGCTGCCCGCGTCGCCGCTCCCCCCGTCGTCGCTGCCGCTGCTGCAGGCTGCGGCCAGCAGCACCAGGCTGCCCAGTGCCGCCGTGAGCCTGACCCTCGTCGTCGCCATGTCGTAGGCCTCTCTGCCTCAGTCGGAGCTCGCACCGCTCGTGCGAAACATTTGGAAATCGTTTTCCGGCAGGATGCTAGTGTTCCGTCCGTCCCGAGGTCAAGACCCGATCCCGACACTTCTGGAGGTGCCTGGTGCGCTCGTCCACCTCCCCGCCGACCGTGCGCGACGTCGCCGCCCGGGCCGGCGTGTCGCCAGGCACGGTCTCCAAGGCGCTGAACGGCACCGGGCAGCTGAGCGAGGCCACGCGGAGCCGGGTCACCGCGGCCGCCGAGGAGCTGGGTTTCCGACCCAACCACCTGGCCAAGAGCCTGCTCGCCGGCCGCACCTACACGGTGGGGATCCTGACCACAGACAGTTTCGGCCGGTTCACCACGCCGGTGATGGTGGGGATCGAGGACGCACTCGGCGCCGGGCGGATGTCCACCCTGCTGTGCGATGGCCGCGGCGACCCGCTGCGGGAACGGCACTACGTGCAGGAGCTGCTCAACCGCCGGGTCGACGGCCTGGTCGTGACGGGCCGCCGCCCCGACCCCCGGCCCTCACTGGGGCCGCTGCCCATCCCCGTCGTCTACGTGCTGGTGCAGTCCGACGACCCCGCGGACCTGTCGATCACCTACGACGACGTGCAGGGCGCGCGTCTCGGCGCTCAGCACCTCCTCGCGGGCGGCAGGAAACGCTTTGCCTACGTCAGCGGCCCGCCTCGGCACTGGTCGACGCAACGGCGCGGCGAGGGCCTGCGGCAGGAGCTCGCGTCGGCCGGCCTCGACCTGCACCCCGACCTGGTGCTGCTGGGGCAGTGGAGCGAGGCCTGGGGCCGGACGGCCGCAGACCAGTTGCTGCGACGCCACGAACGGGTGGACGCGGTGGTGTGCGGCAGCGACCAGGTCGCCCGCGGCGTCGTCGACGGGCTGCGCGAAGGGGGTGCGACCGTGCCCGACCAGGTGGCGGTGGTGGGCTTCGACAACTGGGACGTCATGGTCGAGGCCGCGCGGCCGCGGCTGACCACCGTCGACCCGAACCTCACGACGCTGGGCCGGGTCGCCGCCAGCCGGCTGATGAGCGCGATCGACGGCGCCGAGCTCGGTCACGGCGTCCTGCTCCAGCCCTGCGACCTCGTGCTTCGCCAGTCCTCGTTCCGCTGAGCCGGGTCCTACCCGTCCCCGCTCAGGAGTGGCCCGGGTCCAGCCGGATCCTGGCCCGGCCGGCTCTGCGGGCGAGAGTGATCCGGTCGATCTCGGTGTACGGCTCGTTGGTGCCGGGCAGGGCGTCGGCCAGCGTCCGGATGGTGAAGGTGGTCTTCTTCCCCAGCGCGGCGGGGACAACGTCCACGGCGAGGAAGGCGTAGTCGTCGTAGCGGACCTGGGACCAGCTCACCTCCTCGGGCACCTTCGTGCCCTGGGGGTAGCCGCTGCCGTTGATGGCGGTGCCCTCGGCGGACCAGACGTAGCTGTTGATCACGTTCTCGGTGTTGTTCTCACTCGTGTTCGCCCCGCCGGGCGGGGTGTAGCCGCGGTACCGCTGGCCCTCGGCGAGCGCCTGCGGCCCCTCGGTCGGGACGGGCACCCCGGGCGGGGGCGGCGCCGTGGTGGCGTCGGGCTTCGGCCGGAACGGGTAGCGCGGCCGGCCGCCGCTGCCGGCGCAGATGTAGGTCACACCGTCGGTGACCGGGTCGATCGTCGAGCCGTCCGGGGCCTGCCGGGTCGGCTTGCCGTTGCGGATCGGGTCGGTCCGCTCGAGCAGGTGGTTGTGGCCCTGCACGACCAGGTCGACCTGGTACCGGGTGAACAGCGGGTCGAGTGCGTCACGGACGCCGCCGTCGGAGGCGTGGTTGTTCGTGGTGCTGAACGCGCAGTGGTGGAAGAAGGCGACCACGAAATCGATGGTCGGGGCGACCTCGGGGTCGGTTCGCCAGTGCTTGAGCGTGCTGGTCAGCCACCGCAGCTGAGCCCCGTCGGAGTAGCCCTTGTTCGTCTGGATCTCGTTGCTCAGCTCGTTGGCGTCCACCGAGATCACCGCCACGTTGCCGTAGACGAAGCGGTAGACCGACGGGCAGGTGCGCGGCCCGTTCTTCGGCAGGTCCAGCCGGTACTCGTGGCCGCCGTAGCCGTGGTTCGGGCTGTCGCCGAGGAAGCTGGTGTTGCCGTACAGCGGCTCCATGTCGTGGTTGCCGGTGGCGAACATCCACGGCGTGTACGCCGCCTGGCCCTCGATCTGGTTGAGGAAGACATCCCAGACGTACGGGTTGTAGAGGTTCGTGCCCGGCTTGGCCGTCGACCCCGGCAGAGCGCCGGTGTCGTCGGCGGGCAGCCCGCTCCCGCCCGGGTCGGCGTAGCAGATGTCGCCCGCCAGCAGCGTGAACACCGGCCGCTGGGTGGCCATCAGGTTGCTGAGCGTCGCGGCGGGGTGCGGGTCCGTGCCGGTCGTGGGCGAGGCCACCGGGTCGGCGTCGGCGTAGTAGTTGTTGTCGAAGACGCCCTTGGGCCAGGTGCCGCCCGCCGCCTTGACCGAGTCCGGGTCGGCGGACCAGGCGTAGCGGGGGTCGGTCGGAGCGTTGTTCGTGCCGACATCGGCGAACGCGGTGAACGTGAAGGGCGCCGGCACCTCGTGGTAGCGGCCGAGCCGCTGCGCGGGGGCGGTGGTGAAGTAGGCCTCGCCGCTCGTGGTGCCGTCGGAGAGCCGCAACCGGTAGTGGTAGACGGTGTCCGCGCGCAGGCCGGTCAGGGCCGCCTTGGCGTAGAACTGGCTGCCGATCGGCCCGCCCGGGATGGCGTACTGGCCGACGAGGTGGACGATGTCGGCCTCGAACCGGTGCCCGAACCTGCCCGGGTCGGTCCCGACCTCCACGAAGGCGCGCAACCGCTTTGGCAGCATCCCGTCGCGGTTGACCAGCTGCGCCGTCACCGCCATGGCGTTGCTGGGGTGACCGTGCCGGTCGGCGACGAAGGACAGGTGCCGGCCCGAGATCACCGTGCCGCTGGTCCCGGCCGTCCCGCCGCCGGCGGCGAACGCGGCGTCCGCCAGCTTGAACTGGGCGGTGGCGTACCCGCCGGCGCCGGCCATCACCGCGGCCAGCAGGGTCCGCCGGCTGACGCTCTGCGAGGCGAGCTGACGCGCGTTCCACTCCGTGTACTCGTCGATGGTGCTCGGCTGACCCGCCGTCCCCGTGATCTGCATAGCCTGAGTCTGCACGCAGCCGCGGACCGCGCGGGAGAACCGCAGCCCAACCCGAGGTGAACGTTGATGATCGATCCGGATGGCCGGGCTGCTGGGGTCAGGATCTCGCACTGGCTGCGACGGGCCCGGCCGGTCGCGTCGACGTCGGTCACCGCCGGGGTCTACGTCGGGCTGTTCGCGGCGACGAACGCCCTGCTCCGGCGGCAGCCGGCCGGCACTCAACAGGCGTGGTTCAGCTGGGCGAGCACCGACCTGGTCAACCTGGCACACCACCCGGTCGGCTCGATGGTCCTCTCGGCGCTGGTCGACGACAGCAACGTCCTCGACTGGATCGCCTTGGGTCTGATCGGACTCGTAGCCGCTGGTCAGAGCGTGGGTAACCTGCGCTGCGCGCTCCTGGTGGCCGTGGCCCACGTGGTCGGGACGCTGATCAGCGAGGGCATCCTGATGCTGGCGATCGCGACCGGCCGGGCGCCCTCCGAGGAACGGATCAGCCTGGACATCGGGCCGTCGTACGTCATCGTGGCGGCGCTCACGGTCGGCATCCTCTACGGACGCTGGCCGGCGCGGATCGCGAGTGCGATCGCGTTCGCGCTCCTGGCGCCGTACCTGTTCAGCGGCCTGCAGCACCTCGAGGTCGGGCCGGTCGGTCACTGCTGTGCGATCCTCATCGGCGTCGCCCTGGGCTTCCCCTGGCGACGGGCCTGGCGCCGCCACGATGTGTCAGCGGTCGGTGGGACCGTGGAGGGGTAGCCACCGCTGCCCCTCCTGGTCGCCGGACCTGGGCGGCGCCGGCCAGCGCGGAGGAGATTCAGATGACCACTCTCGAGGGGCGCGGCTCCCGCGCACTGCTCGTCGTCGACCTGCAAGTCGGCGTCGTCGACGGGGCCCACCAGCGCGAGGAGGTCATCGCGACCGTGGTCGATCTCGTCGCCCGGGCCCGCGCGAGCTCGGTCCCGGTGGTGTGGGTCCAGCACCACGACGACGAGCTCGTGCAGGGCAGCGACGCGTGGCAGTGGGTCGGTGGGCTGGGGCCAGCCGATGGCGAACCGTTGGTCGAGAAGTCCTACGGCGACGCCTTCGCCGACACCGACCTCGAGCGGGTGCTCGCCGAGCGCGGCGTCTCCGAGATCGTCCTGGTCGGCGCCGCGAGCGAGCAGTGCGTCCGCTGCACCATGCACAGCGCCGTCGTGGGCGGCTACGACGTGTCGTTGGTGGCCGACGCCCACACGACGACGGACCTCACCGCCTACGGGCTCCCCACGCCGGCCGTCGTCGTCGGCTTTCTCAACGCCATCGCCCAGTTCGGGATGCAGTGGCCAGGACGAAGCGCGCGGTCGGTCCCGGCTGCTGACGTGGGCTTCTGAGGGGTGACCCGCCCGAGACGTCCGCCGGAAGGATCCTGGACGACCGAAGGTGCCACAGAGTCGCTCGCCCGCATCCGACGAGTGGCCCGACGGCATCGGCCGGGCGTCAGCCCTGCAGCACCGCCGCGACCTCGGGGATGCGCTCGAGGTAGCCGTCCAGCAGCTGGCGGGCCACGGTGACGGAGTCGACGAGGGGGTGCAACGCGAAGGCCAGCAGGGCCTCGTCGCGTGAGCCGGTGAGGGCGGCGGTGATCGTGTGCCGCTCGACGGCCTTGACCTGCTGCATCAGGCCGAGCTGGTGCAGCTGGGGCGGCGAGGTGGTCAGTGGGTGCACGCCGTTGGCGTCGACCATCGTGGGCACCTCGACGACCGCGTCGGCGGGCAGGCCGGCGATGGTGGAGCCGTTGCGGACGTTCAGGATCATCGTGGCCCGCTCGTTGCGGGTGATGGCGGCCATCACGCCCAGCGCGACCCCGGCGTACCCCTGGTGGGCCGGGTCGGCTTCGCGCTCGCGCAGGTGCGCAGGCGCCCCCTGCTCGCCGCCCTTGGCCTCGGCCATGTAGCTGGCGCTGCGGGCGTCGATGGTCCGCCGCCAGAGGCCGGCCGGGTCCTCCGCCGCCAGCGCGGTGCCGAAGAAGTCGGTCTGGGTCCGCGCCAGGTAGTCGCCCCGGGTCGCGCCGGACTCCTGGATCCTCGCGACCGCGTCGCGGTGGAAGTAGTAGTAGTAGAGGTACTCGTTCGGCACCACGCCGAGCGTGCGGATCCAGTCGAGGCCGAAGACCAGCGCCTCCTCCATCCCGCCGAGCAGGGTGTCGTCGGCCATCAGCCGCGGCAGCACGTCCTCGCCGTCGTACATCACCCGGCGCATCCAGCCCAGGTGGTTGAGGCCGACGTAGTCCATCTGCACCCGCGTGTGGTCGAGCCCGAGTGCGCCGGCCACCCGGCGCCCGAGACCGGACGGGGTGTCGCAGATGCCCAGCACCCGGTCCCCCAGCACCGACTGCATGGCCTCGGTGATGATGCCGGCCGGGTTGGTGAAGTTCATCAGGTACGCGTTCGGCGCCAGCTCGCGCACGCGTCGGGCGACGTCCACCATCACCGGCACCGTGCGCAGCGCGTAGGCGAGCCCGCCGGGTCCGGTCGTCTCCTGGCCGATGACGTCCAGGTCGAGGGCGACGTGCTCGTCGCCGCGACGCCCCTCCAACCCGCCGACCCGGACGGCGGCGAAGACGAAGTCGCTGCCCGCCACCGCCTCGTCCAGCGAGGTGGTCGACACCAGGCGCGGCGCGTCCGGGAAGCCCTCGGCGAACTGGGTGAGGATCCGCGTCATCGCCGCCAGCCGGTCGGCGTCGACGTCGTAGAGGGCCACTTCGGTGACCCGCGGGCTGCCGGTGTCGCGCAGCAGCGCGGCGTACACGTACGGGGTGCGGAATCCTCCGCCCCCCAGGATGCAGAGCTTCACGCCAGGATCACCTCTCCGCCGGCCTCCCGGCACTTGTCGAGCGTCTCGGTCCGGGCACCAGGTGTGGTCACCAGGTAGTCCACGTCGGCGAGCGAGCAGAGCCGCAGCGACCCGGTGCCCGGGAACTTGGTCTCACTCGCCACCACCGCGACCCGGTCGGCGGCGGCGATCATCGCCTGCTTGATCGGGGCTTCTACGGCCATGTTGTCCACCACATGGCCCGAGGGCCGGACGCCGGTACAGCTGAGCACGACCAGGTCGGCGCTGACCTGGGCGAGGGCGGCGGCGGTCAGCGACCCGACCAGCGAGCGGTAGTTGCGGCGGAACACCCCGCCCAGCACCACCAACCGGACGCTCCGGTCGTCGCGCAGCTCGTCGACCACGGCCAGGTTGGAGGTGATCACCGTGACGGGACGGCCCCGTAGCCGGCGGGCGACCAGCGGTGTCGTCGTGCCGATGTCCAGCAGCACCACGGCGTCGTCGGCCACCAGCTCGGCCGCCCGGGCGGCGACCCGGGACTTCAGCTCCAGGTCGGCCTCGGCGGCGAACGGCCCTTCCCAGCGGTGCGGGTCGCCGCGCTCGGTCACCGTCTCCCCCGGCCGCAGGACGGCGCCGCCGTAGGTGCGGACCAGCTCGCCGTTGCGGTCCAGCCGGTCGAGGTCGCGGCGGATCGTGGACTCGCTCACCTCGAGCGAGCGGGCCAGGTCGCGGACCGAGGCCGCGCCGCCGGAGCGGAGGACGCCGACGATGCGGTCCTGTCGCTCGCGGAGGATCACGGCCTCATCGTAGGCACGGGTCTGCGCGGATGTGCACGACCCTGCTCGACCTCTCGCGCAGAGTCACGCAGATGTCGTACTTTCGACTCGTGATCGCAACCCGGCCTGCCCAGACTGACAGGGTGAGGAGCGCCGCGACCACGCCGGAGGTGGACCTGCTCTTCGCGGGTTCGGTCTTCTGCGACCTGGTCTTCGCCGGCGTGCCCGTCCCCGACCCCGGCGGCGAGGTGTTCGCGCGGGCCTTCCGGCTCACCCCGGGCGGGGTCGCCAACCGGGCGGTCGCCGCCTCCCGCCTCGGCGCCCGGACGGCCCTGCTGTCAGCCCTCGGGGACGACCCGCTGGGTCGCGAGCTGGCCGTCCTGCTGGCCGCCGAGCCGCAGCTCGACCTGACCTGGCTGGCCACCCGGCCGGGCTGGCAGACCCCCGTCACCGTGTCACTGACCGGCGAGCAGGAGCGGGAGTTCATCACCTACCAGGAGCCGGACGCCCCCCTGGCCTGGGGGGCCGAGCGGCCGCGGGTCGGCGCCACCCACGTCGGCGTCGCACACGAGCTGCCCGGGTGGGTGCGCCGGCTGCGCAGCCAGGGCACCGTCGTCTACGGCGGGGTGGGCTGGGACTCCACCGGCCAGTGGTCGACCGAGGTGCTGAGCCGGCTCGACCAGGTCGACGTCTTCGTGCCCAACGACCTGGAGGCGATGCGGTACACCCGCACCGAGAGCCCCACTGAAGCCGCGCGCGCCCTCGGCCGGCACGTCAGCCTGTCGTTGGTGACCTGCGGCTCCCGTGGGGTGGTGGCCTTCGACGCCGGAGCCGACCGGTTGGTCGAGGTGCCCGCCGTCCGGGTGACGGCGCTGGACCCGACCGGTGCCGGCGACGTCTTCGTGGCGAGCTTCATGGCCAGCCACGCGTTCGGCTGGCCGCTGGAGCATCGCCTCGCCCTGGCCACGCTCTGCGCCTCGCTCTCGGTCCGGACGCTCGGTGGCGCGGCCAGCGCCCCGACCCGCCGCGAGCTGGTCGCCTTCCTCGACGCCGATCGCCCTCCCGGGGACTGGTCGGCCATCCGGGACTGGGCCAGCACATCCGGCCCGGCATGATCACCACCAATCGCACCACCACGCTCGAGGAGAAACGATGAGACGGTCCAAGCAGCTGGCGGGGTCGCTCGCCGCGGTCTGCGCCCTGGCCCTGGCCACGGCGGCCTGCGCGCCGGGCGGCTCGACCACCGGCGGGGCGGCGTCCAGCAGCGCCAGCTCCCCGGTGTCCAAGGACGTCGCCGGCGCGGGCGACGTCACCCTGACCGTCTGGGACCAGAACACCGACGGCGGCATCGACGACGCGCAGGGCAAGCTCAATGCCGCGTTCGAGGCCAAGTACCCGAACGTCACGATCACCCGGGTCAGCCGCTCGTTCTCCGACCTCAAGACGACGCTGAAGCTGGCTCTGACCTCCAAGACCCCGCCGGACGTGGTGCAGGCCAACCAGGGCTACCCCGACATGGGCTCCTTCGTCTCCGGCGGCCTGCTGCGGCCCGAGGACGACTACGCCACGCTCTACGGCTGGGACACCTACTACCCCCAGCAGCTCCTGAACCTCAACAAGTTCAGCGCCGACGGCAAGGACTGGCAGTCCGGCAACCTCTACGGCGTCTCCCAGACCGGGGAGATCGTCGGGGTGTACTACAACAAGCAGGTGCTGTCCGACCTCGGTCTGCAGGTGCCCAAGACGATCGGTGAGTTCGAGGCCACGCTGCCCAAGATCAAGTCCTCCGGCATGCTGCCGATCGCCTACGGCGACGTGGAGAAGAGCCCCGGCATCCACCTCTACGGCATCACCCAGGCCGCCGTCGCCGGCAGCCAGGCGGTGAACGACCTGGTCACGGCCAAGAGCGGCGCCTGGACCGACGCCTCCTCGGTGGCCGCGGCGCAGAAGGTGCAGGACTGGGCCAAGGCCGGCTACCTGACCGAGGGTGCCAACGGCATCTCCCGCGACGACGCGCTGGCCGACTTCGACGCCGGCAAGGCCGCGTACCACATCGACGGCACGTGGCAGCTGGCCACCGTGAGCAAGGCGCTCAAGTCCAAGGCGGGCTTCGTGGCGCTCGGTCCGGACGGCTCGACCACCCCGGTGACCACGGGCGGTGAGGGCCTCGCCTGGGCCATCACCACGGGCAGCAAGCACCCCGACGTCGCGGCGGCCTACATCGACTTCATCACCAACGCCGACGCGGCGCAGGTGCTGATCGACACCGGCAACCTGCCGACCGTCCCGCCCGCGGACTGGAAGCCGACCGCCGGCAGCCTGGAGGCCGACGTGGCCGATGAGTGGAAGGCGGTCAACGCCGGCTCGGGCCTGGTGCCGTACCTGGACTACTCGACGCCGACCTTCTACGACACCCTCAGTGCCGCCGTCCAGCAGCTGACCGCCGAGAAGCTGACCCCACAGAAGTTCGGCGAACAGCTGCAGTCGGACTACGGCTCGTTCGTCAAGACCAAGTAGCGGCCCCGTGGCTGACCAGGTCCGCCGAGGGCGACGCCGCGTCCAGTGGCGGGCCTACCTCTACCTCGCGCCCGCGTTCGTGCTGTTCGCGGTGTTCCTCGGCGTGCCGGCGCTGCAGACGGCGCAGTACTCGCTCTACCGGTGGAACGGCCTGGGCCCCTCCACCTGGGTCGGGTTCGACAACTACGTCAACCTGGTCACCGACCCGGTGCTGCTGAGCTCGTTCGGCCACGCGGCGGTGCTGGTCCTGTTCTACTCGGCGCTGCCCATCGCGCTGGCGCTGGTGCTGACCGCCATCGTCTCCCGCGGCGCCGGTCTGCGCGGCATGAGCGTCTTCCGCACCCTCCTCTTCCTGCCCCAGGTAGTCGCCTCGGTCGTCGTCGCGACCACCTGGGTGGCCATCTACTCCCCCGACGGCCTCAGCAACCAGCTGCTGCGGCTGGCCGGTCTCGGCTCGCTCACCCGGGCCTGGCTCGGTGACTTCGACACCGCCCTGCCCGCGGTGGGGCTGATCGGGACCTGGCTGGGGACCGGTCTCTGCCTGGTGCTGTTCCTCAGCGGGGTGGCCAACATCGCCCCCGAACTACTCGAGGCGGCTCGGATGGACGGGGCGGGCGCCGTCCGCGAGTTCACCTCGATCGTGCTGCCGTCGCTGCGCGGCCAGATCGCCGTCGCGCTCACGCTGACCGTGGTCGCGGCGCTGAAGACGTTCGACCTCGTCTACATCACCACCCGAGGCGGCCCGGGAACCAGCACGACGCTGCCCGCCTTCGAGGCCTACAACCGGGCCTTCAACACCGGTCAGGTGGGGTCGGCGGCTTCCGTCGCCGTGGTGCTGACGGTGGTCATCCTGGTCGTGACGACCTTGATCCAGCGGATCCAGCCCGACGAGGTCGCATGAGCCGGGGCCCGAGGCGCCGGCCGGCCGAGCTGGGCCTGACCTACGGTGTGCTCGGGGTGTTCAGCCTGGTGGCGGTGGTCCCACTGGTCGGGGTGCTGCTCAGCGCCGTCACCCCGGCCTCGGACCCCCAGGGCGGGTTCCGCCTCCCGTCCCGGGTCGAGCTCGGCAACTTCGCCGAGGCGTGGAGCCGCGGCCACTTCTCCAGCTACATGATCTCCAGCGTCCTGGTCACGGTCTGCGTCGTCGTGCTGACCGTGGTCCTGTCGACCCTGGCCGGCTACGCGTTCGCGCGGATGGAGTTCCCGGGCCGCAACATCTTGTTCCTGCTGCTGCTCTCGGGGTTGCTGCTGCCGGCCGAGGCGTTCGTGATCCCGCTCTACTACAACCTGCGTACGGTCGGCCTGACCGACACCTACGGGGCGCTGATCCTGCCCCAGACCGCCCAGTCGCTGGCCTTCGGCATCTTCTGGATGCGTAACCAGTTCCGCACCTTCCCCGGCGAGATCCTGGAAGCCGGGCGACTGGACGGGGCCGACGACTGGCGGCTGCTGTGGCGGGTCGTCGTGCCGCCGTCGGTGCCCGCGATGACGACGATGTGCCTGCTGGTGAGCATGTGGACGTGGAACGAGTTCCTGATCCCGCTGATCATGGTCTCGGGTGAGAGCCTGCGCACCGCCCCGCTGGGCCTGGCCTTCTTCCAGGGCCAGCACGTCACCGACTACTCCCTGCTCGCCGCCGCGGGGACCATCGTCGCGCTGCCGATCGTGCTGCTCTACCTCGCCCTGCAGCGCCGGTTCATCTCTGGGATGCTGAACGGGATCGCCAGCCGCTGACCCCTGCCCGCGCCGCGCCCGGGCCTGCTGCCTCCCGAAAGTGCTGCTGCCTCCTCTCGAGAGGACGCAACGCCAATCTCAGGAGGCAGGACTGCGACATCGCGGGCCGGGCTCCGCTAGCGCGCCACCCCCAGCCGGCTGGCCGAGAGTGTCGCCAGCAAGGCGGCGACGTGGCGTTGCTCGGCGGAGGGCCGGGCCACGTGGCCGGACGCCGTGACGGCGAAGTGGGCAGGCTCGCCCTGCTCGGTCCGAACGGGCAGGGTGAGGGTGTCGTCGGTCGGCAGACCCTCGCGGTCCACGGGTAGGGGGACACCGTCGCGGGTCACCGTCCCGTCCAGCTCCAGCCGGGTCGAGCCGTCGCCGGTGCCGAGGACGAAGGTGCAGCGATCCGCGTCCAGCAGGCCCGTCAGCGCGGTGCAGACGGCCTCGAGATGGGCATCCCCCTCCCCCGTCCGGGTGGCGGAGGCGAGCCGGAGACTGCTCAGGTAGCCCTGCCGGCGGGCGGCCTCGGCGTGCTGGCGGCGGCCCCACCAGCTCAGCAGCTCGATGGCGACGCCCACCACGACCAGCAGCAGCACCGTCGCGACGTCCGCGGCGTTGCCGATGGCCAGGCTGCCGTACGGCTGGGTCCAGAAGTAGTCAAAGGCCAGACCGGTCGTGACGGCGGCGACGACCCCGGCCCCGCGCAGCCCGGTGGCCGAGACCGCCGCGACCAGCAGGACCAGCACCAGGACGACGTGGCTGCCGTCGAAGTGCGGGCGGAACGGGGTCAGCAGGCCGGCGACCAGCGGGCCGGCGACCGCGGCTGCGGTCCAGACCGGTGCCGCGTGCCGCGCGGCCCACGGCGACGACTCAGAGGTGCTCACCCCTCCAGCCTCCTACCACGGAGGCGGGTGGAGGAGGGTCTTGACGAAGCCTTGACGCCCAGTCCCGGTCGCTACATCGTCCAGGGCTCGTCGAGGACGTCGACGGGCAGCGTGTCGTCGCGCCGGCTCTGGGTGAGCAGCTCGTCGAGGTGCTCGGGCCGGCTCGTCGCGCCCACGGTGGCCACGACCTGGGGTGTACTGCGCACGAAGCGGAAGCAGAACTCGATCCAGTCGTCGACGCCGGACCGCTCGAAGACGGGCGCGACCTCGACGGCACGCTGCTGCAGGTAGGGCAGCCAGGCCGCTCCCGGTACGTCGCGCAGCCGCTGCACCGGGGCACCGCAGACCGTGCGCATCGAGATGATGCTGGCGTCGCGGGCGAGCAGCTCGTCCCACAGCTCGTTGGCCGCGAACCGCTGCAGCGGGTTGTCGTAGGTGATGAAGCCGTCGACGAGCCCATCGAGGTGCCCGGCCCGCAGCGCGGCCAGCGGGGCAGCCGATGTCCAGGGAAAGGTCTCCAGCACGAACCGCCCGACCAGGCCCTCGTCCCGGATCCGGCGCAGCGCGTCCAGCGGCGCACCACCGCGGAGCAGGTCGTCCGCCAGCTCACCGACCGGGCTGAGCTGGCCGAGGGCGATCGAGGAGGTGCCCAGCGGTCCGAGGTTCTCGGCGATGGTCGCGCGAATGTCGGCTGCCGTCCCGCCGCCCAGCTTGACGATCAGCGGCGGCACCCGCGACGGGTCCTCGGCGAACGCCCCGCCCAGCACCTCCAGCGCGTGGTGGTACTGCCGCGAGGTGTGCATCCACAGTCCGGCGTCCAGCACGGTCCGAGCCATCGCGGCCTGCTGCTCGCGGGTGACGTCGTCGTCCCCGAGCCGGGTGGAGCCGTAGACGTAGGGGGCAGGTCAGCGAGAGGTCGGATCACGCCGCGACCGTACCCGCGGCCCGCCCAGCGCTAACCAGTGGAAGCCGTCGTGCCCGGCGAGGAACACACCCTGCAGCACGATCGCCGCGCCCGCCCCGGCGGTTCTCGGCCGGTCCTGCCCGCTGGCCCAGAGGGCGGCTCCGAGGGCGACGTAGCCCAGGTCGGCGGCGACGTTGACGCCCAGGATCGTCCGCAGCCGACGTTCCTCGGCCGCGAGCACGGCCGGCGACCACGGGTGCGGCAGACGACGCATCCGTCGTCGCTGGACCGCCTCTAGCACCGCCACGAGCGCCAGGTCCACCGCACCCCAGCCCACGTGCTGCTGACCGAACGCCCGCCACCACGGGTCGGAGCAGAAGGCGGGCACCGACCCGAGCGCGACGCTGGCCGCGCCCCAGACCACCGTCGTCCGGGCCAGGGCGTGCTGACGCCGCCAGGGGTTCACGAGCTGATCACACCACGAGCAGAGCAGGGCAGGGCACGACCGGCTCAGCGGATACCGCTGCGGGCGAAGCCCTGGACGAAGTAGCGCTGGAACACCAGGAACAGCAGGACCATCGGTGCGACGTCGAGTAGCGCGAAAGCCATGGTGCCGCCATAGTCGGAGCCGAACTGGCCCTGCAGGTAGAGAAGGCCGATGGGCAGGGTGAAGAGCCGGTTGTCCTCCAGCGCGATCAGCGGCCAGGCGAAGTCGTTCCAGGTCTGCAGCAGGCTCATGAAGAACAGCACCGCGATCAGCGGCCTCGACAGGGGCAGGATGATCCGGGTGAACACCCGTACGTGGCCAGCCCCGTCGATCCGGGCCGCTTCGATCAGGTCTCGCGGGATAGCGAGAATGAACTGGCGGGCGAGGAACACCCCGAACGCCGACGCCGCCGTGGGCAGGATCACGGCCCAGTAGCTGCCGTACAGGCCGAGGGTCGTGACCAGCGTGAACAGCGCCACCATGATCACCTGCACCGGCAGCATCAGCGTGGACAAGGCCACCAGGAACAGCACGTTCGCACCGCGGAATTTCAGCTGCGCGAACGCGTAGCCGGCCGCCAGGTTGACCGCGACCGTGAGCAGCGCGACGGTCACGGCGATGGCCAGCGAGTTACCGAACCAGGTGAGGACGGGAAAGGCCGACAGCACCCGGCGGAAGTTGTCCAGGGTCAGCGCACGCGGCCACAGCCGCAGCTCACCGCCCAGCAGGTCGGCCCGGCTGGAGAGGGCCACCACGACCATCCAGTAGAGCGGGAACAGGATGACGGCGCAGACCACCACCGCCAGCAGCAACCGGAGCAGCAGACCCCGGCGCGCACTGGCTCTTGCCCGGCGCCGGGCTCGCATCCGGGTTGTCGTCGGTGCCGCCGACCCGGCCGCGCCGGTCATTCGACGAGGTCCCGCGTCCGGCTGATGCGCCACTGCACCACGGTGAAGACCAGCGTGAGCAGCAGCAGCACGACGCCGATGGCCGCGGCGTAGCCCTGGTCGCGGACCACGAAGCCGTTGTCGTAGGCGTAGGTGACCAGCACGGAGGTGGCGTTCTGCGGGCCACCTCCGGTCAGCACGAAGACGATGTCGAAGACCTGGAAGGAGTAGATCACGTTCATGATCAACAGGAAGAACGAGGACGGACCGACCAGCGGCACCGTGACGAAGCGGAACATCCGCCAGCGGCCTGCCCCGTCCAGGCGGGCGGCCTCGTAGAGCTCCGGGCTGATCCCCTGCAGGGCGGCGAGGTAGATCAACATGTTGAAACCCAGCCGCCACCACAGCGTGACCAGGACCACCGAGGCGAAGGCGGCGACCCCACCGGACTGCCAGGCCAACGCGGGCAGTCCCAACGAGCGCAGGATCTTGTCGATCACGCCGCTGTTCTCGTCGAAGATCAACAGACCGACCAACGCCGTGGCCACGCCGGAAATCGACATCGGCAGGATCAGGATCGAGCGGAACAGCGCCCGCGCCGGCAGCAGCGAGTTGAGCAGCACCGCGGCCCCCAGGCCCAGAGCCATCGCCCCGGGCGTGACGATCAGGGTGAACAGGCCGGTGTTGAGCGCCGAACGCCAGAAGAGCGGGTCCGCGACCAGCCGGCCGTAGTTGGCCAGCCCGACGAACCGCCCCTCGCCGAAGCCGTTGGTGTGCTGCAGGCTGATCGCCAGCGCCCAGCCCAGCGGCAGCAGCACGAAGAGCCCGAGCAGCACCATCGTCGGGGCGATGAACGCATAGCCCGCCCAGGACTCGCCGCGGATCCAACGACGGGACCTGACGGCGGGCGGACGCCGCGGGGCTTCGGTACCGGCCGGGACGACGACCGAGGTCACCATGGCTGCACCGTCCTCACGGCTTGGTCGCCGCCGCGATCCCGCTCGAGATCGCCGCCACCGTCTTCTCGGTGTTCTGACCGCCCACGAACGCCTGCTCGAGCTGGTCCTTGAGCACGGCGATGATCTTGGCCATCGCGGGCGAGGCCACCTGGGCGGCGTCGGTGGGCCGGACGGTCGTCGCCTGGCCGATGAACACCTTGGAGAGCTCCGGCCGGACGGCGAAGTCGATCCCGCCGGTCACCAGGTCGCGGCGCGTCGGCAGCAGCGAGGCGCCCGAGCAGAAGTCGCGCATGGCCTGCTGACCCGTCATGAAGTCCAGGAACGAGGCGGCCAGGTCGGCCTTCTTCGTCGCCGCCGTCGCCACCAGCGCGTTGCCGCCGAAGTCCCCGCCGCCACGCTGCTTGCGGGGGGAGAAGGTGGCGCCCCACTCGAAGTCGAGGGTGGAGTCGGCGTCGGGGATCATGAACGCCCCGCCGAACACCATGGCCGTGGTCTGGGAGTACCAGAGGTCGGCGGCGTACGTGGTCGACTTGACGGAGTCGTTCGGCGGCACGAGGTGGTCGGTGAAGAAGCTGCGGCTGAAGTCCACCGCGGCTCGTCCGGCGGCGGAGTCGATGGCCGGCGCGGTCAGGTCCTCGGCCAGGAACCGGCCGCCGGCCTGGAACAGCAGGCTGAGCCAGCGGGTGACGCCGTTGCCCTGCCAGTTGTAGGCGAAGGGGTACTTGGCTGCGGGCAACGCGCGACGCAGCCGGGCCGCGACGTCGGTGAACTCCTGCCACGTCCACGCCTGGTCCACCGTGGTCGGCACCGAGGAGATGCCGGCCGAGTCCAGCACTGCCTTGTTGTACAGGATCGCCGAGGTGTCGGTGTGGTGCGGCACCCCGACCGGGTGACCCTGGCCCTGGACCGCGGCCCACGCCGTCGGGGTGAACCGGTCGGAGAAGCCGGCGGCCAGGTGCGGGCTGAGGTCGAGCAGCTGGCCGCGACCGGCGTACGCACCGAGGGTGTAGTAGGGCACCCGGAAGACGTCGGGCGGGTTGCCGGCCTGCAGCTGGGCGTCGATGTTGGTGAACATCTGCTCGTACGGCACGGCGTTCAGGGTGACCGTCGCACCGGCGTTCGCCGCCTGGAAGTCGGCAATCCCCTTACGGAACCCGGCCAGCTCGCTGTCGGTGCCCCAGGTCGTGAAGGTGAGGGCGTCGGTGGCCGCCTTCGAGCCGGAGCCGACGGCGAAGCCGCAGCCCGCGAGCGCGGCCGGGGCGGCCAGCGCACCGGCCGCTCCAAGGAAGTGGCGCCTGCTGAGACCGGTCATGGTGTGCTCCCCGAGGTGGCGGGTCCGGGGCCGGTCCTGCGTCAGCCCTCAGGCCGCGCCAGGGTCGGCGACGGCATCAGGCTTTCCTCCGGCACCCGGCCGACGGATGCGACGGCGGGGAGCAGCTTCCAGGCCGCCAGGACAGCGACGGCGCTGATCAGGACGTGCACGCCGATGAACGTGTCGGCCAGGCCGGCGCCGAGGGCGACCCCCGCGACCAGCGGTCCGAGCGCGGAGACGCCGGTCTGGAGGCCCGAGAACAGCCCGAGCGTGGTGCCGACGTACCCGGCCGGGGCCAGCTGGGCGACCATCGGGTTCAGGACCGGACCGTACATCGTCTCCCCGATGCCGAAGATGCCGAAGGTGACGACCAGGATGCTGGCGGCGAGCTCCGGTGTCCGGGCTGCAAGGGCCAGGATCACCCAGCAGAGCAGCCAGATGCCGCCGACAGCCATCAGCAGCCGGGGGGCCGAGCGGTGCGCCGTCCAGCGGACGACGCCCATCTGCAGCACGATCAGCACGGCGCAGTTCACGGCGGCGGCGGTCCCGACGGTGTGCTCGGAGACGTTCAGCACGGTCAGCCCGTACGCGGGCAGCCCGCTGTCGAACTGGGCGTAGAAGGCCAGCGCCAGTGCAGCGGTGAGCACCGCCGTCCAGCGCAGGGCCGGGCTGGCCGCGACCAGCCGCAGGGCCCGGGCCGTCTCACCCGGTACCGAGGGCACCGACGCGGGCGGGGAGGTGATGTCGTTGACCCCCCGGGCGGCGAGTGCGACCAGCAGCGCCGAGACCGCGAAGCCGAGGGCTGCGGCTCCGAACGCGACGTCCATGCCGTCGCGGTCGTGCAGGTCCACGAGGTAGCCGGCGGCGAACGCGCCGACGCCCATCCCCAGGGCCTGGCCGGTGGCCAGCCAGGCGAAGACCGCACGTCGGCTGTCGCTGCTGGTCCGGGCCAGCAGCAGCACCGACTGGGCCGGGCCGCCGGCCGCGAGGGCGAAGCCGAAGACGGCCATCCCCGCCAGGAACGACGCAGGCCGGTCCGCGGTCATCAACATCGCTCCGGCCACCGCCGCGACCACCTTGGCCACGATGGCTACGAGGGCCGGCGACCAGCGGTCCGCCAGCCGACCGCCGACCGGGGCTGCCACGAGCGCACCCACCGAGAAGAGGCTTGACGCCCCCGCCGCGACCAGACCGCCCCAGCCGCGGGTGCTGGCCGCATACGCGTACTGGTAGGGCAGCACGGTGCCCCAACCGAGCATCGCCACTGCAGAAGCAAGCACCACCAACCGCGCCGAACGCACGACACACCTCCTCGACTCCGTCTTGTCACGCTGACGCTTCGTCAACTAAGACTTCGACTTCGAAATTCCAGCCGCCCACAGTACGTGCAGTTGCAGGCGATCGCCACACTGGGCTCATGAAGCTCCTCGAGGTCGACGGTCTGGGCCAGGTCAGCAGAGTCGGGCTGGGCACCTGGCAGTTCGGCTCCCGGGAGTGGGGGTACGGCGACGACTACGCCTCGGGCACGGCCCGGGCGATCGTCACCCGAGCCCGCGAGCTGGGCGTCACCCTCTTCGACACCGCCGAGGTCTACGGGCTGGGGCGCAGCGAGCGCATCCTCGGCGAGGCCCTCGGCACGGAGCGCGACCAGGTGGTGGTGGCCAGCAAGCTCTTCCCGGTCGCCCCGTTCCCCCCGGTCGCCCGACGGCGCGAGGCGGGCAGTGCCCGTCGGCTGCAGCTGCAGAAGATCCCGCTGTACCAGGTGCACATGGCCAACCCGCTGGTGCCGGACAGCGTGATCATGCCCGGCCTGCTCCGGCTGATCGACGAGGGGCGCATCGGCGCCGTCGGCGTCTCGAACTACACGCTGCACCGCTGGCAGCAGGCCGACGCCGCCTTGGGCCGACCGGTCGTCAGCAATCAGGTGCAGTTCTCGCTGGCCCGCTCGGCGCCGCTGGAGGAGCTGGTGCCGTTCGCGCAACGGGAGAACCGGATCGTGATGGCCTGGAGCCCGCTCGCCCAGGGCCTGCTCGGCGGCCGGTACGGCCTGGACCACCGGCCGACCGGGGTCCGCGCGAGCAACGCCCTCTTCGGTACCGAGAACCTCCGCCGGATCACGCCGCTGCTCGACCTGCTGCGGGCGACGGCGACGCGTTATGACGCCAAACCGGCGCAGGTGGCGCTGGCTTGGCTGCTCGCGCTGCCCCAGGTGGTGGTGATCCCGGGAGCCTCCAGCGTCGAGCAGCTCGAGTCCAACGTGGCCGCCGCCGACCTGGACCTGGACGTCGAGTCGGTGGCGGCCCTGACTGCCGCCGCCCGGGCCTTCGCACCCGTACCGGCCGGCCGCACGCTGGTGGACGGGCTGCGCGAACGGCTCCGCCGCTGAGGACGCTCGACCGCGGCTCAAGAATGCGGTTCGGCGAATAGCTCCCGAATATTCGGAGCCGGTTCAGCGACGGATTGGCGTGTCTTTCCCAGTTATTTCTAGGCCGTTCGCCGGGGCAACAATAAGGTCTCAATCACCTTTTTCGACCCCTATTCTTTGGCTTTTACTTGCTAGGTTGTTGACGTCACCAGGGCTCGGGGCCCCTCGTGGAATCGACCTTTGTTGCTTCTTCATCACGTGATCGGAGCTCGTCGTGCCAGGCCCCGCAACCTTGTCCACCGTCCCCACCTCGGTCTCTGAGTCGTCCTGGCTGCGCGTCGCGCTCGACTTCTGTCAGCAGCTGTTGGGCGGGGGTGACACCGACCCCCGGCCGTGGTCGATCCTGACCGAGGGCATCCGCCGGCTGGTCGACGCCGACGCCGTGGACGTGGTGCGGCCGAGCGATGACGCACGGGTCCCGGTCTGCGCCGCTCTCGGTCGGGTGATGGCGCTGCCGCTCAACGGGGAGTCCGGCAACCTCGGGGTGATCGAGGTCCGTCGACGCAGCGACCAGCCGTCCTTCTCCGACGCCGACTTCGCGGGGGGACGCAACCTGGCCCAGGAGGTGACCCGCGCCCTCGAGCTCAGCGACGCCCGGGCGGCTCAGCACCGTCACCGGCTGCACGAGGACCGCGAGCGCATCGCCCGCGACCTGCACGACCAGGTGGTGCAACGGCTCTTCGCGACCGGCCTCCGGCTGCAGAGCACCGTCACCACCAGCAAGGACGCCACCGACCGGACGCGGCTCAGCGAGGTCATCGACGAGCTGGACGACACCGTCCGCCAGATCCGGACCACCATCTTCGCCCTGAACTGCTCCGGCTCCTCGGCGTCCAGCCTGCGCCGGACGGTGCTCGAGGTGGCCGAGAGCGTCGGGTCGGCCTTCGGGCTGCGGCCCACGGTCTGCTTCCGCGGGCCAATCGACATCCTCGTGGACCCGGGCGTGGTCCGTGACGTCGAGGCGGTCGTCCGCGAGGGGGTGACCAACGCCGGCAAGCACGCCGCCGCCAGCATCGTCCGGATCGACCTCAGCGCGAGCAGGGCCGAGCTCCGGCTGCTGATCGAGGACGACGGCGTCGGACTCTCGGGCAGCAGCCGGCACAGCGGGATGGGGAACCTGCGTCGGCGCGCCGAGCAGCACGGCGGCGGCCTCGTCGTCGACCGGTCGCCCCTGGGTGGCGTCCGGCTCGGCTGGAGCGTCCCCCTCACCTGAGCCGACGTACGCTCCCTGCGGGCGGGCGGACGACGCGAGGGGGCGGCGATGGCGCAGGGACGGGGGCTGGTCGGCGCTCTGGCGGCCGGACTGGTCGGCCTGCTGCTGCTCCCGTCGGCCTGCGGTTCCGACGACCACGGCACGACCAGCGACCCGACGACCGTGCGGGTGCTGACCCGCAACCTCTACCTCGGCGGCGACATCACCCGTCCGGTACGGGCGGCGCAGGGCCGGACGGGGGTAGCGGCCCTGGAGGCTCTCGGCCGGGCCGACGCGGAGCTGCGCACCGTCGTCGAGCAGACCGACTTCCGCGTCCGGGCCGGGCTGCTGGCCGCCGAGATCGTGCAGGGCCGGCCGGACCTGGTCGGCCTGCAGGAGGTCGCACTCTGGCGCCACGGACCGCTGCAGCTGGACCACCCGGGCCGGCTGGACGCCACGGACGTGGACCTGGACTTCCTCGCCCTCCTGCAGGGCGAGCTGACGTCCCGGGGCGCGACCTATGACGTGGTGGCCACCCAGGACGAGTCCGACGTCGAGGCGCCGGCTCTCGGCGACGGCGACGACCGCGACCTCCGGCTGACCATGCGGGACGTCCTGCTGGTCCGGGCCGGCTCGGCCGTCCAGGTGACCGGCCGCGGTCTCGGTCAGTACCAGCCACGGCTGAAGGTCGACCTCGGCGGCGTCCCGTTCGCGTTCGTCCGCGGCTACGTGTGGGCCGACGTGAGCGTGGACGGCCACCCGCTGCGCGTCGTCAGCACCCAGCTGGAGTCCCAGAGCGCCGACCTGGCCCTGGCCCAGGCGAAGGAGCTGCTGAGCGGGCCGGCCGCGCCCGGCGACCGGCCGGTCGTGCTGGGGTGTGACTGCAACTCCGACCCGACGGACTCCACCCTGGCGGCCGGTGCCTCGGTGCCGGGCTCGGCCGCGTACGGGCTGCTCACCGCCGGCGGGCTGGCGGACGCCTGGCTCGGCGCCCCCCGACGATCCGGTACCGGCGACACCTGCTGCCGCGACGAGCGCCTCCGGTCCGGGGCCGGCCTCGACCGCCGGCTCGACCTCGTCCTGAGTCGCGGGACCGCCGATGCGCCGGTGACCGCCGAGGAGGTCCAGCTCGTCGGCGCCGACCCGGTCGACCGGGACGCGGGCACCGGGCTCTGGCCGTCCGACCACGCCGGCGTCCTGGCCCAGCTCCGACTGGGCTGAGGGGTCGGGCGAAGCCGCGTAGCCTCGCCTGGTGCTCGACGCCCTCTCCCCACAGCGACGCCGTGTCGTGCTGGGCACGGCCGGGCTGGTGCTGCTGCTGGTCCTCCTGCTCGTGGTGAGCGGCGTGGTCCGGGCGCGTCGGGACGCGGTACACCCCGTAGCCCAGGACCAGCTCGGGCCCGTGCTGCTCGTCCCCGGCTACGGCGGCACGGGCGACTCCCTGCAGCCGCTGGCCGCGGCCCTGCGTGCTGCTGGTCGAACGGCCGTCGTCGTGCCCGAGGTGGGGGACGGGACGGGTGACCTGGCCGAGCAGGCGACGCACCTGGGCGAGGTGGCCGCCGCGGCGCAGCGGGACGCGGGCGCGTCCTCGGTGGACGTGGTCGGCTACTCCGCCGGCGGGGTCGTGGCCAGGCTCTGGGTCCGCGACGACGGCGGCGGTTCGGTGGCCCGGCGGGTGCTCACCCTCGGCGCCCCGCAGCACGGCACCACCCAGGCCGCACTGGGCAGCCAGCTGGCCGGTGGTTGCCCGCCGGCCTGCGAGCAGCTCGTGCCCGACAGCGACCTGCTACGCCGCCTCAACTCCCGTGACGAGACCCCGGCCGGCCCGCAGTGGGTCACCTTGCGGAGCCGCTCGGACACCGTGGTCACCCCGGTCGACTCCGCCGCGCTCGACGGGGCCCTGAACGTGGTCGTGCAGGATGCCTGTCCGGCCTCGACCGCCGGGCATCCCGACCTGCCCACCAACCCGGTCACGCTGGCCCTGCTCACCTCGGCTCTCGGTCCCGGCACGCCGGCCGCGCCGACCGCCGTCCGCTGCTGACCCTCACCCGCGACCCCCGCCCCCACCCGAGTTGTCAGAACTGAGTTGTCCCCCGGGACACCTGAGTTCTGACAAGTCGGGCGTCGACCGGGCGCGAGCGGGACACCACGGCTCAGTCCTCGATGTCCTTGCTGGTGAACCAAGCCCAGGCGGCGAGGCTGAAGACGACCAGGTAGGCGAGCTGGACGAGCAGCCCGCGGACGACGTCGCGCCAGAGAATCGGGTCGCGGAACAGGTCCACGAACGAGAGCCAGTAGCGGGTGGGCAGGTAGGGGTGCAGCGACTGCGCCGCGTCCAGCCCGAGCAGAACGGTGGACGCGATCAGCAGCCCGATGGTGCCCAGCGCCGCGCCGATCGAGGACGAGGTGAGCGTGGAGAAGAACAGTGCCACCGCCGCGACCCCGAGCATGCAGACCACCACGTAGCCCAGCGCCATCGCCGTCCGGCCCGCCACCTGGGACGAGCTCAGCGTCGAGCCGCTGAGGCTGACCGTGCCCGCCGCGGTCGACCTGCCCAGCAGCAGCCGGCCCTCCATGTAGGAGACGGCCGCCACCACCAGCACCGCCATCAGCACGAACGCGATCACCGTGGTCAGCTTGGCCACCAGCAGCGACGTCCGTCCGACGGGCCGAACCAGCAGGTACCGCAACGTGCCCGTCTGGCTCTCTCCGGCGACCGCGTCCCCGCCCAGGACGGCCACCGCGATCGGCAGGAACAAGGGCAGGACGACGCCGAGCGCCGCGAGCGGGAACAGCGTGCCGTCGGTCAGCACCGCGGACAGGAACGGCGGCCCCGTCCCCGGCTGCGGACCGAGATCGGTGACCGCCAGCAGCACCGCCACCAGCGTGGGCAGCGCGACCAGCATGCCGATGATCACCCAGGTCCGGGGCCGGCGCAGCATCTTCAGCAGCTCGACGGTGATCATCGGTGCGCCCCGGGGCCGGCCGCCTCGAGCACCAGCTGCTCGAGGTCACGGCGGTACGGGGCGAGCTCGGTCACCGCGATCCCCTCGCCCACCAGGTAGGCGTTCAGCCGAGCGGGTTCGGCGGCCCGGACCAGCAGCCGGTCGTCCTCGACGGCGGCGACCATGCCGCCGAGCAGGTCACGGCAGCGGGCGAGATCCGGCGTCCGTACCGCCACCAGGCCGGTCGGCCGCAGCAGCACCTCCAGCTGCTCCTGCAGCACCAGCCGGCCACGGTCCAGGACCCCGACCCGGGTGCACATCTGCTGGATCTCGGCGAGCAGGTGGCTGGACAGGAAGATGGTGGTGCCGCCGGCGTTCAGCCGCAGCAACAGCTCCCGGATCTCGGCGATGCCCTGGGGGTCCAGCCCGTTCGTCGGTTCGTCCAGCACGAGCAGAGACGGACGGCGCATCAGCGCCGCGGCCAGGCCCAGCCGCTGCCGCATCCCCAGCGAGTACGCCCGGACGGGTCGGGAGTCCGCCGGGTCGAGGCCCACCTCGGCGAGCACCTCGGTGATCCGGGTCCGCCGTCCGCGACGAGACATCCGGTCGGCACCGCTCGCGTCCAGCAGGGCCAGATTGGTCCGACCGGACAGGTGCGGGTACGCCCCCGGCCCCTCGACCAGCGCCCCCACCCGCGGCAGCACCTCACGCCGGCCGGCCGGCATCGGTCGGCCGAGCACCTCGGCGGTGCCGGAGGTGGGCAGCACCAGGCCGAGCAGCATCCGGACTGTCGTGGTCTTGCCCGAGCCGTTCGCGCCCAGGAAGCCGTAGACGTCCCCGGCGCGCACGTCCAGGTCGACGCCGTCGACCGCCCGCAGCTCGCCGTAGCGCTTGGTCAGCGCGGCCGTCGCGATCACCGGCCCCGTCACGGGGTCCCGAGCAGCTGAGCGGCCGCGCGTTCCAGGGTCGGAGGGGTGACCGTGCCCGCGAGCAGCAGCGTCGGTCCGTTCCGGCGGGGAGTGAGCAGCACCCCGATCGGGCCGACCGGGCCCAGCGTGCCCGCCGCCGTGTCCGTCGCACCACCGCTGGACCGGAGCTGCTGGCGGAGCGGGCCGGCGACCTGGCCGCGCAACGGCAGCACGATCAGGGCGGTGGGACCGCGGCCGTAGACGCCGACGCCACCGGGGTCGTCACCGCTCCGCGAGCTCAGCCCGGCGAGGGTGGCCGGCAGGTCCAGGTCGGTCAGGGCGTTCGCGGCGGCCGCCACGTCGACCGACTCGTCGAAGGCGATCCGGCTGTCGGCCGACGGACTGTACGCGGTGGTCGCGGCGGCCGGCGTCCTCCGGTCGAGCGACTCCAGCGTCGAGCTCACGACCGGCCGCGGCTCGCCGGCCGCGTACAGCTCCACCCGGAGCGCCAGGCCTGTCTCGGGATCGGCCCACAGGTCGACGTGGTCCACGGTGGCGGCCGGGTCGTCGGGGGTGAGCCGCAGCCCCGGGGCGTCGACCCCGGCCACCCGACGCGCCGGCAGCCGGCTGAGCTCGGCCTCGTGCGCGCCCTGCAGCATGGAGCGGCCCAGCGTCGGCGGCAGCAGGTCGGAGGCGTCCGGCAGCCGGATCCGCGACACCGGCGAGATCGTGGCGGTCTCGGACTCGAAGACCCAGCGGGTGGTGTAGGCGCCGTGCCGGAACAGGTCGGTCTCGCCCGTGCTGCGCAGGCGGTCCACCCGCCAGTACTCGGCCCCCCGCCACCACGCGCGCAGCGTGTTGTCGCCACCGAGCAGGTCGGCCAGGGTCGCGAACGAGTCGTTGTCCGGCACCGCCAGGGCGCCCGCGCTGACCGCCACCCCCGACCAGGCCACGTCCACCGACCCCTGCACCCGTTGCGCCAGGTCCGGCGCCGAGAGCGAGGACGCCACCGCCGGCCGGCTCTGGACTAACGGCGGGACGACGACCAGCAGCGCGGCCGCGAGCAGCACCACGGCCCACCGGCCGGCCGACTGCCTCCGCCCGGTCATGGCGGCCACTGTAGGCGGACGGAAAAGCCGGGAGCCGGGTCACGCAGCCCTTCGGTGCCCCGACGGCCGCGGCAGGGGAATCAGGTACCGACCTTCTTGATCCCGAAGATCCAGCCGATGGAGGCGCCCGTCCATCCGGGCGGGGCGTACGGGTTCTTCTCGTCGGGGAAGTTCGTCCAGTTCGACTCGTTGTACTCATAGAACTCGTTCGGCCGGTACATCAGCGGCACCACCGGGATGCCCTCACGGTAGATTGCGTCGAGCTTTCCGTAGATCTCCTTCAGCTCGGCATCGGAGCTGGCCGCGCCGACCGAGTCGAGCAGCCCGGCGACGTCGGGGTGGGAGAAGCGGGTGAAGTTCGCGAACGCCGTCTTGCCGAACGGGGGGATCCCCCGGTCGTCCAGCACGTCCCGGAAACGCGTCCACGGGCTGGCCACGCTGACGCCCGACGCGTTCCAGCACGCGAGCTCGAAGTTGCCGTTCTGGATCATGGTGGTCACCTGCGGCGCCTGCGGGAACTTGGTCTTGACGTCGATGCCGACGGCCTGGCACGACTTGGCGACGATCTCCAGCGCCGTGTTCCAGTCGCTCCAGCCGGTCGGGGTGATCGCCTCCCAGGGCCCCAGCCGGGTGCCGTCGGGCAGGGAGTAGATCCCGTCCTTGCCCTTGGTGCACTTCAGGTCGTCCTCCAGGATCGAGACCGCCTTCGTCGGGTCGTGCGTCCAGCCCTGGCTGTCGACAGTCGCCTGGTCGTAGTACTTGCCCTCGGCGCCGGTCGGCAACATCAGGCTGGCGTTCGCCGGGTCGGAATAGTCCGACATCGCGGTGCTGGCGATGTTCGGGTAGTCGATCGCGTAGGCGATGGCCAACCGCACCTTCTGGTTGTCCAAACCCTTGACCGAGCTGTTGATCTCCAGCAGGGGCAGGTTTCCCGGCAGGTAGTAGGGCTTCTCCTTCAGCCAGGTACCGACCGGCTTGCCCTTTTCCCACATCTTCCAGATCTGGGCGGTGAAGGTCTGTGCGGCGTCGAGCTCGCCGCTCTCCAGCTTGAGGTCGGAGCTGTTGTTGTCCTTGAAGATCGGGTGGTTGATGGTGGTCATGGCGGGCGTGCCGAAGGCCGCCTTGCCCCAGTAGCTGTCGAACCGCTTGAGGTTGATCTGGGTCTGGTCGTAGTGGTCGAGCACAAACGGGCCGCTGCCGACGGGCTTCAGGTTCGTCTGGCCCGTCACCTTGTCGCCGAAGGGCTCCCAGACGTGTTTCGGGACGATGAAGACGCTGCTGAGCGCGTCCTTGACGGAGTTCGGGTTGAACGGCTTCTTCTTCACCGTGAACGTCACGGTGCGGGGATCGGTCGCCTCGACCGACTCGAGGTAGGTCCAGAGGTTGGAGTAGTTCAGGCTCACCTTCTTGGACAGCTCGAAGGTGAAGACGACGTCGTCAGCCGTGAGCTCGGTGCCGTCGGTCCAGGTGGTGCCCTCCTGCAGCGGCAGCACCAACGTGCCTGGCTCGGGCTGCTGCAGCTCACGCGCCAGGCCCGGCTTGAGCGACCCGTCGAGCAGGTCGAAGCGCAGCAACGTCTCATAGATCAGCTGCGACTGCCCGTTGGCGGTCGGCCAGGCCGGGGTCGCGCCCAGGGGGTTGAAGTTCGTCGGCACGCCCGAGGCGACGAACACGAAGAGGGTGTCCCCCGCCGTACCCGGTCGGCCCTTCGCGTTGCCGTCGCCGGTGCTGTTGCCGGTCTGCGCCGTACCGCAGCCGGTTGCGCCCAGTCCGAGGGCCGCACCCCCGAGAGCCAGGCCGGTCAGCGACAAGAAGCTGCGCCGGCTGGGGCGGGGCGTCAGGCTCGCGCCTGCCGCAGGATGCAGTTCGTCCATGAGGGGCTCCCGAGCTCGATGTGACCTGGAACACGCGCTTGCTCGCGACCCTACGTGCCGAAGTCAAGCCCCGCGCGCCGACGCTCCGGCGGCGCCGACGTGCCAGAATCGTCCTCATTCCGGCGGGGGACGCACCCATCGGTCAGCCGTTACCGCGTGGGGCGCCGCGTTCTGGCCTGACGGAGGTCGTCGTGACGTCTTCTCCTCACCCCACCGAACCCCCCATCGAGCCCCCCATCGAGCCACCGAGGCGGCCGACCGAGCCGGCCCGGGTGCTCTCGGTCCAGGTCGGCGGCCCGCAGACGTATGAGTGGCTGGGCCGGACGCTGGTCAGCAGCATCTTCAAGGAGCGGGTCGAGGGGCCCGTCGGGGTCCGCGGCCACAACCTCGAGGGTGACGACCAGTCCGACCGGAAGAGCCACGGCGGGCCCGACAAGGCGGTCTACGCCTACGCCCGCGAGGACGAGGACTGGTGGGAGTCCGAGCTGGGCCGCCCGGTGCCGAACGGCTACTTCGGTGAGAACCTCACCACCCGCGGGCTCGACCTGACCCACGCCGTGATCGGGGAGACCTGGCACGTCGGCACCGCCGTGCTGCAGATCACCGAGCCGCGGACACCGTGCTGGAAGCTCGGCCTGCGGACCGGCGACCCCGGGTTCCCACGGCGCGCCGCCGCGTCCCGCCGACCGGGCGTGCTGCTACGGATCCTGCGCGAAGGCGTGCTGCAGGAGGGCGACCCGGTGCAGCTGGGGCTACGACCCAGCCACGGGGTCACCGCCGCCGCCGTCAACCGCCTCTACTACGGCGAGGACCACGATCTGAGCGTGATCTACCACACGCCGGAGCTGGCGGCCCACTGGCGGACCTGGGCCGACCACCGCACCATCTGGCACGAGGAGGACGAACGCCTCGGCCGGATGCGACCCCTCGACACCTCGTCCTGAGCGGACCAGCACCGGGCACGCCTACGGGCCGCCCCGCCAGTGCTCGATCCGGTGGTGGTCCGGGGTGAAGCCGCGGTCGACGCCCCACAGAACGGCCTGGGTGCGGCTGGTCACGTTGATCTTGCGGTAGGTCGAGCGGATGTAGGACTTCACGGTGTTGGGGCTGAGGAAGGTGAGCTGGGCAACCTCGGCGTTGTTCTTCCCCTGGGTGATCAGTGCGAGGATCTCCGCCTCGCGGTCGGTCAGCCCCTCACGACGACCCGGCCAGTCGAGGCCGCTGGCGCTGCGGGCCCGGCGCGGCGGCTCGCTGATCACCGTCTCGCCCGCGTGCACCGCCTCCAGCGCCGCGACGAGCTCCCGGGCCGGTAGCGACTTCGAGAGGTAGCCCGCCACCCCGTGCTGCTGGGCGCTCGCGAGCAGCTCGGGCGCGAAGTTCCAGGTGTAGACCACGACCTTGCGGGCGGCCGGGTTGTCCACCAGCACCTTGATCTCCTGCTGGTCGGACTCCGGTTGGGCGAACGAGTCGTACAGCACGACGTCGACCGGGTCCTTGACCGCGGCGTTGGTGTCGATCTCGGCGATCACCACCCGGTCCCGGTACGGCTCCAACATGTTGGCCACGCCCATCACGACCACGTCGTAGTCGTCGACGAGCGCGATGGTGAAGGGCCGGCGGGAGCCCACGGGAGGGGTAGTCACGTGAGCCACACTAACCCCCCTAGGGGTGTAGCACAGCCCCCCTTGGGGTGAAAGAGTTGCACTCATCACCGCAGTGGGCACCCCGTCGAGACGCTGCCCGGTGCACCGCAGCTCCACCAACAGAAAGGCACCGCAATGATCGGCCTCATCATCAGCCTCATCGTCGTCGGCCTCATCGCCGGCGCCCTGGCCCGCCTCCTCGTCCCCGGACGACAGGACATCTCGATCGCGATGACGATCCTGCTCGGCATCATCGGATCGTTCGTCGGAGGGTTCCTGGGCTACCTGATCTTCCACCAGGACTCCTCGGGCGGCTTCTTCCAGCCGGCCGGCATCATCGGCTCGGTCATCGGCGCGGTCATCGTGCTGCTGATCTGGACCCGGACCGGCGCCCGCCGCGGCGCCCGCGTCTGACCCACCTCCGCGACGGCGGCCGACCTCCCTCACGGGTAGCGGCCGCCGTTCGGCGTCTTCGGGGGTGCCGTTCCGTCCGCGAACCCTGGGGGCATGATCATCTCGAGGGCCTCGCGGACCGAGCGCGGGGAGCCACGGATCGAGGAGTGTGACGCCGATGTCAGCTGCAGCAGTCCAGGACGAGAAGCCGATCAAGAGCCTCATCCCGGTGCGGATGGACAAGATGCCCTGGTCGCGGTTCCACTGGTTGGTCATCGTCGGCCTCGGGACGGCCTGGATCCTCGACGGTCTCGAGGTCCAGCTGGTCGCCGCGGCCGGCTACCAGAAATCGCTGGGCATGTCGACGACGCAGGTCGGCCTGGCGGGCACGGTCTACCTGGTCGGCCAGGTCATCGGAGCGCTGGTCTTCGGTCGGCTCACCGACAAGCTCGGCCGTAAACGGCTCTTCGTGCTGACGCTGTTGATCTACCTCGTCGGCTCCGGGGTGGCGGGTCTCTCCCCCAACATGTACTTCCTCTTCGCCTTCCGCTTCGTGGCCGGCCTGGGCATCGGCGGTGAGTACTCCGCGATCAACTCCGCGATCGATGAGCTGATCCCCGGCAAGTACCGCGGCCGGGTGGACCTGGCGATCAACGGCACCTACTGGTTCGGGGCAGGCCTCGGTGCCTTCGCGAACGTCTTCCTGCTGAACCCCGACCACGTCGCCACCAACGTGGGCTGGCGGATCGGCTTCTTCATCGGTCCGGTCCTGGGCCTGTTCATCATCTACCTGCGTCGCCACATCCCCGAGAGCCCCCGGTGGATGGTCACCCACGGCCAGTCCGAGGCGGCGGAGAAGGTCGTCGCGGGCATCGAGGAGGACGTCCGCTCCCACGGTCAGCAGCCGCCAGAGCTCGATGAGGCCCAGGCCTGGTGGATCAAGGCCCACGAGGGCGTCACCGGCAAGCAGCTGCGGTACGTCTTCTTCAAGCTCTACCCCACCCGCACCGTGCTGGGCCTGACGCTGATGATCACCCAGTCCTTCCTCTACAACGCGATCTTCTTCACCTACGCGCTCGTGCTGCAGCACTTCTACGGCAAGTCCGAGTCGGGCGCGGCGTTCTACTTCTTCCCGTTCGCGGTGGGCAACCTGCTCGGTCCGCTGCTGCTGGGCCGGCTCTTCGACACGATCGGCCGGCGCCGGATGATCGGCGGCTGCTACGGCATCGCGGCCGTCGTGCTCTTCGTATCCGCCGTGCTGTTCAAGGCCGACGCCCTCACCGCGGGAACCCACACCGCCCTGTGGTGCCTGTCCTTCTTCTTCGCCTCCGCGGGCGCCTCGGCCGGCTACCTCACGGTCTCGGAGATCTTCCCGCTGGAGGTCCGCGGGCAGGCGATCTCCTACTTCTTCTCCGTCGCCCAGCTCTTCGGCGCGCTGGGACCAGTGATCTTCGGCGCCCTCGTGGGCGAGGGGACGGCCCGCAACCCGCTCTTCTGGGGCTACGTGATGGCCTCGGTGATCATGTTGGTCGGAGGGCTGGTGGCGTTCCGGTTCGGCGTGGACGCCGAGGGCAAGGCGCTGGAGGACATCGCCCCGCCCCTCAGCAGCTACGACGAGCAGGGCAACCAGATCTCCAAACTCCCGGTCTGAGGGGCGGACATGGTCACCGACGAGCAGCCGTACACGATCGTGGTGGGGGTCAGCGCGACCTCGACGTCACCGACCGCCCTGGCCTGGGCCGCAGCCCAGGCGCGGCAGAACGGTGGCCGGCTGATCGCCGTCCGCGCCTGGAGGCTGCCCAGCCCCCAGGCCACGCCCTCGGGGACGCCGGCGAGCCGGATCGCCCGCGGGCCGGACGTGGAGCAGGCGGCGCAGGAGGCGTTGGCGGCCGACGTGGCCGCCACGCTCGGCGCGGACCACGCCGCAGAGATCAGGCTGGTCCGCGGCGGCAAGTACGGGGTGCTGATCAAGGCCGCCGCCGGTGCCGACCTGCTGGTGGTCGACGCCCCGCGGCAGCTGCTCGCCGGGCCGATGTTCGCTCATCGGCTGGTCTACGCCGCGAGCTGTCCGGTGGTGGTGATGCCGCCCCGCGTCTCCGGCGAACCGCCTTCGGTCCTGAACCGGGTGGCCGGAGCGATCGGTCGCAGCGTGGTCACCGCCGCCGGTACGGCCGGTCGCCCGGGCTACCGGCCGCCGCTCGCCCGCTGACCGGCCCGACCTTGTCGGCATAGCCACAGCTGCGCGAACAGTCCTACACTGAGCCACCCTCCCGCCCCAGGGAGCGGCCCCCTTCACGGGCTCCTGGAGTGTCGATGACCCCGAGCTGGACCAGCGGCGTCTCGACATCGCCGACCGGTCGAGCCGCGGGGGGTGTTCGCGGAGGACCTGCGACGGACGTATCAGCGGGTGCCGGCCGCTCCTCTACCCCGTGATGGACATCCACGCCAGCGGGGAGGACCCGCCATGGACCCCGTGATCTTCCTCGAGAAGGTGCGGCGTCCCGACCTGCGCGGGCTGGTCCGCAGCCGGCTGGGCCACGGCGTGGCCGATGGGCCCACCACCGCCTCGCTGGGGCTGGTGCTGGCTCCCCCCGGATCGGGCAAGACCACCTTCCTCAGCCACCTCGCGGCCGCCTCGACCGAGCGGGTCGCCTGGTACCGGATGGGGGCCGAGGACGACGACGAGGTGGCCCTCACCCGTCACCTCGGCCACACCCTCGGGGCCGCGCTGGGCCTGCCCGGGGTGATCGAGTCCGCCGCCGCGGGTCGGGTGGCCGGGCTGCTCGCCGCCCTCGAGGACCCGGCCGTACGCCCGGTCCAGCTGATCCTGGACGACCTGCAGGAGATCGCCAACAGCGAGGCGGAGCGGGCCCTGGAACGGTTCCTGGCTCTGCGGCCGCGCAAGGTCCGGGTGCTGCTGGGCAGCCGGCGTCCGCCGCAGGTCAACATCCCCCGGCTGCTGGTCTCCGGCGAGCTGCAACAGCTGGACGGCAACGACCTGCGCTTTCGCTCGTGGGAGGTCGAGGAGCTGTTCCAGACCGTCTATGAGAAGCCCCTCTCGCCAGAGGCCGCGGCGGCGCTGACCCGGCGGACGGGCGGCTGGGCGGCGGGTCTGCAGCTGTTCCACCTGGCCACGTCGACGTTGAGCCGGGCCGACCGGGAGCGGTCGGTCGAGCAGCTGGGCGGGCGTTCCCGGCTGATCCGCTCCTACCTGGCCCGCAACGTGCTGGCCGGCCTGAGCGCTCGGCGCCGGGACTTCCTGCTCCGCACCTGCACCCTGGGCGTGCTCACCGGCGACCTGGCCGACGCGCTGCTCGGCACCTCCGGCTCGGCTGCGGAGCTGGCCGACCTCGAGGCGGAGCAGTTCTTCACCACCAGCGCGGACGGTGGCCTGACCTTCCGTTTCCACCAGGTGCTGCAGACCCACCTGGAGGTGGTGCTGGTCGACGAGCTCGGTGGCGAGGCGGCGCGCGCCCTCTACTCGCGCAGCGGGGAACTGCTCGAGCAGGCCGGTCGGCCGGCGGCCGCCGTCCGCGCACACGCCCGAGCCGAGGACTGGGGCGCCGTGGCCCGGTTGCTCCAGCCGGACGCCCTGCCCGTCCGCGGCGACGAGGCGCTCTGGGGAATGCTGGCTCTGCCCGGCGCGCCCACCGACGACCCCGGACTGGTGCTCGCCGGCGCCCGCCGACTGCTGCGGAACGGGTTGGTGACGGAGTCGGTGGCCGCGTTCCGCCAGGCCGAGCTGTTGCTGGACGACCGGGAGTTCAGCCGCCGGTGCGCCGCGGAACGGGCCGCGGCGGCCGTCTGGCTCCCGCAGCCGACGGGCGAGCCGCTGCCGGGCGCCGGTCGGGGGCTGCGGCTCTCGGCCGAGCTGCGCCAGATCACCCGCGAGGTCCGCGACCCCGGCGCCGCCGAGCACGACCTGACCCGCGGCCTGGCCACCATGCTGGCCGGTGACCTCCCAGGGGCCGTCGCGATCCTGCGTTCCGCCGAGCCCGGGGCCGGCGCCGCGGCCTGGGAGCCGTTGGCCCTGCGGCTGGCCGGCCACCTCGTCGAGATGCTGATCGCCCCGGACCTCACCGGCGCCGGCAGCTTCGAGGAGATCGTGCTCAGCGCCGACGTGGACGGCTGGCCGTGGCTCTCCCGCATCGCCCACGGGCTGCAGGCCGCGATGCTGCTCGGGCTGGACCCGGCCCCGTGGCGGGTCTCGGCCTGCACCGACCTGCTCGCCGACCTCGACCGCGGTGGCGATCCCTGGGCGGTCTGCCTGACCTCGCTGGCCGTCGGCTACGCGTACGCGGCGATCTACCGGGACCACCAGGCCGAGGCGCCGCTGCGGCGGGCCGAGGAGGTGGCGGCCGAGCTGGGCGCCAGCGTGCTCCAGGCCTGGGCGACCGCGCTCCGGAACGCCCTCGCCCAGCGGCGGGGCTCCGCCGGGGCCCACGAGGAGGCGGCCGCGATCCGGCCGTGGGCGGAGGGGTTGGGGCTCGGCGGCCTGCCCGACCTGCTGCGCCGTCGCCGCGGCGCTAGCTACGTCGACCCGACCCGCCGCCAGCTCGAGCCGGCCGCGCCGCGGACGGCGGCACCCGCGTCGGTGGAGCTGCGCGGCCTGGGCGGGTTCTCGCTCCGGGTGGGCGGCACCGAGGCGGGCTGGTCGGTGCTGCGGCCCCGGGTCCGGGCGCTGCTGCTGCGGCTGGCGCTGCAGCACGGTCGTCCGATCCACCGGGAGCAGCTGGTCGACGAGCTGTGGCCCGACGCCTCGCTGGCCTCCGGGATCCGCAGCCTGCAGGTGGCCGTGTCGGCGGTCCGCCAGTGCCTGGTCGCGGCCGGGCTCGGCGAGGACTGCCTGCCGCGGCACGGCGATGCGTACGCCCTCGAGCTGACCGGGGTCGACGACCAGGTGGCCACCTTCGAGCGGCTGGCCCGGCAGGCGGCGCGCGAGCAGGCGGCGGGCCGGGGGGTCCAGGCCCTGAGCACCGGGTTGGCGGCCGTCGACCGCTACACCGGCGACCTGCTGCCCGAGGTCGGACCGGCCGAGTGGGTGGTGGCCGAGCGCGACCGGCTCCGGCTGCTGGCCGCGACCACCGCGGCCGCGGCCGCGCAGGAGGCGCTGGAGCTCGGCGAGCTGGCGGCCGGCGTCGGGGCGGCGCAGCGCTCGGTGGCCCTCGACCCGTACCACGACTCGTCCTGGACCCTGCTGGTCGAGCTGTGCCAGCGCAGCGGCGACGACAGCGCCGCCGCGGTTGCGCGTCGGGCTCACGCCCGCGTCCGCGCTGACCTCGGGGTGGTGCTGCCGCGGTCCGCGGTGCTGCCAGGTGCCGGCGCCCGCCCCGCCGCGCTGATGCCGAGCCACCGGTCGTAGCCGGCCGGCCGGAGCCGTCAGCGGTAGGTTCGGCGCGTGTTCACCACAGCGGCCCGCGAGCGTCTGCTCGTCGATCTCGTGGCCCGAGCGCGCGCTGAGCCCTCGGTGACCGCAGCCGCGCTGGTCGGGTCTGCCGCCCGGGACGAGACCGACCGCTGGTCCGACATCGACCTGGCGCTGCGGCTGGAACCCGGTAGCGATCCGTCGGTGGCCGCGGACGCGTGGACGACGCAGCTCGGTGAGCTCGCCGAGGTAGCAGACCACCTCGACGTGTGGGCGGGTCCGGTCCTCTACCGCGTCTTCCTGCTGCGCGACTCACTGCAGGTCGACCTCTCCTTTGCCCCGGCGGGACGCTTCGCCTCCACCGGCGAGCCCTTCGCCCTGCTCTTCGGCTCGGCGGACCCGGCCCCACCGATCGTCGGTCCTGACCCCGGTCAACTCATCGGCTGGGCCTGGCTCTACGCGCTCCACACCCGCTCGGCACTGGCTCGTGGCCGGAGCTGGCAGGCGCTGCAGATGCTCGACGGCCTCCGGGCTCAGCTCGTCAGCCTGGCCTGCCTGCGTCACGGTCTGCCGAGCCATCGAGGTCGTGGGGTCGACCAGCTGCCCGCGTCCGTGCTGGCCGGGCTTGCGCCCACCCTGGCCGCCCGGCCCGACCACGCCGTGCTGGCCGAGGCGTTCGCCGCGGCGACCGCGCTGCTACTGGCCGAGGCCGCGCACCTCGACCGGCCGCTCGCCGCTCGGCTGGAGGCGCCCCTGGCCGCCCTGCACGAGTCCCCGGGGGTAGTGGCCTAGACCGGATCGTCGGTGAGCGGGGACCGGGTAGACAACGACCGCAACTACCAGGCTCAGGTCTACCCGATCGCTTCGCAGGACGCCTTCGCGGGCCGGGCCGTCGCCGGTTCAGGCGTCCGGCGGCCAGCGGAGAGCCTCGAGCTGGCGCCGCAGCCGAGCGCCGCGGACCGGGTTCACGGCTTCGACCCAGCCGACGCGGCCCTCGAGATGGGCGCGGAAGTCCTGGCGATGCTCGCGGTTGGCCGCTTCGGGGCCGGAACGGCGGGCGTCGTGCAGGACGGCCCGCAGCCGGTCCTCGTCCTCCCGCGGGACGCCGAGCTGCCGGTTGACCACGATCCCGGTGACCAGCTGCCGCTCGACCGAGCGCCGGACCCGGGTCTTGGCCGGATTCAGGGTGAACGCCTCCTCGCCGACGATGGCCGCGACGGCCGAGACCAGTCGGTCCGGACGCAGCGACCCCGGTCCGGAGAAGGTCAGGTCGTCGGCGTACCGGCTGTAGGTCGCGCCGGCCGCGGCGGCGTAGCCCGCGAGGCGGCGGTCGAGGGTGAAGCAGGCGAGGTTGGCCAGGCCGGGCGAGGTCGGGGCGCCCTGGGGCAGGTGCGGCGCCCGCAGCCGGGAGCGGAGCAGGGCGCGGGCGCTGACGTCGCCGCCGGCCGGCATCCCCGAGAGCACCCGGACCGGCGTCCGGTGGCTGACCAGCCCGGTGAGCGTGGGCACGACACCGTCCGGGTAGCCCATTCGGCGGAACAACCCGGCCACCCGGTCGGCCGTGACGGCCGCGAAGAAGTGCCGCAGGTCGAGGCAGACCACGACCTCGGCCCCCACGTGCAGGCGGGCGTGGTCGAGCGCGTTCCGGCCGCGGACGAAGCCGTAGGCGCACCGGTGCAGCGGCACCCAGACCAGGACGTCGGCCAGCAGCCGTCGGAGCACCGCCCGCAGCAGCGGCGTCGGCGCCTCCAGCAGCCGGGGCACGGCGCCGGGCCGGGAGACCCAGTGATAGCGGTACAGGTGCAGCGGGCCGTCCCGCACCCGGCGCTGCCGGCCCTGGACGTCGGCCAGCCAGGGCAGCTGCTCCGAAGGCACCTCCAGCAGCGATGCGAGCGCCGGCAGGTCCGGCACCGGGGGGACGGGCCACGGCCGGTGCGCGGCCATCGTCCCGGGCACGGTCGGGATCCGGTGCACCCGGACCGGTGCGCCCGCCGCCCGGGCGGTGCCCAGACCGTCCTGCAGCGCGGGGCGCGCAGCCACCAGTTCGGCCAGGGCGTCCGGCTGGTCCCGCGGAGCCCGGGGGTAGGCGGTCAGGACCGCCCGTACCACCGACGAGGTCCACGGGTAGTCGCGGCCGAGGGTCTCTCGTGCCGCCTCGACCAGCCCCGCCGAGGTCCAGTCCGGCGCCGCGAGGAACGCCCAGCCGAGCGCCCGCGCCACCGCGCGGACCGGATCCTGGCTCACGTGCGGAGGTGAGGTGGCGCCGCGCGACCTGTCGTGCTCCTGCGGGTGGGCTCCTGCGCGGAGCGCAGCGACCCACCTGCGTGCCTGCTGCAGGGATGACGAGCTGTCGCCGGAGGGAACCTCGGGCGCCGGTCCGCGCACGGACCGCGTTCTCGCTGTCGGCGCCACCTCACCGCGCCATTGTGGCAGGCGGCCGCCCGCCGACGAGCCCAGCCGACGGGCCCGCCCACCCCTAGCGATTGTTCCAGAACGGGGTGGTCACCAGCTCGGCCTTCAGGCCCATCGAGCGCAGCACCCGCCCGTCCTTGACCCGGGTCAGCCACATGTCCCAGGTCTTGCCGGCCTCACCCACGGCCGAGTCGCGGTTGGAGATCACCAGCAGCTGCTTGCCGTCGGGGGACCAGCTCGGCTTCACGTCCGACGCCGGCGTCTCGGCGACCGGCTCGGGGCTCGAGCCGTCGAAGTTCATCACGTAGACGTCGAGGTTGCCCTCGGACGTGCCGTTGGGCACCCGCCGGCGGAAGGCGATCTGGCTGCCGTCGGGCGACCAGACGGGGTCGGCGTCGGTACCCGCGTCCTCCTTGGTCAGCCGGGTCGGCTGCTCGCTGCCATCCACGGGGATGCTGTAGATCGAGCCTCCGTCGAGGTCGTGGTTGTTGCTGGCCCAGTAGAGGAGGTTGAGGCCGTCGCTGGAGATCGAGACGTCGTGGATCTCGTCCTTCGCGATGCTCAGCCGCTTCACCAGCGTCCCGTCGAGGCGGGTCTCCTGCAGCGAGGACACCTCCTTGTCGGACTGGCACTGCAGCACCAGCAGGCTGGTGTCCGTCGGGCTCCAGGCGAGGTGCTCGATGGTGTCGCAGCCCTTGGGCAGCGAGTCGGTCAGCAGCCGGTCGCCGGTGCCGTCCGCCGCCATCACCCGCAGCTGCCCTTCGTTGAGGTAGATGATCGTGTTCCGCTGCGGTGGCATCACCGGACTGCCGTCGCTCCCGTCGGGGGTGGGTAGCCGGACCGGCTTGACCCGCTTGGTGGTGTCCACGAGGTAGAGGTCGCGCTCGCCGTCGATCTTCATCGGCACCACCGCGGTGGTCAGGGGCAGCGCGGCCGAGGTCGGCAGCGAGGTGGGCGCCGCGGGGGTCTGGCCGGGCGTCGAGGGAGTGCCAGAGCTGGCCGGACCGCTCGGCGTGGCCGTGGCGGACGGACCACCTGGGGTCGGTGAGCCGCTGACGGGGACGGGCACCGGGACCGGGACGGGCTGGGGCGCGGGCGCGGCCGACTGCTCGGGCTGGCGGATCGCCCGCACCACGAGGACGCCGATGCCCGCGAGCAGGGCGAGCGCCACCACGACCGCTCCGATGATCACCAGCAGGCGGCGGCCCGAGCCGCCCCCGGGACCTGAGGGTGGCGGTCCGGCCGGGCGTCGGGGCCCGCCGGGGGTTCGCGGCGGCTGGCCGCCGGGTGCGGTGGCGGGTCCGGGCGACCCGGGGGGCGGTCCACCGCTGTACCCGGGCGGCGGGCCGCCGGTGTAGCCGGAGGCCGGCGGGGGCTGACCGCCCGGCGGGGTCGCCGACCAGGACGGCCCGCTCGCGGAGTCGGCCAGCACCGAGTTGAGCCAGGAGTCCGGCGCGGTCGGCGCGCTCGTGGCCGTCGGGATGCTGTGCTCGGGCACGAGAACCGGGACGGGCGGGTCCACCGCCACGGGTCGGGTGACCGCCGCCGACGAGACGACGGTCGGCACCTCCTCGGGCGGCCGCTCGGGCCGGGGCTCGGCCAGGGGTACCGGTGGGGGTGCGGACTGGGGCTCGGGATCGGGCGCGGGCGCGGGCGCGGGCACCGGATCGGGAGCGGCGGCGACCGTCGGCTTCGGCGGGGCGGCTACGGGCATGGGGGTTCCTTCCGGCGCGATCGGCTGGCCGGCGAGCAGCGAGCCGAGAACGAGGTCGTGCGTGGGGTGGACGTCGGGGGCGATCCCGAGCTCGCGCTCGAGCAGCGGGGCGACCAGCGGGATCTGCGCACTGCCGCCCACCAGCAGCACCGCGGCCAGGTCGGCGGCCCCGACCGACGCGGACGTCAGCACCCGGTCGAGCACGGCGGCGCCGTCCCGCAGGGCCGGCCGGATCAGCGGGACCAGCTCCGGGCGGGTCAGCCCTACGGTCGTGCTGAGGTCCGGCAGCTCGACGGGGATGCCGGTCGCGGTCTCGGTGGACAGCGCCTCCTTGGCCCGGACGCACGCGCGGCGGAGCCGGGCGAGGCCGGCCGCGGCCCCGGGATCGGTCGGATCGAGTCCCCGAGCGCGCTCACCCAGGCCGCCGAGGACGAAGCGGTAGACCGCCTCGTCGAAGGCCGCGCCGCCGATCCCGTCCGCGTGCTCGGGCACCCCCCGGACGGCGAAGCCGGCGTCGGTCCGCTCGACCAGGGTGACGTCCAGGGTGCCGCCGAGGTCGTACACCAGCAGCCGGGCACCCGGCGCCAGCGGGTGCCGGGCTGCGTACGCCGCCGCGATCCCCTCACTCTCCTGGCACAGCGTGACCGGGCCGACGCCGGACCCCGTGACGGCGTCGTCGACGAGCTGGCGGCGGTGGTCGTCCCAGCCGGCCGGGTGGGGCAGCAGGAGCTCGGCCGGCGGACCCCCGTAGCGGCTGCTGGCGAGGGTGAGGACGTGCTGCAGCAGGACCACCAGCAGCGACTCCGCGGAGAAGGGCTGACCGGCCACCACGACGGGGGTCCCCTCGCCGAGCCGCGGCCGGAACTCGCGGGCGACGCGGGCCGGGTCGGCGTCACCGAGCCGTTCGGCCTCCTCGCCGACCAGGAATCGGCCGTCCTCGCCCAGGTAGACGACCGACGGCATCGCGGGCGTGCCGACGCCGAGCTCGAGCAGCTGCGGAGCGCCGGAGTCCACGGCCACCGCCGCCGCCGTGCTGCTGGTCCCCAGGTCGACCGCGAGGCGGTAGGTCACGCCGGCTCCACCCGGACCACGTGCCGGACGTGGGCGGGCGTCACGGACCGGACCAGCGCGTCCAGCCGGTCGACGTCGACCGGCTGGTCGGCCGCCGGGTGCACGACGACGGTCAAGGACGGCTCCGGCTCGCCGGGCAGCTCACCGCCCGGGCTGGGCGACCAGCGGGAGCCGCCCGACTCGACGACCTCCACGGCCAGCCCGAGCGCCGCGCCGACCACCAGCTCGACGCTGCGCCGGGTGCCGCGCGCCGCGTTCACCTCACTCGAGGTCTGGAGCTCCTGCCGCTGCCGGGCCAGCTCGGTCCGCGGGTCGACGGCCAGCCCGAGCCACTGGGCCAGCCAGGGCACCATGTCCGAGGGCGTCGTGGCCGGGTCGAGGTAGGTCGCGTAGGTGTCCAGGGTCAGCAGCACCGGCGCCAGCACCTCGTCCACCCCGGAGCACAGGCCACGCGCGAACGCGTCCTCGCGCAGCATCGACGGCAGCAGCCCGGCCAGCGGGTGCGGGCTGACCAGGCCGTCGACGCCGCCCCTCACCCCGCCCCCCCGGGCAGCGTCACCCGGGTCATGGGGTCACCCGGACCTGGTGCTCGAAGGAGTAGACCAGCCCGGTCGCGGGCAGGTCCATCCGCTCTGCGGCCGCGCTGCGGCGGCCGGTGTCGGCCTCGGCCGGGTAGAGCGCGACCGTCACCTCCCGGGCCATGTCCACCCCGGCGATCCGGGCCAGCGCCGCGTGCACCTCGTGCGACTGTACCGAACGGCCGAACGGCCAGCCGGTGCCGTCGGGGCCGCCGACGATCGGGTCGTACAGCCGGTACAGCGCCTGCAGCACCTCGGTCCGCACCTCGGCCGGGTCGAAGCGGGGCCGCGAGCTGACGCTGACCACCGCGGTCAGCCAGAGGAAGTCCGGCGGCTGCACCAGCAACCGGGTGCCGACCAGGCGCCGGGCGTCCAGGTTGGTGCTGATCCGCTCCAGGGTCTGCCACGGCGGGTCGAGATCGGCACGGTCGATCCGGCCGACCTCGTCGGCGGCCACGTAGGGCACCACCAGCAGCCGGACGCCCGAGATCGTCCCCTCCTCGGGCACGCAATGGACCCGTGCGGCGTCGGGCGCGACGTCACGGGCGAGCTCCTCGAAGTCCTCGGCGGTCACCGCGCGGCCCCGCGACCGCAGCAGCAGCGGCCCGCGGGCCTTGGCGTCGTCGAGAGACTCCGCCTCGGCCCCGCCCACCGCCGGCGAGCGGTTCTCCACCCGGGAGACGTAAGGGATGCTCGTCTTCAGCACCCGGACCTGGCCGCGGGCGACGTTCCCGGCCTGGCCGCCGCCGGTCCGGTACGGGCCCATCAGCACCGTGGCCCCGGCCGCCGGGGTGGCGCCGTAGTGCTGCAGCCCGCCGCCGGGGTTGCGCACCGCGGGACCGCGCTGCACCTCACCGGCGTGGTGGTCGATGCGGAAGTGCTGGTCTTGGGGCCCCGACTGGGCGAAGTGCGGCACCTCCGTCCAGACCGTCTCGTCCTCCCCGCTGCGGAGGGTCAGCTCGGCGGGGGCGGGCGAGGCGACGACCGGTCGGCGCTGCAGCAGGAACCGCTGCCCGGGGGTGCCGTCGGAGCGGCCGAGCAGCTCCCCGTGCACGACCTCCGCGTGCACGGTCGGGGCCGTGCCCCCGATGGTGGACGCGGTCACGCCGAGCACGGTCGGGGGCTCGGTGTAGGTCGGCTGGTCGGGCTGGGCCTGGACCAGCCGGCAGCGCAGCCAGCCGGCCCGCTCGCGGGCGACGACCGAGGTGGTGTGCCCCTCCGGCACGTGCAGGATGACGTCGCCCGGCTTGTTCAGGCCGCCCGTCTCGTCCGCGCCGACCTCGCAGGCCGTCCAACCCGACCCGGTCCACGCCTCCCAGACCACCGGTGGCCGGCGGGGGTCGACGCCGCGGCCGGAGACCTGGCAGTCCATCCGCAGCAGCACCGCGCAGCAGGGGACGGCGTCCGACAGCCCGACCAGGAGGGCGTCGCCGACGGCCGGGTGGGCGCTGAAGACCTTGAAGCCGCCCCGGCCGAGGGTGGCGGTGGTGTCGACCGGGGCCGCACCGCTGGCCTGCGCCGCGGTCGAGCCGAGGACGCACGGGATGATGTCCAGCTCGCGCGTGGTGGTGAACACGACGGGGTCGTGGATGTCGGTCCGCGGTGTGGCGACCGCGCTCTCGGCGCGTACCCGGACCACCTGGGGCTGGGGCGCGGCGAGCCAGAACGTGACCTCACCGCGGGCGGCCGCCGGTGAACGCAGCTCGACGCCGATCAGCTCGAGGAACTTGACGTAGTGCAGGTCGGGCACCCGGTTGAGCCGGTAGATCAGCTGGTCGACCATCTGCGCCATCGCCTCGATCAGGGTGACGCCGGGATCGGAGACGTTGTGGTCGGTCCAGGTGGGACACCGCTGCTGGACGAGTCGCTTGGCGTCGTCGACGAGGTCCTGGAAGGTCCGGTCGTCGAGGTTGGGTGCGGGCAGCATGTCAGCGCCTTCCGAGAGGTCTGGCGGCAGGGCCGACCTCGACGGGCCGGTCCTCGTCGTGGGAGGGGATGACGTAGAAGGGGAAGACGAGGTTGCGCGGGTCGTTGCTGCCGCGGGCCAGGTAGGTGATGTCGACGTAGAGGCTGCCGGACTCGATGGCGTGGAAGCCGACGGTCACGTCGCGGACCTCGATCCGCGGCTCCCAGCGCTCCAGCGCCTGCCGGACGTCGTAGGCGATCTGGCCGGCCGTGGCCGAGTTGGCGGCGCCGAAGACGTGGTCGTGGATCCGGCAGCCGAACTCCGGCCGCATCGGACGCTCGCCGCAGGCCGTGCCGAGGATCAGCCGGATCGCCTGCTCGATCTCGCGCTCGCGGTTGACCAGCGCGACGCCGCCGGTCGCGTCGGTGCCCAGCGGGTAGGACCAGCCCGCCCCGATGAAGTCCCCGCCCGCCCCGTCCGCCGGGCCCAGCGCCGTGGCCACCTCAACCGCCGATCAGCACGGTCGGGGCGCCGAGCACGATCGGAGCACCGCAGGCGGCCAGGTCGCCCATCCGCGCGGCCGGCAGGCCGCCGATGAGCACCGTCGGGCAGCCCGGCGGCACGATCGCGGTCGGCGGGTGCACCGCCGGGGGCGGGAACGAGCAGATGTGGGGGGTCCCCACCGTCGCCACAGGCATCCCGCCGATCAGCACCGTCGGCACCCCGGGCGGCGCGATCACCCCCGGATGCCCCGTCGGGTCACCGACCCTCGCTGCTGGTGGCATCAGGTCTCCTTCCGGACGGACCGCTGATCTTGCTCGAGTTGATCTTGGGATAGCCGGTCCTGAGCTAGTTGATCTTGACGAGTGCGGCAGAGACCGAGCACAGAGCGCCTCCCTTGACCTCGGTGGTGCCGCTGCCCTCGAGCTTGGCGCTGACGCCGGTCAAGGTCAGCTGGCTGCCGGACTTCACGTCCACGGCCCCGCCCCCGCCGTCGACGCTGACGCCCTGGGTGGCGAGCAGCGAGATCTTCGACCCCTTGAGCTCCATCGCCGAGCCGGCCGAGTCGATGGTGACCCCCTGAGAGCCCTCGATCAGCACCTTGCCGTCGGCGTGCACGGTGATCGTGGTGCCTTTGGCGTCCATGACCAGCTTCAGCTGGTCGTCGCCGGTGACCACCTGGACGCCTTCGTGACCGCCGGAGTCCACCAGGTCGAGCCGGTGGCCCTCGCGCGAGACGAAGGAGCGCCGGTTGATCTGGCCGTTGCCGCCGTCCACCACCTCCACGGGTCCGACGGGCATCGTGTCGACCCCGTTGTAGAGCCCGCCCAGGACGGTCGGGAAGTTGACGTCGCCCTGCTCGAACGCGACCAGCACCTCATCGCCCACCTCGGGCAGGATCTGCAGGCCGCGGTCCTTACCCGCCCCGGCCTGCACCGTCCGGGCCCAGTCGCTGACGTAGTCCGGGGACAGCCAGGGAAAGGTGAGCCGGACCCGTCCCGCCTGCTCCGGGTCGGCGGCGTCGCTGACCTGCCCGACCACCACGCCCGCCTGCCCCGACAGCCGCGTACCCCCCGTGGCCGCCGGTCCGCCCGAGGTCAGCCCCAGCAGCGTCCGGTCCTGCCGACCGGTCACCGAGAACGCCGTCGTGTAGCCGGTGGTCGGGTCGAACCGGTGCCGGGAGGTGGTGATCGTGTACTTGCCGTCGAAGGGGATGCCCAGACCGTCGACGCTGACCGGGGCGCCGGCCCGCAGCTGCGGGTTCCCACGGGCCACCCCCTCGAACGCCGCAAAGGCGCTGGCCACCTCGTCGGCCAGGGCCTTCGCGGCCGTGTCCACCTCGGCCTGGGTCCGGTAGGGCACGTCGGTGGCCACGTGGACCGGGCTCCCGAAGGCCGACGCCAGGTCCTGCGGGGTGACGGTGGGAAGGCTGATCCGCTCGGTGGCGGCGGACTCGGTCGCGGTCAGCGCCTGTTTGGTCGCGACGTCCCAGCCGCGGACCTCCACCGAGCTGACCTGCTGCGCCGAGGTCACGACCGAGCGGAAGCGCAGCAGGTCCTGCCCGAGCCGCAGCACCAGCGGGTCCGACGTCGCGGGCCCACCCGGAGCCGGAGCCCCGGAGGCGGCGGCGGGCGGCGACAGCGAGAAGGAGCCCTCCCGGACGGTGACCTCGAGGTTGTTGTCGCGGGCCAGCCGGGAGAGGACCTCCCAGTCGGTCTGGCCGGCCTGGCCGAGGTGCGGGAAGACGGTGGTGGTCGCCGTGACCGCCCCGACCTTCAGGCCGGCCCGCTGCGCGATGGCGCTGGCGATGTCGGAGGCGGTCATCTGCTGGTAGCTGGCGGTCCGGCGGCCGCGGAAGAAGCGGTGCGTCTGGTCGTAGCCGCGGATCACGGTGAACGTGCCGGCAGTGTCGTACTCGGCCTCCAGCGCGGTCACCTCGCCCGAGATGAGCAGCTCGGGCGGGCCCGTCTCGGCGGTCTGCACGCTCAGCTTGACCAGCGAGCCGACCTTGGCCGAGGTCTTGCTCAGCACCAGCCGCGCCGGGTCGCGGAAGCGGAGAGCGAACATGTCCGGCAGCTGCTGGCTGTCGTCGACGAAGGCGGTGGTCAGCAGCGGGACGAGGTCCACCGGCAGCGCGGTGCCGTCGATCTCGACCAGGCAGGTCGCGGAGATGCTCACCGGTTCCCCTTCGACAGGCTCAGGGAGCGGGACGACAGGCTCAGGGAGCGGGACGACAGGCTCAGGGAGCGGGGCGACAGGCTCAGGGAGCGGGGCGACAGGCTCAGGGAGCGGGACGGTGGAGCGGAGCGGACCGGGACGGCGGCGGCCAGCTCCTCGGCCGTCGGCAGCAGCAGCACCCGGCCGGTGCCGACCCGCAGCGGGTCGTCGATGTCGTTGAACGCGGCGAGCGCGCGCCAGGCGTTCGGGTCGCCGTACTCGGCGTAGGCGACCGAGGCCAGGGTGTCGCCCGCGATGGTGCGGTGCACCCGCCGGACCTCCTGGCTGCCCGAGGTCGGGTTCTGCCGGGGCGCCTCGCCGGGCATCTCCTCCAGGCTGACGCTGCAGAGCGCCCGGATCGGGGTCCCGTCGGAGTTGAAGAGCGTGTACTTCGCGCTGACGGAGGTGACGAAGGCGGGAAAGCTCGAGACCGCACCCCAGTGCAGCACCACCAGCGGCGGCGAGGGCTTCTTCGAGCCGGCGCTCTCCTCGGTGGCGACGCAGCAGGCCAGCAGGGCCTCGACCGCCTGCACGACCGAGCCGTCCCGCGCGCTGGTGGCGTCGAAGAACATCTCCAGCGTCATCTTGCTGGGCTCGGGGCCGCTGAACTCGGGCGGACCCGCCTTCTTCGAGCCCTTGCTGGTCTGGCGGGCCCACTTCGCCGACTTGGTGATCGTCACCTCCTTCGGGTTGAACTGGAACGGCACCGAGCCCCGCTTGGCCCCGGGCGCGGCACTGCCGTTGGCCGACGGGGCGCAGTCGTAGAGCGTCAGCGCGGCCCTGTCCAGCTGCGGCCGGCCCTGGCCGCCACCCGACGCTCCACCGGGCGCACCCAGGTCGGCACCGGCGGCCGCCGTGTGCAGCGCGAGCGGGCCGCTCACGTGCCGGCCCGGCCGGGGAGAAAGCCGTGGTGAGCCAGCTCGACGGTCTCCATCGCCACCTTGGCCGTGTCCGGGTTCAGGCTCGGGCCGGACCACCGGACGGGGATGACGCCGTCCAGGTTCCAGGTGGCGACCACGTCCCGGTCGCCGGTCATCGCGCAGATCGTGGCGGTCTGCCGCGCCACCCCGTTGGCGAAGCTGCACAGCCAGGCCGTCAGCTTGGCGCTGTCCTTGCCCACCGGGCGGCTGAGCTTGACGTTGCCGTACTTGATCCGGGTCGGCAGCTGCCAGACGAAGCCGTTGTTACCGCCCTCCTCGCGAGACTCGAGGACGACCTCGAGGCCGAGGCCCTCACAGGTGTTGAACCACCCCAGGTCGTTGTCGTCGATCCGGACGGTGAAGCAGACGCTGACCGCCGGGTCCTGGTTCTCCGCCACGCTCACACACCTGCCCTTTCACGGTCGATCCAGAGCTCGGCCCGCAGCCGGGCGGAGAGCGGCTCGTACAGCCGGTGCGCGAGCTCCTCCAGGTCGGCGCCGGAGGCTCCCGCTCCCGCCCCGGCGCCGGTCGGGGCAGCCGACGCCGCCCCCGGGGACGGGTTGCTGTTCGTCGCGGCGACCGGGTCGCCGGGCGGATCGGCGGCTGCCGGCCCAGCCGGGTCGGGCTGGCCGACCACCTGCACCTCGTCCACGTCGACGCGCCGCTGCAACGGCACGCTCATGGGTCCGGTGCGACCCGCCTCGGCGGCCGGAGTACCGGCCGAGAACATCTGGGCGAAGGAGGCGGACGACCCGACCACGGGCCGCGGTGGCACCACCGCAGGCGCGACGCTCGACGCGAGCTCATTGAAGGCTGCGGTCCGCACCGCGGGCGGCGGTGTGCCCGGGCCGGGGGGAGACGACGCGAGCCCGGGATCCGGCCCGACCACCGTCGGTGCTGCCGCGACGCGTTGGACCACCGCTGTCGGACGGACGCTGCCGGCCGACGCCGGGGCGCCGACGGGTACGAACCGCAGCGGCTGCACGGCGGCGGCCTCGAGCCGACGCGCACCCCCGGGCGACCCGGTCACCGGCGGTGCGATGGCGAGGGGACGGCTGGTCGGGGTCCCGAGCGTGGGGGTGCTGGAGGCGGCGACGGCTCGGGCCACCGTCAGCGGTCGGGCCGCGCCCCGGTCGACCGACCGCGACACCACGGTCAGCTTCGGCTCGGCGGCTCCAGGAGCGAGCGGGTCGGGCACGGCGCTCGGCGCAGCAGCAAGGCTCGGGTCGGTCCGGGCGGCTCCGAGGAGAGGCTGGTCGTCCAACGCGCCAGCGAGGTCATCCGAGGCATGGTCCGGGGTTGCCGGAGTCGCATCGACGGACTCCCGGCTGGTCGGCCGAAGGCTCGGCGGCTCCACCCCCGTGTCGGTCCTGGTCGGGTCGGTTCTGGTCGGGCCGGTTCTGGTCGGGCCGGTTCTGGTCGGGGTGGGGTTCATCGATCCGGGGTCGATCGGGTCCGGGCCCACCCGTCGCATGACGACCGGCCCCGGCATCGCCAGCGCCGGCACGACCGACTCTGCACCACCCGGCGCAGCAAGGACAGGGCCGGAGGTCAACGACGCGCGTGAAGCCGGCACCGACGAGAACGGCGCGTCGTGCCCGGACTCCGTCGAGAGCGCGTGCGCCGTGGCGGCGGGCTGCTCCTCACCGCCGATCGCGGCGATGGCTGCGGCGAAACCGCTGAGCGGAGCACTCTCCGTCGCGGGCTCCCGGGACGCGGCCGGCGCGACCACCCCGGCCGATGGCGCAGGTCGGGACGGGAGCGGCTCGCTCGCCCGCCGGCCGACCACGGGCAGCTCGGCCAGCGGCAGCGCCGGCCGTTCGCGGGCCGGCGCCGGGGGCTCGGCCACCGCGGCCAGGACGCGTGTCGGTGCCGCGACGCGCTGAGGATCGGGCTCGGCTGCCGCCGCGGAGACCGCCTCGGGTGCAGGCTCTGAAGCCGTTCCAGCGGCGGTCATCGCCTTCGTCGGGGTCGCCCCAGCCGCGGTCGACCCACCGGCGATCCGACGCTGCACCCGGGCGGGCGGGACGGAGGGACGCGGCGGCACGGCCAGCTCCGGACCGACGGGACGGGTCCGGGGCGGGACAGCCCCGGCGATCCCCTCGGCCAGCCCGCCGGCCGACGGGTCGACCGCGTGGCCGAGCGGGGCGAGAAAGCTCGGGTCGCGGCTGGTCGCCAGGCCGGCGCGGAAGGCGTCGAGCGGGGCCACGGGGGCGACGGGCTGCTCGAGGACGCGCTGGACCGGGGCCAGCTCGGCCCAGTCGCACCCGTACGCCTCCGTGGCCGCCGCGGGTGCCACCTCGTGCGGCGCGCCGGCCGCGGGTGTCGGCTCGCCACCGAGGCCCCGCCACGGCCACCAGGCCATTCCGCCTACCTCTCGTTCGACGGCCGAGCCGGGCTCAGCCGGACTGGATCCGGGTGTTCAGGGCGCCGATCTGGGCGACGAACTGCTGCCGCTCGGCGTGTTCGAGGTCGAGGATCGCGTCCCGCGACCAGTGCAGGTAGTAGGCGACGTACGCCACCTCGGCGTAGAGGCGGTCGGCGGCGTACGTCTCTATTCCCCCAGGCGGCCTCCGGCGACGTCGACGGCGAAGCGGTGCTCGCACGCCGGGCAGGTGACCGCCGCCCGGGTGTGGCCCTCGGTGTTGACCCGGCGGTACAGGTCCTGCAGGAAAGCGAGGTCGGCGGCGAAGAGGTTCTCGACCAGCCCGGCGTGCACGTCCTCGATGCTGCCGATCCGCACCAGCACGCGGGCCAGCAGCACGACGGTGAGGTACGCCGGGTTCTCGCGCACCCGGTCGTCGCGCAACGGCACCAGCTCGTCGCGGGCCGTGGCCAGCCGCATCACCCCGTCGCGGTGCAGCGTGCCCGCGCCGTCGACGTAGCCGCGCGGCAGGACGAAGGAGAACTCCGTCTGCAGCTCGTTCCGGGGCGCCTCCGGCGGACGGTTCGACGTCGACTCCCCCGGCCAGCCCTCGAGCGGGTCGGCGAGCGTGTCCGACAGCGAGCCGCGTCGCATCACTCGACCTCGATGCTCTCGCAGGTGAGGACGAGCTTCTCGGTGAGGTAGGAGGTGTCGCCGGCCTTCAGGCTGCCGATCTCCAGGCTCTTCGGCCAGGCGTTGGTCAGCTTGTAGCGCTTGACCGCGTTGCCCTCGTAGTCGAAGACGATGATCGCCCCGCCCTTGCGGACGTCGGCCATCTTGCCGAAGCGGCTGTCCTTGACCCACTTCTCGAAGCTCTGGTCCTGGGTGAGGCCGCGGGTCAAGGTGATGTCGGGCGCCTTCGGACGGCCCGGCAGCCGGCGGATCTGGTACTTGCCGTCCGGTCCGTTCTCCTTGTACTCGACGACGTCCTGCTCCATCTTGAGCCCGGAGACCTCGGTGATCGCCTTGATGGTGATGCCGTCGAACTCGAGTCCGAACGAGTGGCCGACTGAGCTGTCGCCCTCGGGAAGTGCCATCGGTGGTGCCTTTCTGCTGGTGGTTCTCCCGACGTGTCAGAACGGGGTTGTCCCCCGGGGCAACTCAGTTCTGACAACTCGGGAAGAGGAGGGTGCGGGTCTACTCGCTGACGAGGCTGGCGCCGCCGGAGTACTGTGCCAGGCGGAAGATCACGAACTCGGCCGGCTTCACCGGCGCGACGCCGATCTCGCAGACGACCTGCCCGGCGTCGATGCCCTCGCTCGGGTTCGTCTCGGAGTCGCACTTGACGTAGAACGCCTCGTCCGGGGTGCTGCCGAAGAGCGCCCCCGCCCGCCACTGCCTGACCAGGAAGGCCGAGATGGTGCGGCGGATCTTGGCCCACAGCGCGTCGTCGTTGGGCTCGAAGACCACCCAGTTGGTGCCGTCGAGGATCGACTCCTCCAAGAAGTTGAACAGCCGGCGGACGTTCAGGTACTGCCAGGCCGAGTCCGAGGAGAGGGTGCGGGCACCCCAGACCCGGATGCCGCGACCGGGGAAGGCCCGGACGCAGTTGATGCCGACCGGGTTGAGCAGGTCGTGCTCGTTCTTGGTGATGTTGATCTCGAGGTCGACCGCGCCGCGGACCACCTCGTTCGCGGGCGCCTTGTGCACGCCGCGGGTGTCGTCGTTGCGGCCCCAGATGCCCGCCACATGACCGGACGGCGGCAGGTAGGAGAGCAGTCCGGTGGCCGGGTTCATGGTCTGGATCCAGGGCCAGTAGAGGGCGGCGTACATCGAGTCGTAGCGCGCCTTGTCCACCCGCCACTCCAGGATCTGCTGGGCGTTGAAGCCGGGCGGCGGGTCGAGGATCGCGATCCGGTCGCCCATCAGCTCGCAGTGCGCGATCATCGCCAGCTGCACCGCCTGGACCGTGTCCAGGTCGATGGCGCCCTGCTGGTAGGCGCTCATCAGGTCCGGGACGCAGAGCATCGTCACCTCGTCCACGGCCTCCAGGCCGGCGAACCCGGTGCGGTCGGCCACGTCGCCGACGTAGTCGTCCGCGCTCAGCCGGTCCGACGGCAGCGCGGCCGGTGCGGGCGGGGCCACCAGCGCGACCTCGCCGCTCGCCAGCCGCTCGACGCTTCCGCTGGTGGTCTCCTCGACGTTGATCAACTTCGAGGCGGTGTTGATCATGGTGACGACGTTCTGCTTGCCCTTGGCGAAGGTGACGCGGTCGAACTCCTCGACGGTCTCCCCACCTCGCTTCACGATGATCTTGAACAGGTCGGCCCCGGGAGCGTCCCCGCCCGGGTCGCTCACCTGCACGCTCACCTCGCCAGGCTGCGCTGCCGGCTCGATCACCGAGACCCGCAGCCGGCCGATCTGGGCCGTCGGGGCCGCGGCCAGCTCACGGGCCCGGGCGCTCCGCGGGGCCGGTCCGCTCGGCCCGGGGTCCTGGCCGATCCGGACGATGTAGCAGTTGCCGCCGCCGTTCATGAAGTAGCCGTACACCGCCTGAGCGAGGTAGCTGCCGGTGACGAAGCCGCCGAACGCGGTGCTGAACTGGGTCCAGTTGCTGACCAGCGTCGGACGGTTGAAGGGGCCGGTCTCGGCCAGCCCCACGAACGCGGCGACGGCGGTCCCCACGCCGGCGAGCGGACGGGCGCCCGCCGCGACTTCCTCGACGTACACCCCGGGCGACTGGTAGGTCGGCATGCTGGCTCCCTCGTGGGCCACGGACGTGGCGGTTCGGCGGTTGGACGGTGGCGCGGTGACCCGTCAGGGTCGATGAGCACCTGCCTGCAGCCTGCCGCCGGTGGGCCTGGCCCCTCTACGGCCGACCGGACTCACCGTCGGGCAGCAGTTCCTGCCCGTCCGGGCAGCGGACCGGGGAAGAACGGCAGCACGAAGCCCCCGCCGGGTCGGCGGGAGCATCCGTCAGCGCGTGCGTTCGGTCCGCAGCCAGCGGTCAGGAACCCGGGGCGGGCGGCGCCGTCCTTCCGGGCTCAGGCCGAGTGCTCGTCCTCGAGCTCCTCCGGGTCGGCCTCGCGCTGCACGAAGGAGCCCTGCAGTATCTCCTCCTCCTCGGGCAGCTCCTCGCGCTGGACGGCCGTCCCCGCCGAGCCGTCGCTCGCGACCGCCGGTCCTGCGGGACCGGGCGCCGGGCCTGACATCACGTGCTCGGCGTGGGCGGCGGCCTCCTGCTCGAACCGGTCGGACGGGTCGGAGACCCGGATGCCGCCCGCCGCGGGCGACCCGTCCACCTCACCCTGGCTCTGCTGGATGACGTGGGTCAGCTCGTGGGCCAGCGTCACCTTCCCCTCGGCCGAGGCGGGGTCGTAGCGGTCCCGCTGGAAGACGACGTCGGAGCCGACTGTGTAGGCGTGGGCGTTCACGGCCTGAGCCGACGCGCCGGCGGCCGCGTCGTCGTGCACCCGGACGTGGCCGAAGTCGTGCCCGAGCCGGCCCTCCATCTCGGTGCGCACGTCGGGTTCCAGCGGCCGGCCGCCGGAGCCGATCACGTCGTGCACCGGTGAGGGCTCCTCCTCCAACAGGGAGGCCACCCCGGCGTTGCCGGCCGTACGCTGCAGCTCCAGCAGTGAGTCGGCGTCCAGCGCGTCCGTCCGGCCGGCCCCGGCCGCCGCTCCCGCGTGCCGGTGCTGCTCGCCCTCGATCCGGGCGCCCTTCGGCCGTAGCCCGTCGCTCCGCTCCTCGACCAGCTTCTCCGTCACGGCTTCCTCCCGCTCAGACGTGGTCCTCCGGCTCCCCTCCCTCCAGCCTGCCACCGCGGCGGCCCTCAGGGCAGGGGTGGCCAGGCACGGCTGGGTGCCCCATCAGGCAGACCCCCGGCGGGCTGTTCCCGCCTGCGCCTCCCTGACGCAGGATGGCGTCATGGGACCGGACCGAGAGCCCCAGCTGGCTCAGCCACGGGCGCAGCCCGTTTTGGTGACGCCGGCGCAGCCCGTTTTGGTGACGCCGGCGCGGCCCGGTCCGCTGGGGCCGGCCGCGGTGCAGCGGCTGCAGGCCGGGGCGGGCAACCGGGCGGTGGCGTCCGTGCTGGCCGGGAAGCCCACGGTTCAACGGGCACCGAAGCCCCCGAGCCAGGCGGCCGCGCTGGCGCGGCTGGCCACCCTGCGGACCAACGCCGACCAGCGGGTCACCCTGGCCACCCAGTACGCCACCGCCACGCTCGGTCTCGGGGACACGACGCGGGAGAAGCTCGCGGCCATCTCGACGGTCTACACCGCCGCCTTCGGCACCTTTCGGGGCGTGCTGAACGCCGCCCAGCAGGAGGCGCAGAACCAGCAGCGCTGGACCGACATCGTGGTCGGGGTGATCTGCGGGACCGCCGCCGGGCTCGCGGCGGCCTTCGTGCTGCCGTCGACGGCCGCCGGCTGGTTCGCCCTGACCCTCGCCGAGGCCGGGACGGCGGCCGCGTCGTCGGCGGTGCAGGGCGTCGCCTCGGCGGGTGTCGCCTCGGTTGCGTCCGGGCTCACCCAGGTCGCCGGCCAGTCGATCAGCAGCGCCGGCTTGGAGCCCTCGATCCAGCAGGTGGCGATGTGGCAGAAGGTCGCGGCGATCTACCGTTCGGGCCTGGAGGTCGCGCCCCTGTCGCAGGCGTCGCACCAGGCCGCGATGGCGCTGGCCGACCTGGTCGCCGACGTCCGTGTGTGGGAGGCCGGCGGCACGAGCACCCTGACCCCCGAGACGCTGGCCACCCGGCTGGCCCAGCTCGAGCAGCAGGACGCGCAGCTCACCGCCGCCACGACGCAGCTGACCACCAAGCTGACGGAGCTGGCCGCCCTGCGCGCGGCCGCCGACGCGATCAATCCCCAGGCCAAGAGCCAGACCCAGGTCGAGCGCGACATCTGGGTGCAGTGGATGGCGACGCTGGCGCCGGACTCCAACATCCTGGACATCGACGCCATCGAGGACCACATCGGTCCGAAGGGGCTGCGGATCGTCGACTTCGGGATCTACACCTCCGACGCCGACGAGAACGAGGCCATCGAGCAGGCCCGGAACGACGCCATGTTCCTGCAGGCCGAGGCCAGTGGCGGTGAGGTCGCGCGCGGCCAGATCATCGGCGGCCCCCACCACTGACGGCGTGCCACCCTCCTCGCTGAGGGCGTGGACCCTCAGCGGGAGAGCGGGAAGTAGCGCCCGAACTCGCGCTCGAGCACCAGCCGTCCGAGCTTGCGGTACTCCTGCTCGACGGCGGCGATCACCTGAGCCATCGTCACCGCCGTGCCGGCGGCGGCGGCCAGGTAGGCGGCGGTCGTCGACGCCGACCGGATGTTGCCGCCGGCCAGCTCGAAAGCGCCGCTGAGGAAGTCCAGGTCGAGGTCGTCGGCCACCGGCAGCGGCGGGGCCAGGCACCGCTGCCACAGCGAGCGGCGGAGCTCCGGGGTCGGCGCGGGGAAGTCGATGATCGCGTCCAACCGGCGGGTGAACGCGTCGTCGATGTTGGCGCGCAGGTTGGTGGCGAGGACGGCCAGGCCGTCGAAGGTCTCCAGCCGTTGCAGCAGGTAGGCGCTCTCGATGTTGGCGTAGCGGTCGTGCGCGTCCTTGACGTCGCTGCGCTTGCCGAAGATCGCGTCCGCCTCGTCGAAGAAGAGGACCGCGTTCACCCCGCCGGCCTCGACGAAGATCCGCTCCAGGTTCTTCTCGGTCTCCCCGATGTACTTGTCGACGACCGTGGCGAGGTTGACCGTGTAGAGGTCGAGCTGCAGGTCGGCGGCGATCACCTCCGCCGACATGGTCTTACCCGTCCCGGAGTCCCCCGCGAACAGCGCGGTGACCCCCCGCCCGCGGCCGCCGCCGCGGCGCATCCGCCAGCCGCTCAGCACGGTGTCGCGGTGCCGGGCGCGGGCCGTCAGATCCTCCAGGCCCCGGCGCACCGGGGGGGCCAGCACCAGGTCGTCCCAGCCGACCTCGGGCTCGATCCGCCTCGCCAGCCGTTCCAGACCTGCCGCGTTCTGCGCCCGGACGCCTCGGCGCAGGTCGTCGGCGACCAGCACGCCGCCGCGTAGCCGGGCCGACAGCCGACCGGCGGCAACGGCGCGTCGGACCTGCTCCGGACCGAGCGCCAGGTGCCCGGCGAGCTCCGCGGCGTCCACCGAGGTCGGGTCGTCCTGCGCCAGCTCGCGAGACCAGAGGCTGACCCGGTCAGCCACGCTCAGCACCGGCGCCTCGACGGCCAGTGGGCTGCGGCTGGACCAGCGGGGGTCCCAGGTGGCCGTGCCCACCAGCAGCACCGGCACGTCGGCCGCGGCCAGCCGGCGAACCACCTCCAGGTGCCCCTCGGCCAGCGCTTCGACCGGCTCCGCCACGAGGCCGGCGCCGGCCAGCAGGGCCTCACGGACCGCGAGCCGGGCCGCGGCGGCCACGTCACCGGCCCCCACCAGCCGGACCAGGTCCAGCACCACCGCCGGCCGGCCAGACGCCGCGAGCGCAGCCACCGCCGTCGCGGCCCCGCTGCCGGCCGTACGCTCCCGCAGGTGCACGAGCCCGACGCCTGCGGCCAGGGCGGAGGCGATCTCCGCCGACCGGGGCGACGCGTACGGGGACACCTCGCCCAGCACCCCGGAGAGCGCCGCGTCCGGAGCGTCGTCGCCGAGCAGGTGCGCGGTCACCCGGTCCGGGACCCGGATCGCCCGGCTGAGCAACGGCCGGTCCGTGTCGTCGAGCACGACCAGCCCGTGCCGCACGAGGGGACGGCTGGGCTCGAACCGGGCCCGTGCGGCCGCATCCAGGGCCGAGGCACCGGCCAGCCGCAGCGCCAGACCGACCGAGGCGCGCCGCCGGGTCACGTCGTCGTTCAGGTAGCCGTAGAGCCGTTCGAAGCGGGCGTCGAGGTCAGGCAGCAGCGCGGTCACCAGCAGCTCGACGTCCAGGGGGATGAGCGCGGCGTCCCGGGCCAGCCGGCCCAGCCGGAGAGCCTGCCCGTCCGCGTCGGCCCGGCCGCCGCGGTCGGTGAGCTCGGCCCGAAGCCGACCGTCGTCGGCGAGGTCGGGTGCCGCGTCGTCCCGGAGCAGCCGGTCGACCGCCTCCTCGCTGAGGTACAGCCCGCGGAAGGGATCGTCGGGGTTGGGGTCACCGGTCCGCGCCGCGGCCACCAGGGACCGGACGCGGGCCTCGACCAGGGCCGCCCAGCCCAGCAGCTGCTCCAACGAGGCCGAGTCCACCGCCGTCACGGACGGGGACCGAGCGTCAGACCAGCGCGTCGCCGCATCGACACGCGGCGGCCTGCCTCGTCCTCGTCCCAGACCTGCCCGACCTGCTCGGCCGGGGGTGAGCCGTCGATCCCGCCGACGGTGAGCAGCGGCGGCACGGTCACCGGCGGTCCGACCTCGAACTGCTGGCCGGTGTCGACGGGCGCGCTGACCACCACGTCGATCGAGGGCTTGAGCTCCCCGCCGAGTGCGGACCAGACGTCGGCGAATGCCCGGTCCTCCGGCGGGGGCAGGGCGACGGTGACCGGGACGGGCAGGGCGAGCTCGGCCAGCGGTCCGCCGAGCAGCTCCGGAGGCAGGGCGTCGAAGCGGAGGAAGCAGAGCAGCAGGGCCGAGAGCAGCCGGTGCTCGTCCTCGGGCCGCGACGTCCAGGCCGTGATCAGGTAGGAGAGCTTGAAGTGCCGCGGCGGCAGGTGCCGGCCGGTAACCCTGGCGCCCTCGGAGTCGTAGGAGTTGTGCACGCCCCGTTCGCGCCGGCGCAGGTCCTCGCGGATGTCGTAGAGGTAGACGTCGATGGTCGGGGAATTGCGACGGCCGGCCCAGTCGCGGGTGGGCGCGTCGAAGACGACCTCGACATCGCGGGTGCCGACCTCCCGTTCGATCAGCGCGCGCAGCGCGAAGTCGACCTCGTGGATCACCCGACCAGTCTGGGTCGCCGCCCCGCCCGGCGGCAGCGGCCGGGGAGCCGTCGATCGGGCACCCGGACCTGCCCTTCCGGGCACTCCTGTCCGGCGGCGGGGACGAGCCGCCCGCGCCGGGTCCGGGGGAGCCGTCGTTCCTGGTTGGCTGGCTGCCATGGCGGACCCCCTGGTCAGGCTGGACACCCAGCGCGCGTCCGTGCAGCCGGGCGGCCAGACCCAGGTCGTGGTCACCGTCACCAACCTGGGCACGGTGGTCGAGGGCTACCAGGTGCTGGCTCTGGGCGCGGCTGCGCCCTGGGCCCGGGTCGTGCCGGGCGAGCTCTCGGTCTACCCGCAGCAGGAGGCGACGGCGACCGTCGTCTTCTCCCCACCGGGCGGGGCCGGGGCTCCGGGCGGCACCATCGCGTTCGGGGTGCTCGCCCGCTCCACGCTCGACCCGCGAGTGAGTGCGGTCGCCGAGGGTGAGATCGAGGTGGGCGAGGTGCACGGCCTGGCCGCCAAGCTGGTGCCCGTCACCTCGGCCGGCCGCTGGCGGGGCCGGCACGTGCTGCAGGTCAGCAACTCGGGTAACACCGCAGCCACGCTCCGGTTCCGGGCTTCCGACCCCGACGCCGCGCTCGGCTTCTACCTGCAGCCCGAGATCGTCGAGCTCGCCGCCGGGGGCCGGGCCAGCGTGCGGATGTCGGTCCGTACCCTGCACCCGTTCCTGCGTGGGACGCCGGTGCGGCTGCCGTTCCAGGTGGTCGGCGAACCGGTCGACACCCCCGCCGACGCGGCGCCCGCGGCCACCCCGTACGGCGACCCCAGCCGGCCGGTCGCCGACGGGGCGCTCAACCAGAAGCCCATCCTGTCCAGGACCTTCGTCAGCCTGGCCACGCTGCTGGTGCTGGGGGTGGCGGGGCTGGTGGCCTACCTGCTGCTGCACCACACGCCCGAGGACGCGCTCGCCGACCGCGGCTCGCCCGACAAGCCGGTGCTCGTGGCCACCGCGGCCGGGCCCGACACCATCGCCTTGACCTGGAAGCCGATCGACCTGGTCGAGAGCTACAGCCTGCTCAGTGTCGACCCGCCGACCGGCAACATCAACGGTCAGCAGGCGGTTCCGGGCTCGCAGAACGCGTTCACCGTGGGGAAGCTGAACCCGGCGACGCCCTACTGCTTCCAGCTCAGCGCGGTCCGGGGCGGCCTGACGGGGGCGCCGTCGGACAAGGTCTGCGCGACCACCGGCGCCGCACCGCCGTCCCCCTCGCCCTCACCCTCGCCCTCCCCGACCGCCGCGACCTCCTCGGCTCCGACCTCGGCCACGCCGACGCCTTCGGTCAGCGCGTCCCCCAGCCCGAGCATCACCCCGGGGGACCCCGCGACGGACCCGATCATGAAGCAGCACTGGATCCTGGTGCTGGACGAGCTGCCGGGCGCCGACGTCACCGAGGAGATGGCCCAGCAGCGACGTGACGAGTTCCGCCCCTTCGTCCCGGACGTCCAGGAGGTGGACCGCTCGGTCTACCCCCGGCTCCTGTTCGACCCGGCGGTCAGCACCTCGCCCGCGCCGACGCCGGGAGCGACGCCCGCGCCCTCCTGGTTGGTCTACCTCGGGACCTTCAACAGCCCGACGGAGGCGACCGCGCTCTGCGCCTCGATCCAGACCGCCACCGGCACCACCACCTGCATCGCCGCCCAGCCCGACCCGCCGCAGTAGTCCTGTCCGGCCTCGTGACCTGCTCGTCTTGGCGAGGAGAATACGGGGTGCAGGACGACGAACCAGAGGAGTCAGATGCTGACGGGCGGTTCGATCCATCGCTGGCGCCGCGGGCACAGGCGGCGAACGGCGAACGGCGTCGGAGTCTTCGGTGGACCGGGATCCGCCGACGACCCACAAGCCCTCGCCGACCTTCTGGACCGCCACGAGGCAATCACCCGATGGGCAGAGGCGGCCGGTGCTGATCTGCCGGTGTCGACCGCCGGCGTCCGGACCGTCGAGGCTCTGATCGACACCTGGCGGGACTCACCGTCTCCCCAGCTCACCAACAGGGTGGGACTGTTCCTCGGCACCGTGATGACCCGGGAGATCACCGGCGCACGGTGGCACCTCTGGCCCAACGGCCATCCTGTGGTCCGTCTGGTCACCGGTGAGGACGTCGACGTCACCGCGTTGGCCGCGGCCAGGGTCCGTTCCGGTCGCCCCTCACTGACCGCCGTTCTCGAGCGGGCCGCAGCCGCGGACGGCCCAGGACCGCGGTAGACCGTCGCGTCGCGGAGTTGAGCCAGGAGCGCGCCCGGCCCCGCACCGTCAGCCACACTGGGGAGGTGGGACTGAAGAACCGAGGTCCGCGCCCCCGACCGGACCCGGACGCCCAGCTGCTCGTCGATCTCCGCGCAGCGTTTCGATGGCTGGCCGACCGGTCCGACCAGCGATACGCCGCCGAGCCGACCGGCTGGTGGGCCGACGGGAGCATTCTCCGCAGGCTCGGCCCGGCCTTGGCCAGGCCGGCGGTGGAGTCTCGACCCACGCACGTGGTCGGGCCGGAATCACGAGGCGGCCTCCTGGGAGCACTCGTCGCCGTCGAGCTAGGCGTCGGCCTCGTCGAGCTCCGCAAGGATCCGGAGCCCTCCACCGACAGCGACCGATGGATCACCGCGAGGACGCCGCCTGACTACCAAGACCGCAACCTCGAGCTCGGACTGCGACGAGACCTCCTACCACCCGGATCTCGCGCCCTGTTCGTGGACGACTGGATCGACACCGGTGGACAAGCCGTCGCAGCTCGTCAGATCGTCGAGGCAGCCGAGGCGATGTGGTGCGGTGTCTCCGTCATCGTGGATGCCCTGACCGATGCTCGCCTACGACGAGACCTCCGGGTCAGCTCGATCTTCCGCGATCGAGACCTTCCGGTCGGCGCCGGCTGAGGTTCCTTCGCCGGCCCTGCCGGCGCGAGCCCCTGCCGTACGGGGCTGCCGGTGACTCAGCGGGGGTAGGAGAGCAGCACGACCTCGGTCAGGCTGACCAGCTGCGCGGTGTCGGGAGCGCCGGGGTAGACCGAGCCGATGCCGATCCGGACGCTGGTCACCCGCACCCCGCTGTCGAGGCGGATCGGCTGCTGCCGGTCGCCGCGGTCGAGCAGCACCCGCTGGCAGCGGCCGCCCGGGTAGGTGATGCCGATCTCCTGGGGCAGCAGCTGCTGGCTGCGTCGCGGGTTGCTCTTGTCCAGGCCGGGGACGATCTGCAGCCGCCGGATCCGCGTCGGGGCGAAGGTGAGGACGATCTCCCCCGTGCCGGGAGCCGCTCCGCAGGCGGTCGCGCTGGTGGGCTGCCAGGTCTCGGTCCACTCCCGGACGGTGCGGTCGACCAGAGCGGCCGGGTCCGACCCCGGCACGGTCGACGTCGGGGGCACGACGAAGGCCACCACCGGGCTGACCAGTGTGTACTGCTTGCTGACCCGGTACCAGGTGTCGCGGGCCGCCCGCACCGGGTGCCGGACCCAGAGCAGCCCGCCGAGCACCAGCACGGCCACCACCACGCTGACCAGCACCCGTCGCCAGCGGTAGAGCGGCGGCAAGGACCGGCGGTACGCGCGGCGGGCGGCCCGGTCGGCGGCGGCGGCACTCTGGTCGGCGTACGGGTCCGGCGCCCCGGGCTGCTCGGGCACGCTCGAGGCGAACCCGTAGCCGCAGTGGGCGCAGAAGCGCAGCCCGGGCGCATTCACCAGCCCACAGCTGGGACAGGTCTCACCGACGGGCCCGACCTCGGTCTGCGGCATGGTGGCCGTCACCGAGGACGGCGTCACGGGCGTCCAGGCGGTACCCGTCGCCACCGTGGAGTTCACGACGGTCGGGTTCAGGACCGTCGGGGCGTCGGTCGCGGCGGTCGGGCTCGTCGCCGGAGGGACCTGCCGCACCGTGGTAGGCGGCGCGGCACCGCCCGAGCCGTCCCAGGCCAGGAAGGCGTTGCAGTGCACGCAGAACTCCGCGCCGGCACGGTTCGTCCCGCCGCAGGCGTCGCAGATCACGTCCATCGCGACTCCCGGGGTCGCGCGGACCGGGGCCCCGGCCTCAGATCAGGCCCTCGCGGACGGCGTAGGCGACCGCATGGGTGCGGTTGCGCAGCTGGAGCCGAGTGGTCAGGTCGTGCAGCACGTTCTTGACGGTGCGCTCGCTGTAGCACATGGCCAGGGCGATCTCGGCGGTGTCGTGACCGTCGGCGACCAGCCGCAGCACCTCGGTCTCCCGCGGGGTGAGACCGGTGAACGTGAGCCCGCGCGGCGCGAGGACCTGACGCTGCAGCCGCCCGACCTGCTCGAGCAGCCGCCCGAGCAGGTCCGGGGGCACTTCGCCCTCCCCTGAGGCGACCTTGACGATGGTGCGGACCAAGGTCTCGGCGCTGGCGTCGCAACGCCGCAGCAGACCCGCCACCCCGGCCTCGGCGGCGGCGACCAGCGCTGCGTCGTCGACCGTCGTGGCCACCAGCATTAGCCGCGGACGGTTGTCCTTGCGCAGCCCGCGCAGCTCGCGGGTGGTGGCGTCGTCGACGTGGTCGGCGATGAGCAGCGCGACAAGGGCCTGGTCGACGGAGTCGACGACCCGGATCTCCGGACGCATCCGGAGCTGGGCGACGACACCGGCCTGGGAGATCGGGTCGCGGGCGTGGACGTAGGTGGGGACGGGTGCGGACATGGGACTCGCTCTCGGGTGCTCGGACGGCTGCGGGACCAGCCAGACCGGTGACCTCACGTCGGTCACTCCTGCATCATCCCGAGCCGGCTCACAGCGAACTCAAAGCCCGCTCAACGTCGGCTCATCGTCGGCGGCACGCGCCAGGCCTGCGAGCTGCTCCTCCCAGCACCCGGGCGGGCCGCCCTCCGTCGTCTTCGGAGGGCGGCCCAGCTCCGCGGGCTGGCGGCGACGGCTCGGCTACGTCGTGACCGTCGGCCACCCGCCGACCCAGTGGATCCTCTTCAGACCCAGCGTAGGCGCGTAGTCGTGGTCGGCGTCGTAGTAGTGGTACGCGAGGACGTTGCCGGCGACGGACTGGCCACCGGCCCCGACCTGGCTGCCGTTGGTCGCCAGCAGGACGTCGCCGCCACCGGTCAGCGCCAGCGCGCCCGACCGGTCGCGATACGGGCCGGTCACCTCCCGGGCCCGGCTGACCGCGATCTTGTAGGTGCTGTTCGCCCCCTGGCAGCAGAAGTCGATCGAGGTGAACAGGTAGAACCAGCCTCCGTGACGGACCACGTACGCGCCCTCGACCGGGTCGTACTGGACGGCCGGCCGCTCGGCCAGCTGGACCGCGTGCCGCTGCCAGTTCTTCGCCGGCTTTCCGCTGGGCCAGGAGATCGGGACGGTGTAGACACCGTTCCAGAACGAACCGAAGGTGAGCCACGAGCGGCCCGACCGGTCGGTGACCACACCCGGGTCGATCGCGTTGACCTCGAGGTCAGTCGTCCCCGAGAGCCGGGTCGCGGGCGCGCTGGTGATCACCCGTCCACGGTCCACCCAGCGGTAGTCGGGGTCCTTCGGGTCCAGCGTGGTGTTGGTGGCGAGCGCGGTGATCGAGTCGTTGCTGCCGAAGGTCGAGGCGGAGTAGTAGAGGTACCAGCGGCCGCCGTGGTGGGTCACCTGCGGCGCCCACAGGTTGTCCGGCAGGGTGCGGCCGGCGTAATGCCGGTCGATCCAGGCCGGGATGTGGCTCCACACCGTTCCCGCGGCGTGCCACGTCCGGCCCTGGTCGTGGGAGACGGTGATCCGGATCGTGCCACCCTGCTCCCGGTTGATCAGGCCGGTCGAGAAGACGTACCAGGTGTGGCCGTCCTTCACCAGGTCCGGATCGTGGATCGGGTTGGTGTCCCCGGTGGGGACGGCGATCGCGGCCGGGGTCGGAGCCTTCGCCGGCGCGAGGGCCGGAGCGGGTGAGGCGGAGGCGGTCACGCCACCCGTGGCGTCGCTGACCGCCAGGGCCAGCACCGCGGCTGCCGTCGCCGCAGAACGGCGGATCGTGAGCATCAGGTCTCCTCCTCGAGACTCGTTCATCGATGAACGAAACCTTGCCCCAGCACCTGTCGAGAGGTCAAGACCCCCGGTGTCACCGAGTTGTCAGACGTCAGTTATCCCAGAGGGCAACTGGCGTCTGACAAGTCGGCTCAGGAGCGGCCCATGGTGGACTCGCGGACCACCAGCGTCACCGGGGGTGCGATCTCGACCGGCTCGGCCAGCGAGTCGTCCCCGGCGATCCGCCGCAGCAACAGCGAGACGGCCGTGCGAGCGATGTGGCGCCGGTCGGGGTCGATGGTCGAGAGCGACGGGGTGCTGAAGGCACCGTCGTCGACGTTGTCGAAGCCGATCACGGCTACGTCGCCGGGGACGGCGAAACCCCGGCGCTGCAGCACGTACATCGCCCCCAGGGCGAGCGCGTCGTTCAGGGCGAACACGGCGTCGAACCCGACCCCGGAGTCGATCAGCCGGTGCATCGCCTGCGCGCCCGTCTCGCGGTGCCACTCGCCCGCCTCGACCAGGAGCTCTGGATCCACCGTCAGCCCGGCCCGGCCCAGGGCGGCGGCGTAGCCCCGCAGCCGCAACGGACCCGACCCCATCGCCTCGCCCGAGTGCACGCCGATGACGGCGATCCGCCGCCGGCCGGCGGCGAGCAGGTGCCGGGTGGCCTGCTCGGCGCCCGACTCGTTGGCCATCGTCACGTGGTCGACGGGTCCGGCGAAGATCCGCTCGCCCAGCAGCACCACCGGGAAGTCGACGGCCAGCACGCCGGCGTCCTCGGGACCGAGAGCGAGCGGGGAGAAGATGAGCCCGTCCACCATCCGCAGCCGGCCGCCTCCGAGCACCGCGAGCTCGCCCTCCCGCGTGGCGCCGGTCCGCTCCACCAGCACGGTGTAGCCCTCACCGCGAGCGGCGTCGATGACCGCGTCGGCCAGCTCGGCGAAGTACGGCAGGCTCAGCTCGGGCAGGGCCAGCATGATCAGCCCGGTGCGGCCGGACTTGAGGTTCCGGGCGGCGAAGTTCATCTGGTAGCCGAGGTCGGAGACGGCGGCCATCACCCGCGCCCGCGTCTCCTCGCGCACGTAGGGATAGTCCCCCAGCACGTTCGACACGGTCTTGGCCGAGACGCCCGCCGCTCGCGCGACGTCCTGCATCGTCACCGGCACCTTGACCTCCAGCGGCCAGCGTAACGGGGAACGGGGCTCGCGACGCGTAGCGGCCGCCGCCACTAGGCTCGGCGCGTGACCGAGCAGCCCCGCCCGACCCGATCGCCCGTCGACTGGGCCGAGCCGATGCCCGACAGCGAGGTGGAGCGGGCCCTGGTGGTGGCGGCCCACCCCGACGACGCCGACTTCGGCGCGGCCGGCACCTTGGCCCGCTGGGCGGACGCGGGCATCGCGGTGACCCTGCTGCTCTGCACCCGCGGCGAGCAGGGTGGCTTCGACGACACCCCCCGGGACCAGATGCCGGCCCTCCGCGAACGGGAGCAGCGGGCCGCCTCGGCCGAGCTCGGCGTCACCGACGTGCGCTTCCTCGACGGCTGGAGCGACGGCTGGCTCGAGCCCAGCTGGGAGCTGCAACGCGCCATCGTCCGCGTCATCCGGCAGGTACGGCCGCAGCGGGTGGCCTGCCAGTCCCCGCAGCGGATGCTGCAGCGACTGCAGGCCTCCCATCCCGACCACCTGGCCGCGGGCGAGGCCACCGTACGGGCGGTGTACCCGGCCGCGGAGAACCGGTTCGCCTGGCCCGAGCTGATCACCGAGGAGGGTCTGCAGCCCTGGAAGGTGACCGAGCTCTGGCTGAGCGCCCACCAGGACTCCCCGCACGCCGTGGACATCACCGACACCTTCGACCGCAAGGTACGGGCGCTGCAGGCGCACGTCTCCCAGACCGGGCACCAGGGCGACGGGCTGGAGCAGATGCTGCGAGGCTGGAACACCCACAACGCCGTCCTGGCCGGTCTGCCCGAGGGCCGGCTGGCCGAGCTGTTCGCGGTGAGCCGGATCAACTGAGCCCGCTCGACGGAACCGGCCACGCCATCGACCTCACGAACGACCGGCGCCAGACGTCTACCTGACGTGAGCACCCTGCCGCCGTTCGAGACCGTCGTCGAGACCCACGGGCCCACGGTGCTCCGGGTCTGCCGGGCGGTGCTCGGCCCGGACGAGGCCGACGACGCCTGGTCGGAGACCTTTCTCTCCGCCCTGCGGGCCTACCCCGAGCTGTCGGCGGACGCGAACGTCGAAGCCTGGCTGGTCACCATCGCCCACCGCAAGGCGGTCGACGTGACCCGCGCCGCGGCCCGCCGACCGCCACCGACCGATCGACCACCCCCCGACCGGCCCGACCGCGGGACGAGCACGGAGCGGGTCGACACGCTGCTCGATGACGTCGCCCGGCTGCCGCGGCGGCAACGGCAGGCGGTGGCCCTGCACCACCTCGGCGGGCTGCCCTACGTCGAGGTCGCCGGCCTCGTCGGGGTGAGCCCGGACGCCGCTCGGCGCGCGGCCGCCGACGGCATCGCCGCCCTGCGCCGCAGCTACCTCCCCGCCCCCTCTCCCGAACGGAACTCCTGATGACGGACCATCTGACGACAGACCATCTGACCACCGAGGACTCCCTCGTTCCCGATCTGGCCCGCGCGCTGGACCCGTCCCCCGCCCGGCTGCGGGCCCTGCGCGTCCGGCTGGCCGGCGAGGCCGAGCAGCAACGCCTGGTGGACGTGGCCTACCGCACGGTGGACAGCCCGGTGGGGCTGCTACTGGTGGCCGCGACCGACCGGGGCGTGGTCCGGCTGGCGTACGCCGCCGAAGACCACGATGCCGTGCTGCAACGGCTGGCGGACCGGATCAGCCCGCGGGTCCTGGCGGCGCCGGCGCGCCTGGACCGGGTGGCCCGCGAGCTGGACGAGTACTTCACGGGCCAGCGGCAGACCTTCGACGTGGCCCTGGACTGGCGACTCTCCGCCGGCTTCCGCAGCGTCGTCCTGCACGGGCTGACCGACATCGGGTACGGCCGGACGGCCAGCTACGCGGCCGTCGCGGCCCAGGCCGGCAGCCCCCGGGCCGTACGGGCGGTCGGCAGTGCCTGCGCCACCAACCCGCTACCGGTGCTCGTCCCCTGCCACCGGGTGCTCCGCTCCGACGGCGGCCTCGGCGGCTACCTCGGCGGCCTCGGGGCCAAGCGGACACTGCTGGCCCTGGAAGCCGGGCTCGGCGGATAGCCGTTGACCCTTCCGTGGCGTCGTCGCCACGGGAATCGTCGACAGCGCGCCGGGAGTTCCTATGCTGGGGGCTGTGCTGAACGCCCCGGTCCGCGGCGCCACGCGGCTGGTCCGCGTTGGTGCGCTCGGCGGCGGGTCGCTGCTGCTGGCCACCTCGGCCCACGTGCTCGGCGGCGGCCGGCTACCCGCCGGCTGGCTGCTGGCGGTGACCGGGCTGCTGCTCGGCGTGGTGGCGGTGACCCTGACGGCCCGCCGCTGCCGCTTCCCCGTGCTGCTGGTGGCCCTCACGGCGGAGCAACTGCTGCTGCACCTGTTCTTCGAGGCTGCGTCCCAGGTCGTTCCCGGCTGCAGCACGCTGGTGATGACGGCCGACCATGCGACCCACGCCGCCCTACCGACCTGCGCGATGGCCACCGCCATGCACCCCGCCGTGCCGGGGTGGGCCATGTGGGTCGCTCACCTGCTGGCGACAGCCCTGACCGCGGCCCTGCTCGCCCGGGGCGAAGCCTGGTGCTGGCGAGCGGCGGAGCGGGTGGTCGCGCTGGCCACCGCCGCGCCGAGCTCGCGGGTACGGGTCCGGACGGCCCGGCCGACCGTGGTGCGGCCCTTCACCCGACCCACGCTGCGCCTCGGTGTGACGGCCAGCCCGCGCGGTCCGCCGCTCGGCCGCGCCTGCTGCTGAACCTGCCGCCCACCGCCTGATCGCGCCCCTGCGGCGACGCGGGCAGGCGGCTGCTCCCTCTCGGTACGCCCATTCTCAGTACGCCCTTCTCGGTACGCCCCCTCCCGGTACGCCCCCTGCCGGTACGCCCCCGCGCGGCCGGCCCTCACGTCGATCGGAACCACGATGTTCATCCCTACTGCCTCACGCTTCCGGCTGCCTCTCCGTCTGACCGCCACCGCCGCGGCCGCCGGTCTGCTCGTGCTGACCGGCCCCGCCCTCGCCGACGCCCACGTCCGCGTGGCGGCCGACAGCACCACCGCGGGCGCCTTCAGCGCCCTCACCTTCCGGGTACCCAACGAGTCCGACACCGCCGGCACGGTCAAGCTGACGGTCCAGCTGCCCCAGGACAAGCCGTTTCTCTACGTCAGCAGCAAACCCGTGCCCGGCTGGACGGTGACCACCACGGAGCAGAAGCTGCCGGAGCCGATGAAGATGGAAGGCACCACCATCACCAAGGCCCCCCGCACCGTGACCTGGACGGCGGCCAAGGACAGCGCCATCGAGCCGGGTCAGTACCAGGAGTTCTCGCTCTCGGTGGGACCGCTACCTGCCGCGGGGTCGGACCTGCTGCTGCCCGCCACCCAGACCTACTCCGACGGCACGGTGGTCATGTGGGACGAGCCCACGCCGGCCTCGGGTGAGGAGCCGGAGCACCCCGCACCAGAGCTGATGGTCACCGCACCGGCGCCCGCGAGCCCGGCGCCGTCGGGCACGGGCACGGTCACCCTCACCAGGGCCGGCGGCTCTGACGGCGTGGCCCGCGGCCTGGGCGTGGCGGCGCTGGTGGTCGCGGTGGCCGGGCTCGCGGTCGCCCTGCTGCGGGGTCGTCGGCGGACGGCGTGAGCAGACCCGCCGCCCGTCCCCTCGGACGGCTGCTGCTGGTGGTACTCGGAGCGGCGATCACCCTGGTGGTGGCCGCCGGCCCGGCGTCGGCCCACGACGTGCTCGCGAGCACGACCCCGGCCAACGGCAGCACCGAGGCCCGGGTGCCCGCGTCGGTCGTGCTCACCTTCGACCAGCCGGCGATCGCCATGGGCACCAAGCTCGTGGTCACCGGACCGTCGGGTGAGGTTCAGCAGGGGGACCCCGTGCTCGTGGACAACACCGTCACCCAGCCCCTCCAGGGCGGGGCCGCCGCGGGGGCCTACACCGTGGAGTGGCGGGTGACCTCGGCCGACGGTCACCCCGTCTCGGGCACGTTCACCTTCACCGCACGGGCGGCCGGCAAGGGCCAGCCCGCGACCACCCCAGCCACCCCTGGCCCGGGCGCCGCGACGGGTCTGGAGCCGGCGTCGAGGGTGTGGCCCTGGGTCATCGCCCTCGCGGTGCTGTCGTTCGTGGTGGTCGGGGCGGTCGCGTTGGGTCGGCGAGCCGCGCGGGACCCGGAGTAGGCAGCGGCTTCCGGGCTCGACAGGCTCAGGGAACGGCGACAGACGCAGGGCCGGGCTCAGTCGACGCCGATGTCCTCGTTCCACAGCCCGGGCTCCGCGGCGATGAAGCCGGTCATCATGGCCACGCACTCCGGGTCGTCGAGCACGACGACCTCGACGCCGTGCTCGGCCAGCCACTCGTGGCCGCCGACGAAGGTCTGCGCCTCGCCGACCACCAGCCGGCTGATCCCGAACTGGCGCACCAGCCCGCTGCAGAACCAGCAGGGCGACAAGGTGGTCACCATCGTGGTGCCGCGGTAGCTCGGCTGCCGGCCGGCGTGGGTGAAGGCGTTCGTCTCGCCGTGCATCGCCGGGTTGCCGTCCTGGACGCGACGGTTGCGGCCACGGCCCAGCAGCGTCCCGTCGGCGGCGAAGAGGGCGCCGCCGATCGGGATCCCGCCCTCGGCCAGGCCCGCCCGCGCCTCCGCGTAGGCGACCGCGAGCAGCTCGAGGTCCTCGGGTCTGGGGTCAGCGGGCCTCACGCCACCACCGCGCGCCTGGCCGAGCGGAACATCAGGGCGTAGACGGCGGCCGCGAGCACGAACCCGACGGCGGCGGTGAGGTCGCCGGCGTTCGCGACGTGCCGGGGCACCAGGCCCACGAAGGCGGTCTGGTTGCTGAACAGCGGGATCGAGACCACCAGCCCGACGACCATCGCGACCGGCCCGGCGAGGTTGACGTGCGCCTTGTTCTGGGCGATCGCGCCGAAGTCGGCCCCTCGGCGCAGGTAGCGGTCGGTCAGCACGACGCCGAGCCACGGGGCGATCCAGTAGGCCATCACCAGCAGGAACGCCTCGTACTCCTCGCCGGCGTTGGCCAGGCCGAAGGACGCGAGCACCAGCCCGATGAGGCCGAAGCCGACGGCCACGATGGCCCGGGCCCGGGCCATCGGCACCCTGAGGCCCAGGGCCATGAAGGACATCGCGCCGGAGTAGACGTTCAGCACGTTGGCGGCGACCGCGCCCAGGCAGATGGCGAGCAGTGTCGCCTTGCCGACCACCACCGGCAGCAGGTCGGTGAAGGAGGACGGCGCCACCTCGGTGCCGCCGGCGGTCACGATGGCCGCGCCGGCGATCTCGAGCAGGCAGCAGGAGAGGGAGCAGCCGAGGCCGGCGAAGAGGGCCACCGGCAGCCGCCGGGTGTCGCGCGGCAGGTAGCGGGTGTAGTCCGACGAGTACGGGTTCCAGCCCGCGGCGTAGCCGAACGCGGCACCGGCGGTGATCAGGAAGCCGCCGAGGGTGGGCGGCTCGCCCTCGGTGAAGGCGGGCATGGCCGGGTTCGCCTTGGACAGCACGATCACCGCGGCCACGACGAAGATCACCGCCAGCACGGGAAAGGCGTAGCGCTCGAAGGCGTGCACCAGGTTGTGGCCGAAGAAGGCGACGACCAGCTGCACCGCCACCACGATGATCAAGGCCAGCTCGCCCGGCAGGCCGGTCAGAGCCTTGAGGGCGAGCGCGCCGCTGATGCTGTTGACCGCGAACCAACCGATACCGGCGGTGACGCTGTTCAGCCCCGCCGGGAGGACGTTGCCCAGGAACCCGAACGCCGTCCGGCTGAGCACCATCTGGGCCAGGCCGTCGCGCGGGCCCCAGGTGGACAGGATGCCCAGGGTGATGGAGCCGAGCGCGGTCCCGAGGACCAGTGCGGCCACGGCCTGCCCGAAGGTCAGCCCGAAGGCGAGCACCCCGAGGATCCCGACCGCGACAGTCGCGAACTCGAAGTTGGGTGACGCCCACGTCCACAGCAGCTGGACCGGGCGGCCGTGCCGCTCCTGTGGTGGGATCACCTCGACCCCGCCCGGCTCGACGGCCACCACCTTCGTGCCGTACGCCAGCTGTGCCTCGGTGATGTCGGTGACCGTCGCCATGTCCAGCATTCTGCTGGGGACCGACCGACGGCGAAACCACCGCCGCGTTACAACTCACTCGTTCGGCGGCGTCGGTGTGCTCCGAGGCTCAGGCGTGCGTGTTCGAGAAGGGCGGGTCCAGCTCGTTCGGCCCCGTGTCGGCCGAGACGGCCTCCTCGGCGTCGGCCTCGCTGATGGTCACGCCGGCGACCGGGTTGCCCTCGGCCGTCCCGCCCGCGACGGCCTCGGGCAGCTCGCCGCTCTCGGGGGCGTCCCGCGGAGGCGCGCCGCCGTCGCTGGCCCGGGACACGAGCGAGGAGCGGTCACTCTCGGCCGCCCGGGACTCGGGGTTGTTGCGGACGTCGATCGGGTCTGGGGCCTCGGTGGTCATCTGCCGACCTTACGTGGTCGAAACTGGGGCTCCTCGTCCGACGCAGGGGTGAACCACACCGACAAGAGAGAAGGTTCGCGATGCGCTACATGGTCCTGGTGAAGATGCGGGAGGACGTCGGGGGCGCCCCGGCCGAGCTGCAGGAGGTGATGGGCCGGGAGATGGCTGAGTCCTTCGCGTCCGGTTCGATGATCGACGCCGGGGGCCTGTGGCCCACCGCGCAGAGCACGGAGTACCGGGTCACCGCCGGTCGGCTGCTGACCAGCGACGGCCCGTACGCCGAGGCCAAGGAGGTGGTCGGCGGCTACGCGATCATCGAGGCCCGTACGCACGAGGAAGCTCTTGCCGGGGCGCACCGGGTGGCCGAGATCCACGTGCAGCACTGGCCCGGCTGGGAGGGCTCGGTCGAGGTACGCCGGATCACCGGCCCCGACGAGGGACCGTCCCACCCGGCGTGACGCTTCCCTAGGATCGCACCTGTGAGCGAGGAGGTCGCCGCCACGATCACGGCGGTCTGGCGGTTGGAGTCGACCCGGCTGGTCGCGGGCCTGGTGCGGATGACCCGCGACGTCGGGCTCGCCGAGGACCTGGCCCAGGACGCGCTGGTGGCGGCGCTCGAGCAGTGGCCGGCGTCGGGGACGCCGGCCAGCCCCGGCGCCTGGCTGATGGCGGTGGCCAAGCGCCGGGCCGTCGACCACTTCCGGCGGGCGGAGACGCTGCGCCGCCGGACCGCCGAGCTGGCCCACGGCCTGGAGGAGGTGACGGTGCCCGACCTCGACACGTGCGTCGACCACATCGAGGACGACGTGCTGCGGCTGGTCTTCCTCAGCTGCCACCCGGCGCTGCCGCCGGAGTCGCGGGCCGCCCTGACGCTGCGGCTGGTCGCTGGCCTGACGACGACCGAGATCGCCCACGGCTTCGGGGTGCGCGACGCCACGATCGGTCAGCGGATCTCGCGGGCCAAGAAGACCCTGGTGGGAGTGGACCTCGCGATGCCGCAGGGCCGCGAACGGGAGGGGCGGCTGGCCGACGTGCTGGCCGTGGTCTACCTGATCTTCAACGAGGGCTACGCCGCCACCGCCGGGCAAGACTGGACGCGTCCCGAGCTGACCCTCGAGGCGCTGCGGCTGAGCCGGCTACTGGCGGGCCTGGTGCCGCGCGAGCCCGAGGTGCACGGCCTGCAGGCCCTGCTGGAGCTCCAGGAGTCGCGGACCCGCGCACGGACCGGCCCGGCCGGCGAGCCGGTGCTGCTCGAGGTGCAGGACCGTTGCCGCTGGGACCAGCTGCTGATCCGCCGTGGGCTGGCGGCGATCGACCGCGCCAAGTCCCTGGGCACGCCCGGTGGTCCGTACCTGCTGCAGGCCGAGATCGCCGCCTGCCACGCTCGCGCCCGGACCGCCGGGGCCACCGACTGGGACCGGATCGCCGGCCTCTACGACATCCTGGGCCGGCTGACGCCGAGCCCCTTCGTGGAGGTGAACCGGGCCGTCGCCCACGGTCGCGCTCACGGGCCCGACGACGGCCTGGCCGTCCTGGACGCCCTGGGCGAGGAGGCGCTGGCCGGATCGCACCTACGACCGGCCGTCCGCGGTGACCTGCTGGCCCGGGCCGGACGGTCCGAGGAGGCGTCAGCCTGCTTCCGGGCCGCCGCGGCGCTGACCCGCAACGAGGGCGAGCGGGCCGTGCTCCTGCACCGAGCGGCCGAGCTCGCTCAGGAGACCCTGTCGAAAGAGCCCGTCCCCGTCCGACGCCTGGGTGACGAGCCGAACGAACCACCATGAGGAGCACCCTGTGAGCACCAGCACCCGCTTCACCACGTCCGCCGACGGGACCCGGATCGCCTACGAGGTCCGCGGGCAGGGGCCGGCGCTGGTCAACGTCGACGGCGCCCTCTGCTCGCGGCAGATGGGACCGTCGAAGGGCTTGGCCGAACAGCTCGCGGGTGAGTTCTCCGTCTACACCTACGACCGCCGCGGTCGCGGCGAGAGCGGTCTGGGCACCGGCCCGTACGCCGTCCAGCGGGAGGTGGAGGACCTGCTCGCGGTGATCGCGGCCGCGGGCGGACGGGCCGCGGTGCTGGGGTCGTCGTCGGGCGCGGCGCTGGCTCTCGATGCCGCGCGGCAGGACGCACCGATCGAGCGGCTCGCCGTCTACGAGGCGCCCTTCATCGTGGACGACACGCACGCTCCCCACGACGCCGGACTCGGCGAGCGCACCCAGGAGCTGGTCGACGCCGGTAGGACCGGGGACGCCGTCCGGCTGTTCCTGCGGACGGTCGGCATGCCGGCCCCGATGGTCGGCCTGATGCGCTTTCTGCCGCCGTGGAAGCAGATGGTGAGCATCGCGCCCACGCTGCCGCACGACTACGCCGTCGTCCTCTCCCACCAGCAGGGCCGGCCGCTGCCTGAGGGCTACTACGACGCCGTCGTGCCCGAGACGCTGGTGATGGCCGGCGGCAAGAGCCCGGCGTACATGCAGAACAGCCAGGCGGCCATCGCCGCCGCCCTGCCGCACGCCCGGCTCGAGACGCTGCCCGGACAGACGCACCTGATCAAGCCGAAGGTCGTCGCCGCCGCCGTCGCGCCGTTCCTGCGAGGCTGAGCTCCCGCGGCCCTGAATTACTCATGCCAGTTCGCCGGTGCTGGCCTGGTTCACGCTCAGCGGCTACCGTCCCGTCTCAACTGGTCTGAGTAAATCAGGGCGGACTGCCCCCAACTCCGCCACAAGGGCGTCCGGCCTTGTCCGAGAGCTAGTCGGCGACGTAGAAGATCCGCTTGTTGACGAACTCGTCCATGCCCAGAGGACCCAGCTCACGGCCGAAGCCGCTGCGCTTGACGCCGCCGAACGGCATCTCCGCTCCCTCACCGGCGGGCGTGTTCACGTTGGACATGCCGACCTCGAGGCGCCGGGCGACCCTGGTCGCGCGCTCGGGATCGGTGCTGAACACCGCACCCCCGAGTCCGTACGCCGTGTCGTTGGCCAGCGCGAGCGCCTCGTCGTCGTCGGAGACCTTGTAGACCACGGCGACGGGCCCGAAGAGCTCCTCGCGGTAGGCGCGCATCTCCGTGGTAATGCCGGTGAGCACCGCCGGGGAGTAGTACGCGGCCGGGGCCTCGCCGAGGACGCCGCCGGCGTGCAGGGTGGCGCCCTTGGCGACCGCGTCCTGCACCTGCTCCGCCAGGTTCTCCGCGGCCGCACGGGAGGAGAGCGGCGCGAAGGTGCCCTCCTCCTCGGTCGTCGGGTCGCCGGGACGCAGGTCCTGCGCGTGCTCGGTCAGGCGGGCCACGAAGCCGTCGAAGACGTCGTCCATCACGATCATCCGCTTGTTGGAGTTGCAGGCCTGGCCGGTGTTCCCGATCCGGGTCGCCCAGGCGGTGTCGGCCGAAGCCCGTACGTCGTCGGTGTCGAGGACGACGTAGGGGTCGGAGCCGCCCAGCTCGAGCACGCACTTCTTGAGGTTCCGGCCGGCGATCGCGGCGACGACGGCGCCGGCTCGTTCCGACCCGGTCAGCGAGACCCCGGCGATCCGGGGGTCGGCGATCACCCTCTCGATCTGGTCGTGGGAGGCGAAGAGGTTGACGTAGGCGCCCTCGGGCACCCCCGCGTCGCTCATCAGCTGCGCGACGGCGAGAGCACAACCGGGGACGGACTCGGCGTGCTTGAGGATGACGACGTTGCCCAGCATCAGGTTCGGCGCAGCGAAGCGGGCGATCTGGTAGAAGGGGTAGTTCCACGGCATGATGCCCAGCAGCGGCCCGATGGGAAGCTTCTGCACCACGGCCTGGCCGCCGGAGAACGTCTTGATCGGCACGTCCGCCGTGAGCGTCTGGGCCTCGGTCGCGAAGTAGTCGAAGATCTCACCGCAGAACTCCGCCTCACCGACGGCCTCGCCCAGCGGCTTGCCCATCTCCCGCGTGGCGAGGGCGCCCAGCTCGTCCTTCCGCTCGACGAACAGCTCGGCGATCCGGTGGACCACCGCGGCCCGACCCTCGAGGAGCACGTCCTTCCACCCGGCGTAGGCCGCGTACGCCGAGGTCAGGGCGGCCTCGACCTCGTCGTCGGTCGACCAGTCGAAGGTCTGCTCGACCGCACCGGTCGCCGGGTTCACCGTCCGGTAGCTGGGGCCGGTCTGGGTCTGGCTCATCGCGCGCTCCTTCGTGGGGGCGCGTCGGCCCGGAACCGCCGTCGGTTCCGGGCCGCCCTCGAGAGGACGCCGCCCTCACCCGGGCACCCTAGTCCTGACCCCCCGTAGCGTCGAGCGACAGATCGCCTCGAATCCCGGCCAGGTAGGCGTGGAAGGAGGCGACCTGCGCCAGACTCTCGGCCATGACCGTCCGGTGGTACCAGCACGCCGTCGTCTACTGCGTCGAGGTGGCGTCGTTCCAGGACTCCGACGACAGCGGCCGGGGTGACCTGCGCGGCCTCGCCAGCCGGCTCGACCACCTCGCCCGGCTCGGCGTCACCTGCCTGTGGCTGAACCCGATCCACCCGAGCCCCGGGCGCGACAACGGCTACGACATCACCGACTACTACGCCGTCCATCCCGCTCTCGGCAGCCTGGGCGACATGGCCGCGTTGGTCCGCGCGGCTCGTGAGCGCGGCATCCGGATCGTCCTCGACCTGGTGGTCAACCACACCTCCGACGAGCACCCCTGGTTCACCTCGGCCCGGTCCAGCCCCGACTCGCCGTACCGCGACTGGTACGTGTGGAGTGCCGACGAGCCGCCGAACCGCACCCAGGGCACGGTCTTCCCGGGCGAGCAGGAGGAGACCTGGAGCTGGGACGAGCAGGCCGGAGCCTGGTACTTCCACCGCTTCTACGGCTTCCAGCCCGACCTCAACTGGTCCAACCCGGACGTCCGCGCCGAGATCGACCGGGTGATGGCCTTCTGGCTGCAGCTCGGGGTGTCGGGTTTCCGGGTGGACGCGGCACCGTTCGTGCTGGAGCAGGTCAGCCCGGGTGTCGACCCGGGGCCGCAGGACTTCTCGATCCTGGACTCCTGGCGGCAGGAGACGCAATGGCAGGTCGGGGACTCGGTGCTGCTGTGCGAGGCCAACGTCGCACCGGCTGCGGTCCCGACCTTCGTCGGCAGCCGCCCGGACGGTCCCTGCGACCGGGCCCAGCTGATGTTCGACTTCCTGCTCAACCCGAAGATCTGGCTGGCCCTGGCCCGGCGGGACGCCGAACCGCTGGTCGAGGCCCTGATGAGCGCGGTCGTGCTGCCGCAGGGCGGGCAGTGGGTGACCTTCCTGCGCAACCACGACGAGCTCGACCTCAGCCGGCTCACCGCCGAGCAGCGCGGCGACGTCTTCGCCGCCTTCGCGCCCGAGGAGGACATGCAGCTCTACGGGCGGGGCATCCGGCGGCGGCTCGCGCCGATGCTGGGCGGCGACCGGCGGCACATCGAGCTGGCGTACGCGCTGCAGTTCTCCCTGCCCGGCACGCCGGTGGTCCGCTACGGCGACGAGATCGGGATGGGCGAGGACCTGGCTCTGGACGGCCGCGAGGCCTTCCGCACCCCGATGCAGTGGGACGACGGGCCCAACGGCGGCTTCTCGAGCGCCGACCCGGAGACGCTGGCCCGGCCCCTGGTCAGCGACCACGACTTCGCGACGGCACGGGTGAACGTGCGGGCCCAGCAGCGCGACCCGAGCTCCCTGCTGCGCTGGTTCGAGAACCTGGTGCACACGCTGCGGCTGGCCCCGGAGATCGGTTCCGGGACCTGCCAGGTGGTCGCCGTGCCGCTACCGCGTCCGGTGCTGGCGCACCGCTTCGACGCCCCGTCCGGCTCGATCCTGCTGCTGCACAACCTCGCCGACAAGGCCGTCACCGTCGACCTCGGCCGGCTCAGCGACGCGGCCGAGCGGCCCTACGACCTGCTGGTCGACGGACCCTACGACGCCCCGACCGCCGAGCTCACCGGCCTAGAGCTGCACGGCTGGGGCTACCGCTGGATCCGGCTCGGCCGCAGCGACGGCGGCTACTGACGTTCGCAGGCGATGCCGTCGTCGTCGCGGTCGAGGTCGTGCTCGCCCGGACCGCCGTCGTTGACGGAATAGAGGGCGTTGCTGCGGTCACAGGCGGCGACGTCCTCGGGCGAGGCCGCGGGCGCCTGCACCGCCACCGCCGGCTGGTAGAGGTCGGTGTAGGCCGCGGTCACGGCCGCCCGGTCCGTGGTATCGATGGTCGCCCCGGCTGCGGCGACGTGCGGCGCCGGCCGGTGGTCGGACCGGACGGGCACGACAGCCGACCCGAGCGGGCTTCGCCGGAACAGGCTGGGCCGACGCCGGCAGTGGGGCGAGCAGCAGCAGCGAAGCCGCCAGCGCCGGGAGGAGGGAACCGAACGCGCGACGCACCGGGGGACGAGTGGGGTTCGGCACGGGCACATCGTGCCTTCTCTCAGGCAGGCCGCGGCGGCCTCACAGGAAGAGGCTGCCGACAGCGGCCCGCGCTACCTCCGCACCGCGTAGGCCAGGGCCACGGTGCCGTTGCCGAAGCGGCGTTCCTTGAGCAGCTCGAGGTTGATCGAGAGCCCCGACGGCAGGAAGGGCGTGCCCCCGCCGACCACCACCGGAACCACGATCGGGGCGATCTCGTCGACCAGGTCCGCCCGCACTGCGGCCGCCGCCAGTCCTGGCCCCCCGACCAGCAGGTCGCGCTCGGAGGACTCCTTGAGCTGACGGACCGACTCCGGATCGAACCGGCGCTCCAGCCGGGTCCGGCGGCTCGAGACCTCCGGCAGGGTGGTGGAGTAGACGACCTTGTCTGCCGACCGCCAGCTGGTGGCGAAGTCCCGCATCACGTCCGGCTCGCCCTCGATGGACATCGTCTCCCAGGCGACCATCACCTCGTACAGCCGGCGCCCGTACAGATGGGTGCCGATGGAGCGCTGGGCGTCGTTGACGTAGGCGTGCACCTCCTCATCGGGCATCGCCCAGGCGAAGGAGCCGTTCGCGTCGGCGACGTAGCCGTCGAGGGAGGTGATACCGGAGTAGATGAGTCGCGCCATGACGGTGCTGACCCGCGCCGAGCCGATAACTCACCGGGGGGATCATGTCGGGGTGCCCGGACCGACGTTCACCCCGCCCGCTGACCACCTGACCCGGCCGGACCTGCGCGGCACCGTCGGCATGTGCGCCACGACGCACTGGTGTGCGAGTGCCGTGGCCCAGGCGGTGCTCGAACGGGGCGGCAACGCCTTCGACGCGGCGGTGGCGGCCGCGTTCGTGCTGCACCTGGTCGAGCCGCACCTGAACGGGCCGGGCGGCGACCTGACCGCCGTCATCGCGACCGCGGACGACCCGTCCCCCCGGGTGCTGGTGGGCCAGGGCCCCGCCCCGGCCGGGGCGACGCTGGAGCACTTCGCGGCCGAGGGCCTGGACCTGGTGCCCGGCGCCGGTGGGCTGGCTGCGGCCGTCCCGGGAGCGGTGGACGCCTGGCTGCTACTGCTGCGCGACCACGGCACGCTCGAGCTGGCCGAGGTCTGGTCCTACGTCCTCGACTACGCCGAGCACGGGTACCCGCTGGTCCCCCGGGTTGCGGCGACCGTGGCCTCGGTCCGCGAGCTGTTCACCCGGCACTGGACGACGTCGGCAGACTTCTGGCTGCGGGCCGGCCGGCCGCGCCCGTCAGACGAGCTCGCCACCAACCCCGCCTACGCGGCGGTGCTGCGCGGGATGCTGGCTGCCGGCGGTTCCGCGACCACCCGGGAGGACCGGGTCGACGCGGCCCGGTACGAGTGGCGGACGGGTCAGGTGGCCAGGGCGGCGTCCGCCTTCCTGGCCGGGCCGCACCGGCACTCCTCGGGCCGGGACCACGCCGGGGTGATCACCGAGACCGACTTCGCCGCGTTCGCCGCCACCTGGGAGCCCGCGACCACCGCCCCGTTCCGGGGCTGGACGGTCGCCAAGACCGGCGCCTGGGGGCAGGGTCCGGTGCTGCTGCAGGCGCTGGCGATCCTCGAGGGCTACCCCGACGACGAGCTGGACCCCTCGACCGAGCTCGGCGCGCACCACGTCCTGGAGGCGCTGAAGCTGGCCCTGGCCGACCGCGACGCCTACTACGGCGACCCTGACGTCGCGGCCGGCGAGCCGCCGGTGCCGCTGGACGTCCTGCTGTCTGCGGCCTACGCCGCCGGTCGCCGCGCGCTGGTCACCGACCGCGCCTCGGCCGAGGTCCGTCCCGGGGAGGTGCCCGGGTACGTGGCGTACCGCGCGCCGCTGCTGACCGAGGCGCCGGAGGGGGGCGTCGAGGGCGTGGGCGAACCGACCGTGTCGCGTGGCGGGGAGACCCGGGGTGACACCTGCCACCTCGACGTGGTCGACCGTTGGGGCAACATCGTCTCCGCCACCCCTTCCGGCGGCTGGCTGCAGTCCTCGCCGCACATCCCCGAGCTCGGCTTCTGTCTCGGATCGCGGCTGCAGATGGCCTGGCTCGACCCGGCCTCGCCCTCGGCGCTCCGCCCGGGTCGGCGGCCGCGGACCACCTTGAGCCCCACTCTGCTGCTGCGCGACGGCGTCCCCGTCTCGGCGCTGGGCACCCCGGGCGGGGACCAGCAGGACCAGTGGCAGCTGGTCTACCTGCTGCGCGTGCTGGTCGGCGGCTACACCCCGCAGCAGGCGATCGACGCGCCGTCGCTGCACACCACCGCGATGGCCGGCTCGTTCTGGCCGCGGACCTGGACCCCGGCCGGCGCCGTCGTCGAGGACCGGCTGGGCGAAGCGGCACTGGACGGGCTGAGGGCCCGCGGGCACGCGGTGGTCCGCGCGGGCGACTGGTCGCTCGGCCGGCTGTCGGCCGTCACCCGCAACCCGGCGACCGGCGAGCTGGGAGCCGCCGCGAACTCCCGCGGCGGACAGGGGTACGCCGTCGGTCGCTGACCCGCGCGTCGTCGAGGCGGGGACGGCGGTCCGCCGTAGCCTGCTGCTGCCGGGCCCACCCGGCGTCCCCCCGCCGAACGCTCCTCGGGAAGTGCCTTGACGCTGCTGACGCCGGTCCGGCCGCGGACCGCCGAGATCGTCTGGCCGAGACGGACCGGCGACCGGATCCGGCTGGCCGTGGCCGTGCTGGTCACCCTGGCCGCTCTCGTCGTCCTGAGCGTGACCCGACCTTCGGCACCGGAGGCCTCCGCACCCCCACCGCAGGCACCCCCGGCCGCGCCGGGCCTCGAGGCGCAGCTGCGTACGTACCTGCAGGGACGCCCGACCACCGGGGCCGTCGAGGTGCGGGACCTGGTCACGGGCCGGCAGTTCGGCTACCGCGCGGACAAGGCGTACGACAGCGCCAGCGTGATCAAGGTCGCGATCATGGCCGCGACCCTGCGCCGGCAGGAGCAGGCCGGTCGCGCCCTGACCACGAGCGAGAAGTCGCTGCTCGGCCGGATGATCCGCGACAGCGACAACGGTGCCGCGTCGACCCTGTGGAACCGGCTGGGTCGCGGTACCGCGCTCGACCAGTTCTTCACCGACGCCCAGATGACCCACACCACGGCAGGGCCGAAGGGCTACTGGGGCCTGACCCGGGTCACCGCCGCCGACCAGGTCGTGCTGATGGCGCACCTGGCCCGGCCCTCGAACCTGCTGACCGAGGCGGGCCGGGCCTACGCCCGCACGCTGATGGCGTCGGTCGACCACACCCAGGACTGGGGCATCTCCGCCGGCCCGGGCCACGGCGTCACGGTTGAGCTGAAGAACGGCTGGCTGCCCCGTGGCCGCCACGGCTGGGCGGTGCACAGCGTCGGGCACGTCCAGGGCGCCGGCCGGGACTATCTCATCGCTGTCCTCACCCTGGACAACACCACCGAGAGCAAGGGCATCGCCACCGTGGAGGGCGTCTCGAAGATCGTCTGGCGCGGCCTCGCCCCGGCCTGAGCCTCACCTTTTGGCCGACTTGTCAGAATCCAGTTGTCCTGGGGGGCAACTGAGTTCTGACAACTCGGCGTGGGGGCCGCGGAGCTCAGGGCTGCAGCAGGACCTTGATGGCGCGCCGCTCGTCCATGGCGGTGTAGCCCTCAGCCACCTCGGCCAGCGGCAGGGTCAGGTCGAAGACGAGGCCGGGGTTGATGGCGCCCGACAGCACGTCGGGCAGCAGCTCGGGAATGTACGCGCGGGCCGGGGCGACGCCGCCGGCCACGTTGACGTTGCCACCGAACATCAGCCGGATCGGCAGCTCGGCGCCGCCGCTGGGCACCCCGACGTAGCCGACGTGGCCGCCCGGACGGACCGAGCGCAGGGCCTGGTCCATGGACTCCTTGGTGCCGACGCACTCGAGTACGCAGTCCGGCCCGACGCCGTCGAACAGGGCGTGCACGGCCTCAACGCCGTCGTCCCCGCGCTCGGCGACGATCGTGTCGGCGCCGAACTCCCGTCCCACCGCCTGCCGCGACTCGTGCCGGGAGAACAGCACGATCTGCTTCGCGCCCAGCCGCTTGGCCGCGAGGACACCGCAGAGGCCGACGGCCCCGTCCCCGACCACCGCGACGGTCTTGCCCGGCCCGACGTGGGCTGAGACCGCCGCATGGTGGCCGGTGCTCATCACGTCGGACAGGGTCAGCAGCGAGGGCACCAGCTCGTCCGGCGGAACCTCATCGGTGGCCACCAGGGTGCCGTCGGCCCACGGCACCCGCACCCGGGCGCTCTGGCCGCCGCTGACGGGCAGGCCCTCCTTGTCGTCGGCGCCCCAACCGGCGCCGTGCAGGCACGAGGTCTGGACGCCGTTACGGCAGTTGACGCAGGTGCCGTCGCTGACCACGAAGGGCGCGATGACGAACTGGCCGGGCCTGAGCGTGGTCACCTCGTCGCCCACCTCCTCGACGATGCCCACGAACTCGTGGCCGATCGGGTGCGTCTGCTTGGTCGGCTGGACGCCGCGGTAGGGCCACAGGTCCGAGCCGCAGATGCACGAGGCCGTCACGCGGACGATGGCGTCGGTGGGACGCAGGAGGGTGGGGTCGTCGACCTCGGCGGCACGGATGTCGCGGGGAGCGTGGATCAGGGTGGCAAGCATGACGCCATCCTCTCAAGGGCCTCACGTGCGCTAGCGGGACCCCGAACCCCAGGTATTCACGCATGCATGACGGTGGCTCGTCCCGGGGTAGCCGTCCGGGCTCAGCCTCGGGCCGGGACGACCCGGGCGAGGCCGCCGGCGGCCAGAGCGTGGGTGCGGGCGGCGAGGTCGCTGATCGAGGAGTTGTCGAAACCGAAGAGGGCCGAACGGGTGCGGTCGTGCAGCGGCTCGACGAGCCGGGTGGGCAGCCCGGCCGGGTCACCGGCGAGGATGCCGGCGACCGAGCCGACGGTCGCGCCGTTGCAGTCGGTGTCCCAGCCGCTCATCACCGCCGCGCCGACCGCGGCGGCGAACTGGTCCTCGTGCCAGAGCAGCCCGGCCACCACGGCCGCCGCGTTGTTGATGGTGTGCACCCAGGAGTGGTGCCCGTACGCCCGCTGGATCTCCGTCAGGGCCTGCTCCCAGGTGACGCCGTCGGCGTGCAGCTCCAGCACGTGCCGCAGGGCTGCAGCGAGCCGGGACCGGGGCGGGACCACGCCCAACGAGACGGTCACGGCCTCGAGCGCCGACGACGCGTCGAAGGCGGCCGCGACCAGCGCCGCCGCCCACATCTCCCCGTACACCCCGTTCGTGGTGTGGGAGAGCGACGCGTCGGCGTAGGAGAGCTCGGCGGCGGCCCAGGGGTCGCCCGGGTGGACGTAGCCGAACATGTCGCCCCGGATCTGCGCGCCGATCCACTCCCGGTACGGGTTGCGGAAGGTCGCCGTCCGGGGCGGCTCGAGACCCAGCGTCAGGTTGACGTAGGCCGCGCGTTCGGCGGTGTAGACCTGCCGCAGCGGGAACAGCGTCGTCCAGGCCTCACCGACGTGCTCGGGACGCAGGCTCCTGCCGTAGGTCTCCAGCAGGTGCAGCGCCAGGATCGGGTAGTCGATGTCGTCGTCCCGCGCCGAGCCGTTCACGTTGCCGCGCGTGGTCTCCGGCCAGTTCTCGCGCAGCACGAACGCCGCCGGCATCGGGTCGAGGACGGGGACGTAGTCGTCCAAGGGGTACGCGCCGGCCCGCTCGAGGTAGTCCCGGATGTGCGCCGCCGTCCAGTGCCAGCCCCACTCCAGGGGCTTGCCCACGTTGCAGCCGACGACCCGACCCAGCCAGGCGGCGTGCAGCTGGTCCGCCAGCCCGGCCCGGGACCCCGAAGTCGGGGTGGGGACGGCAGGCAGGCTCGCCCGTATGTCCGCGAGGGTCTCGGGCTCCTCGAAGGCCCAGTCGTCCCGGCGTTCGAGGTCGGCCATCCGGTCGACCAGCTCCAGCAGGGCCGGCCCGTCGTCGGCGTCGGTGGCGTTGGCCTCCGCCACCACCGCGGTGACGTCGTACCCGCTCTCCCACCGCTGCGACACCTCGTCGGCCAGCAGGTCACGCGGCCGGAGCGGGTCGATCGTCGAGTGCCGGTACGCGTCGACCAGCGCGGGCATTGGACCGACGTCGGGGCTCATGGCCCCAGCGTGCCGCCCGTTCCCGCCCCGTGCGACTTACGACGTTGTAAAGCCTGGCACGATGTCACCATGACCTCTCCCGACGTCCCGTTCGACGGCGCCTACCCGCGGCCCCAGCTGGTCCGCCCGCACTGGTGCGACCTGAACGGCCCCTGGTCGTTCGCCTACGACGACGACCGGGTGGGGACTGATGAGAACTGGCCGCAGGACGGCGCGTTCGACCGCACCATCACCGTCCCCTTCCCACCCGAGTCGAAGGCCTCCGGGATCGCCGACCCCGGCTTCCACCCGGTGGTCTGGTACCGGCGGGAGGTGGGAGAGGCGGAGCTGCAGAGCGCCGGGCTGACCGACGCCGGGCTGACTGATGCCGGACGGGGGCACCAGGGCGACCGGGTGCTGCTGCACTTCGGCGCGGTGGACTACCGCGCCGACGCCTGGCTGGACGGTCAGCACCTGGGCCACCACGTCGGCGGCCAGACCCCCTTCGCCTTCGACGTCACCGCGCAGGTCCGCGCCGCGACCGGCCCGATGACGCTCGTGGTCCGGGCCGAGGACGACCCGTTCGACGTCAGCCAGCCGCGGGGCAAGCAGGACTGGCAGCTCGAGCCGCACGGCATCTGGTACCACCGCACCACCGGCATCTGGCAGCCCGTCTGGCTCGAGGCCGTGCCCGAGGAGCGGGTCGAACGGCTGGCCTGGTCGTGCGACCTGGTGCAGGGCACGGTGCAGGTCGACCTCGAGCTGGGCCGGCGACCCGCGGTGCCGGTGACCGTACGGGTCGAGCTGCGCCACGAGGGCGAGCTGCTCGCCGAGGTGGCGTTCCGGCAGGACACCCCCCGCAGCCGCACCGTCATCACGCTGCCCCGGCAGACCAACGGCCAGGCGTACGAGTCGCTTCTCTGGTCGCCCGAGCACCCGCGGCTGATCGACGCGGTCGTCACCCTGGCGGCGACCGACGGCACGACGCTGGACCGGGTCGGGTCCTACCTCGGCCTGCGCAGCGTCGGCTGGGCCGACGGGCACTTCCTGCTCAACGACCGGCCGCGCTACCTGCGGTCGGTGCTCGCCCAGAACTACTGGCCCGAGTCGCAGCTGGCCGCGCCGAGCGCGGATGCCCTGCGGGCGGAGGTGCAGCTGATCCTCGACCTGGGGTTCAACGCAGCCCGGGTGCACCAGAAGGTCGAGGACCCCCGCTTCCTGGCCTGGGCGGACCGGCTGGGCCTGCTGGTCTGGGGCGAGTTCCCCGCGGCCTTCGAGTTCTCCGCAACCGCGGTCCAACAGACCGTGCCGGAGTGGACGGAGGTGGTGCGCCGGGACAGCTCACACCCCAGCATCGTCACCTGGGTGCCCCTGAACGAGAGCTGGGGCGTCCAGCACATCGCGCACGACCCCCAGCAGCAGGCCTTCGCCCGGTCCCTGCACCAGCTGACGCGCGCCCTCGACCCGACCCGGCCGGTGGTCACGAACGACGGCTGGGAGCAGGTCGACCCCGACCTGTGGACCATCCACGACTACGCCGTCGAGCCCGAGGTCCTTGCCGCCAGCTACGTCGACCGGCAGACCATCCGCGGGCTGGCCGCGGGCGTCGGACCCATCGGCCGCCGGCTGCAGCTGGGCGACGCGACCGACCGGGGCCAGCCGGTGATGGTCACCGAGTTCGGCGGGGTCCGCTACGCCTCGAGCGAGCCGGGCAGCTGGGGCTACGTCAGCGTGGGCGACGCGGAGGCGTACGAGCAGCTGCTGCGCGGGCTGTTCGCGGCGCTGCAGTCCTCTCCGGCGCTGGCCGGCTTTTGCTACACCCAGCTGACCGACACCCTGCAGGAGGCCAACGGGCTCACCGACGCCGAGCGTCGTCCCAAGCTCGACGTGGCGCGGATCCGGGCGATCGTGCTGGGCGAACCCGCGCCGACGGGTAGTTGATCAACCGCGAAGCTGATCACTCGCGACGTTGATCAACCGCACAGATCGTCATCCAGCGCACGATCACCACCAGCCCTGGCGTTTCGCCCAGCGCAGCAGGATCAACGAGAGCGTCAGCATGATCACCAGCAGGATCGTCAACGCGACCCAGTGCGTGCTCTCGTTGACGATCACGTTCATGCCCAGGACCGAGGAGAGGGCGGTCACCGGCAGGGTGACGGCCGCGATCACCGCCAGCCGCTCGGCCGCGATGGTCATCTTGGTGTCGGTCCGCGCGCGGTAGAACTCCGTCACCCCCATCAGGAAGTCCAGCTGGCTCTGGCTGATCTTGGCCACCCGCTCGTACTGGTCCAGCAGGTCCTTGAGCAGCGCCCGGCTCTCCTTGGGCACGAAGGTGGCCACGGTGATCGCCCGCTTGCAGATCTCCCCGCTCTGCGCGGCCATCGTGCGGATGGTGGTGAGCTCGTGCCGGGCGGTGAACAGTGCGGTGAGGAACGCCTGCGGCTCCTCGTCGGCGGCACCCATCACCCGCTGCTCGAGCAGCCCGACCTGCCGGGCGAGGTCACCGGTCAGGGTCTCCTCGTGCCGGATCACCGCCGACACGACGGCGTAGGCGACGTGGAACGGCGACTCGGGCCGGAACCGGCCCGACTGCATCCGGCTCAGCACCCTGCCCGTCTCGCGTAGCGCGACCTCCGGCGGCACCACCGGGTTCAGCGGGCCGTGGACGGTCACCAGGTAGTGGGTGGCGATGAACTGGTCGAGCTCGAGGTAGTGGACGTGCCCGGCGGTCCCGATCTCGGGCGCGTGCAGGATCAGGTACAGGTGGTCGGAGTACACGTGGACCCGAGGCGTGTGGTTTCGCTCCCGGGCCTCCGCGAGCGCCATCGGGTGGAAGCCGAACTCGGCCGCGAGAATGCCCTCGGCCTCCTCGCTCCACTCGGGCACGTCGAGCCAGAGGAAGCCGTCCTCGCGCTGCCGGAGGTCGTGCAGGTCCGCGAGGTCGCGTTCGCTGACCCCGTCGGCGTCGATCCACCACAGCTCCATCGCTGCCATCCTGCGCCCGGCCGAGCGTTCCGCGCCAGCGATCGAGCCGGGTTGTCTCAGGGCACGGCTGAGCGCGTCAGAGCAGGTGGCGCAGCAGCCCGGGCAGCCTGGCCCAGCTCGGGTCGGCCTCGAGCCCGACGAGGTCGGCGCCGGCCCGACCGGCGCTCGGGTGGTCGGCGAACCAGGGCGGCGTGGGCCGGACGCGGATCCCCCCGCGCAGTACCGCCTTGTCGAGGCCGCCCAGCATGCCGGAGTTGTGCACCCAGCCGAGCCCGCTCTGCACGTCCTGAAGGGTCGAGCTCGGGTGGCCGCCCCAGGGCAGCGAGACGAGGGCGTAGTTGAGGGCCGGCCAGTGGTTGATGGCCACGTTGCCGTAGCGCAGGTCGGTGACCGAGCGGTCGAGGGCCTGGGCGACAGTCGGGTCGCGCTCCAGCTCGGGCGGGACGATGATCGCGGCGCTCAGGGTGCCCCACAGGGTGTCGTTGGCGAAGGTGGTGGCGGCCGCGAGGAAGTCGACCGGGTCGGGGCCGGCGACCGAGGTCTCCGAGAGCAGGGAGCAGAACGGCTCGGTCACGAAGAGCGGGTCGTCGGTGGCCGTGGCGTCGAGTCCGCGGATGACGCCCCAGGGCAGCTCCCCGGCCGCCGGCGCCCCGAGCGGGCGCACCTCCCGCCCCTCGGTCAGGGTGGCGTAGCGCTCGGCGGCCCCCGGGTAGTAGGCCCGCCGGGTGGGGACTCCCGCGAGGTAGCCGCTGACCAGGTCGAGGAACTCCTCCCGCTGCGGCCAGCCGCTGGCCGTGACGAGCATCTTGGCCGAGATGCAGTTGAAGGAGGCGTTGTTGGCCACCATCGTCGCCAGGTAGCGGGCCTGGAAGGCGAGGTCGGCCGGCCGGTAGCGGTGCGGGACGACGGCTACCGGGGTGACGTTACCCAGCTCGGAGGTGATCGGCACCGCCAGTACCGGGTCGTTCGCGGCGCGGCGACGGTCCTGCTCCGGGCCGGGCGGTCCCCAGACCAGGGCGTCGTGGGTCTGCGCGGACCCGGTGAGATGGACGGCGTCGATACCGGGGTGCCCGACGAGGTGCCGGCCGACCTCCGCACCGCCGTAGACCACCCGCAGGAAGCCGGCCTCGACCAGCGGCGCCAGCGCGCGCTCGACGAAGGGGCCCACCCACTCGTTCACCGGGTTGATCTTGAGCAGGCAGACCTGGCCCTCGTTGAAGAGCTTCGTGAGCACGTCCATCGCCGGGATGCTCGAGGCGTTACCCGCCCCGAGGACGAGGCAGACGCCGCCCTCGGGGTCGGCTTCGGCGTAGAACGGGGCCTGGCGGGCGCGGGCCGCGTCGGCGTCGAGCCCCTCCTGCAACAGCGCGTACGCCGATGTGCCGCGGTACAGCGCCCGGTCGAGGCCGGTGACCGGGAACAGGTCGACCTCCAGCCGGCCGTCGGCGCGCGACCGGGTGCCGGTGCCGAGCGGGGGACGGCCGGACGAGGCGATGGCGTCCAGGCTCGCGGCCAGCAGCCGCAGGTGCCGGACGGTCGGCAGCGGACCGGCCAGCCACTCCTCAGCGGAGGTGGCCGGCAGGCCCTTGGCCTTCAAGCCGCGGGCTGACCACGCAGGCGCGACCTCCACCACCCGGGGGATGCACGACCGGACGAGCCCGGCCTTCGCCGCCGGGCCGAGCCGGGCGAACCTGCGCGCGCGCTCGTGCAGCTCACCCACCGCGCGGTCGAGGTCGGCGGTGGCGGTGGACCTGGCGCTCGTCGCGGGCGCACTCATGCTCAGCTGGGCCATCCTCGAGGGTACGAGCGGGCAGCGCCTGGCCACAAGAACCGACCGGCGGTTCGGCCCGTCGTCGGCACCCCGAGCTGCGACCGCCAGACTGGCTCTGTGGCGGAGCGGCTCCAGCAGGTGCGGTCCCGGCTGCGGTCGAGCCTGCGTCAGGCGCTGTGGTGGGTGTGGCCGGCCTACCCGCAGTCCTGGTCGGCCGTCCCGGCCCGCTTGCGACCGGCGACGGCCCAGATCGGGCGGCTGACGGCCGCCGCGGTGGTCGCCTACCTGGTGGCCGACGCGGTCACCCCCGGCATCCTCGACCTGACGGCCCCGCTCACCGCCCTGCTGGTGGTGCAGGCCTCGACCGTCGGCACGCTGCAGATGGGACTGGTCCGGGTGGGTGCGGTGCTCACCGGCGTCCTGGTCGCGGTCGGGATCGCCAGCACGATCGGGCTGACCTGGTACAGCCTCGCCCTGGTCATTGCGGCCTCCCTCGCGCTGGCACGGCTGCTGCGGCTGGGCGACCAGTCCCTGGAGACGCCGATCAGCGCCATGCTCATCCTGGCCGTGTCCGCGCCCGAGATGGCGGCCGAGGGCCGGGTCGTCAACACCCTGATCGGGTCGGTCATCGGCGTCGCCTTCAGCCTGCTGCTTCCCGTCTCGATCCCGAGCGCGCGGGCGACCAGCGCCGTCCGCCGGGTCGCGCACGCCCAGGCCGCGCTGCTGGACGAGGTGGCCCTGACCCTGGCCGACCGTGCGCCGCACCCGGAGGAGCTGCAGGCGTGGTCGGACTGGCTGGCCGACATCGAGGGCGACGTCGACGCCGCCGGGGCCGCCGTCCGCGCCGTCGAGGAGAGCCGCCGGCTGAACGCCCGCGCGCTGGCGGAGGCCAAGATCCACCCGGGTCTGCAGGCCGCGCTCGAGCGGCTCGACCGCTGCTTCACCGCCGCCCGCGCCCTGGTGGTGGTGATCGGCCGCGAGTCCAGCGACGCAGAGGACGCCACGGACCAGCCGGCGGTCGAGCTCCGCCGCGCGTTCGCGGTGGTGCTGGACGACGTCGCGGACGCGGTCCGCACCTTCGGTGACCTGGTCAGCGCCCAGTTCGGCGGCGCCACCCTGGACCGCGTCGAGGAGCTGCGCGGGCGTACCGCCGAGTCGGTCCGCGAGACCAGGGCGGTGCTCACCGAGCTGGTGCTCCTGGACGTCGACCCCCGTCGGCAGACCCCGCTCTGGATGCTGCAGGGCTCGGTGCTGGCCGTGGTCGAGCAGATCCTGCTGCAGCTGGACCCCTCCCCCGACACGCTGGTGCGTCGGCCGGCGCCCGACCAGGCCGCCGGCATCGCCTGGCTGAGCCGTTACCGGCCGACGAGGTAGGCGTCCGCGCCCCGCTGGCCGGCCGCCGGGGGTGCTCGAGGTGAGAGCCGCGCCTCGGCCGATCGGTCGGCGGGACCTGCCCGGCTGAGCGGGTCGGCCGGGGCGGTCAAAAGTCCCGGGACGGGCCGGGCCCAGCGGCCCCGAGAGCCCGGGCGAAGGGCCCTGCGGCCGGGGACTTCCGGCTTCCGCCCCGGGTCCTTTCGGCTCTGCTGAGCGTGATCGGCGTTGACCAGACTCGAGGTGTTCGCTGCTGCGGGGAGCAGACCACGTCGATTGACCGGGAGATCTCGTGACCGCCTCAGCCGCCCACCACACCCTGCGCCCGCTTTCCGCGAGCCGGACGAGCCTGCTCAAGGCCGGGCTGACCGTCGCGCTCGCCGTCGTGGCCACCGCCACCCCCCTGCTGGTCGATACGCCGGCCAGCGCGGCCGGCACCACGCAGCTCACCGGGTCCAGGTCGGCCACGAGCTCCTCGGCCAAGCTGCACGTCTCGCACGGGGCGGGCCAGGTGGGCAGCGCCCGCTACGCCGTCCCCGGTGACGCGGTGGTGGTCTCGCGGACCGGCAGCGACACCAACCCGGGCACCCTGGCCAAGCCCTTCCGTACCCTCGCCAAGGCCGTCACCCGGGTACGGGCCGGCGGCACCGTCGTGCTGCGCGGCGGGACCTACCACGAGTTCGTGCTGGTCCCCCCGGGTCACGACGCCACCATCCAGCCCTACCCCGGCGAGAAGGTCTGGTTCGACGGCACCCGAGCCGTGACCGGCTTCAAGCGCTCCGGCAGCGCATGGGTAGCCCCGTGGAAGGTCCGGCTGGACTCCAGCCCGACCTACGTCAAGGGCGCCCCGGACGGGAAGGCCGTCGGCTGGCAGTTCGTCAACCCGAAGCACCCGATGGCCGCCCACCCCGACATGGTCTGGCTCGGAGGTCACGAGCTGGCGCAGGTCCGCAGCCGCAGCCTGGTCAAGGCCGGCACCTTCTACGTCGACACCGCCAAGGGCCAGCTGGTCCTGGGCAGCAACCCGGGCAGCAAGAAGGTGCGCTCGTCGGACCTGCCGACCGCCTTCTCGCTGCGCGCGCCGGGCACCGTGCTGCGCGGCTTCGGCATCCGCCGCTACGCCGACTCGGTCTGGCAGCAGGGCGTGGTGACGGCGTACTACCCGAACATGACGCTCGACAACATGACCGTGCTCGACAGCGCGACCGGCGGGATCGGCTTCTACAAGTCCGGCTCCACGATCCGGCACACCACCGTGGACGGCAGCGGCCAGATCGGCATCCAGGCCAGCTTCGCCGACGGCCTCGTGATCGACGACGTCTCGGTCACCGACAGCAACGACGAGCAGTTCAACCCCGGCCCCAGCGCCGGCGGGATCAAGGTGACCCGGACGCGTGGGCTGACCCTGCGCGACAGCGAGATCCTGCGTACCCAAGGCAACCAGTTCTGGGCGGACGAGTCGACCTCCGACATCACGGTCACCGGCAACGAGATCCTGAACGGAACCCGCTACGGGGTGCTGCTGGAGATCTCCTCGACCGCCGCCGTCACCGACAACGTCATCGCCCACAACGCCTACGACGGCGTGATGGTGACCGACACCGACAAGGTGCGGGTCTGGAACAACACGATCGTGGCCAACCGTCGCGCCATCGCCTTCGCCCAGGACTCCCGCCGCGGCAGCCAGCCCGGGACGGCCGGGCACGACCCGCGGCGGCCCCAGCCGGACCCCACGATGCCCTGGGTGCTCGGTCACAGCTCGGTCAGCAACAACGTCCTGGCGGCCGGCGCCCACGCCAGCGCCGTCCTCTCCGTCGAGAGCTACCAGCACGCGTTCAACGCCGGCGACCTCGTCATCGCGGTGAACGGCAACGCCTACGCCCAGCCCAAGCTTGGCGGTCCCCGGGCTACGGTCGTCTGGGCCCGCGCCGGCGCCCAGCCCGTCCGCTACGTCTCGTTGGACACGTTCCGGGCGGCCACCGGCCAGGAGAGGGCCAGCGTGCACGCGCTGGTCAGCACCCCGGTCGACGGGGCCTACCGGGTGACCAGCGCGATCAGCGCCCAGTCCGCGACCGTCGCCCGGCCCCTGCCGGCCGACCTGGCCGGGCTCGCGGGGCACGCGGCGGGCACCAAGCGGCTCGGGGCCTGGAACCGTCCGGTCGCCTGAGGGCCGGACGGGCGCGCCGGGCCTACCCGTGGTTGAAGGTGGTGGTGCAGCCCCCGTCCACCGTGACGATCGAGCCCGTCATGAACGAGGAGTCGTCGCCGGCCAGGAACACCGCCACCCGGGCCACCTCGTCGGCCTGGGCCTGGCGACCCAAGGGCTGCAGCGCGGCCGCCGACTCGCGGCGCGCGTTGGCCACCGCCGCCGCCGCGGGCCCGAGTCCCGCCCGGTAGCCGCCCATGTCGGTATCGATGTAGCCGGGGCAGATCGCGTTCACCCGGACCCCGAGCGGCCCGTAGTCCACTGCCAGCTGGCGGGTCAGGTTGACCACCCCGCCCTTGGACGCGCAGTACGCGGGCGCCAACGGCGCCCCGATGACCCCGTAGGTCGAGGCGACGTTGACGACCCGGCCGCGACTCCGGTCCGGGTGCGGCCCTGACGCCAGCAGGTACGGCATGGCTGCGCGGGCACACAGGAAGGGGCCCGTCAGGTTGACCGCCAGCACGCGCGCCCAGACCTCGACCTCCAGCTCGTGGGCCAGGCTGGAGCCGCCGGAGATCCCCGCGTTGTTGACCAGGACGTCGATCCCGCCGTAGGTCTCGACCGCAGTCGCCACCATGGCCTGCACCTGCCCGTCGTGGGCGACGTCGCAGCTGAGGCAGAACGCCTCCCCGCCCGCCTGCTCGATGACGGCGACCGTGCCGGTGCCGTCGGCCACGTCGGCCACCACGACCCGCGCCCCCTCGGCGGCCAGCCCGGTCGCGATCGCCCGACCGATCCCGCCGGCCGCCCCGGTCACGACCGCGACCCGACCCGCCAGCCGGCCGGTCACTCGACGATCGCCCGGGTCAGCTGCACGACGGTGATGAAGGTGCGAAAGAGGACGATCGGGTCCTCAGCGGTCACCCGGACGGTGCGTGCCCCGGCCCGCTCGACGTTCTGCACCCAGGTGGCCATCTCGGCGAAGTCGCCGTTGCCGAAGTCGATCTCCAACGTCGCGGGCAGCTCGATCGCGGGCGGCGAAGCCGACGGGAGCCCGGCCACCGCGGCCGCGGCCGCCGCGAAGATCAGCTCCTTCGCCTCGGAGGGGTGCAGCGACTCGGCGGCGAAGCGCGTGACCGAGTGCTTCACGACCGCGGCGTGGATGCCGGGGCAGATGCGGCCTGCCTCCTCGGCGGTGGTGTCGTCGCCGGTGACCAGCACGACGGGTACGCCGTGGCCCAGAGCGACCAGGCAGTTGATGCCGGACTCCCCCACCTCGATCCCGTTCAGCAGCACCCGGGCGATGGCCTTTGGGTTGTACGTGTGCGAGAGCGTCGAGGCCTCGCTGGCCATCGAGCCGTGGTAGCTGACGAAGAAGACGGCGTCGAAGGTCGGGTCCAGCCCCTGCATCATGTACATCGGCTTGTGCCGGCCCGAGAGGTAGCGGGCGTTTCCGAGCAGCTCGTCGGGCCGCAGGTTCTGCATGGTGGAGTGGGAGTCGTTCACCAGGAACTCCGTCGCTCCGGCCGACTGGGCGCCGCTGATGGCGGCGTTCACCTCGTCGGTGAGCAGCCGTCGGTAGTACTGGTACTCCGGTCCCGGGCCGATGCACTGGCTCCAGTCGACAACACCGGCCGTGCCCTCCATGTCGGAGGACAGGAAGATCTTCATCGCACGCTCCTGGGGTGGATCTCGGGTTCGGCGGAGTCCGCGGTCATCACCGCATACGTCGAGCCGGGGCTGCCAGCGGCGCCACCATGGCGTCCGTCAGGGGTGAGGGCCAGCACCCGCAGCTCGGCCCGGAAGTCGTCCGGCAAGGTAGCGGCGTCGGCCAGGGCGTCCCGGCAGGCCCGCTCGACGTCGTCGCCACGGCCCAGAGCCTCGACCACCGTGCGCGCGGTGCCGGCGCGCAGGCTCAGCTCGCCCCGTCCGGTACAGGCGGCGCCGCCGTAGCGCAGGTCGCACCAGTTGCCTGCGCCGGGCAGGGCCGAGTCACCGACCCGGCCGGGGTACTTCCAGGGGTAGCCGCTGGTGGAGACGCCCACCACGAGCTCGCCGCTCGCGTCCAGGGCGAGGACGTTGATCGTCCCCCAGGGCCCGTCGTGCGGAGCGAAGCGACGGACCAGCTCGAGAGCCGCGAGCCGGTAGGCCCGGTCGCCCTGCAGGCCCAGGGTCCGCTCGCCCTCCACGTTGGCCTCCTCGAGCTGCAGGGCCTCGCGGAACAGCCGCCGGGACTCCTCCGTCAGCAGCTCGGCGGTCTCGAAGCCGCACTCGTCGGCGAACGTGGCGGCGCCCTCCCCCACGAGCACGCAGTGCTGGGGCAGCCGCTCCATCACCGCCCGGGCCACCGAGATCGGGTTCGGATAGCCCTGCAGCGCCGCGACCGCACCGAAGGCCCGGCTCGACCCGACCATCACCGAGGCGTCCAGCTCGACCACCCCCCGGGCATTCGGCAGGCCCGAGGTGCCGACGTAGTGATCGGCCAGGTTGTCCTCGCAGACGCGCAGCGCGGCCTCGACCGCATCGAGGGCCGAGCCGCCGTCCCGCAGCACCGCCATCCCGTGCGGCAGGCCGACCTCGCTGCGTTCGGACCCGATGATCACCGGCGCGGTCATCGCAGGTCGTCCCCGACGGCCGGGATCCGCCGCGTGGCCAGCCGTGGCACCGAGGACAGCAACAGCTGCGTGTAGCTGTCCTTCGGCTCGCGGAAGACGTCGGCGGTGACGCCGGTCTCGACGACGACGCCGTCGTGCATGACCGCGATCCGGTCGCTGATCTGACGGACGACCGCCATGTTGTGCGAGACGAAGAGCATCGAGAGTCCCAACGTCGCCTTGAGATCGAGCAGCAGGTTGATGATGTTCGCCTGCACCGACACGTCGAGGGCCGAGACCGGCTCGTCGGCGATCAACACCTCCGGCTCCAGGGCCAGGGCCCGCGCGATGCCGATCCGCTGCCGCTGACCGCCCGAGAAGGAGCGCGGCAGCTGGTCGACGGCCCTGGCCGGCAGGCCCACCAGGTCGACCAGCTCGGCCACCCGGCTGCGGACCTGCTGGCGCGGCACGATCCGGTGGTAGCGCAGGACCTCGCCGAGGGTCTGACCGACGGTCATCCGCGGGTTGAGCGAGCTGTAGGGGTCCTGGAACACCATCTGGACGAGCCGCCGCTGGGCCCGCGTGGGCGACCCGTGGAGATTCTCGCCCGCGTAGCGGACGGTCCCGGCGGTGGGCTTGTAGAGGCCGGCCGCGCAGCGGCTGAGCGTGGACTTGCCACAGCCGGACTCCCCGACCAACCCGACGGTCTCGCCGCGTCCGACGGCGAGGTCGACCCCGTCGACGGCCTTGACCACCCGTGAGCCCGAACCACCGAGCCGGGCCCACGCGCCACCCCGGCGGCTGAAGTGCTGCACCAGCCCCTCCACCGCGAGCACCTCCTCGCCCGCCTCCTGAGCCTGTCCGCCGGGTCCCTGAGCCTGTCGAAGGGTCACCTCCAGACCTCCTCGACCGCGACGTCGGCGATGGCGGCGGGCCAGCCCTCAGGTTCGTCGGCCCGCCAGCAGGCGCTGGTGTGCCCGTGGCCGACCGACCTCAGCGGCGGCACCTCGATCAGGCAGCGCTCGACCTGGGCCGGGCAGCGCGGGGCGAACGGGCACGGGGTCGTCGGCTGCATCAGGTCCGGCGGCTGGCCGGAGATGGTGAGCAGCCGGTGCACCGGCTGGTCCGGGTCGGGGACCGAGCGCAGCAGGGCCGCGGTGTAGGGGTGCCGCGGCGCGTCCAGCAGCACCTCGGTCCGGCCGTGCTCGACGATCCGGCCCGCGTACATCACGTTCAGCTCCTCGCAGGTGCCGCTGACCACGGCCAGGTCGTGGGTGACCAGCACCATGCCGACGCCGCGGTCGCGGCGTAGCGCGGCGAGCACACCGAGCACCTGCGCCTGGATGGTCACGTCGAGTGCCGTCGTGGGCTCGTCGGCCAGGATGAGACCGGGCTCGGCCGAGAGGGCGATGGCGATGCAGACCCGCTGCCGCATGCCGCCCGACATCTCGTGCGGGAAGGCCCGGTAGCGGCTCTCGGGATCGCGGATGCCCACCTGGGACAGCAGGTCGACGGCTCGGGCGTGAGCGGCCGACTTGCTCATGCCCAGCCGCAGCCGGGGCACCTCGGCCACCTGGTCGCCAATCCGCATCGTCGGGTTCAGGGCGGTGAGGGAGTCCTGGAAGATCATCGCCATCACCGACGACAGGTGCTGGCGGCGACGCGCCGGCACCATCCCGGTGACGTCCACCCCATCCACCACGATGCTGCCGCCGGTCACCGTGGCGGGCACCGGCAGCAGGTCCATGGCGGCCCGCAGGGTCAGGCTCTTCCCCGAGCCGGACTCCCCGACCAGTCCTACCGACTGGCCGGCCGACGCGCTCAGCGACACCCCGCGGACCGCGTGCAGGGTGCCGTCGGTCAGCGGGATCTCCACGTCGACGTCGTGCAGCTCCAGCAGCGGTCTGCCCGACCTGTTGGCGGGGGAGGTCGCTCCGGCAGGCGTCACGTCCGACAGCTCGGCCCGGGAGCGGGTCATCGGCGTCCGCTCCGCTGCACGAAGCCGTCCGCGATCAGGGCCAGGGAGAGGCCGGTGACCACGACGGCCAGCCCGGGCACGGCGGCCAGGTACCACTTGGTGAGGATGAAGCCCTGCCCCTCCTGGATCATCGAGCCCCAGTCGGGGATGGGCGGCGGCACGCCGAGACCGAGGTAGCCCAGGGTGACGATGGCCAGGATCGAGAGCACGATGTCGCTCATCGAGAACACGAAGGCCTGCAGCAGCACGTTCGGCACCAGGTGGCGCAGCAGGATCCGGTACGTGGGCAGCCCGCTGGCCCGCGCCGCCATCGCCCACTCCTGCTCCTTGGCGACCAGGACCTCACCACGCACGATCCGGGCGTAGGCGACCCAGCCCACCAGGGTGATGGCGATGTAGATGCTGGAGGTGCCCGAGCCCAGCGCGAACACCAGCGCGATGACCAGGACGAAGAACGGGAACGCGACCACCATGTCGACCACCCGCATCAGCACGAGGTCGAACCAGCCGCCGAACCAGCCGGCGAGCAGGCCGAGGGTGGAACCGATCAGGAACGGGAAGAGCACGGCGAGTGCCCCGACGCGCAGGTCGACCCGGGCGCCGTAGATCAGCCGGGCGAAGACGTCGCGGCCCAGCTGGTCGGTCCCGAGCAGGTGGCCGCCGCCCGGGGGCAGCAGGGAGGAGAAGAGGTCCTGCTGCACGGGGTCCCAGCGGGTCAGCAGCGGCGCGAGGATCGCGACCAGCACGATCAGCCCCAGCAGGCCGAGGCCCGTAACGAGGGTGGGGTTCAGCCGCAGCGGCGCGCTGAGAGAGGTGCGGCGGGCGCGGGGCGAGACGAGGGCCGCCGTCATGAACGGAGCCGCTCGGGAGTGAGGGTGCGCTCGTGACGGTGCCCCCCGCAAACGACGACCTTCATGCGAGCTCGACCCGCGGGTCGAGCAGGCCGTGGGTGACGTCGGTGAGCAGGTTGACGATCACCACCATCACCGCGAAGACCAGCGTGACGCCCTGCACCACCGGGAAGTCCCGGTTGAAGATCGCCTCCAGCATGAGCGTGCCCAACCCCGGCAGCGCGAACACCCGTTCCACCACCAGCGTGCTGCCGACCAGGTAGGCGATGTTGACGCCGAGGACGGTGATCGAGGAGACCGACGCGTTCCGCAGGGTGTGGCCGGTGATCACCCGGCGCGGGCTCAGGCCCTTCGCCCGGGCGGTGACGACGTAGTCGCTGTCCAGGACGCCGATCAGGGAGGTCCGCAGACTGCGGATCAGGATCGGCGTCAGAGCCAGCGCCACCGTGAGCCCGGGCAGCACGATCGAGCTCACGTGCTGGACCGGCGTCGTCCCGAAGCCGGAGACCGGGAACGCGTGCACCTTCAGCCCGAACAGCAGGACGAGCATGATCCCGACCCAGAACGCCGGCATCCCCAGGCCCAGCAGCGGCAGGCCGCGGATCAGCTGGTCCCACACGGACCCACGGTGAGTGGCGGCGAGAACGGCGAGCGGGACGCTGATGGCCAGCGACAGGATCGTCGCCGCCACCAGCAGCCAGATCGTGGCCGACAGCCGCCCCGCCACCAGCTCGTTGACGTCCGCGTCGTAGAAGAACGAGCGGCCGAGGTTGCCGTGCAGCAGCCGGCCGAGGAAGTCGAGGTACTGCCGCCAGATCGGGAGGTCCAGCCCGAACGTCTGGTGCAGCGCGGCCACCGACTCATCGGTCGCGCGCACCCCGAGCAGCGTCCTGGCCGGGTCGCCCGGCACCAGATGGATCATGAAGAACACGATCAGGGTGATGCCGAACAGCACCGGCACCATCGCCACCAGGCGCCGCAGCACGTAGACCAGGTGCCTCATCGACCCTCCCCGGCGGGCACGGTGTCACCACGGATCACGAGGCGAGCTTCACGTCCTCGAGGTGGTAGTTCCCGGTCGGGTAGACCTGGAACCCGCTCACCTTGGTGCTGAAGGAGTAGCTGAACGGGGAGTAGAAGAGGAAGCCCAGGAACGCGTCGTCGGCCGCCTGCTTCTGGATGGCGCTGTAGAGCTTCTGCCGTCCCGCCTCGTCGAAGGTCTGCTCGGCCTTCTTGGTGTCGGCGATCACCTCAGGGTTGTTGTAGCTGGTGTAGAAGGACTTGCTGCCGGCGCCCGGGTCGACGGCGAAGGTGACGAGCTCATCGGGATCGGCGATGTCCATCGTCCAGTAGGAATGGCTGATCTCGTACTTCTGCTGGTCCTGCAGGTCGTGCGCGGCACTCGGGTCGACGTTCTGGATCTTGACCGTGATCCCCAGCTCCTTGAGCGAGGACTGGAGGATCTGGGCGATGGCCTGGTCGGTGGTGTCACCGGAGTTGGCGAGGAAGGTGGTGGTGAAACCGTTCGGCACCGAGGACTTGGCCAGCTCCTCCTTGGCCTTCGCCATGTCGTACGTGAGCCCCGGCGTCGCCGCGTCATAGAAGGGCACGTTGGGCATCAGGAACGAGTTGGCCGGCGTGCCGTTGCCGAACAGCAGCGTCTTCACCATCGACTCGCGGTCGAGTGCGTAGGAGATCGCGCGCCGCACGTGGACGTCGTCGTAGGGCTTCTTGTTCTCGTTCATCAGGATGTAGTCGGTCTTGGTGCTGGGGAACAGCGTGACGCCGACGCCCGGCTGGCCCTTCAGCTGCTCGACGCTGGAGAACGGTGGGTTCTCGTTGATCTGGGCCTGACCGCCCTGCACCTGCACGTTGCGGGAGTTGTCGTCCGGGACGACCTTCCAGGTCACGCTGTCCAGGGACGGCTTGCCGGTGTCCCAGTAGGTCGGGTTCTTCTTCAGCTCGATCTCGCTGCCCTTGGTCCAGTGGTCCCAGAGGAACGGTCCGGTGCCGACGGGCGCCTTGTAGAAGTCGTCGTGACTCTTGCCGCCGTAGTCCTTCGGCACGATCGCGTTGCTGAAGTTGGCCAGGTCGGCCAGCAGCGGTGCCCAGGAGTACTTGGTCTTGATCACGACCGTCGAGGGGTCGGGCGCGCTCACCGACTTGATCGCGACGTCCAGGAACTCCCAGCCGCCCTTGGTGGCGCGAGCCTTGTCGAGGGAGAACTTGACGTCGGCCGACGTCATGTCCGCGCCGGTCGAGAACTTGACGCCCCGCTTGAGCTTGAAGGTCCAGGTCAATTTGTCCTTGGAGACGGTGTTGCTCTCGGCCAGCAGCGGCTGCACCCCCTTGCCGTCCGGGGTCACCTCGTACAGGGACTCGAACATCTGCTGGAAGACCCAGATCGACGCGTTGCTGAACACCATCGTGTTGTCCATGGACACCGAGTCCTGCGCACGGACGATCACGAGGTTGCCCCCGGAACCCCCGCTACCGGTGCTGGTGGGGGTCGAGCCGTTGTTGCTGCAGGCAGCCGCGACCAGAAGCAGAGACGCGGCGGCGACAACGAGAGGCTTGCGCAAGAGGATCCTCCGAGGCAGGGGTGAGCACATCTGGGCCCAACGTAAACCTGATATCTCAGGAGATGATCACGGGGGCGTTACAGGTCTGTGTCGCCGTCGAAGGACCGTGAGAACCGTCGGCGGCGGGTGCCATGCTGCAGCCGTGGACACCGTGATCATCGGGGCCGGCGCCATCGGCGGGACCTTCGCGGCCCGCCTGGTGCGGGACGGCCAGGAGGTGCTGCTCTGCGACGTCGACCCCGCCCACGTCGCGGCCCTGAACTCCGATGGGCTGCGGATCGTGGGCCCGGTCGAGGAGTTCTCGGTGCCCGTACGTGCGGTGCTGCCGGCCGACCTGCCGAGCAGGATCGGCCGGGCCGTGGTGGCCGTGAAGTCCCACCACACCGCAGCCGCAGTCGAGTTGCTGCGCGACCGGCTGGAGCCGGGCGGCTACGTGCTCTCGCTGCAGAACGGGATGACCAGTGACACCCTGTCTGCGGTGGTGGGCCCGGAGCGGGTGGTCGTCGGCTTCGTCAACCTCGGAGCCGACCTGCTGGAGCCGGGCGTGGTACTGCAAGGCAACGTGGCGACAGTCCGCGTCGGCGAGCCGGACGGTCGGGTGAGCGAACGGGTGCGCGCGCTCGCGGCCGAGCTGCCCTGGGCCGAGGCGACCGACAACATCGCCGGCTACCTGTGGAGCAAGGAGGCCTACGGGGCGATGCTGTTCGCCACCGCCGTCTCCGACCTGACCATCGCCGACGCCCTCGGCCACCCCGGTTACCGCCCGCTGATGCTGGGGCTGGGTCGCGAGGTGCTCACCCAGGCGGTGGTGCGCGGGGTCCGGCCCGAGCCGTTCGACGGCTTCGACCCGGACGACCTCGAGGGCTCGCTCGACCGGCTGGTCACCTTCAACCGGGCCAGCGCCAAGAGCCGGACGGGGGTCTACCGCGACCTCGCCGTCCGGCACCGCAAGACCGAGGTGGACGACCTCGCGACCCTCGACGGGCCGCTGACCGGCCACGTCGTGGACATGGTCCGGGCGATCGAGCGCGGCGAGCGGCGGTGCGAGGGCGCGAACCTGGACCTGCTGGCCGCCTACGAGCGGCTGGAACGGCTGGGTCGGCCGCTGCACGCGGTGGCCCGGGCCCTGCCCGCACCGGCCCGGGTGGCGGCGGGGCCGCTGCTCGGAGTCGCGGTCGCGGTCAAGGACATGATCGACGTGGCCGGCGTGACCCGCGGCAACGGCAACCCGCGCGCGATGGCCGGACCGCCCGCCCTGGCCGATGCCCCGGTGGTGGCTCGGCTCCGGGCGGCGGCGGCCGACGTGTTCGCGACGTCGAGCCTGCTCGAGTACGCCGCGGGCGCCCCGCACCCGGACCTGCCCGAGGCGCGGCTGCCGGCCAACCCGTCCCGGACCGCCGGTGGTTCCAGCGGCGGATCGGCGGCCCTGGTCGCCGTCGGCGTCTGCCCGGCCGCCCTCGGGACCGACACCGGCGGCTCGATCCGGGTGCCCGCCGCCTACGTGGGCTGCGTCGGCATCAAGCCGAGCTTCGGCCTGGTGCCGGTGGACGGCGTCACCGCCCTGTCGCCGTCCCTGGACCACGTCGGGGTGCTGGCGACCGATGTGGCCACGGCCGCCTCGGTGCTGCGGGTGGTCGGCCAGATCGGCACGGCTCCGGACAGGTCGGCGGCGAGCCTGCGGATCGGGGTGCTGCGGGCCGAGCTGGACGACCCGCGGGTGCAGCCGGGCGTCCGGGCCGCGGTGCTCGCGGCGGTCGACGGCCTGGTGTCGGCCGGGGTCACGGTGGCGGACGTGGACGCGGCGCCGCTCCACGCGCTCCACCCGACCTTCGGGGCGATCATCCTGTACGAGGCCTGGCAGGTCCACGGCGAGCTCGCCTCGTCGGACCCGACCTGGTTCGGACCCGACACCGACCGCCTGCTGAGGCTTGGGTCCGAGGTCGACGAGGTCGCCTACCGGGCCGCGCTGACCCAGCGGGAGGCCCTGGTGGCGGCGGCCGACGCGCTGATGGCCGGCGTCGATGCCCTTCTCGGACCGGTGGTGCCGTTCGTCGCCCCGGTCCGCACCCCGGTGATCGACTCCGCGGAAGGCGAGGTCGAGGGCCTGTTCACCATGTCGGCCAACCTCACCGGCCAGCCGGCGGTCACGTTGCCCTGGGGCGAGTCGGACGGGCTGCCCGTGGGGATCCAGCTCGCCGGCCGACGCGGCGCCGACGCCGAGCTGCTGGCCGTGGCCGCCACCGTCGAACGAGTGTTGGCGTGACCGGCCTCGCGGGCAAGGTGGCGCTGGTCACCGGGACGGCGCACGGCATCGGGGCGGCCATCGCGGCCATGCTGGCCGAGCAGGGCGCGTCCGTGCACGGCGTCGACCGGCTGGCCGGGCCGGGCGTGAAACCCCTCGACGTCACCGACGCCACCGCGGTGGGGGCGTTCGTGGCCCGGGTGGGACCGGTCGACGTGCTGGTCAACAACGCCGGCGGCGTGGCCGGCCAGACGGGCCGGCCGCTCGAGGAGGTCTCGGACGCGGACTGGCGGGCGGTGGTCGACGCCAACCTGACCAGCACTTTCGTGTGCACGCGGGCCGTCGTCCCAGGCATGAAAGCCGCCGGCTGGGGCCGGATCGTCAACATCTCCTCGGGCGCCGGCCGCAGCGTCAGCCTGACCGGCATCCAGGCCTACGCCAGCGCCAAGGCCGGCCAGATCGGCCTGACCCGCCAGACCGCGCACGAGCTCGGCCGGTTCGGGATCACCGTCAACTGCATCGCCCCGGGCTTCGTCCTCTCCAACCCGACCACTCAGCGCCAGTGGGAGAGCTACGGGGACGAGGGCCAGGCGGCGCTCGTCGCGGGCATCGCCGTCCGCCGGCTGGGGACGCCCGCCGACATCGCCAACGGTGTCAGGTTCTTCACCGCCGAGGGCTCCTCCTGGGTGACCGGCCAGACGATCGCGATCGACGGCGGCCACGGCATTTTCTGACCACTACGAGGCGTACTCCTACCTCGACCCGCCGCTGACGCTCCCGTTCCCCCTCGCTCCCGAGCTCGGCCGGGTGCCGCCGTACGCGGGCGGCCTGACGGTCGCCGAGCAGCAGCGGGCCGACGGGCTGCTGCGCGAGAGCCTGGTGATCAGCCTGCACGACCACCCGGTCCGCTTCCCCGCGGACATGGCGGACACCCCGGCCTACAACCGGACCGGCCGTCAGCACACCGCGTACGCGGGCCTGGCCGCGTCGGGGATGACGGTCGTGTTCGACAACCTGATGGACGGGACGGCCTGCGTCACCGGGCAGGCGCCGTGGCGCTGGGACGACGTGGTCATCGACCTCGGGATGCGTCAGGCCGACCTCGCTCACCAGAGCCAGGTGGTAGTGGTCCGCGACGTCGCCGACATCGCGCGCGTGCACGCCGAGGGCCGGGTCGGCCTCGTGCTGGGGCTCGAGGCGGCGACGCCGATCGACAACGAGCTCGACCGCCTGGACGTGCTGCACGGCTTGGGGCTACGCCAGGTCGGCATCGCCTACTCCGACGCCAACGCCCTGGGCAGCGGCCTGGCGGAGGCCCGGGACGGCGGGCTGACGGCGTTCGGCCGCCGGGCCGTGCGGCGGATGAACCAGGTCGGCCTGGCCATCGACGTCTCGCACTCCTCCCCGCAGACCGCGCTGGACGTCTGCGCGGTCAGCGACCGGCCGGTGCTGCTGACGCACGGCGGCGCCCGGGCGGTCTGGGACATCCCGCGGATGATGCCGGACGAGGTGCTCCGGGCCGTCGCCGGCAGCGGCGGAGTCATCGGCATCTCCGCCGCCCCGCACACCACCGTCTCGACCTCCCACCCGCGGCACTCGATCCACTCGGTGATGGACCACGCGCTGTAGGTGGCCGAGCTGGTCGGTGTCGAGCACCTGGCCTTCGGGCCGGACACCCTCTACGGCGACCACGTCGGCCTGCACACGGTGTTCGCGAACCTGATGGGTGGCGCCACCGCCGGCGCGCCGCCGCACGAGCGGGTGCCGTACGTGGACGGGCTGGAGAACCCCACCGAGAACTTCGCCAACCTCACCGGCTGGCTGGTCCAGCACGGCTGGTCCGACGAGGACATTCGTCTGGTCCTCGGAGCCAACGTGCTCCGGGCGCTGCGCGACAGCTGGCTCTGAGCGGGGAGGTCGATCGCGATGCGCCGGCGAAGGAGACAGAACCGGCGTAGCACTTCCGGTGCTACTCTCTGGTCATGCAACGCATCGGCGTCCGGGATCTGCGCCAGCACGCGAGTCGCTACCTGGCCAGCGTCAAGGCCGGGGAGACCGTCGAGGTGACAGAGCGGGGCCGGCTGGTCGCCCTGCTGGTGCCCCCCGATCCGGCCCGCTCCGCGCGTGACCGCCTGGTCGCCGAGGGACGACTGCTGCCCGGCACCGGACGGCTCGTCCTGCCGGATCTGGTGGACGCCGACGTGACCACCGAGGAGCTCCTCGACGACCTCCGCGGGGAGCGGTGATCTACCTCGACTCGTCGGCCCTGCTGAAGCTGCTGGTCCGTGAGCAGGAGAGCGTCGCGCTGCGCACCTGGCTCAGCGAACGGAGCCAGGTTCCCAGCGTGAGCAGCGAGCTGGCCAAGGTCGAGGTGGTACGGGCCATCCGGCGGGTCGACCCCGCGCGGGTCGCCTCGGCCAGGGGCCTGCTGGCCGGCCTCGAACTCGTCCCGCTGACGGGTGCGGTGGTCGAACAGGCCGGGGAGGTGGGCGACGACCGGCTGCGAAGCCTGGACGCGGTCCATCTCGCCAGCGCTCTCGCCGTCGCGGACGGCCTCTCGGCGTTCGTCGCCTACGACCACCGCCTCAGCGCTGCGGCGCAGGCGGCAGGACTGGACGTGGTGACCCCAGGACGGTGAGCGCCGCCCACCGATGCTCCCTGGATACCGATCCGGGGCGTTGCCGAGCCCAGAACGCCATCCCCGGAGCCTCCGTCAGCGGTCAGCGCCCGAAGACGTCCTGCAGCAGCTCGCGGGAGGCGGCGATGTGCTCGCGCATGGCCTGTTCGGCGGCCTCGGGGTCCCGCGCCTCGAGCGCCGCCAGCAGCGCGGCGTGGGACAGCATGCTCGAGTGCTGGGTGGGACGGGTGGCCCAGTAGGAGCGCCAGAACCGCAGGTTGTGCTGGAGCAGCCGTTCGGCGGCGTCCTGCAAGAGGCCGTTGCTGGCCATGCCCACCAGGAAGGCGTGGATGGCGTGGTCGTCCCCGAGGTAGGCCTCGGACTGGTCACCCGAACGCGCCTGGTCGGCGGCCGCCACGAGGCCGCGCAGCTCGACGAGGTCCGCCTCGGTCGCCCGTCGCGCCGCGATGTAGGCGACACCGCACTCGATCGCCTCGCGGGCCTCGAACATCTCGAGCACGTCCTCGAGCCCGACCGGCGTCACGAAGGTGCCGCGCCGCGGGATGACGGTGATGAAGCGGTCCGTGGCCAGCCGGGCGATCGCCTCCCGGACGGGCATCCGGCCGAAGCCGATGTCGTGGGCCAGCTGCGCCTCGTTGACCATCGTCCCCGGCGGCAGACGCAGGTCGAGGATCATCGCCAGCAGTTCCTCGTACGCCCGGTCGCTCGCCCGCGGCGACGTCGTCACGCGACCGACCTCACCCGGCGACCGCCACGTCGAGCTCCACCGGGGTGGCCAACGGGACCACCGAGGTGTGCAGCGTGCCGCGTTCGACCACCAGCATCTGCCCGTTGCCGAGGGTGTCCCACCCGGAGCGGTCCGCCCAGCCGGTGGACGTGACCACGACACGGTCCTCGACCCGGCGGTGCAGCAGCGGGTAGTAGTCCGGGTCGTCGTCGGACCCCGGGTCGTAGGAGCAGGCGGCGTAGAGGTGGGTCGGGGTGAGCAGCAACGCATTCAGGCTGTTGACGACGGCCCCCGTCCGCACGATGGCCTCGACGGTCCGCACCAGCGCAGTGCCCGGCTCCTCGTGCCGCATCCGGGACCGCAGCGCGAGGAAGTACCGCTCGCTGTCCGTGGTCCCCTGGCGGTGCGGTGCCAGCTCGGGGGCCACCAGCTCGTCCAGCGCCGAGGGCGGTTTGACCGACCCGTTGTGCGCGAACGCGACCGTGCCGTCGGTGAACGGGTGGGTGTTCTCCGGTCCCACGGCCAGGCTCAGCGTCGCCCAGCGCAGGTGGGTGAGCGAGGCGAGGGCCGGCTCGTCCCGTGTGAGGCCCGCCAGCTCGGCGCTGGTCAGAGCCGAGCTCGGGTCGCGGCGCAGCTGGAGGTCGTGCGCACCCGTGCTCCAGGCGTGACCCCAGCCGTCACCGTGCCTGCGGGCCAGGGCGAAGAAGTCCTCCCGGCCGTTCCCGAGCAGCGCGTCCACCGTCACGGGGGTGCGCGAGACCACACCGAGCAACCGACACATCAGCATCTCCTCCTGGCTTCGGTCACCGGGGCCGCGGAGCGGCATCGATGCCGTAGAGCGACCAGGCGTTGTCCCGCAGCACGCGCTCACCCGCCGTCTGAGCCTGGTCCGCGGTCAGGTCGCCGTCGGCGACCAGCTCGTCGAGCGCCTCGCCGAGCAGCCGGCGCCCGTCGTGGGCGCTGAGCCAGTGCAGCTCCGGGACCCGGGCACCGTCGGAGCTGTACATCAGCCGGCTGGCCGGGGCGGCACCGAGCGCGGCGCGGCTGACCTGCCGCAGCTCGCCGCGGGACAGGAACGGGATGCCGTAGGAGAGGTCGAGCCAGGCGTTGCCGTAAACCGCCGCCAGGTAGGCGCCCTCCCGGACGAACGGCCAGCAGTTGTGCAGCATCACCACCGGCATGCCGCGGTAGGCGGGTTCCTCGAACAGAGCCCGCAGCTGCAACGGGTTGGCCTGCCGCAGGTCGGCGTCCGGGTCGCCGTAGCCCACGTGGAACTGCAGGGGTAGCTCCTGCGCCGCGGCCGCCGCGAACGCCACGTGCAGCAAGGTGTCGAGCAGCGGCTTGTGCCCCAGCCGGACGCGACCGCCCGCCTCGACCTCGGTCCGCGCGGCGGCGTACGAGGCCCGAGCGTCGGCGACGTCCCAGCGGTCCACCGCGAGCCCGGTGCGGTAGCCGACCACCGACTTGAAGCCCGACCAGCCGGCGGCGCGCACGTCGCTGACCGTGTCCCGGGTGAGGTCGAGCAGCTCGTCGTAGCTCTGCGCCCTGAGGATCAGCGCCTCGAACGCCGGCTCCAGCCGCAGCAGCGAGACGGCCCGGCACCCGCCGGCCACCGCGAGCTCGGGGACGCTCAACGCGATCGCCGGATCGGGGAAGCCGGTGTCGACCACCAGCGCGTCGAGCCGGGCGTCGGTCCACAGCCGGCCGGCCAGCTCGGACACGCCGACGGCGGAACGGGCGGCCAGCACCGACTCCTCCGCGCGGTCGACGCCGTGGAAGCCCGCCATCGCGGTGGTCAGCCGCTGGTAGCACGCGGTGCTCGCCACGTCGACGGCCCGGACGTGGGCGTCTGGTGACTCCGTGAAGTAGGACCGCCAGGACGTGACGTCGTCGTGCTGGGACCGCTCGACGGAGTGGCAGTGGTTGTCCACCACGCGCACGTCGCTCAGGTCCACGCCCATCGTGCTCCCTCAGAACCGGTAGTAGTGGTGGCGGATCTCGAAGTCGACGTCCGCGGCCGCGAAGGCGGCGTGCTCGGAGCGTCGGACGGCGAGGTAGCAGCGGGAGAGTAGCGGCCCCAGCGCGTCCACCAGGACGGCGTCGGCCTCGAGCAGGTCCAGGGCTTCGGCCATCGAGGACGGCAGGTCGCGCACCTTGCCCCGCTCGCGCTCCTCCGGGGAGAGCCTCGCGGGGTCGCGTCGGCTGGGCTCTCCCGGTTCGAGGCCGCGCTGGATGCCGTCCAGCCCGCAGCTGATCAGGGCTCCGAGGGAGAGGTAGGGGTTGGCGCTGGGGTCGGAGACCTTGTACTCGATGTTGTAGCTGGCCTCCTCCCGCCGGTAGAAGGGCGACGCGATCCGCAGCGCCGCCTCCCGGTTGTCGTAGCCCCACGCGGTCGTGCTGGACGCCCACGCGCTGGGAACCAGACGTCGGAAGGAGTTGTAGCTGGGCACGGTCAGGGCGGTCAGGGCGGGCAGGTGCTCGGCGACCCCGGCGATGAAGTGCCGGCCGAGCGGGGACAGTCCGCCCGGGACGGCCGGGTCGTAGAGCAGGCTGCGCCCGCCCTCGCCAGCGCGGCCCCAGAGGCTGAAGTGGATGTGCGCGCCGCTGCCGATCTCGTCCGGGTAGGGCTTGGCGGCGAACGAGGCGAGGATGCCGTGCCGGGACGCGACGCCCCGGACGGTGTCGCGGAACTTGAGCTGCTGGTCGGCGGCCCCCAGCGCATCGGTGTGCCGGACCGAGATCTCCCGTTGGCCGGGACCGTACTCGTTGATGCACTGCTCGACGACGATGCCCTGCGCAGTCAGGGCATCGACGGTCTCGAGCATCAGCCCGTCCAGATGGTCATGGCCGATGGCGCTGTAGACCGGGGCGTGCGTCGGGGCGTCGACCGGTTCGAAGCGGCCGTCGATCTCGGTACCGAGGTAGTACTCGTTCTCGAACGTCGCCTGGACGGTGATGCCCATCGCCGCGGCGCGGTCGACCACCCGGCGCAGGAAGGAACGCGGGCAGGCGCCCCAGTCGGTCCGGTCGTGGTCGAGCTGGTCGCACAGCACGCTCGCACTGCCGGGCGACCACGGCAGGACCGTGAACGTCGTCGGATCCGGCACCAGGCGGATCTCCCCGACCGGCTCCATGCCCTCGATCGGGACGACCTGCTCCAGCAGGTTGAGCGCCATCTGCGCCCGGGTCAGACCGACGCCCTCGACCATCTTGTGGGCCAGCTGGTCCACATGGATCGCCTTGGCGTGGGCGACGCCGCTGACGTCGCAGTACTCGAAGCGGACGAGCCGGACGTCCGCCGCTCGCGCCGCCGCCACCACCTCGGCGACCCTGGGGTCGGCCTCGAGGTCGGCCTCTGCCGCCTGCACGCCACCACCTCCGCATCGCTGATGTCGGCCAGGTATATCAGAGTCGACCATCGCGGGGTGACCGCTTTCCACGAGGACGGCGAACGACTTCGAGTCGGTACACGACCGTCACACCCACGGCTCTGCGCGGCCGGCTGGGCCGCTCAGGTGAGCAGGAAGTCCGCCGGGTGCGACGTGGTGAGCACCCGGTCGTGCCGCTCCTGGTCCAGCTCGACCCCGCCCTCGGCCAGCGCGTCCAGCAGAGCTCCGGCCACCGGCGAGGCGGCGGTCGCGGCGACCCGGACCGCACCGAGCTCGCGCCGGAGGTCCTTGACCAGGGCCTCGCGGTAGGCGGGGAGCTCCGAGGTGAGGAGCGATCCGCCCAGCACGACCGGCACCGGCTCAGTCGCCGGGTGTGCTCTTGAGACCAGACCGGTCCGCTCCGCGGCGACGCGAGCGAGCCCGGCGAAGGTGCTCGACGCCGACCGGACCATCTCGAGGGCCACCGCGTCCGAGGCCGACGCCGCCCGCAGCACCGACCGCGCGGCGGCGGCGTAGTCCCGTCCGGACCGCGCGGAGCCGCGGCGGGTGAAGGCGTACAGCAGGTCGGCGACGTCGTGGTGGCCGTAGAGGGTCAGCAGCTCCGCCCGCAGCAGGGTCGGCGGTCTGAGGCCGATCTCGGCGTCGACGACGGCCCGGAACGCGGCCTCGCCGAGACCGAGGCCGCCGAGGGCGTGCTGGATCCACCAGGACGCGCAGTACTCCTGGCCGTCGTGGCCCCGCGCCGCCACGGCCGGGCCGGTGCCCGCGGTGACGGCGACGCCGACCCCCGAGACGGTGCCGCAGCGCAGCAGGGCGAAGCCGTCGTTGCGAATGCTCACCTGGCGCAGGCCCGGCAGCCGGCGGGCGGCGGCGTCCTCCCAGTAGCGCTCGTCCTCGGCCCAGTCGACGCCGGCCAGCCGCAGGGCCGCGGCGCTCACCCTCTCGGCGGAGACGCCGGCGTCGGCCAGGGCGGCCTCCGCCGCCGCGACTACGGCGTCGACGGCGAGCTCCTCGGTGGCGGTGCCGTAGATGTCGCCCACGCCGCCCCGCCCGCGGCCGAGGATCTCACCGGTCTCGTCGGCGAGCAGGGCGACGGTCTTGGAGTTGCCGGCGTCGATTCCGAGGAAGTAGCGGCTCACCGCAGCAGGCGCTCCGGCAGGTACGCCGCGTTGGCGTGCGCCAGGTCGTCGTACAGCTCCTCGGCCACCGCGAGCGTGGGGACGAACGGGTGTGCCACCAGAGCCCGGACCGCGTCGGCCCGGCCGCCCTCCCAGGCTGCCAGGGCGGCCAGCCGCTGGTACTCGGCCAGCTGCTGGGTGAGGCCGCGAACGGCGTGCGGCAGCGGCCGTTGCTCGATCGGGTGCGCACCCGTGCCGTCGACGGTGCACCACACCTCCACCACGGTGTCCTCGTCGAAGCCCGGCAGCGCGCCGCCGGTGTTGCGCAGGTTGACGGGCAGCTCGGCCGGGGCGTCGTTGTAGTAGGCACTCATCACGTCGATCGCCAGCTCCAGCTCGTGGATGCCGCCCCGGGAGCGGGCGGGGTCGAGCACCGGGTGGTCGGTCGCGGCTTGGTCGCGGTAGTGCTCCCAGTAGCCGGCCACGTTCTCCAGGATCACCCCGGCCCGGGTGAGGCGCTTGGCCTGGGCTTCGCGGAAGACCTCCTCGCCGAAGTAGTAGTAGCGGAAGTAGTCGGCCGGGATGGACCGCATGGCCACAGCCAGGTGCAGCATCCGCTTGGCCCAGACGTCGACGGTCGGGTCGTCGCGCACCCGCCCCCAGCCCTGTTCCAGCAGCGGCATGAGGTCCTCGCCGTCGTAGAGGTGGGTGGTCGACCAGCAGTTGTGGTTGACCCCGGCCATCACGACGTGCGCCCGCGCCGGGTCCAGCCCGGCGGTGCGGACGACCGAGGGCCAGAAGATCATCGGCCCCTCGCACATCGAGTAGATCGGGACGTCGGTGTAGTCCTCGACGGCCTGGGAGACGATGTTCACCGGGTTGGTGTAGTTGAAGATCCGCGCGTCCGGGGCCACCGCCGCCAGGTCGGCGACGAGGCCCTGGAAGACCTGGACCGAGCGGAGCGACATCATGAAGCCGCCGGGACCCTGGGTCTCCTGGCCGATGACGCCGTGCCGCATCGGGATCAGCTCGTCCTGCAGCCGCATCTCGAAGTCACCGGGCCGGAAGCTGCTGAGCACCGCGTCCACGCCCTCGAGGCCGGCCCGCCGGTCGGTGGTCGCGGTCACGGTCAGGTCGATGCCCTCGGAACGCGCCATCTTCTCGGCCAGGGTCCGGACGATCTCGAGCTCGTCGGGCCGCTGGTCGATGAGCACGACCTCAGACCCGGCGAACTCCTCCCCGTGGTCGATGAACGAGGCCATGGTGCCGGCGGCCCGGGAGGAGCCACCGCCCAGGTAGGCGAGTTTGATCTTGGCCATCCGTACGGATCCTTTGCTGGGTTGGAGATCAGGGAGCTGACGGGGTGGTCGCAGTCATCGCACGAGCCGCGGCGAGGGCAACCTCGTCGAGGAACAGCCGGGGACGGGCGCAGACGGCGACGACGGTCGCGGGCCAGGCCGGGTCGTAGCCGTCCGCGGCCAGGAGGTGCCGGGCGGCCAGGCCCTTGTCGGCGCCGTGCACCAGCATGATCGCCGACGCGGAGTGCCGGACGATCGTGTCGATCCCCACGGTGACGCCGTGCCGCGGCACCCGGTCCAGCCGTCCGTCGAAGGAGGGGAAGGTCGCGAGGTTGTCGCGCCGGGTCTGCTCCGGCAGCTCGACGATTCGGGTCGGGCTGTCGGCGGGCGAGCCCGGGCCGTTGAAGGCGACGTGCCCGTCCCCGGCCCCGGAGGCCAGCAGGAAGAGGTCGATGCCACCCGCGGCGGCGATCCGGTCGTCGTAGGCCTCCGGCTCGGCCGGGTCCGGGACCCAGAGCTCCGGCGTGCCGATCCCCTGCCCGGCCGCCTCGGCCAGCGGCCGGATGATCTCCTCCACCCCGAACCGGACACAGGAGTGCAGCGCCGCCGCGTCCTCGTGGACCAGCGAGCCGTCCGGGCCGGGGACGAGGTAGTCGTCCATCATCACGACCGCGACGTGGCTGAGGTCGAGCTTCCGGGCCGCCACGAGCAGGGCGAGAGCGCGGTAGGTCGAGGAGGCGCTACGGCCGCCGGGGCAGCCGAGCAGGAAGGGCCGGCCCGCTTCCGCCGCCTCGGCGATACCTTCGGCCACGAGCTCGGCCGCACGCCGGCCGAGGGAATCGGCGTCGGGGAAGATCTCGGTTTCGATCGTCACGGAAGCTCCTCGGCGAGGGGGCTGGACAGGGGCTCGAGCGGACAGGCGCCTCAGGGCACCAGGGCCAGCTTCCCGCCGGGATGGCCGCCGCTCAGCAGCTCCAGGGCTCGGCGGGCCTGGTCGAAGGGGAAGGTACGGGCGATGGGGACGACCAGTGCTCCGGTGCCAGCAAGGGTGATCAGTCGTACCCGGGCGGCGTCGCGGTAGGCCTTGCTGGCCGGCATCGCGCCGCCGATGACCTGGTAGCCCTCGGCCGCGGCCCGACCGAAGGCGGCGATGCTGACGATGCGCTGCGGGTCGTCGACCAGCTCGAGCGAGACGTCGATCGCCTCGTCGGTGCCGACGGCGTCCAGGGCTGCGGCGACGCCGTCGGGCGCGAGCGCCCGGACCCGGTCGGTCAGGCCCGCGCCGTAGCGAACGGGTATGCCGTCGAACCACCGGACCTCGTCGAGGCGTTCCTCGCTGGCGGTACCGACGACGCGGATGCCGAGCAGACCGGCCTGCTGCAGCACGCTGACCCCGACCGCCCCGGACGCGCCGTGCAGGAGGACCGTCTCCCCCGCCGCGGCATCGACGACCTGCAGCATCTCCGCAGCCGTCGCGGCGGCGAGCAACAGGTTCGCGCCCTCGGCGAAGCTCAACCGTTCGGGCAGGGCAAAGACGTCCTTGGCCGGGACCGTGAGCGCGGTGGCGTAGCCGCCGGAGACGCGGAAGGCCAGGACAGCGTCCCCCACCGCACCGCCGCCCGAGGCGATCTCGGTATCGGGACCGATCGCGGTCAGGACCCCGGACACCTCGTACCCGACGGGGACGGGCAGCAGGCTGCGGTCCGTTCCCGACGCCACGTGCTTGTAGTCGGCCGGGTTCATGCCCGCCGCGCGAACCTCGATCGTGACCTCGCCCGGCCCCGGCGGGGGCACCTCGACCTCCACCAGCCTGAACACGTCCAGCCCGCCGAAGTCCGTTGCCACCCACCGTTGCGCCACCCGCCCATTCCACACCCGCGCTGACCGGGTTCGATGGTCAGGCCCCGGTCGCGCGCGCCACACCGTCGGAGCAGGCGTGACGGCCCAGCTCCTGCATCCCGAAAGTGATGATGCCTCCGCTCGAGCGGATGCAGGGCCACCTTCAGGAGGCAACAGCACCCACCAGCGGCTCGTTCGCGGATCTTGCGGGGGGGGGGGGGGGGGGGGGGGCCGGGGGGGGGGGGGGGGGGGGGGGGGGGGCCCCCCGGCCGCGGCGCCGCGGGGGCGGAG
>NZ_CAXTHT010000007.1:0-173172 GCF_964244285.1 uncultured Friedmanniella sp.
AGAGTGTCAAGGATCAAGCGGAGTAGGTCCGTCAAGGATCACCCGAAGCTGAACATCAGCTCCCCGGCTTGGCTTGCTCCCTTAGCCTCTCGATGGACGCTCGATCGAGGTCCTCACGGCAGCGGCGGATGGGGAGACCTGAGATGGCGTCACGGCCCCGACCGATCCGGACCCGGCGGGCGGCGGCTCAGCTGGGAGCGCAGCTGGCGGCCACGCGGGAGCAGCAGCGGCTCAGCGTGGACCAGCTGGCCGAGCGGGCCAGCATCACGCGGGGGACGTTGCGGCGGGTGGAGAACGGCGATCCCGCCGTCGGGCTGGCCGCGTTTCTCACCGTGGTCAAGGCCCTCGGACAGTTGGACGCCCTGATGGCGGCTCTCGCACCCCCCGAGGACGACGAAGGCTGAGCCCAGCCCGTCAGCGGGCCAGCAGGTCGACCAGGAACGTCACGGCGGCCGGGTAGGCGTCCTGGCGGTTGGCCCGCTTGGCCAGGCCGTGGCCCTCGTCTGCGTACACCTTGAGCACGTGGGGGACGCCACGGGCGGCGAGCGCCTCGACGATCTGCTCGGCCTCGGACAGGGGCACCCGCGGGTCGTTGGCGCCGTGGATCACGAACAGGGGCGCCCGGAGCTGGTCCAGGTAGGTGATCGGGGACGCGCGGACCAGCAGCTCCCGGTCGTGTTCGAGGCTGCCGTACTCCCGCTCGCGGTAGGCCCGGCGGTAGGCCGAGGTGTTCTCCAGGAAGGTGACCAGAGACGAGATGCCGACGATGTCGACGGCCGCGGCCCAGCGCTCGGGCTGCATGGTCACCCCGGCCAGCACCATGTAGCCGCCGTACGAGCCGCCCCACAACGCTGCGCGCTCGGGATCGAGACCCTGGCTGGGCAGCCAGTCGTGCAGCGCGGCGAGGTCGGCCACCGAGTCCAGCCGGAGGTCGACGTCGTCCAGGCTGTACCAGCGCTTGCCGTAGCCCGTGGAGCCGCGGACGTTCGGCACCAGCACCGTGAGCCCGCAGCCCACCAGCGCCTGCACCACGGGAGAGAAGGTCAGGTCGGCCGCCGACTCGGGTCCGCCGTGCACCAGCACCACCGACGCCCCGGCCAGCGCGGGCACCGGTACCGACGGGGCGTAGACGAAACAGGGCACCTGCTCCCCGTCCGGGGTGGGAACCCGGTGGATAGACGGCTCGACCAGCCGCGCCGCCAGGTCAACGGGCCTCCCCTCCCGGCTGTCGGCCACCAGGGTGGCGCGACCCTTGGCCGCGTCCACCGAGTAGAGCGAGCCCGGCGCCGTCGGCTGGGAGACGGTGAGCACGAACCGCGACGAGTCGGCCGCCCAGACCACGTCGGCCACCGCCCGCCCCCACTGCGCGCCCTTCTCCGCCGGGACGGCAGAGCGCAGCCGCCCGTCCGCCTCAAGCACCGCCAGCTCCACCCCACCGTCGACCAGCCGGCCCACCACCAGGGCGCTGCCGTCCGGTGAGGGCCACGCCGCCAGGTCATGCGCCTCGTCGGCGACCAAGGTCGTCCGGCCGGTGTCGTCGAAGCCAGGGCCGTCGAGGCCCACCCGCATCACCGCATCGAACTCGCGGCCCGAGTTCGAGGTCAGCACCAACGCCTCGTCGTCGGGCGCCCAGCCCACGGCATGGTTCCGGGCGTGGTCGTCGGGATCGGTGACCTGGTTGCCGGCGGCGGCCCTTGGTCCCGCCAGAACCACCAGCGTGGACGCCGGACGGAGGCTCAGCGCCGTCACCGCCACCGAGGTGCCGTCGTGGGAGACGTGGGTGTCCGCGACGTAGCCGCCGCCGTCCCACAGGACCTCCTCCGCACCGGTGGCCCAGTCGCGCACCACCACGTCCATGTCCACGCCGTTGCGGCGGTTGGTGCCGTAGACCAGCCGCTGGTCGTCGACGTCGCCGATGACGTGCAGGTAGGCCGGGTCGCGCACCAACGGCTCCAGCCCGTCGAGGGTGACCGGAGTGGTCGCACCTGTGCTGAGGTCCAGCAGCGAGAGCTGCATCAGCTCGTCACCGCCGTTGTCGTGCTGGACGACCACCTGCCGGCGGCCGGGGCGGTAGCGGCCGACGCAGCGCGAGGGCAGGTCGGTGAGCGGGGTCCGGGTGCCGTCCGGGTCGATCTCGACCAGCTGGACGCTGCCCAGCTCGTCGTGCCCGGCGAGCACGCGCCCCTCGGCGTCGATGTCGAACGCCGACCACGTGCGCAGGTCCAGCAGAGCACCCACTACCGCGCTGACATCCACCCCGCCGAGTCCGGACCGGTCCGACGGGTTGGGGGTCGGTGCGCTCACCCGGTCAACCTAGCCCGCGTCGACAGACCGACCGCCTGGCAGCAGAGTCGCCCGCACCCCGGGCGGTGAAGCTAGCTGAGGTCAGCCGGTACCTCAGCGCGGAAGCGGTGGAGCTGGTCGAGGATGAATCCCAGGTCCGGCACGCCCCCGTGGTCGCGGTTCATGAAGTCGATGACCAGCTCGTCGACGCCCGCCGCGCGGTACTGAAGCATCTTGGCGGCGATCGCGTCCGGACGGCCGACGAGGCCCGGCACGCCGCCGGCCGCCTCACTCGGGTCGACGATGCGGAAGTCGGTGCGCACGCTGATGCGGAAGCCGGGTCGGGCGCTCTGGGCCCGGGTGGCGGCCACGTAGGAGGGCAGCTCGTCGGGTTCGAGCCAGACCCCGTGCCAGCCGTCACCCAGCCGGGCGGCGCGCCGCAGGGCTGACGGGGCGTGACCGCCGACCAGGATCGGCAGCGGCGACTCGACGGGCGGGGCGAACGGCAGCCCGACGAGAGCGGGCGGGACGAGCGTCGCATCGGCGTCGCCGGCCAGCAGGCTCCGCAGCACGGCGACGGAGCGGTCCATCACCTGACCGCGTCCCTCGAAGTCGGCGCCCATCAGCTCGAACTCCTCGGCGATCCAGCCCACGCCGACGCCCAGCTGCAAGCGCCCGCCGCTCAGGGCGTGCAGGGTCGACGCCTGCTTGGCCAGCAGGACCGGCTCGTGCAGCGGCAGGATGAGGACGGACGTGCCCAAACGGACCCGTTCGGTCGCCGCGGCGACGTAGGCCAGGGTGGTCAGGCTGTCGAGGGTGTCGCCGTACGGGTCGAACATCTCGGCGGGCACCACGACGTGCTCGGAGGTCCAGACGGAGTCGAAGCCGAGCTCCTCGGCCGCTCGGGCCAGCGTCAGCATCGACGCGGCCGACCGGTGACGACCGAGGTTGGGCAGGGCGAGGCCGAGTTCCACCGGAGACCTCCTCATCCGCCGATCGGGTACCCCGACGCTAGCGATCTCGCGCAGCCACCGCTACCGATCGCCGCACTGGGTCTGCCTCGCCGCCTGCCCGATCGGACCTGGCGGCCGACCGGTCCGCGCGCGACCCTGGACCCGGAGGGTGCGGTGGGTTGGCCCACGCAGGGGATCGAGCCGGCGTCAGCGACGACGCCGGCTCGGGCACGCCCCCGACCGCCCGTCCGACGCCCGAAAGCTCCGCCCGCGACACCCGCCGAGCAGGTACTGGAGTGGCAACGGACGGCGGGTAACCGCGCGACCGTGGCCCGGTTGGCGGCGCGCGAGGGCCCGTCGACGAGACCAGGGAGTACGACCTCAGGGAACGAGGTCGTCCAGCGGGAACCGCTGCCTCAGCTGGTGCTGTCCGCGGAGCCGGGGACCGAGGTCCTTCCCGGACCCTTCCCGCCGGGCACGGTGCGCGAGTCCGGGGGCCTCACGGTGACCCAGACCGACGCCCAGCACGTCGAGATCAGCTACGGCGAGTCGTGGGTGCGGCTGGCGAGCCCGGTCGGCGGGGTCTACGCGTTCTCGGTGGGGCCGCCGATTGCTGGTCCCCCGCAGGCCGCCCCTGCCCTCGGGCCGCTGATCCCGAAGCCCGACCCCGACACCAAGCCGGTGCTGCCGCAGCGGCTGGTCCGGGTGACGGCGACGGACCAGATCGTCGAACAGCACCAGGACGAGAACGCCCGGATCGCGCCGCTGGCCGTGCAGAGCCGGCTCGCCTCGGCGGCCGGGGTCGCCGAGGCCCATCCCGAGATCGGGGACCTCGACATCCTGGAGAGCGCCGAGGCCGACCACGCGCAGCTGCAGCTGGAGGAGACCCTGGTCCGGGTCGAGGCGGCGCCCGGCAAGGAGGGCGGCTTCGCCTACTGGATCGACCCGGAGTGGACCGGCGCCCAGTCCGACGAGCGCCGGGTGACGGTCGTGGCCGCGCCCGGCGTCCGCGTCAGAACCGGCGCCCCGGCGCACGCGCCGGTCATCACCTACGGCCGCCGGCTCACCACCGAGGTCGTCCGGGTCCCGCACCCCGGCCTCGTCCCCGCCCAGGGCAGCCGGATCGAGCTCAGCGACTTCGTCGGTGTGGAGACCATCGGCGATCGCCCGGACCAGGGCCTGCCGATCTCGACCGTCGGCCCCATGGACCCGGCCGCCGAGTCCAGCGACACCGTCCACATCGGCACCGGCCGGTCGGGGGTGACCATCGAGCACCCGTGGAGCGAGGCCCGGGTCACCGTGGCGCCGACCGACCCCGAGGTCGGGGCCGCCTACGCCTGGCAGGTGCTGCCGCCGGTCAACGGATCGCCGGGTGAGATCCGGGTGGTGGTCGGCCCCGGGGTCCGCGTCGACGTGGCCGAGCCGGTACCGGTCCGGCTGCGCTCCTCCGACGGCTCGGCCATCAGCCCGAAGCCGAGCGAGGCGGGCCCTGGCGACGGCCTGCGCGACCAGGCGTTCGAGCTGACGCTGGTCGAGGTCGCTGAGGTCGCCTCCGTGCCGGCGCAGGGCACGCCGCTGAACCTGGAGCACCTGCGCGGGCTCGGCCGGACCCGCGCGCCCGACGGGCACGTCTGGCTGGGCACCTCCGACGCCGCCACCCGGCTGGCCACCTCGCTCGTCGACGCCGCGATCGGCTTCATCCCCGTCCTCGGCCAGCTCTACACAATCGGTGAGTTCGCCTACGCCGCGTCGACGGGTGAGGACTTCTGGGGCAACGAGATCGACGACGCCGGGCTCGTGGTGATGGGCTTCGGAGCTGCCCTGAGCGTGATCCCGCTGGTCGGCGGCATCCGGGCCCTGGTCACCGGGAGCCGCGAGCTGGCCAAGGTCGCCGAGCTGGCCGCGCGCTGGGGGCTGCGGGCCGAGGAGCTCGAGGCGCTCCTCGTCCGGGTCGGCAGCGCTGCCGAGGGGGCCGACGCCACTCTGGTGCAGAAGGCCGTCCGGGCGCTGCAGAAGGGCGGCTCGCTGACCGAGCAGGAGGTGGACGGGCTGCGGCGCATCCTCGGCCGCGTCGGCGCGGGCAGCGTCGCACTGGAGGGCCTCACCCTCTCCGCGACCGGCACGCTCGAGCTGGCCCTGGCCACCGGCGGCACCCCGCTGCGCAGCGAGACCTACCTCTCCCAGCTGCTCAGCGCCTACCGGACCACCGGCGCCGTCCCGGACGAGCTGGTCCGACCGCTCGCGGTCTCGGGGCACTTCGGCAACGCCGAGGAGGCCGAGCTGGCCGTGCAGCAGGCCCTGCGCGACCTGGCCCGGAGCGAAGGCGTGGCGGCCGACGAGACGATGATCGCCGCCGCCGCACGTAGCTCGGGAGAGGCGGTCGCCCGCGTCCAGACCGCCGCCACCGAGGTGGTGCCGTCCCAGACCAGGACGACGCAGGTCGCCCAGCCCCAGCTGCTCGCCGAGTACGAGCGGCTGGTGGACCAGAAGCTGCCCGCGGTGATCCAGGACGCTCTCGCCCGCCAGCGGACGACTCCGACCCGGGTCCGACTGGCCCAGCTGCGGACCCAGTTCGACCAGCTGCGCACCCAGGTCGGCGACGCCCGGACGCTCACCAACGCCCAACGCGACGCGGCCAACGACCTGCTGCGCGAGGCCCGCGACCTGAGCGAGGCGGACTTCAACAACCTGCGCGACGCCGTCTGGCGCCGGCTGCGGAACCCTCGGCGGCATCCCGACCTGGCCGCTCTCGAGCGCCGGATGCGGACGGCCGGCAACCTCGACGCGACCACCACCGGCGCACCCCGGCTGCGCACCGCCACCCCCGACGGCATCGCGTACGACTCGATGAACCTCGAGCACCGCATCCGACGCTCCGACAACCCCTGGCGCTACAACGACCCGACCAACCTGATCGCCGCCGACGGGCCGCAGAACCAGCAGTACCTGGAGGGGATCCGCCAGCAGGGCAGTATCTGGCCGACGGACGCCGTCGAGGAGTTCGTCGTCCGGTTCGGGCTGAACGACCAGGGCATCAACTTCGCGCCCCGCTCGCGCTGAGCGTCATCGAGGCAGTCGGCTCACCAGCGCGGCCAGTGCTCCGGCCGCGGCGGCCGCCAGCCCCATCAGCAGGAACACCCGGACCGAACCGCGGACCGGCTGCCGGGTGACCGGCAGGCCGCCGAGCAGAGCGGCCGCGTCGACGATCTCCTCCAGCGTGGCGGTCATGGCGTGCGGCATGACGAGCAGGCTCGTCCCGTAACGGCGGATCCGTGTCGCCCGACCCCAGGTGTAGCGACGACGCCCGTAGGTCGGCGGGTCGGGCAGTTCGACGCCCGGCCGCGGGACGAAGGCCAGGACCGGGTAGCGCTTCGACCCGAGAAACCAGCCCGGACGCATCGGGGCGACGACCACCTCGGCCAGGTCGGACCACGGCACCACGTCGTAGCCGCGCACCGTCACGCCGGCCACGCCCAAACGCAGCACCACCCCAGCCGTGCGGCTGCGGACCAGGCCCCTGATGGCCAAGGGGACGATGACGGCGAACTCGACTCCACCGACGGTCGCCAGCCATCCCGGGATAAGCCCTGTGATGCCCGCAACGACGAACGCCACAGCGAATAGGCCGAGGATGAGAACCGGCCTCGTCTGGCGACGAGGACTGTAAGCCACCTCCAACGGCGCGGCTGCGCCCAGGTCGGGCTGGTCAGGTCGCGGCGTCACCTCAGGCATCATGCCAACCCGCTCCGTCCACCACTGCTGCCTCCCGAAAGTGCTCGTGCCTCCCGTCGAGCGGATGCAGGACCACCTTCAGGAGGCAACGTGCCGAGCGCGGCGGTCGGCGCGGTCCGAACGGTCCCGGCGCAGCAGGGCGACGGCGGCGACCAGCGCGGGCAACGTCATCACCAGGTCGAAGGCCCAGAGGGAGGAGACGGTCGAGTTGTTCATCAGATGCACCAGGATCCCGGCGAGGAGGATGTTGCCCCCGGTCCGCAGGTAGAGCCAGGTCATGATCAGTGACGAGAGCACCGTCCCCAGGATCAGCCAGAGGACGCCCATCCGCTCGTCGTGCTGGAAGGTGCCGCTGATCAGGAAGGCCGGCAGGTGCCAGGCGCCCCAGACCAGGCCGAGCACGGCAGCCGAGCCAAGACGGCCGAGCCGTCCGCGCACCAGCCGGGGCAGGGCGTAGCCGCGCCAACCCAGCTCCTCACCGAGTGGTCCGGCGTCCAGCAGCAGGGTCGCCAGCAGCATGGCCGGGGCGAGGTACCAGCTGTGCAGCGGGGTCGGCGGGATTCCGCTGAGCAGCAGGGGGCCGAGCGGACGCTCGGTCACGATCTCCTCGAGCAGCCGGGCCAGCAGGTCCGCGAAGGGCCAGGCCAGCAGCACCAGGGCGTACCAGCCCGGCGACACCCGCCGGCGCAGCAGCCGTGAGGCCAGTTCCTCCAGTCCCGACCGGCCGGTCCGGACGGCCGTCAGCACGACTGCGCTGAGCGAGGGGGCGTAGACGGCCAGGTAGTACAGCGGGCTGCTCGTCCCGAACTCGCCCGTCACCGCCTCGACCTGGGGTCGCGCCAGCAGCACCAGGGCCGCGACGCCCCAGGTGAGCCCGAAGGTCAGCCCGAAGAACCAGCTCAGGTCGTGACGGCGAGCCGGCACCTCGGCCACGGCCCTCGTCTCGGAGGAGGCGGGTGGTGTCGCTGCTGAGGGAAGGGCCTGGGTCAGGGGCGGGTGGACGGTCATGGCGGCTCTCAATTCGGCGATGGTGCGCTACCTCGTCGAGGCCTTCGCCAGGCTCGGGGCACGGGAACCATCCTGGGCGGGGGGGGCGGGCGGGTCACTGGTGCTGACGGCCGGATCGGGGGTGCGGCCAGCCCCACCGAGGATCGGGAGCGACGACACCGCCGACGGTGGAAGAGGAAGCGCCTTCTGCGCGTTGCCTCAGGCGAGTCCGACCGAAGCCGTCCCCAGCCGCACCGAGGAGCCCCTGCGATGTCCGTCCCGACCTCCCCGCTGAGCGCCGAGCCCGCGGCGCCGGCCTCGGTGCCGGAGTCGTTCCGCCAGACCATGGCCTGCGTGGTGACCCCGGTCGCGGTGGTCACCACCGTGCTCGGCGGCCGAGCGCACGGCACCACCGTCAGCGCCTGGGTGTCGCTGTCGATGACACCGCCGATGATCCTGGTCTCACTCGACCAGCGGTCGCGGCTGCTCGGCCAGCTGCGCGAGAGCCGCCGCTTCGGGCTCAACATCCTCAGCGCCGACCAGGCCGGGCTCGCTGAGACCTTCGCCAGCAAGGACCAGGACAAGTTCGGCCTGCTGGACTGGCACTACGACGCCGGGCTGCCGCGGCTCGGCGGACTGGCCGGCTGGGTGGCCTGCGACGTCGCGGAGTTCGTCACCGGAGGCGACCACGTCGTCGCGCTGGGCACGGTCGTGGCCGCGGAACCGGGCGACGCCGAACCCCTGAGCTACCACGCCCGCCGCTTCGGCACCCACACCCCGTTCCCGGTCCTCGACGGCCGCTGAGCCCGTCCGGCCCCGACTCCCCGCCTGACGCTCCACCGGGAACCGATCCGTCGTCGCGGCCCCGCGATCGCGCTGACAGGTGCGACACTGACCCGGTGAACGGTCCCCCCGCCGCACAGGAGCGCAAGGCGACCGCTGGTCCGGCCTACCGGATCGCGGCCTTGGCGGCGCGCGCCATCGGCGTCCAGGACGGGACGTTCGTCCTCGTCGACGGCCACCTGCAGGGCGTGCTGGCCAGCACCCGCTCCCCGACCGAGCCCGACGGCGTGGCGGAGACGCTCAGCGAACTCGTGGCCACCCGGGCCCGGCCGCTGGTGGTCGAGGATCTCGCGACCTCTGACGAGTCGGCGCTCACCGGCACCGAGGCCTCCGGAGCGTTCCTCGGCGTCCCGATGACCGGCCCGGCCGGCGTGGTCGTCGGCGTGCTCCACGTGAGCTCGCCCGCCCCCCGGTCCTTCACCGTCGACGACGTCGAGCTGCTGAGCGACCTCGCCGCCATCGCGGGCGACCAGCTGGACCTGACCCGGCGCGCGAACGAGCTGGAGGCCCCGAGCGAGCGGGGCGCGGCCGCCCTGGTGCACGCGATCGGTCGGGGCGAGATCGTGCCCTGGTACCAGCCGATCGTCGACCTGGCCACCGGTCAGGTCATCGCGGTCGAGGCGCTGGCGCGCTGGGAGAACCCGTCAGGCTCGGTCGACGACCCGGCCGTCTTCATCCCGCTCGCCGAGCGCTCGCACCTGATCACCGACCTCGACCGGGTGGTGATCGGCCAGTCGCTGGTCGACCTCAGCCGGTGGCGGGCTCAACACCCGGGGCTGCGGCTCAGCGTCAACCTGTCCGGTCGGCACCTCGACTCCGACGACTGGGTCGCCGTCGTCCAACACCAGGTGGCCCAGGCCGGCGTCGAGCCCAGCGCGGTCACGCTCGAGCTGACCGAGACGGCCCGGCCGGCCGGTCCGGGACTCAGCGTGGAACGCATCACCCAGGCGCGGGCTGCTGGCTTCCAGGTCTGGTTCGACGATTTCGGCTCGGGCTGGGCGGCGCTGCAGGAACTGCTGTCCTTTCCCCTCGACGGGATCAAGATCGACCGCTCGTTCGCCGCCGAGCTCGGCCGGCACGTGGACGACACCATCGTCCGGGCGATGGCCCAGACCGCCGGCGAGCTGGGGCTGAAGGTCACGATGGAGGGCGTCGAGACGATCGAGCAGGCCACGATCGCCCGCGAGCTCGGCTGCCACTACGGCCAGGGTTACCTGTGGTCGCGCCCTGTTCCGGCGCTGCGGGTGGACCGGATGCTGGCCACCGCCGACGGCCAGCTCCCCCGACTGGGCTGAGGTCCACCGACCTCCTCCGCGCCCCGGACGCCCGACGCTGGACCTCGAGCGCGCCGGTCAGGACGGCAGCGGTGACATCCGGGCGATCCGCTCCGCCACCTCGGCGGCGGTGAACGGGCCCCCGAAGCAGCTGCCCTCCATCACCTCGCACCCCAACCCGGACAGCATGGCGCGGTGCTCGTCGTCGGTCACGCCGGTGACCACCAGCGGCAGGCCGAAGTTCTGGACGCCCTGGACCATCAGCTGCAGCAGCCCGGCCCCGGACGGGCTGCGCCAGTCCAGGAACCCGCCGTCCAGCTTGACCACGTCGATGGGCAGCCGTTGCAGCCGCCGGACGGAGCTGTAGCCGGTGCCGAAGTCCTGGAGCCCGACCCGCACCCCCAGCTCGCGGATCCGGTCCAGGTTGCCGAAGCCGACCGGGTCGTCGATGAAGGTCGTGTCGGTGATCTCGACGGTCAGCTGTCCGGGGGCGATGGCAGACTCCTCGACGGCTCGCCGGACGTCGTCCAGGACGCGGACCCGGGCGAGGTGGCGGGCCGAGACGTACACCCCCAGCCCCAGCCGGGTCGCGCTCAGCCCGTTCCAGACCGCGAGCTGCCGCGTGGCCTGCCCGAGCACCCAGGTGTCGAGGTCGAACGCCAGGTCGGACAGCTCGGCGACGGCTCGGAGCTGCTCCCCGGTCACGGGCCCGACCCCCGGCCGGTCCCAGTCCAGCACGGCCTGGTACCCCAGGACCGTGCCGTCGCCGACCTCGACGACCGGGTCGTACCGCAGGGTCAGCGCGTCCTCGGCGAGGGCCCGGCGCAGCGCGCGCTCGAGGTCGGAGCGCTCCTGCAGCTCGCGGCGGAGAGCGTCGCCGAAGACCTCCACCCGGCCCCGGCCGAGGTTCTTCGCCCGGTACGCGGCGGTGTCGGCCTCGTTGAGCAATGTCTCCGCATCGGTCCCGCCGTCCTGGCTGATGGCCACCCCGACGCTCGCGCCCACCCGCACCGGGTGCCCGTGGCTCAGCGTGACGGCGGCCGACACCTCCCCGATCAGCCGTTCGGCCACCGTGACGGCCGACCCGGTCTCGACCAGCGGCTCGAGCAGCACGACAAACTCGTCGCCGCCGAGCCGACCGACCATGTCCCCCTCCCGGAGCACCGCGCGCATCCGGGCCGCGACGGCCTGCAGCACCTCGTCGCCGGCGCGGTGACCGTAGCTGTCGTTGACCCCCTTGAAGCCGTCCAGGTCGACGAAGAGCAGCCCGACCAGGGCGCCGTCGCGCTGGGCGCGCGCCAGCGAGGCGCTGACCAGCTCCAGCCCCTGGGCCCGGTTGGGCAGTCCGGTCAACGAGTCGTGCGAGGCCTGGTACGCGAGGGCGGCCTGGGCCTGCTCCCGCTCGGCCTGCGCCGCGGCGATCTGCCGGACGACGATCGTCATCCGCAGCACGACCAGCCCGAACATCGCTGCCGAGGCCAGTGCGATCGGCCAGACGCTGATCGGCCGGTGCCGCAGGTGCTCCCCCACCAGCACCCCGGGTGGAACCAGCATCACCAGGATCGTCGCGGCCACCCGGGAGCGGCGCAGCTGCCCCTGCTCGGCCCGCACGGGGATGGACAGCTCGTACAGCGACGGGTGCAGCAGCGCGGCGCCGAGCAGGACGTAGGACGCGAGCCAGAGGTGGTCCAGGGCGCCGGTGCTGTCGAAGGTCATCTTGTCCAGCGCGGTGGCGCCCACGTCCGCCGTGACCACGAGGCTGAGCGCGACGACCAGCAGCTTGAGGGCCGGCGTCCGCGAGCCCGGGGTGGTGATGAGGGCCACCAGGATCGTGATGATCAGGATGTCGAGCTGCGGGTAGGCGCCGGACACGACCAGGGCCAGGACCGGGTGGCCACCCGTCACGGGGGCCGGCGACCCGATGACCACCATGGTCAGCAGCGCGAGCCCGATCAGGACGGTGAGCGCGTCCAGCAGGCCCTCCAGGTCGCGCCGCGGGCGCCGCCCACGGGTCAGCATCAGGAGGGCCACCGCGAGCACCGGGTAGGCAACGAGGTAGAACGCGTCCGCCACCGTCGGGAAGTAGTCGGTCGAGCTGACCGCCGCCAGCACGCCGCCGACGGCGTCGCCCAGCACCCACAGCACCTGGCTGGCCAGCAGCACCAGCCACGGAGCCCGGCGGACGGGCCGGCGCAGGTGGATGCCGAGGGCCATGGCCCCGACGCCGAGCGCCCCGACGGCCACGTAGTAGACCGTCGTCGCGGTCCCGCGGGGCACCCAGTGGTAGGCGATGACCAGCGCCGCGCCGCCGAGCAGGAAGACCCACCAGGCTTGGGGGAGCCGGACGGGCGGCGCCGCGGTGCCGCTGGTCCCGGCCGCGCTGGTCACGGGGACGCTCTCCACTGCCGGACCGGACAGCTGCCGACCAGCACCGCGAGAGCGTGCACCAGGGTCCTCTTCCTGTGTCCAGACCCCGAGTCCGTTCAGCGCGAAGTCTACCGGCGGACTTAGGCGCGGTAGCGGATCCGGACCGCTCCGGTTCCCACCCTCAGCCCGGCAGGAGGAGACTGACGTGGGTGAGCGTGAGTGTGTTCGACCTGTTCAGCATCGGCATCGGCCCTTCGAGCTCGCACACGGTCGGCCCGATGCGGGCGGCCGGCCGCTTCGTCGCCCAGCTGGCTGAGGAGGCTCTGCTGGACCAGGCGACGCGGGTCAGCGCGCAGCTCTTCGGCTCGCTGGGGGCGACCGGGCACGGTCACGGCAGCTACGACGCGGTGATCTGGGGACTGGAGGGCGAGGACCCGGAGACCGTCGACACCGCCGCCGGCCGGCTCCGGTCCGCGGAGGTCCGGCGGACCGGTCGGCTCCGCGTCCTGGGCCGCCACGAGATCGACTTCGACCCCGACACCGACCTGGTGCTGCACCGGCGGCGTGCGCTCCCCTTCCACCCGAACGGGATGACCTGCACCGCCTACCTCGGCGACCGGGTGCTCCTCGAGCGCACCTACTACTCCATCGGCGGCGGCTTCGTGCTGGAGGACGACGGCTCGGGCCAGCCGACCCTGCGGCCCGACCCGACCCCAGTGCCGCACCCCTTCCGCACCGCCGCCCAGCTGCTGGAGCAGTGCCGAGCGTCCGGACTCTCGGTCAGCGGGGTGATGCTGGCCAACGAGTGCGCCCGGCGCCCCGAGGCCGACGTCCGGGCCGGCCTGCTGGAGATCTGGGCCGTGATGGCTGGGTGCGTCCGGGCCGGCAGTGCGGCGCACGGGGTACTGCCCGGCGGGCTGAAGGTCCGGCGGCGCGCCGCCGAGCTGTACGACCGGCTACTGGTCGAGGCCGAACCGGTGGCGACGGGCGACGTCCTCCTCCCGCCCGGGCCGGTCGACCCGCTGAGCGCGCTGGACTGGGTGAGCCTGTGGGCGCTGGCGGTGAACGAGGAGAACGCCTCGGGCGGACGGGTGGTGACCGCCCCGACCAACGGTGCCGCCGGCATCATCCCGGCCGTCCTGCACTACGCCGTCCGCTTCGTCCCCGGGACCGACGACGACGGGATCGTCCGCTTCCTGCTGGCGGCCGGTGCGATCGGCGCGGTCTACCAGCAGACGGCGTCCATCTCCGGCGCCGAGGTGGGCTGCCAGGGCGAGGTGGGCACCGCCTGCTCGATGGCCGCGGCCGCCCTGACCGAGATCATGGGCGGCACCATCGAGCAGGTCGAGAACGCGGCCGAGATCGGGATGGAGCACCATCTCGGCCTGACCTGCGACCCCGTCGGCGGTCTGGTCCAGATCCCCTGCATCGAACGCAACGCCGTCGGCTCGGTCAAGGCCATCACCGCCGCCCGGCTCGCCCTGCGCGGCGACGGCCGGCACACCGTCAGCCTGGACAAGGTGATCAAGACCATGATGGAGACCGGCGCCGACATGAAGGTCAAGTACAAGGAGACCTCCCGCGGCGGTCTCGCGGTCAACATCGTCGAGTGCTGACCGACTCGTCAGAACTGGGTTGTCCTATGGGACAACTCAGTTCTGACAAGTCGGGGCTGGAACGATGGGCGAATGAAGCGCACGGTCACCTCCCACCTCGACCTCACCCTCTCCGGGCCGACGAAGCTGGTCTACAGCGTCGCGGTGGCGGCGCGGGCCCCGTTCGAGAGCGAGCTGTTGTCGATCGTGGCCGACGGCGAGGCCGTGGAGCCGCAGGAGATCGTGGACGCGAACGGCACCCGGCTGCACGTCCTGCAGACCTCGGCCCAGCTGGTCAGCCTGGACTACCGGGCCGTGGTGGACGGGCAGTTCGACGTCCCGGCCGTGGACGAGCTCGACCTGATCACCTACCTGCGACCCAGCCGCTACTGCGAGTCCGACAGCCTCGGGCCGACGGCGCTCAGCGAGTTCGCCGGGCTCACCGACCAGCCGCTGCTCGCCGCGGTCGGGGACTGGGTGGCCGGCCACATCACCTACGCGGCCGGCTCGAGCCTGCCCACCGACGGCGCCGTCCGGACCCTGCTCGGCCGCCAGGGCGTCTGCCGCGACTTCGCGCACCTCTCGATCGCCCTGCTGCGGGCGCTGAACGTGCCGGCCCGGATGGCCGCCGTCTTCGCCCCCGGGCTGAGCCCGATGGAGTACCACGCGGTCTGCGAGGCCTACGTCAACGGCGCCTGGTACGTCGTCGACGCCACCCACCTCGCGCCCCGGCAGAGCCTGCTCCGGGTGGCCACCGGGCGGGACGCCGCCGACACGGCGTTCCTCACCAACCTGGGCGGCAACGTCCAGCTCAGCGGCCTCGAGGTCACCGCCACGGTCGACGAGCTGCCCTGGGACGACGGCAGTCAGCTGCTGCAGCTCGTCTGACCGACGGCACTCCTGCCCGGCGGGCGTGGGGGTACGTGGGCGGGGGCACCGCTCGCGGCTGCGGCAGGAGAGCCAGTGTGACAGCGGCGCTGCTTGCTTTGATAACGGGAATCATATTCACTAGTGACCTCGACGCGGCCACCGAGGAGCACGTATGAAGCCAGGCATCCATCCCCCGTACCGACTGATCGTGTTCCGCGACCGCTCGGCCAGCCACCCCTGCTCCACGGGCCGGTCGAGGACGTGGGACACAGGCCGGGTGGAGCAGTTCCAGCGCCGCTCCGGCAACCGGGCGACGTCGTGACGAGCCCGGTGCCCGTCCTGCTGCTTGCCGCGGTCGACGACGTCGCCCGGCGGTCCGCCGCGCTGGGCCTGCTGCTCGACCTGCCGTCGGTGGTCGTCGTCACCCACGACCTCGTCGTCGGCCACGACGGCGGCGGGGCGGTGCGACGGACGATCACCGACCGCTCCGGGGTGCTGGCCGAGGAGACGACCCCGCTGGACCACGCCTGCCTCGCCTGCGCGGTGCGAGAAGACCTGCTGCCCACGCTGCAGATGCTCCTGAACCTGGACCGGTGGAGCACGGTGGCGGTGTCGCTGCCGCTCACCGCCGCGCCGGAGCCGGTCGCGTACGAGATCGGTCGGGCGATCGGCGACGGCTCGCTCCAGGGCGCCGTCCTCGCGTCGGTCGTCAGCCTCGTCGACCTGGCCACCTTCGAGGCCGACCTGCTGGGCGACGAGCTGCTCGACGAACGCGGGCTGGCCTTCGGCGACTACGACCGGCGGTCGGTGGGTGAGGCCGTCGCGGCGCAGGTGGAGTTCGCCGACGACGTGGTCACCGTCGACCGGGCCTCCGCTGCCGCCGAGACCCTGCTGGCGCACCTGGTGGCGCCCACCAGCCGGCTGCACGTCGGCTGGGACTCTGTCGCAGCCGACCACCTGGTCGGCGTCCGGCACGACACCGAGACGGCGCGCCGGCGGATGGACCCCCTGCAGGTGCAGCCCAGCAGCTGCCGGGACGAGCACGGGATCTGGACGGTCGAGCTCAGCGCCCACCAACCGCTGGACCCGGGGCGGCTGCTGCGGCACGTCGAGGCGCTCGGCTCCGGCCGCGTCCGGGCCCGCGGTCACTTCTGGCTCGCGTCCCGACCCGACGTCGCCTGCGTCTGGGACGGCAGCGGCGGACAGCTCGCCATCGGCCACCTCGGCCCGTGGCGGCAACGCCGCCCGGGCAGCCGGATCGTGGTCACCGGCAGCGACCCGGACGACCGGAGACGGATCGTGGACACCTTTTCCCGAGTCCTGACGACGGCCGCAGATCTGTCGACCGCCTGGGCCAGCCAGCTCGTCGACGACGGCTTCACCCCCTGGCTGGGGCCCCTCCCCACGAGGACGGCCGACCGGGAGACGGTCGAGGACCCCTCGCCCCGGCCGTCGACGGACTGACTCGTGGTGGGGAAGGAACGGCCCTTGCCGGACCGGTCAGCGGGTGCACCAGTCGGCGGCTGAGCCCGGTGCGACGAGCGGGTGCTCGTCCGTGCCGAGGTCGACGACGGTGGTGACACTGCCGACCGGATCCGGGTCGTCGGCGTAGGAGCCGGCCGTCTCGACCGATGCCGTCACGGCAACCAGCTGCTCGTTGGGTGAGAGGCACACCGCCTCGACGGTCGCTCCCGCAGGTGGGGTGTAGAGGAGGTGGGGCCGGCGGCGGGGGCCGAGGGTGACGGCGGACGAATGCAGGTCGCCGGCGCTGTAGCGGTTGAGGACGGCCACGAACCGGTCCCGCTCTCCGAGCGGGGTGATCCGCCGGGGCAGACCGCTGCCCAGCCGCAGGTCGAGCAGCGGCTCGGTCCGGCCCGTCGTCAGGTCGATCCGGGTGTACCGGTTCTGGGCGTCTCCGACGACCAGGGTCGCCCCCCGGCCGAGGCCGTGGATCTCCAGGTGGTCGCCCAGCGCCTTCGGGACTGCCCCGCGGACAGGGTCCAGGAGGAACATCCCGTTGTTCTGGTCCTGCACCACGACCGCAGACGTGCCCGGCACGAACGCCCAGTCCCGGACCTCGACAGGGAGGCCGCCGAGACCGGTGACGGTGAGCGGGCCGGTGCGGGAGCCGGTCTGGTAGAGCAGCAGGTGCACGGGGTTGGACGTCGTGCCCTCGGTCTCGGTCGTGACCACGAAGCCGAAGAGGCCAGCTGACCCGGAGGCCTTGAGCTGGCTCAGGTGCACACCGCTCAGCACCGTGTCGGAGGGGTGCGCGGGATCGAGCGGCCCGACCTGCAGGGTGTCCAGGCCGTCGGCGTCGGCGGTGACGACGGCGATGTCGGGGTCGGCGACGGCGTACTCCTGGATCCGGGGCAGCGTCCGGACCGGCTGGGGTGTCGTGACACCGGCGGTGACCCGCTCGATGGTGTCCGGCTGGTCGTCGGAGTCCTGCGCCCGGTGCAGCGTGTAGAGCGTCGCCGGCGGGGTGGTGAAGCCGTAGCGCAGCACCGAGGCCGCACCCGTGGCCCGACTCACCAGCGGCACCTCCACCTGGTAGGTCGTCGCGTAGGCGAGCGTCGTCTGGAGCTGCAGGTCGAGGGTGGACCCGTCGGTGCGGGCGACCACGGCGAGGTGGGGGAGGGTCGCGACCGCGTCGCTGGGCACGGGGTCGACGACCTGGTCGAGCTGCAGCACCAGGTGCTGTCCGGCCCGCTCGACGGCCGCATCGGGACTGACCTGAGCACGCACCAGTCGCGCACCCTGCACCGAGTTCGCGGCCGTGAGCCCGGCCACGACCAGCAGCAGGGCGACGACGACGACCAGGATGCCGTGGTGGAACCGCCGGACCGGGTCCGGCGGGGCGTCCGCCCCCGATCCGTCAGTAGACATAGGGCTGGGCCGGCTCGTCCACGACCGTGACGTCGGTCGGGGTGATGACCGTCGCGTAGCGACTGGTCCGGTCGGCGTTCGGGGTGAAGCTGCCCGTCACCCGCACCCAGTCCGAGGGCTGCATCTGGTCGCGCCACTGCCGACGGGCGACCGGCACCCCGACCGGTTGGGCGTCGACCGCGCAGCAGCTCACCATGAGCCGGGTCAGGTAGAACACGTCGGGGTCCCCGCGGTCGAGGACGTAGCCCGTGGCGTCAACGTGCTGGCCGACCACCGCGCGCGGTCCACCCTGCCGCAGCAGCGCGGCCCATTCCTTGACGGTGAAGGTGGACGAGTCGGCGCCCGTCAGGGTGGTCACGTCGGTCGACTCGAGGGCCTGACCGGAGGTGACCAGCTCCCGGCTCTGACGAGCGACCGAGGTGAGGCTGGCCGGCGGCACGACCAGCAGCACGAGGACCGCACCGAGCAGGACCGCGGCCCGCGCCAGTGCGGCCATCCGACCCCGCCACACCGGAGCCTGTGACTCCTGGTCCGGGTCCACGTCGTGCTCCCACCCGTGGCCGGCGTGGTCTGGATGTTCCTCGCGGCCGGCGATGATCGCCGCCACCATCACCCCACCGGCCAGCAGCGCCATGACCACCGTGAACGTGACGTACCGGGGGTGGATGTAGAGGGTGAGACGACCCTGGCCGGCCAGCACGAGGATGGCGACGACGCTCGTCAGGGTCAGCACCAGACCGGTCCACCGGGCGAGCAGACGTTCACAGCGCAAGGTTCACCGCCAGTCCCGCGGCGGCCACCAGCAGGGCGACCACCGCCGTGAGCTCGACCAGGGTCAGCCCGCGGAAGGTCGTCCGCAGCAGCGCGAGCATCTTCACGTCGATCATCGGGCCGAACAGCAGAAACGCCACGATGGCACCCGGGGTGAAGGTCGAGCCCAACGACAGGATGAAGAAGGCGTCGACGGTCGAGCAGATCGCGATCACGAAAGCCAGGACGATCAGCGCGACGACGGACCAGAGCGGGCTCTGACCCAGGACCAGGAGCAGGTTGCGGGGGACGAACACCTGGATGGCGCCGGCCGCCGCCGCACCGACGAACAGCGCGGGGAGCATGGTCGTGGTCTCGGCGAGGAACAGCTCGAGGGTCTGTCGCGGTCTGCCGGACTCCGCGCCGTGCCGATGAGTGCGGCAGCTGTCGGTGAAACGCCTGGTCAGCAGGTCCTCCGGGTGCGGGTGCCGGCTGAAGAGCCAGCCGACGAGGTTGGCGATGGCGAACCCGCCCACCACCCGCCAGACCAGGATGCCGTCGGAGAAGCCGAACGCCTGGTAGGTCACCACGATGGTGATCGGGTTCAGGATCGGGGCGGCGAGCAGGAAGGTGAGGACGTCGGGGACGGTGAGGCCGCGGACGAGGAGTCCGCGGGCCAGCGGGACGTTGCCGCACTCACACACCGGGAGCAGGACGCCGAGCAGCGACAGCCCAGCCCGACGCAGCGCCGGCGTCCGCGGCAGGACGCGGAAGATCACCTCCGACGGCAGCCAGATCTGGACCAGGGCCGAGACCGCGATCCCGACCACGACGAAGGGCAGCGACTCGACGACCACGCTGATGGCCAGCGTGAGGAAGTCCTGGGTCCGCGAGCCGAGCCCGACCCGGTCGGGTGCGATGACGCGCACCACGACCAGCAGGCCGAGGACGGCCGCGGCAGCCGTGGGCCGACCCCACCGTCGGCGCTTGGCCAGAACCGGTCCGGCACGCTCGGCGACGACCGTCATGACCGTCGGAGATGGGTCGAGACGGCCAACGCAGCTCCCAGGACGAGAACGAGGGGATCAGGGGGCGCGGATCCGCACTCCCGGGACACGGCGGGCCTCAGGGGGACTGCGGTCCCCCGACCCCGTGCTCCACCCTCGGTGTCGACGCTGCAGGAGAGCCTACTGGTGGTGCTGTTGCCCGGCCAGGTGCTCCGTGTCACACTGCGGAGGTTATTTCCACTACGGATCGTCGGGCACGTACCTGCCCGTGGAAAGGTTGTGTGGCATGGCCACCGTTTCATTCGATGACGCGACTCGCGTCTACCCGGGTGCTGATCACCCCTCCGTGGACAAGCTGAACCTGAACATCGGGGACGGGGAGTTCATGGTGCTCGTCGGCCCCTCCGGGTGCGGCAAGTCCACCTCGCTTCGCATGCTCGCCGGGCTCGAGGAGGTGAACGCGGGCGCCATCCACATCGGCGACCGTGACGTCACCGACCTGCCGCCCAAGGACCGCGACATCGCGATGGTCTTCCAGAACTACGCCCTGTACCCCCACATGACCGTGGGTGACAACATGGGCTTCGCGCTGAAGATGGCCGGGGTGTCCAAGACCGAGCGTCAGCAGCGTGTCTCCGAGGCCGCCAAGCTGCTGGGCCTGGAGGACTTCCTCAACCGCAAGCCCAAGGCGCTCTCCGGTGGCCAGCGTCAGCGCGTCGCCATGGGCCGCGCGATCGTCCGTTCGCCCCAGGTGTTCCTGATGGACGAGCCGCTGTCCAACCTGGACGCCAAGCTTCGGGTCTCCACCCGTACCCAGATCGCCGCGCTGCAGACCCGGCTCGGCGTCACCACCGTCTACGTGACCCACGACCAGGTCGAGGCCATGACGATGGGTGACCGGGTGGCGGTCATGAAGGACGGCATCCTGCAGCAGGTCGACAGCCCGCTGCGCCTGTACGACACCCCCAAGAACCTGTTCGTGGCCGGCTTCATCGGTTCGCCCGCCATGAACCTGATCGAGGGCACCGTCGTCGACGGTGGCATCAAGGTCGGCGACTACACCGTCCCGGTGCCGCGCGAGTGGCTGACCAAGGCCGCGGGTGAGGACAAGCTCACCCTGGGCATCCGGCCCGAGAACTTCTCGCTCTCCGAGACCGGCGAGGGCATCGGCATCGACGTCGCGGTGCTCGAGGAGCTCGGCGCCGACGCGTTCCTGTACGGCACCCTCTCGGGGCTGGACGAGGACGCGCGTCTCACCGCTCAGCAGATCGTCGCCCGCATCTCGTCCCGGCGCCCGCCGGCCCGCGGTTCGAGCGTCCGGCTGACGGCCGACCCGGAGCACTTCCACGTGTTCTCGACCAAGAGCGGTGACCGTCTCTCCTGAGTCGCACCGGTCGCGGTCGACCCGCGGCTGACCCACACCACAGGCCCCCGGCTTCTCGCCGGGGGCCTGTGGCGTTCCCGGGCCGACCTGTCCCGGAACCGGGAACCGGGTCGGGTTCAGAGCAGGTCGAGCAACGTCCGCGGTCCGAGGACGCCGGCACCGAGAGCCTCGACGCGCCGGCGCAGCTCGCGGTCGGCGGTGACCACGCGTACGGGACGGCCGCGGTCTCGGCGCTCGGCCACGGCGGCGACGACCGCGTCGTCCCCGGAGCCCGACGCGGACAGCACCTCGACGCCGGGGACCCCCGCCACGTCCCGGGCCGCGCCCTCCACCACCAGGACGAACGCAGGGTAGGTGCGCAGGCCCGGCGGGGACGGCGGACCCAGGCCTTCGACGCCACTCTCGGCGGCCGCGGCCAGCTGGTCGCGGAGCCGTTCGGCCGCGCCGGCCCGGTCGCGCCACCAGCCGTCCGGCCTGCTGCCCACGACGTTCGCCGCGTCGACCACCACCAGGGGCGCCGGTCCGACCTGGCGCAGCAGCGGCCAGGTGCTCGCGAACCCGGGGTGCAGCGCGAGACCGTCGATCTCGACCAGCGGCACCCAGGCGACGGCGTCGCTCTCCCAGTTCCGCGGCGCCAGGGCCATCGCCGAGGAGGCCGACGCGACGATCGTCGTGTAGGTCCAGCCGCCATGGTCGTCGACGTAGCCGGCTTCCACCTCAACCCTCTCGGGCTCGACTCCTGCCTCCTCGGCCGCCTCGCGAAGGGCGGCCTGCACGGGCGTCTCGTCCTCGTGCCGGGCACCGCCGAGGATGCCCCAGGTGCCACCGTGGTGGCTGCGCTCGGCCCGCAGCTGCAGGCCCACCGCCGACGCCTCGTCCGCGGGGGTGCGCAGCAACAGCCCCGCCGCGCCGAAGAGCCCCCAGTGACGGTGGCCGAGGGCGCAGGTCGTCCACCCGTCGCCACTGCTCACCCGTCACCACCGCTCACCGCCCGATCGTATGCGTGGCAGCGTTGCCCCCATGGGAGACCTGCACGAGCCCTGGCTGATCCTCGAAGCCACCCCCGACGACGCCGAGGAGTACGTGGCCTGCCACGTCGACTGCCTGGCCGAGACCTACGTCGACATCATGCCGCCGGCCTTCGCCCAGCTGCACCGCGCCGAGGCGCCGGAGAAGGTGCGCCGGCTGCGCCGGGAATGGCGGGACGGCACCCTCGACTCGTCCTGGCTCGCCCGCGACGCCGCCGGTGAGGTGGTCGGGATCGTCCAGTCGGGGCCGGGCGTCCAGGACTGGGAGGCCGCCCTCGACGCCCCGCCGACCACCGTGCCCCACCAGCTCAACCACCTCTACACGCGCCGGCGGACCTTCGGTACCGGGCTCGGCCGGCAGCTGCTCGAGGCCGCCCTGCCCGACGAGGCGACCTACCTGTGGATCCTGCACGACAACGCCCGCGCCGACGCCTTCTACCGACGGCACGGCTTCGTCGCGAACGGGGACGAGATGAACTGCGGCCCGAGCTGGTTCCACCGGACCATGTACCGGATGGTCCGGCCGGGGCTCCCGGCCGGGACGACCCCTCAGCCCAGGCCGCGCAGCGTCGCGTAGGTAGCGGCACCGTAGGCCAGGTGCGGGACGACATCGGCCGCCCAGTCTCTCGCGGCCCACGTGGCCGGGTCGCTGATGCCGAACGCCTTGAGCGGGACGTCCGAGAGCGCCATGGCCGCGCCGCCGATCACCAGGACGGCCAGCGGTGCCGGTACCTGACGGCCGGAACGACGCAGCAGCGCGTCCGCGAGCCCGGCGCCGATGCCGACGGCGACGCCCACCGCGGATCCCGACAGCGGTCCGAGGCCCTGCAGCCGGTTGGCGCGGGCGTCGTCGTCCCCCGGAACCGTGATTCCGACTCGCCCGGCCACCTCCTCGACCAGCTGCTCGGGAGTGCTGCTGGTGGCACGACCGCGGACGGTCATGTCGAGATAGGTGACCGCGTTGAGCACCGTGGTGCCGGCTGCGCCTGAGGCCGCACCCCGCCAGATTCCTCCGGACAAGGACATCTCCTGGGCCCCTGGCACTCAGGCCGGGAGCAGACCGAGCTGGGTCATGATCCCGATCTCGTCGGTGCTGCCCCAGCGCTCGACCATCAGCCCGTCCGCGAACCGGCTGATCTGAACGCCGCGCACGCTGAACGCGCGCCCGGTGGGCCCGTGCCCCTGGAACGGTCCGGTATGGGTGCCGGTGAGGGTGTAGGCGAAGGCGACGTTGTCGTCGTCGGCCACCAGGTGCTCCACCTCCACCTTCAGGTCGGAGAAGGCCGCCCGCATCCCGCCGAAGAGGTCGCGGTAGCCCTCGGGACCGGGGACCTGACCGGGGCCCGGGTCGTGGTCGACGCAGGAAGGCGAGACCAGCTCGTCGAACGCGGCGAGGTTCCCGGTGTTCACCGCCTCTCCGAACGCGGTCTGGGCCGCGAGGTTGGTGTCGCGTGACTTGTGCAGGATGCTCATCGAATCTCCGTCTGTGGGTGGTGGCGGCTCGGCCGACTTCAGGACTGCCGTCCTGGGAGGGCTCTATGTCGAGCACTACCCAGTCGTGTGCGATTCATATCCGGTCACGTGCCGACTGGCCCCAGAAGGCCTGAGCACGAGTCGATCGCGTCCAGCAGCGCCTGGCGTAGCGGCGCGGCCCGGACGGCGAAGTCGCGTTGCGCGGCGGCGTACGTCGCCCGGCCCTCGACCGTCTCGACCGGCACGGGTTCGTAGCCCAGCCCGGTCAGGTCGTACGGGCTGGCCCGCATGTCGAGCACGCGGATCTCCCGCGCCAGCGCGAACGTGTCCGCGACCAGCTCCGAGGGCACCAGCGGACTCAGCTTGTACGCGTACTTGTAGAGGTCCATGTTCGTGTGCAGGCAGCCCGGCTGCTCCAGCTCGGGCTGGTCGTCCCGGGTCGGCTGCAGCACGTTGAGCGGTCGGGCCGCCGGGGTGAAGAAGCGGAAGGCGTCGAAGTGCCCGCAGCGGACGCCGCGCTCCTCGACCACCGCCGCCACCTCGTCGGGCCCGAGGCGGAGCGGCACGCCGGGGTGCCGGAGCTCGGCGGCGGGCCACCGGTAGACCATCGCCCACTCGTGCAGGCCGAAGCACCCGAACCACCCGGGCCGCGTCGCGGTGGCCCTCAGCAGCTGCCGCGCCCAGGCAACGGTCCCGGCGCGGGCGCCGAGGACGGCGGCCACGTCCAGGCCCACCCCGCCGTCGACCTCGACGTAGTGCCGGCGGTCCAGCAGCTCGCGCGCCGCCTCGCCGCCGAGGACCACACCGGCCCCCGGGTGCCAGCGCCTCAGCTGGCCAGGCCGAAAGCTGTAGTACTCGAAGAGGAAGTCCTCGACCGGGTGCGTCGTCCCGCGACGCCGACGGTCCGTCACGCCGCCCAGCCAGCCGTCGACCCGGGACTCGTGCGCGGCGCGCCGCTGCTGCCACTCCGCCTCCGCCAGCACGATGCCACGGTACGGGGCCTGCGACAATGCCCCCATGCCCAGGTTCCTGTCGGCGCGTCCGGACACCCGTCTGATCACCCTGCCGTGGGAGACCCCGCTGGCGGAGTGGCCGGAGGAGCGGCTGGTGGCCCTGCCGCGCGGCATCTCCCGGCACGTGGTCCGGTTCGTCCGGGTGGGCTCGGACATCTACGCGGCCAAGGAGGTGCTGGAGCACCTGGCCAAGCACGAGTACCGGCTGCTGCGCGACCTGACCCGGCTGGACACCCCGTCGGTCGAGGCGGTCGGCGTGGTCACCACCCGGCTGGACGTCGACGGCGAGCCGCTGGACCCGATCCTGATCACCAAGCACCTGCAGTTCTCGCTGCCCTACCGCTCGCTGTTCAGCCGTGGCGTCCGGCAGGACACCGTCAACCGGCTGGTCGACGCCATGGTGGTGCTGCTGGCCCGGCTGCACCTGATCGGCTTCCTCTGGGGCGACGTCTCGCTGTCGAACACCCTGTTCCGCCGCGACGCCGGCTCGTTCGCCGCCTACCTGGTGGACGCGGAGACCGGCGAGCTGCACGACCAGCTCAGTGACGGCCAGCGCGAGCACGACCTGTCCATCGCCCGGGTCAACCTGTTCGGGGAGTTCTGCGACCTCGAGGCCGGCGGGCTGCTGGACGAGGCGCTGGACCCGCTGACCCTGGTCGAGACGATCGAGAACCGCTACCGCGAGCTCTGGGCCGAGCTCACCGAGGTCGAGGAGTTCGACGGCAGCCAGATGCACCGGATCGAGAGCCGCGTCCGGCGGCTCAATGCGCTTGGCTTCGACGTGGCCGAGCTGGACATCACCACCGACTTCGCCGGCTCGACCATCCGCATCCAGCCCAAGGTCGTGGACGCCGGGCACCACTCCCGTCGGCTGCTCCGGCTCACCGGGCTGGACACCGAGGAGAACCAGGCCCGCCGGCTGCTGAACGACCTCGACTACTACCGCGCCCGCACCGACCAGCAGGGCGCCGACGAGTCGATCGTGGCCCACCAGTGGCTCAACGACCGCTTCGAGCCGGTGGTCAACTCCGTCCCGTCCAACCTGCGCAAGAAGCTCGAGCCCGCGGAGCTCTACCACGAGGTGCTCGAGCACCGGTGGTTCATGAGCGAGAAGGCCGGCCGCGAGATCGCCGTCGACGAGGCGGCGCAGAGCTACATGTCGACGGTCCTGCAGGACCTGCCCGACGAGCAGATCGCCCTCTCACTCGACTCGATGGGACCGCTGCAGAACCCGTTCGACCCCTCCCAGGGCTACGCCGACGACGAGGCAGACAAGCCCTACGACCCGTGGGAGGACGAGGAGGGGGACGCCGCGGACGAGCCTCCCGCCCACGCCTATCTCGACATCGGGGCGCTGCGCGCGAAGGCCGCCAAGGGCTGACCCGCCGAAGCCGTGGCCCTGGCAACATGCTGAGGGCCGTAATGCGCACTACCCTCGTCTGATGGATGAGGAGCTGCACGCCCTGGGGGAGGACCTGATCTCGGCTTCGGCCCGGATGGTCCGCTGGGCTCCGAACGCTGCTCCCGTCACGCTCAGCCTGGCCGCCGGCCGGCTGCTGGCCCGGCTGAACGACAAGGGGCCCACGCGGATCAGCGAGCTCGCCTTGGCCGAGCGCTGCTCTCAGCCGACGATCACCAACCACGTGAAGCGGCTGGAGGCGGCCGGCCTGGTGGACCGCACGGCCGACCCCCGCGACGCCCGGGCGTGGATGATTGCCCTGACCCCCCGCGGCCACGAGGAGCTGAGGATGCTGCGCCACTCACTCGGCACCGGCCTCGAGCCGTACCTCTCCCAGCTCTCCCGTCGCGACCTCAAGGCGCTGCGGGACGGCGTCGAGGTGATGCGGCGCCTGATGACGCTGGAGGCCTGACGTCTCCGCTGCGGTGACCCCCCGGGCGGCCCAGGGGTCGGACCTGGTCCTCGCGGTGCTGCTCGCCGGCGTGGCCGCGGTGCTGCTCAAGGTGCTGTCGACCAGCCTGGACGCGGCGGACTGGGTTTTCGTCCCCCTCGTGATGCTGCCCCTCGCACTGCGCCGGTCCCGGCCCCGCACCGGCGCCACCCTCGTCGGCGTCGCCGCCCTGACCCAGGCCCTGCTGGGCGTGCCGATCGGGTTCCACGACGCGGCGGTCCTGCTGGCGCTGGCCACCCTGGGCGGCTGGACGGACCGGCGGACCGGCCTGGTGGGCCTCGGCTGCGCGTTCGTCCTGGTCGGGGTGGGGGTCTGGCGGCGCTGGTGGGGCTACCTCGACCGACGGCTCGGCCCCGACCTGACGCTGGTGCAGACCCTGAGCGCGGCGGGTGCGGTGGTCCTGGTGGTCGCCGCCTGGGCCTTCGGCGAGCAGGCCCGGCGGGCCCGCGAGGGCGACCTGGCCGTACGCCAGCGGGCCGCGCAGCTGGAGCGGGAGCGCAGCCAGCTCGCCGAGCTGAGTGCGGCGGCCGAGCGGACCCGGATCGCCCGGGAGATGCACGACGTGGTGGCGCACGGGCTGACGGTGATGATCGTCCAGGCCGACGGCGCCTCCTACGCCCTGCCGCCGGACGCGAACACCGACGTCGCCCGGTCCGCGCTGGGTGAGATCTCCCGAACCGGACGCGCCGCGTTGCAGGAGATGCGGCAGCTGTTGGGCCTGCTGCGGGCCGAGGACGGCGAGCCGGGTCAGGCGTCGGTGGCTCCCGTGCCGGGCCTGCGACGGCTCGACGTGCTGGTGGCCGAGGCCCGGGCGGCCGGCGCGGAGGTCACGCTGGAGGTCGACGGCGACCTCTCCGAGCTGTCCGAGCTGACCTCGCTGACCGCCTACCGGCTGATCCAAGAGGGGCTGACCAACGCCCGACGGCACGGCGGGGCGGTGGTCACCGTCACCCTGCAGCGGCTGGGTGAGGAGCTGATGGTCTCGGTGCAGGACTCGGGCCGGGCGTCGGGAGACGCCGCGGCCGGCCCTCCCGGCGTCGGACTGACGGGGCTCCGGGAGCGGGTCACCGCCACCGGAGGCCGGACCCGGATCGGGCCCGTCCCGGGCGGCGGTTTCGCGGTGACCGCCTGGATGCCGGCCACCTCACGGGCCGAGTCGGCTGACCAACGGGAGAGGAAAGCGTGATCTCGGTATTCGTCGTCGACGACCAGGAGCTGGTCCGGGCGGGGTTCGCGATGGTGATCGACTCCCAGCCCGACCTGCAGGTGGTCGGCCAGGCCGGCGACGGCGAGGACGCGGTCGCCCAGCTACGGCACACCGCGTGCGACGTGGTGCTGATGGACGTCCGGATGCCGCGCCTGGACGGCGTCGCGGCCACCGAGCGCCTCCTCAGCGGGTCGGGACCGCGGCCACGGGTCCTGATGCTGACCACCTTCGACCTCGACGAGTACGCCTACCGCGCCCTCCGCGCCGGGGCGTCCGGCTTCCTGCTCAAGGACAGTCCACCGGCGGACCTGCTGGCCGCCATCCGCAGCGTCGCCCTCGGCGAGACGGTGCTCGCCCCCAGCACCACGCGCCGGCTGGTGGAGCGGTACGGCCTGAGCACCGGCCGCGACCCGGAGGCCGCCCGGTTGGTGGCGTCGCTGACCGAGCGGGAGCGGGAGGTGCTGACCGCCATCGCCCGCGGCCGCACCAACCCCGAGATCGCCGCCGAGCTGTACCTCGCGGAGGCCACCGTCAAGACCCACGTCGGACGGATCCTGGCCCGGGCCGGGCGTCGGGACCGCGTCGCCCTGGTGATCCTGGCCTACGCGAGCGGGCTGGTCTCAGCCTCCGGCGACGCGCCCGGCTGACCGGCTCCCTGGGCTCAGCCGCGGACGCGGGCGGCGCGGACCGGTCGGAGCAGGGGGCGGGCCACCAGCCAGGCCACCAGGTAGGAGGTGAGCAGCAGGACCGACATCGCTCCCGCGTAGCGCAGCAGGAAGGGGTTGCCGAACGGGTCCCCGATCCTCCGCAGCGCGACCGAGACCAGGCCGTCCGGGTCGGTGATGACGTTCCAGGAGTTGAAGCGCGGGAAGCGTCCGAGGTAGGTGCCGACCACGCTGAGCAGCAGCGAGGTCACGGCGACGACCCAGCCGGCGACCCGCCCGGCGCGTGCCTCGACGACGTGGTGCACGACGAGCAGGGAGGCCAGCCCGAGAGCCAAGCCCGTGGCGGCGAAGGTGCCGATGAGCAGGGCGTCGAACCACAGCGGCGCGCCGACCCTGCTCCTCAGGTGGACGAAGTCGGTCAGGATGTACGGCGCGTTCGGGAGGAAGACCAGCCAGCCCAGGCCGAGCACCGCCAGGAGCGGCCGCGGGCCCCTCACCCGGTGCACGGCGGCGACGCCGAGCGCGAGCAGAAAGGGGACCCAGGCCAGGGCCAGGTTCCAGACCAGGAACAGGAAGGTCGGTTTGCCGACGCGATCGACCCGGACCTCGAGCAGGCCGATCGAGGCCAGTGAGGCCAAGGCCAGCGCGAGGGTCAGCCAGGCCCACCAGGACCCGAGCCGGCGGCCAACCTCGGGAGTCGTCACGGTGGCGGGCACGACGTCGAGTCTGGCACCGCGGCGACCCGGATGCACCCCGAGGTGAAGAAACAACCCGGCGCGGCAGAATCGCCGGATGAGCGTCAGCGACGTCGGGGCGGCGTACGACGAGAGGGCCGCGGAGTACGTCGAGCTGTTCGGCAGCCTCGACCAGCTGGTCGAGGCCGACCGCGCCCTCGTGGACCGGTGGCGTGACTCGACCTCGGGTCGGCTCCTCGACGCCGGGTGCGGACCGGGCCAGTGGACGGAGATCCTGCGGCAGGGGGCCCGCGAGGTCCTCGGCGTCGACCTGTCGGAGCAGTTCCTGACCGTGGGGCGACGCCGCCGCCCCACGGTGCCGTTCCTCCGGGCCTCGCTCGCGGCGCTTCCCCTGCGCTCGGGCACCGTCGGCGGGGTGCTGGCCTGGTACTCCGTCATCCACACCTCACCCGACGCGCTTCCGAGCCTGCTCGCGGAGCTCCGCCGCGTCCTCCGCTCCGACGGCAGCCTGGTCCTCGGCTTCGTCGACGGTGACTCCGGGCAGAGCTTCGACCACACCGTCATCACCGCGTACTCCTGGTCGGTCGACGCGATGTCGTCACTCCTGGATGACGCTGGCTTCGAGGTCGTCGAACATCATCAGCGACCGCCCGTGGGACGCCGCTCGCGAGCGCACGCGGCCCTGGTCGCCCGCGCCCGCTGAGCGGTACGGCCCTGGCGGCCAGCACCGAGCCCGGTCGGCGGGCCGCACCGGGAGTCTCGGCGTCGTCGCCGGCGGCACGAGAGGATGCAGGGGTGTCAGAGCCCAGGGACCGCGGGCCCGGCGAGGTGCCCGGTGCCGACTGACCCGCGCGGGCTGCGCGAAGAGGCGCCGCTGCTCGACGCGTGGCTGCGTTTCCAGGAGGCGCCGCCGACGCCCTTCACGATCCCCGGCCACAAGCAGCGCGACGACCTGGTCGGCGACGTGGTCGCGGGCGACGTCCCCCTGTACGCCGGGCTGGACACCATGAAGCTCACGGATGGCGTGTTGGCCGAAGCCGAGGAACGCGCGGCGCAGCTGTGGGGGGCCGTCTTCTGCCGGTTCTCCACCGGTGGGGCCACCCACGCCAACCAGGCGGTGGCGCTCGCCCTCGGTCGGGAAGGCGACGAAGTCATCGTCAGCCGCACGCTGCACCGCTCGATGCTGCTGGGTCTGGTGCTGGCGGGCCTGGTCCCGGTGTGGGTCCGTCCGGAGGTCGACGTCGCGACCGGGCTGCCGCTCGGCGTCGCCCCCGCGACCGTGGACCGCGCGCTCGGGGAGCACCCGTGCGCCCGGGCCGTACTGGTGGGCGACCCGTCCTACGTCGGGACCGTCGGCGACGTCGCCGGGCTGGCCGAGGTGGCGCACCGCCACGACGTGCCCCTGGTCGTCGACGCCGCCTGGGCTGCGCACTTCGGCTTCCACCCGAGCCTGCCTCGGCACGCGCTGCAGCTCGGCGCCGACGTGATGGTGACCAGCGCCCACAAGACCCTTCCCGCGTGGAGCCAGGCGGCGATCGTCCTCGCCCGGACCGGACGCGTCGACGCCACCCGGCTGGACGCGGGCGTGGAGGCGACGGCGACCACCAGCCCCGCCGGCGCCATGCTCGCCAGCATCGACGCGGCCCGGGCCCTGCTGGCGCGCGACGGTGAGCAGCTCCTCGACGGGGCCCTCCGAGCGGCCCGTGCGGCGCGCGAGCGGCTGCTGGCCGTGGCCGGGCTCGTGGTGCTCGACGGGCCGCGGGTCGACCCGCTCAAGCTGACGCTGGTGCTGTCCGGGACCGGCGCGGACGGCAACGCCGTCGAGCAGGACCTGCTGGCGGAGGGGCTGCCCGTCGAGTCGGCGGACCGCGACGTCATCGTCGCCGTGGTCTCGCTGGCCGACACCCGGCAGACCCTGGACGCCCTCGCCAACGCGATCGGACGCTCCATCGAGCGACACCGCGGCCGGCCCCGCGACGTGGTCGCCGCCGCGACGTACCGGGTCGACTCCGAGACCGCGGTGCCGCCCCGCCGGGCCTTCTTCGCCGCCGCCGAGGTCGTGCCGATCGACCTGGCGACCGGACGGATCAGCGCCGAGCTGGTCGCGCCCTACCCGCCGGGCATCCCCGTCCTCGCCCCGGGCGAGAGGATCACCGAAGGCACCCTCACCGCGCTGACCCAGGCCCGCGCCGCCGGCGTCCGGATCGCCTACGCCGCCGACCCGTCGCTGCGCACGCTGCGGGTGCTCCGTCACCAGGACTGACGCCGGCTGCCCGAGCCCTCGGCCACACCCAGGTTCCACCCGCAGGAGGACCGGGCGCCTCCCAGGGACGGACGCGCCGGGCCACTCGACGGGGCAGGGTCGAGACATGACGTCACCGCTGGTCCACTCCTCCCACCGGCCTCTGCGGATCGCGCTCGACGTCGTCCTCCGCGCCGGCGGTCTCGTCGCCGCCGTCGCGGCGCTGACCGCGTTGGCCGACGGGACCGACGCCCTCGCCGACGGTCTCGACGTGTTCTTCAAGCTCTGCGTGCTCGCCTTCGCGCTCGCGTTGCTGGACGGGCTCTTCCAGCGCGACCGGCTGCGGCTCTACCTGGTCTGGGCCTTCGTCGTGCCGCTCGTCGGCCTGTTCGAGACGGCGGACTACCTCCGCTCCAACCTCACCGGCCCGGGCGCCTATCCGAACCTGGCGGCAATCGGGCTCAGCGACGTCGCCGAGACCTACGTGCTCTACGCCGCCCTGGTCGGCGCCCCGGCCGCGGTGGGGGTCCTGCTCGGCGTCCTGCTCCGCCCCCTCCCGGCCACGCCGGCACCGACCGTGGCCACCTCGAGCCCTAAGGTGTGGCCATGACCTCGACTCCCTCGCCGCACCGACGGGCCGACCCTCCTGCTCACCAGCTACGACTTCTCGCCAACCTCGGCCCGGCGGCGACGGTGGTGCTCGGGTCGCTGACGGTCTGGCTGGTCGTCGCGACGCTGCAGAACCTGGCGCAGCCGATGTCCTCGGCGGTCGTGGCCTCGCTGCTGGTGAACACCGTCGCCACCGTGCTCGCGGGTCTGGCGACCTACCGGCTCGGGGTCGAGGCGCCCCGCTTCGTGCGCGGCTGGCAGGCCGCCCTCGTCGAGCGGAACGACGTCCTCCGCCACCGGTGACCCGCGCGCGCTCCCCGCGCCCCTGACCTCCTCGAGCGTGGCCGGCCGGCTGTAGACCGGTAGGCTGCCGCGGTGACTCTCCGGCTCTACGACTCCGCGACCCGCGGGATCCGCGACTTCGTGCCCGTCGTCCCCGGACAGGTCTCCATCTACCACTGCGGGCTCACCGTCCAGTCCGCTCCGCACGTCGGCCACATCCGCAAGGAGGTGGTCTTCGACGTGCTGCGCCGCTGGCTGAGGCACCGCGGGTACGGGGTCACCGTCGTCGCCAACGTCACCGACATCGACGACAAGATCCTGACCAAGTCGGCCGAGGCAGGGGTGCCGTGGTTCGCCCACGCGTACCGGTTCGAGCGCGAGCTGCACGACGCCTACGCTGCGCTGGGCTGCGAGCCCCCCACCTACGAGCCGCGCGCCACCGGCCACGTGCCCGAGATGATCGAGATGATCAAGGTCCTGATCGAGCGCGGCCACGCCTACGCGGCGGCCGACGACTCGGGCGACGTCTACTTCGACGTCCGTTCCTGGCCCGCGTACGGGTCGCTGTCGGGGCAGAGGATCGACGACATGGAGGCCGCCGCCGACGCGGACCCCCGGGGCAAGCGGGACCCGCGTGACTTCGCCCTGTGGAAGGGGCACAAGGAGGGCGAGCCGCTGACCGCCTCCTGGTGGACGCCCTGGGGCCGCGGCCGTCCCGGCTGGCACCTGGAGTGCTCGGCGATGGCCGGCAAGTACCTCGGCGACGAGTTCGACATCCACGGCGGCGGCATCGACCTGCGCTTCCCGCACCACGAGAACGAGCTGGCCCAGTCCACGGCGGCCGGCCAGCGCTTCGCCCGCTACTGGATGCACAACGCCTGGGTCACCGCGGCCGGGGAGAAGATGAGCAAGTCCCTGGGCAACGGCGCGCTCGTCTCCGAGGTCACCCAGACCTACCCGCCCCGGGCCGTCCGCTTCTACCTCGCCCAGCCGCACTACCGCTCGGCGATCGAGTTCTCCGACGACTCCCTCGCCGAGGCGACCGCCGCCCTGGCCCGGATCGACGGGTTCGTCGAACGGGCGGCTGAGCTGGTCCCCGACGCGGACCGGGCCGAGCTGCCGCAGACCTTCGCTGAGGCCATGGACGACGACCTCTCCACTCCCGCGGCCGTGGCCGTGCTCTACGACGAGGTGCGCGACGGCAACAGCGCCCTCGACGCCGGTGACCTCGAGGCGCTGGCCAAGCACCTCAGCCACGTCCGCGCGATGCTCGCCGTGCTCGGGCTGGACGCCGAGGACCCGGTCTGGCAGCGGCAGCGCTCGGCCGACGAGGACTACCGGCCGGTGGTCGACGGCCTGATGGCCGCGGTCCTGGCTTCTCGCGACGAGGCCCGCTCGCGTCAGGACTACGCCGCCGCCGACGCCGTCCGCGACACCCTGACCAGCCTCGGCATCACCCTCGAGGACACCCCACGCGGCGCTCGCTGGTCGCTGACCAGGAAGGGCTGACATGCCCGGGAACAGCCAGCGCAAGGGCGCTGTCCGACGCAAGGGCAAGGGCAACACCGCCGGCTCGGGCGGTCGCGTCCGGCGCGGCCTGGAGGGTCGCGGCGCGACCCCGAAGGCCGAAGACCGTCCTTACCACAAGTCGTACGTGTCCCCGAAGTCCGCAGCGGCGGCCGCCGCCCGGGGTCGGAACGAGCGTGGCGGACCCCCGCAGCGCACCGGCCGTCCCGGCACCGGGCCCGAGTGGGTCGCCGGCCGCAACCCCGTGCTCGAGGCGATGCAGGCGGGCATCCCGATCAAGACCGCGTACGTGTCCGAGGGCGCCGAGCGCGACGACCGGCTGCGCGACATCCTCAAGCTCGCCGCCGACACCCGGACGCCGATGCTCGAGGTGACGCGCGACCAGCTGGACAAGATGACCGGCGGCGCGATCCACCAGGGGGTGGCCCTGCAGCTGCCCGAGTTCGCCTACGCCCACCCCGACGACCTGCTCGCGGCCGCGCTGACCGCCGACGGCGAGCCGCTGGTCGTGGCCCTGGACTCCATCACCGACCCGCGCAACCTCGGCGCCGTCGTCCGCTCGGCGGCCGCGTTCGGTGCCAACGGGGTGCTGATCCCCGAGCGCCGCTCCGCCGGCATGACCGCCGCCGCATGGAAGACCTCGGCCGGCGCCGCCGCGAGGATCCCGATCGCCCGGGCGACCAACCTGAACCGCTCGCTGCGGGCGTTCAAGAGCGCCGGCTTCACCCTCGTCGGGCTGGACGGGGAGGCCGACGTCGACATCGCCGACCTGCCGCAGGCGTCCGGACCCCTGGTCCTGGTCGTGGGCAGCGAGGGCGACGGGCTCTCCCGGCTGGTCCGCGAGGCCTGCGACGTGATGGCCTCCATCCCGATCAGGACCGACGTCGAGTCGCTGAACGCCGGCGTGGCCACCGGGATCGCCCTCTACGAGATCTCGCGCCACCGGGCCTGACCAGCCGAAATTCCACCAGGCCTCGGCGCCGCTGAGCGCGGCCATCGCCACCCGCGGGCACGCCGGAGGCCAGCGCGCTTTCCCTGCTGGCCGTGGTCGAGACGGAGCTGCTCATGCCCGCCGACCTGGTCGACCGGGCGCCGATCGGGGTGGCGAACCCCGGGGGTCGGACCGGTAGATTGGCGCCGTGACGCTCACCACCGAGACCCCCGCCGCGCTCGACTACGCCGCCACCGCCTCGCAGGCCTACCAGTCCGCGCTGAGCGTGATCGAGTCCGTCGAGCCCCGGATCGCCGACGCGACCCGGCAGGAGCTGGCCGACCAGCGCAGCTCGCTCAAGCTCATCGCCTCGGAGAACTACGCCTCCCCCGCGGTGCTGCTGACCATGGGCACCTGGCTCTCCGACAAGTACGCCGAAGGCACCATCGGGCACCGCTTCTACGCCGCCTGCCAGAACGTCGACACCGTCGAGGCGGTCGCGGCCGAGCACGCCCGCGAGCTCTTCGGCGCCGAGTACGCCTACGCCCAGCCGCACTCGGGCATCGACGCCAACCTGGTCGCGTTCTGGGCGATCCTGGCCCACCGGGTCGAGCTGCCGGAGCTGGCCGAGCTCGGGGTCAAGGGCATCAACGACCTGACCGAGGAGCAGTGGGAGACGCTGCGGCACAAGTTCGGCAACCAGCGCGCGCTGGGCATGTCCCTGGACGCCGGCGGCCACCTCACCCACGGCTTCCGCCCGAACATCTCCGGCAAGATGTTCCACCAGCGCTCCTACGGCACCGACCCCGAGACCCAGAGGATCGACTACGACCGGTTGCGCGCCACGGCGAAGGAGTTCAGGCCTCTGGTCCTGATCGCCGGCTACTCCGCCTACCCCCGTCGGGTGAACTTCGCCACGATGCGCGAGATCGCCGACGAGGTCGGCGCCACCCTGATGGTCGACATGGCCCACTTCGCCGGCCTGGTGGCCGGCAAGGTCTTCACCGGCGAGGAGGACCCGGTCCCCTACGCCGACCTCGTCACCACCACCACCCACAAGTCGCTCCGGGGCCCCCGCGGCGGCCTCGTGCTGGCCACACGTGCGTACGCCGACTCGGTCGACCGCGGCTGCCCGATGGTCCTCGGCGGCCCGATGGGCCACGTGATGGCGGCCAAGGCCGTCGCCCTGGCCGAGGCCCGGACCCGTGAGTTCCAGACCTACGCCCAGGCGGTCGCCGACAACGCCAAGGCCCTGGCTGACGGCTTCCTCAACCGCGGCGCCCGGCTCGTCACCGGCGGCACGGACAACCACCTCGTGCTGCTGGACGTCTCCGCGTACGGGCTGACCGGCCGGCAGGCCGAGTCGGCGCTGCTCGACGCGGGTATCGTGACCAACCGCAACGCCGTCCCGAGCGACCCGAACGGCGCCTGGTACACCTCGGGCGTCCGGCTGGGCACCCCCGCCCTGACCACCCGCGGCTTCGGTGCCGACGAGTTCGACCGGGTCGCCGAGCTCGCGGTGAGCGTGCTGAAGCAGACCACCCCGGTCACAGCCTCGAACGGCCAGCCGGGCAAGGCCAAGTACGTCCTGACCGACGGGGTGGCCGACCGCACCCGGGCCGCGTGCGCCGAGCTGTTGGCGGACTTCCCGCTCTATCCGGGGCTGCAGCTCTAGCCCTGGGCGGCAGGTACGATCGCCGAAACCCTCCACGAGTCGGGCAGGCGCCATGGCACCCACGACAGTCACCACGATCGTGCTCGTCCTCTTCGCCGTCGGCGTGTTCGTGCTGACCGGTTACGCGTGGCTGGGGGCGTGGAACCTGGCCGTGCCCCGACCGCAACCGCTCCCGCCCGGCGAGGAGATCGAGGCCGCCGTGATGCAGATGCGGCAGGCGATCGAGGACTACGAGCGCCGTCAAGCCTAAGGTGATCCACAGCCTGCTCACGGTTTAGTCACAGGTTGGTCTCGGAGGGCCCTTCTGGCCCGGAGCGGCTCGAACCCTCCTAGTCTTCCCTGCGAAGCATCGGGGACCGGTGCCTGCCTCGAGGAGTCACCTGTGTTGCACCACCACCGCCCAGCCCGCCGCGTCGTCAGCTGCGCCGCCGCGTTCGGCACCATCGCCGCCCTGACCCTGGCCGGGGTACCGCGGACGGCCGCCCAGCCGCTGTCCCCCATCGAACCGGGCAAGGACACCAGCAACGGCCAGCGTGCGCGCAAGGGCGACTACGACTCCCGGGCCGGCTCGGCCAAGCAGCAGCTCGAGGCCGGTCAGAAGGTGACCGCGCGGCGCGCTGCCGCGCAGTCCGCCCTCAACGTCGAGCTCGGCACCCAGGGCATCCAGCAGATCGACTCGGTCACCGCGACGCCGAAGATGGTCGGTCGGCTCGACGGCTTCTTGACCAAGGCCTCGAAGAAGAAGGCCGACGTCATCGTCCTGGCCTACGTCCGAGCCCACCTCGCGGCGTTCGGGCTGACCGAGTCCGACCTCGACACCTTCGTGCTCCGTCGCCGCTACACCGACGTCGCCGGCATCCAGCACCTCTCGTGGATCCAGCGGGTCAACGGCGTCGACGTCTTCGGCAACGGCCTCAAGGGCAACGTGACCAAGCACGGTGAGCTGATCTCGATCCAGGGCTCCCCGATCGCGAACCTCGCCGCACAGGCCGCCGCGGCCGGTCCGCAGCCAGAGCTCGACGCCGCACAGGCCCGGCAGAAGGCGGCGACCGACGTCGGCGGCCGCGTGGCCTCGGCGGAGTCCCGCAGCGCCAAAGCCGGACAGCTGGTCACCTGGAGCAACGACGACCGCGCCCAGCTGGTGTGGTTCGCGACCAGCCGCGGGGTCAAGCTGGCCTGGTCAACCTACGTCCAGGCCGGCGGCGCCGACCTCAACTACCAGCACGTGGTCGACGCCCGTACCGGCTCGGTGCTCTACCGCCATGACACCACCGACAGCGACCAGGACACCACCCCCGGCGCTACCACAGCCGGCAGCAGCACCACCCCGTCGACCAGCGGCAGCCCGAGCACCGCGACCGACGCCACCACGTCGGCCGTGGCCAGCAGCAAGGGCCAGGCGCTGGTCTTCAGCAACTACCCGGGCGCGCCGAAGGGCGGCAAGCAGAAGGTCTACGACCTGGTCAAGCACAAGATGGTGGCCAAGAGCGCCACCTCGCTCAGCGGCTACTACGTCAACGCGTTCGCCGACGTGAACGACGACAACGTCGCGAACGCCGGTGAGACGGTGGCCGTCCCCGGCTCGACCGGCAGCAAGCCGCAGTACAAGTTCGTCTCGTTCCCCACCGTCAACACGCTCTGCAGGAGCACGCGGCTGTGCACCTGGAACCCCAGCCAGCCGAACTCGTGGACCGTGAACAAGGCGGCGGACGTCACCCAGGGCTTCTACTACAACAGCCTCTACCACAACTACCTGCTGGCCAAGCCGTTCGGCTTCACCCGGGCCGCGGGCAACTTCGAGCAGCGCGACGGCGACGCCGTCCAGCTGAACGCCCTCGACGGCGCGGCCACGGCCGGCGGCCTGCCGGACGGCAACCACATCGACAACGCGAACATGAACACCCCGCCGGACGGCATCGCCCCGACCATGCAGATGTACCTGTTCCACTACCCCGGCGCCACCAACAGCCAGGACGGGCTGCTGCCGACCTCGTCCTCGTTCGACCCGAGCGTGATCCTGCACGAGTACACCCACGGCCTCTCCAACCGGCTCGTGGTCGACGCGACGGGCAACTCGACGCTGAACAGCGTCCAGGCCGGCTCGATGGGCGAGGCGTGGAGCGACTACTACGCCGAGGACTACCTGGTCACCCACAAGCTGGAGACCGACACCAAGACCCCCGGTGACGTCGTCACGGGCAAGTACGTCGACGCCGGTCAGCACCTGATCCGCACCATGGGCATCGACTGCCCGGTCAACACCACGTCGAGCCGCTGCACGGCACCGTCGGGGGCCCGGGGCGGCTACACCTACGGGGACTTCTCCACGATCATCGGCTACCCGGAGGTGCACGCGTCCGGGGAGATCTGGGGCCAGACCCTGTGGGACCTGCGCGCCCAGCTGGGGCACTCCGTGACCGGGATGCTCGCCACCCGGGCGATGGAGCTGTCGCCGTCGGACCCGAGCTTCCTCGACATGCGCAACTCGATCCTGCAGGCCGACCAGGCCGTCTACGGCGGCCACTACCGGGCCAAGATCTGGAGCGTCTTCGCCAAGCGCGGCATGGGCTTCTACGCCGCCTCGCTGCGGTCCCAGGACACCAAGCCGGCCCAGAGCTTCGCCAAGCCGCCGACCAAGTCGACGCCGAAGGTCACCGTCAAGGGCCGGGTCCGGGACGGGCTGAGCGGGCGTCCGCTGGCCCACGCGCTCGTCACGATCTCAGGGCACGACTCCGGCTTCGCCGGGGACTACCGGGCGTTCACCGACGCGACCGGCCTCTTCAAGATCGCCAAGGTCCCGACAGGGACGTACCCGGCCATCGCGACCTACGTCTCGGGGTATGAGATCCCGAGCCTTCGGGTCAAGGTCACGAAGTCGGGGGCGACGGTCTTCTTCAATCCCCGGCGCGACTGGGCGGCGGCCAGCGGGGGCGGGGAGGTCGCGTCCTTCACCGGCCCGGACTTCACGCCGTACGGCTGTGGCCCGGACCGGGCGATCGACCTGAGCCAGGGCAACGGCTGGGGCACGACGACCGGTACCGACGGCAGCCCGACGAACACCATGATCCCCAAGGCCGTCGTGGTGCACCTCGCGGACGCCATCACGCTGTCCTCGTTCGCGGTGGACCCGTCGAACACCTGTGGTGACGACGCGAGCTCAGCCACCGGCAAGTACCGGATCGACACCTCGCCGAACGGCTCCACCTGGACCCTGGCGGCGTCCGGGACCTTCACCAAGGCCAACGTGGGCCGGCTCAACGCGGTACCGGTCGCCTCGCCGGTGGCGAACGTCAGCTACGTCCGGTTCACGATGCTGTCCCCGCAGGTCCCCGGTTTCGCCAGCAACTGCCCCGACGGCGGCTACACCGGGTGCCAGTACACCGACATGACCGAGCTGGAGGTCTACGGGACGTCCTGAGCGGTGACCCCCGGACCGGCCGGGGCGGAGCGGGCGCGCAGACTGGGGCGGTGAGCACCCCTCTGACGACCCGCACCCTCGGCCGGGCCGAAGCCGCCCTGACCGTCTCCGCCCTCGGCCTCGGCTGCATGGGGATGAGTGAGTTCTACGGCACCTCGGACGAGTCCGAAGCCGTGGCCACCATCTCCCGCGCCCTCGACCTCGGGGTCACGCTGCTGGACACCGCCGACATGTACGGCCCGTTCACGAACGAGATCCTCGTCGGCCGGGCCATCGCGGGCCGGCGGGACGAGGTGGTGCTGGCGACCAAGTTCGGCAACGTCCGCGACCCCGACGACCACTCGTTCCGCCGGATCGACGGCAGCCCCGAGTACGTGCGTGAAGCCTGTGACGCCAGCCTGCAGCGACTGGGCGTCGACCACCTCGACCTCTACTACCAGCACCGCGTCGACAAGACCGTGCCGGTGGAGGAGACGGTCGGGGCCATGGCCGAGCTGGTCAGCGCGGGCAAGGTGCGCTTCCTGGGGCTCAGCGAGGCGAGCGCGGACACCATCCGCCGGGCCCAGGCCGTGCACCCGATCACCGCGTTGCAGACCGAGTACTCGCTCTGGACGCGGCACGTCGAGGACGAGATCCTGCCCCTGCTGCGCGAGCTCGGGATCGGGCTGGTCCCCTACTCCCCGCTCGGCCGGGGCTTCCTGACCGGCACCATCACCTCGACCGACAGCCTCGAGGCCGGCGACTTCCGCCGGCACAACCCGCGCTTCGCGGGCGAGGCCCTGGAGGCGAACCTCGGCATCGTCGCGGCGGTACGGGCGATGGCCGACGCCAAGGGCATCACGCCGGGGCAGCTCGCGCTGGCCTGGGTGCTGGCCCAGGGCGAGGACGTCGTCCCCATCCCCGGCACCAAGCGCGTCCGCTACCTCGAGGAGAACGTCGCCGCCGCGGCGGTCGAGCTCACCGAGCAGGACCTCGCCCAGCTCGAGGAGACCGTGCCGGCCGCCGTCGGCGACCGCTACCCCGACATGAGCAGCATCGACGCCTGACCCCCGAGCCTGTCGAAGGGCCGCCCGAAGACCGGGTAGCAATCGGCCGCGTACTCGCGGCTGCTTGCTACCCGATCTTCTTGAGTCGGGTCAGCGAAGCTGGGGGTTCTCCGCCACCAGCTCGTCGAGGTCGGAGAGCCGGTCGAGGCCGCGGACCATCTGGCCCATCCGGAAGTTCTTGGCGAACCGCTCGCGGTGCCGGTTCAGGAAGAGCCAGTAGCCGACGGTGAACGGGCAGGCCTTCTCCCCGCGGCGCTGCTTGGGGTCGTAGACGCAGCTGCCGCAGAGGTTGGTCATCTTGTTGATGTAGTTGCCTCCACCCACGTACGGCTTGGTGGCCAGCACACCACCGTCGGCGTGCTCGGACATGCCGATGACGTTCGGCACCATCACCCAGTCGTAGCCGTCGACGAACGAGCGGTGGAACCAGTCGGTCATCTGCTGGGGGTTCCAGCCGCGCTGCATCGCGTAGTTGCTGAGCACCATCAGCCGCGGGATGTGGTGGGCCCAGCCGACCTCCCGGACCGAGGTCAGGGACCACTTGAGGCAGGCCGCGTCGGTGCCTTCGGGATCGAGGTCGGTGAACCACTCGGGGACGTCGACCTCGGCCCGCAGCTCGTTGGCCGCCCGGTAGTCCTCGCCGAGGTACCAGTACAGGTGCCAGATGTAGTCCCGCCAGCCGATCACCTGCCGCACGAAGCCCTCCACCGAGGCGATGGGCGCGTCCCCGTTCCGGTACGCCTCGACGGCGGCGTCGACCTCTTCCATCGGGTCGACCAGGCCGAGGTTGAGCGGCGCCGAGAGCATCGAGTGGGCCATCCAGCGGTCCTCGCGCAGGATCGCGTCCTCGTAGCGGCCAAAGGTGGGCAGCCTGGCGGTGACGAAGTCGTCCAGGGCGTTCAGCGCCTCGGCACGGGTGGCGGCGAAGGTCCGCGGCCCGTCCTCACCGACGAAGGTCACGCCCTCGCGCTCCAGCCGGTCGAGGTCGTCCCGGACCTCGGCGTCGATCTCGTCCTCGACCGGCCAGGACGGCTCGGGCAGCCCCAGCGTCTCCGTCCGGGGGGGCGGCTCGCGGTTCTCCGCGTCGAAGTTCCACCGGCCCTGCACGGGCTCGGCGCCGTCCATGAGGACGTCCAGGCGCAGCCGGGAGTCGCGGTAGAAGTCCTCCATCAACAAGCGCTTGCCCCCGCGGGCGTCGGCCCAGGTGGTGAAGTCGGCGCGGGGCGTTGCGTAGCCTCGCGCCGGGAGCCGTTCCAGGTCCCGTTCCTCCGCCAGCCGGTCAACGAGGTGCAGCGCGGGCCAGGACGTCGGCTGGCAGACACTCAGCGGCTCGTCGACCTGAGCCAGGCCCTCGCGGTAGGTCTCGGTGACGAGATAGGTGCACTGGTCCCCCAGCTCGGCCGCACGGTGCCGCATCGCCGAGAGCACCAGGTGGGCCTTCTGCCGGTGGAACGGCTTGCGCCGCAGCACCGAGTGCGCCTCGATCATCAAGACCGGCTGGTCCGGGGCGTCCAGGAAGGCGGGACCCAGCTGGTCCCCGAACAACCAGCGTCGGCGCATGGCCCGACCGTACCCGGGCGAACCCACCTCAACCCGTCAGCGGGAGAACAGGGTGCCCGAGACGCCGGTGATGAAGTTGCGGAGCGAGTCGGGCAGGTCGCGCAGGTGCCAGTTCTCGGGACCGTGGTACCAGGACAGGTCGGTGGAGTCGGCGTCCGCGTCGGCGTCGCTGGCCACGATCGCGTCGAGCCAGCGCTCGCTGCCGCCCAGCACGATCGCGTAGGGCAGCAGCTGAGAGAGCTCCTCCAGCTCGCGGCCGGTCGGCATCTGGTCCGTGGGGTGGCTGAGCAGGTCCGAGCGCAGCGCACCGAGCCCGGTGAGCAGGGCCGTCCCCTTCGCGGTCCGCGACGGCATCTCCTGCGCGACGAAGACGAGGCCGAGGGCGAGGACGATCAGGGCCAGGCCGATCAGCCCCAAGGTGGTGAACGCCGCGAGCAGCACCGTGACGACGACGGCGACCATCAGACCGACCACGGCGAGCCGCGTCCAACGGTTCCGGGTCGCGTCGGGTCGGTGCTCGTACCAGCCGAGCTGGACCATCTCGTCGTAGAGCAGGTCCTGGACCCGCACGATCGAGCCGTGGACCCGGCTCGACAGCTCCGAGACCAGGACGTTGCCGCCCTCGGGGGCGATGCCGTCCAGCAGCGCCTGCTCGAAGGGGCGCAGCGCGTCCCCACCGGACAGCCGGGTGAGGTCCCAGTCGGCGCGGGCGAACGCGCTGGCGCGAGACAGCTCGGTGATCCGCAGGTGGCCACGGACTGCGAGGTCGACCAGCGTCGCGGTGATGTCGATCGGGTCGACGCGCTCGTCGGCGACCGTGCCCACGTGTCCCGGCCGGACGTCGTCGACCACCCGGAACTCCGAGTGGCCGGCGGCGGTGGGCGCGAACTCGGCCACCCGGGCGACCTGGCCCCCCGCCCCGACGTCACGGCCCCGGCGACGGTGCGCCAGCACCAGGCCGATCCCACCGAGGACGAGCAGGCCCAGCGCGAGCGCCAGCGGCAGCGGCGAGGGCGAGAACGCCCGCCCGAAGCTCCACTGGTGGTCGATGACCTCGGTGGCGGCGACGGTCCCCGCCGGGAAGCCGATGTCGACCACCACGACCTCGCCCGGACCGCGCGGCCCGTCGTTGAACACCGGCGTCTGCGCGTTCTCGCTGCTGGCCGCGGCCGAGCGGCACGGGACGGCCGAGTTCGGGGCACCGGCGGTGCAGCGGACGTAGCTGATGCTGCCCGGGATCTGCACGGTGGCGCTGAACGTCTGCACCGAGGCGTCCAGCCCCTGCAGCATGGCCCAGCGCAGCGCGGTCTCGCCGCTCTCCAGGTTGACCGTCGCGCCGGTGACGCTGTAGCTGAGCACGACCTCGGTCGCGCCGTTGGTCGGCACGGTGACCTCAGTGAAGCGCTTGTCCGTGCTGACGGTCGGGGTGACCGCCGCCCCGCCGACGGTGGCGGTGAAGGGCGAGAGGGTCTGCACGTACTGGCGACCGCCCACGAGGTCCTGGCGCGTCTCGAACCGCTGGGTCAGCTGCGCCGGCGCCGCGCCGGAGTAGGTGACCTTCTCCTGCACCTTGAGCACCCCGTCCTTACCCAGGTTGCCCGAGGCCGTGACGGTGGACGCGGTGCCGGCCGCAGCGGCGGGCAGGGCGAGAGGACCGACGACCAGGCCGACGGCGGCCGTGCCGCCGAGCAGCAGCGCGGCGAGCCGACGACGTGGAGGACGGGCGTGGGGGAGGGAACGCACGGGGACAGCCTCCCATCTCAGGCGGCCACCGCGCTGGCGACCCAGCGATGTCGTCGCTGCCCGCCGGACGCGGATCTGCACCGTGCCCCCGCCGCGCCCCGCACCGCCGTTATCGTTGCCGCGTGAGCCAGCAGCCGTGGGGCAACCAGACCGGCGCCCCCTCCCCCTGGGGCCAACAACCGCCACAGGGCAACCCGTACGGGCAGTCAGGCTTCAGCGGCTGGAACCAGCCGCCCGCCCCGCAGGGCTACCAGCAGCCGTACGGCTACGGCGCCCCGCAGCCGGGGATGACCCCGTACGGGCGGCCGCCGCAGCGCCGTCGCAGCCCCCTCGGCCGGTTGCTGCTGGCCGCGGTGGGGATCGGCCTGGTGCTGCTCGCGGGTACGGTCGTCGCCGGCCTGGCCAGCTCGGGCTCGTCCTCCTCCTCCGGTGGCGCCTACCAGAACGACGACTACCAGGTCCCGCCGCCGGACGCGAACCCGCCGGCGCTGCCCCAGCCGGAGACCTACGCCGAGGCCGAGGCGATGCTGACCAAGAACACGTTCTACTCCCAGACCGCGCCGGTCCCGGTGCGGTGCGAGCAGGACCAGCTCAACGTCGACACCGCCAGCGACGCGAAGCTGAAGTCCCACTTCGAGGACCTGATGGCCTGCCTGCTGCGCGTCTGGGAGCCGCCGGTCACCGGCGCCGGGGACCAGATCGTCCGGCCCACCGTGACCATCTACAGCGACGAGATCACCACCAGGTGCGGGAAGAGCGGGATCAACGCCTTCTACTGCGGGGCCGACCAGCAGGTGTACTACAGCAACAAGCTGGACGACGCCGTGCCCATTGTCGCCACGGAGAAGTGGGCTGCGGACGTGGTGATGGCCCACGAGTTCGGGCATGCGCTCCAGGCCCGGACGGGGATCTTGATCTCCGAGGCCGCCCTCAGCCAGCAGAGCGACGACGAGCAGACCCAGCTCGACTACTCACGACGGCTGGAGACCCAGGCCGACTGCCTCTCCGGGATGTTCATCCGGTCCACCTCGAAGTCGCTCGGCATCGAGCAGTCCGACGTCGACGGCATCCTGAGCGTCTACAACGCCGTCGGCGACGACACCCTGAGCGGCAAGGCCAACATCGAGGGCAACCACGGCCTCGGCCGCAACCGCCAGTACTGGGGCAACACGGGCCTGGGCACCAGCGCCGTGAGCTCCTGCAACACCTTCACCGCGAAGGCGTCGCTGGTCCGCTAGCCCCGCGATGGCGACCCGCTCCTCAGAGCAGGGCGGACGATCTTCCCCAGCTCGGGGACCACGGCGGGCCGTCGCCCGGTGAGTTGCCGGTCGGCAGCTCGTGGGTCGCGGGGCCCATCGGCGCTCTGGCTCGGGAAGGCTTCTCCAGCCACGGCCCGAACGCCGTCCGGATCCGCTGGTCCACCAGTGCCCTCTGCCAGCTCGACGTCGCTCGCCACTCCGTCAGAGCCTGGGCTGGGACCGCCGGAACGCCGTCCGACGCTCCGTGAACGGTCCACACCCAGACCGATCGGATCGCGAAGGCGACCACGACCATCATCACGGCCCCCATGATCACGTACGCGAGGGTGCGCCGGAACGACGACGACGCCACCAGGTCGGCCGCGGAGAGCCCGATGGTCACCGTCTGCATCACCGCGGCGGCACACACCATGGCGGCGGCGAGGCCCAGACCGAGCACCGTGACCGACGTCGACGAGGGCCCGAGCAGCTTGGTCACCGTACCGGCAAGCGCGATCACGATCGCACTCAGCAGACCGGCGACCACCATCACCCTGAACGCAGCTTTCGGCTCCTCGCCGAGCAGGGCCGTTGCGGCGTCAGCGCTGGTCGCGAGGGCGAGGAAGGCTGTCGTGGCCAGGGTCAGGTTCGAGATCCAGGAGTCCTTGAACGACCAGCCCGACTCCAGGTTGGCCACCACGCTCGTCGCGCGGTAGCTCGCCGTCGGCAGCGGCTTCCACTGCAGGGGCGGCTTTCCCAGCGCCGCGATCCGCGAGTCGACGATCGCCCTCGTCTGGGCGTAGCTGGCGGTTCGCTCATCGCTGGCGGTGCTCAGCCGGTGGCGCGCCAGCAACCACGCGACCAGGCCTGCGACCAGCACGAGGAAGGCCGCGATGACGCCGCCGACGACGCCCCACCGGAGGGGGGCCCAGTCGGAGGCCTGGACCGGCGGTTGCACCGTGACCACCGGCAGGCCGCCGTCGCCGTCGCCGTCGCCGTCAAGGTCGAGCGTGAGTGCGCTCGGCGGACTCGGGAAGCACGACGCGGGAAAGGTCAGGGTCACGGTCCCGGCCTGGTGTGGCTCCAGGATCCGGTCGTCGACGGTCGCGGTGCAGCCGCTCGAGGTGGTCACCTCACCCACCAACGTCTGATCGGAGCCGGAGAGGTTGACGAGCGTCAGGTCCGTGGTGATCACACCCTTCTCATCGCGTGAGGCGGTGACGGAGGTGTCCTCGATCAGGACTGAACCCAGCGCTGTCGCCGCAGGAGCAAGAAGACCGGAGAGGGCGATGCCGAAGGCGATCGTGGCGACACCCCGGGCGACGACGTACCTCATGAGCCGGATTGTCGCGCGGTCTCGAGGTCGCCGGGGCTGCTGTGAGAAATGAACGCCGAGGTGCTGGATCCCTACCGCGTGACCAGCGCGGTGGCAATGGCCGCGATGCCCTCACCGCGCCCGGTCAGGCCGAGACCGTCGGTGGTGGTGCCGCCGAGCGAGACCGGCCCACCCACCGCGGCCGTGAGCACCTGCTCGGCCTCGACACGGCGCGGTCCGAGCTTCGGCCGGTTGCCGATCAGCTGCACGGCCACGGAGGTGACGGTGAAGCCGGCCGCGCGGACGCGGGCGGCCGTCTCGACCAGGAACTCGACGCCCGGGGCTCCCGCCCATCGCGGGTCGGACGTCCCGAAGTTGCTTCCGAGGTCGCCCAGACCCGCGGCGCTGAGCAGAGCGTCGCAGACGGCGTGGGCGACGACGTCGCCGTCGGAGTGCCCTTCGGGACCGACGGTCTCGGTGGGAAAGACGATCCCGGCCACCCACATGGGGCGGCCGGGAACGAGTTGGTGCACGTCGACGCCGATACCGGTACGGATCTCCATGGCCGGTGGCGGAAAGGGGGGCTGCCTAGGAGGCCAGCACCTCGTCGAGCAAGATCTCCGCCTTGTCCTCTTCGACCCGCTCGGCGAGAGCGAGCTCGGAAACCAGGATCTGACGAGCCTTGGCCAGCATGCGCTTCTCACCCGCGGAGAGGCCCCGCTCGCGCTCACGGCGCCACAGGTCGCGGACGACCTCGGCGACCTTCATGACGTTGCCCGAGTGCAGCTTCTCGAGGTTGGCCTTGTAGCGTCGCGACCAGTTGGTCGGCTCCTCGGTGTGCGGAGCACGGAGCACACCGAACACGCGCTCCAGACCGTCGGCGTCGACGACGTCACGGACGCCGACGAGGTCGAGGTTGCAGGCTGGGACACGCACTACGAGGTCGGTCTGGCCGACGATACGCAGGACGAGGTAGAGCTTGTCCTCGCCCTTGATCTGGCGGGTCTCGATGTCCTCGATCACGGCAGCCCCATGATTTGGGTAGACGACCGTCTCACCGACTGTAAAGGTCATATTCTCTGGTACCCCTTTCGCGGGTCCCAGTTTAGCACGTTCTCAGGATCGCCTTTCGGGCGTCTGCGCTAGTCAGAGGCCGGTATCCGGCGAAGAGAGGCTTGACAAACCGGCGGCGGATGTGCGTCACCTGTGCTCTGGGCCACAGTGTCCGCGGGCTCCGGGTGAGCCCCCCATGACGATGGCTCGTGACTCGCTAGGCTGCGGTGCAGTGTTACCCCACACAGGGTGTACCCCGGGCAGGGCAGGAGTCGACCTCGTGGTCCAAGAGTTGCGCGCAGGACGGGCGGTGCGCCGGTTACGGCAGATCGTCGCGGCCTTGCTGCTGTCGGTCACGCTGACGGCGCTGGTGGCCGGCTGCGGCTTCGACGCCCAGACCAACAAGCCCTACACCCCCGCCGACGGCACCAACGCCGACATCGGGACCGACGGCTCGCTGAAGATCCGCAACCTGGTCATCATCAGCCGCACCGAGGGCGAGGGCGTCGTCTCGGCCAGCCTCGTCGGGAACACCGACGACCAGCTCACCTCGGTCTCGGTGACCCCGATCAAGGTCGACGGCACGGCCGGCTCCCCCGTGACGGCGGCGCCGGCCACCCCCCTGCAGCTGGGCAGCGGCTCCTTCACGGTGCTGACGAACCTGGCCCCGTTGAGCGTCAAGGCCGCCGACCTGACGCCCGGTCTGACCGCAACCGTCACGATGACCTTCGCCAAGGCCGGCCCGGTGACCCTGAACTGCCCGGTCGTCGACGGCACCATCCCGCCGTGGTCGCAGGTCACCCCCGGCACCTCGGCCAGCCCGACCCCCGAGCCCACCCCCAGCTGACGCCGGGCGGCCCAGTCCCACCGGCTCGTCCCCGCCGCCTTCCGCCGCCGTACCTTCCCGGACGGTCACTTCACAGGCCTCGGAGCCGCGTTGCGCCCTTCCGCAGGGGTGTGATGCGGTCCAACGGGCTGTGAAGTGGCGGTCAGACCTCGGTCCGGGTTCGCCCATCCGGCGCCCAGGCCCAGCCGGGCGGAAGGTCAGCCGTAGGTCTCGCGGTCGCTGAAGAGGCTGCTGACCGACTCGCCTGCGTGGATCCGGTGCACCGCCTCGGCGAAGAGCGGGGCGACCGAGCGGGTCACGATGTTCGGCAGCTGCTTCTCCGGCGGCAGGGGCACCGTGTTGGTGGTGACGATCTCGGCGATGTCGGGCTCCTGCTTGAGCCGCTCGATCGCCGGGCCGGTGAACAGGCCGTGCGTGCAGACGATGGAGATCTGCCGGGCGCCCTCGTTCCGCAGCACCCGCAGCAGCTCCACGATCGAGCCGGCGGTGGCGATCTCGTCGTCCAGCACGATGACGTCCCGACCGTTGACGTCGCCGACGATCCGGTCGATCACCACGGAGTCGTCGGCCTTGCGCTGCTTGGAGCCCGCGGCCACCGGCAGCCCGAGGTTGCGGGCGAACTCGGCGGCCACCTTGGCGTTGCCGAGGTCCGGGGAGACCACGACGGTGTTGCTCAGGTCCTTGCGGCGGAAGTGCGCGGCCAGCTCCAGCACCGCGCTGAGGTGGTCCACCGGGACGGAGAAGAAGCCGTGCACCTGAGGCGCGTGCAGCGCCATCGTCAGCACCCGCGTGGCGCCGGCGGTCGCCAGCATGTCCGCGACCAGCCGGGCGCCGATGGCGATCCGCGGGGCGTCCTTCTTGTCCGAGCGCGCGTACGCGAAGTGCGGGATGACCGCGGTGATGTGGGCGGCCGAGGCACCACGCGCAGCGTCCATCATCAACAGCAGCTCGAACAGGTTCTCCTGCACCGGCGGCACCAGCGGCTGGACGATGTAGACGTCGCGCTGACGGCAGTTGGCCCGCAGCTGCACCTGCAGGCAGTCGTTGCTGAACCTGGTGGTGCGCGAGTGCGACAGCTCCACCCCGAGGATCGAGCACATCTCCTGCGCGAACTCGTGGTGGGCCGAACCAGAGAAGACGGTGATGTCGCCGGTCACGCGGCTCAGCCTAACGGGCCCGACAGGGTGCTCCGACCGCGTCCGAAGGGGCCCTGGGGCCTCCGAGACCTCGTCCTGGACGCCAGACAGGGTTGTCCTCTACCTAGGGGCTAGGTAGAGTACGACTGTGGTACGTCAGTCCCCTCGCATGACCCTGCCGACCCGCCTGGTGCTGGAGGCGCTCCTCGCCGAGCCGACGCGCGAGCTCTACGGCGCCGAGATCGGGAACCTGGCGGGGTTGCCGAGCGGCACCGTCCACCCGATCCTTGCGCGACTCGAGGGAGCGGGCTGGCTCGAGTCGCGATGGGAGGCCATCAACCCGCGGCTCGAGGGACGTCCCGCCCGCCGGTACTACGGCTTGACCGGCGGCGGCCTCGAGGCGGCTCGAGCGGCGTTGGCCCGCGCTCGTCGCCCGACGACGTGGCCCCAGGCTCGTCCAGCGCAGCCGACATGAGCGCGCCCGGGGCCAGCCTCTGGTGCTGCCGGCGGGACAGCGGGAGCGGTACGCGCGGGAGTTCGTGGCCGAGCTCCACGGCATGCCGCGCTCCCGCCAGCTCCGGCACTCCCTCAACGTGCTCGCCTGTTCGTGGGCGCTGCGCACAGCCCTCAGCACGACCAACGCCCCGTCCCCGGAGGAGACCATCATGACGACGACCGCGCGACGACCCTGGCCCTGCCGACTCCGGCGGCACCGCTGGGACGACCGGCAGAACCCGGAGACGGCGGAGCGCTACGAGATCTGCCTCCGCTGCGACGCCTACCGGGACCGGCCCGCGGCGGCGCCGGGCGCGGGCTTCGGCATCGGGAGCGGCGGGGGCGTCTGAGCCACCGGCGCAGCCCGGCTCGTGGCCGCAGTCCGCACCGTCAGCCCTCGAACTTGTAGCCCAACCCGCGCACGGTGATCAGGTAGCGGGGGTTGGCGGGATCGGGCTCGAGCTTGCTGCGCAACCGCTTCACGTGGACGTCCAGCGTCTTGGTGTCGCCCACGTAGTCGGCCCCCCAGATGCGGTCGATCAACTGGCCCCGGGTCATGACCCGTCCCGCGTTGCGCAGCAGCATCTCGAGCAGCTCGAACTCCTTGAGCGCGAGCCTGACCCGCATGCCGTCGACGGAGACCTCGTGCCGCTCGACGTCCATCCGCACCCCGGAGGACTCGACGACGTCGGGCACCAGCTCGACGTCCTGGCCGCGCCGCAGCACCGCCCGGATCCGGGCGACCAGCTCGCGGTGGCTGAACGGCTTGGTCACGTAGTCGTCCGCGCCCAGCTCCAGTCCCACGACCTTGTCGATCTCGGAGTCCCGGGCGGTGACCATGATCACGGGCACCGGTCCGCGGAGCCGCAGCTGACGGCAGACCTCCGTACCGGGCAGCCCGGGCATCATCAGGTCGAGCAGCACGATGTCGGCACCCGTCCGGTCGTACTCGGCCAGTCCCGTGGCGCCGTCGGCGGCCTCGACGACGTCGAAGCCCTCCTTGCGCAACATGTAGCCCAACGTCTCGCGGTAGGACTCCTCGTCCTCGACCACCAGCACCCGCGTCATCGCACCTCCACTCGCTCGTCCCGGCCGGCGAGGGGCAGCACCGTCACCGGCGCCCCCCGGTCCTCCTCTGGCGCTGTCGTCGGCCCTGGCTGCAGGTGCGCAGGGATCTTGATGGTGAACGTCGAGCCGGCGCCCGGCTGGCTCCAGACCGACACGTCCCCGCCATGGGTGGCAGCGATGTGCTTGACGATCGACAGCCCCAGTCCGGTACCGCCGTTGGCGCGGCTACGGGCGTAGTCGACGCGGTAGAAGCGCTCGAAGATCCGGTCCAGCTCGTTCGGCGAGATGCCGATGCCGTTGTCGGAGACGGTGATCTCGACGTAGTCGTCGTCGCTCATCGCCTGCACGTGGGCCGCGACGACGACGCGGGCGCCCGGGTCGGAGTACACGACCGCGTTCTCGACCAGGTTGCCGACGGCCACGATGAGCTGGCGCGCGCTGCCCAGCACCCGGGTGCCGCGGGTGCCGGCGACGGCGAGGGACACGCCGTGCTGCTCGGCGTCCACCCGGCATCGGTCGACCGCGTCGGAGAGCACCTCGTCGACGTCGACCTCCTCCGGGTCGGCGAGCGGGTCGTCGGCCTGCAGCCGGGACAGCTCGATGATCTGGGCCACCAGGTCGTTCAACCGGGCCGACTCGACGCCCATCCGGCCGGCGAAGCGGCGAACGGCCGGCGGGTCGTCGGCCGCGTCCTCGACCGCCTCCGCCAGCAGCGAGATGGCCCCGATCGGGGTCTTCAGCTCGTGGCTGACGTTGGCCACGAAGTCCCGCCGGGTCTGCTCGATCCGTCGCGCGGTGGTCTGGTCGTCGGCGAGGATCAGCACCTGACCGCCCTCGAGCGGGGCCACCCGGGCCGTCAGGTACGTCGACGCGGCGCGCGGACCCCGGGTCACCTCGAGCTCGACCGTGCGGATCATCCGGTCCCGCCGGACGGCGCGCACCAGCTCGAGCAGCTCGGCCAGCGCCACCCGGCTGCCCCGGGCGAGGCCCAGGTTGCGGGCGGTCGTGGTGGCCTCGAGCACCTCGTCGTGGGGCCCGACGACGACGCCGGAGGAGGGCAGGATGGCCAGCAGGTCGGCGACGCCGTCCGGCACGACCGGCTCCGGCGCCTCGAACGGCTGCATCGGCTCCGGGCGATCCCGACCGGTCCAGCGGGCGAGCAGCAGGCCGACGACCACGCCGACGACCAGCCCCAAGCCAGCCGCCAGGGTGGTGTTCACACGGGAATAGTAAGGGCGTCGGCCGCCCGTCCGAGAGCGTTCACACCCCGCCCCCGCACGGATCCGCGCAGCGTTCCGGACCTGTTCACCTGTCGTTCACCGGCTGGGCGGCTCGGTGTAGGGGTCAGGCATAGGGTTGGGGCCACTCCAGTCACAGAGGGGATTGACCCATGCGGGACTCCTACCGCGAACAGATCGACGACATCCTGGCCGACCTCGTGCAGATGTCGCAGGCCGTGTCGTCGGCGGTCCGCAGCAGCACGACCGCTCTGCTCGAGGCCGACATCCACCTCGCCGAACAGGTCATCAGCGACGACGAGAAGCTCGACGCCAAGCAGAGCGAGGTCGAGGCGCGTGCCTTCTCCCTGCTCGCCCGGCAGGCGCCCGTGGCCGGTGAGCTGCGGACCCTGGTGGCGACCCTCCGGATGGTGACCGAGCTCGAGCGGATGGGCGACCTCGCCGCCCACGTGGCCAAGATCGCCCGGCTCCGCTACCCCGAGATCGCCGTCCCGCCGGAGCTGCGTGCCAACTTCGTCCGGATGGGGGACGTGGCCGAGAAGATGGTCGTCACCGCCGGCCAGACCCTCAACGACCGCAACATCCAGAACGCCCAGGAGCTGCGAGCCCGCGACGAGGAGATGGACGAGCTGCGTCGCACCCAGTTCCGGCTGCTGCTGAGCGACGACTGGAGCTCCGGCGTCGAGGCCGCGGTCGACGTCGCCCTGCTGGGTCGCTACTACGAGCGGATCGCCGACCACGCCGCCTCCATGGCCCGCCGCATCATCTACGTCGTCACCGGCGAGTTCCCCGAAGACGCGTACTGGCCCCAGCCGTAAGTATGGTTCTCGCTCCGCTCGAGCGCGGATGGGGCGGGTGAGGCCACAAGCCCGGTGGGCAGGCTAGGTCGCTTCGCCGAACCAGGTGGGCAGGTGTTTCTCCAGGCTCTCCTGGTCATCTCCTACCCACGCGATGTGGCCGTCGGGGCGGAGCAGCACCGCCCGGACGTCGAGCTCGTCACTGTGATCGACCACGTGGTCGACCCGGTCCGCCCAGCCGGCGACGGAGAGCTGACCGGACTGGTCCAGCAGCAGGCCGCGACCGGCGTGCATGAGGCCGTAGAGGTGGCCGCGGCTGAGGGCGACGTCGCGCAACCTTCGGCCGAGCAGCGGGTGGCCGTCGCCGAGGTCGTAGCGGATCCCGACGGCGCTGACCCGTTCGACCAGGTAGCGGTTCACCTCGTCGAAGCTCATCAGCTCCGACAACAGCTGGCGGACGGCCACGGGACCCGGCTCGGTCGACAGCAGCTCGGCCTGGGCGCGGCTGAGGGTCAGCACGTCCTCGGCCACCGGCCGGCGTTCGCTCTGGTAGGTGTCGAGCAGACCGTCGGGCGCCCAGCCGGCAACCTCGGCGGCGAGCTTCCAGCCGAGGTTGAACGAGTCCTGCAGGCCGAGGTTGAGCCCCTGCCCGCCGGTCGGGGGGTGGACGTGCGACGCATCCCCGGCCAGCAGCACCCGGCCGACCCGGTACCGCTCGGCCAACCGGGTCGCGTCGTTGAAGCGGGACAGCCAGCGCGGGGAGTGCACGCCGACGTCGAGGCCGGTGAAGAACCGCAGCCGCTGCTCGAGCTCGACCAGGGTGGGCGGGACCGCGCGGTCCTCGGTCACCCGCTCGGCGGGGACGACGACCCGGTAGACGCCCTCGCCCACCGGTCCGGCCCCGAACCCCCGCTGCGTCTGGCGGACCTCGGCCACTGCCGCAGCCAGCGCCTCCGGGTCGATCGAGATCTCGACCTCGCCGATCAGCCACTCGTGACGCGCCGGCACACCGGGAAAGTCCACGCCGAGCAGCCGGCGTACGGTGCTGCGTCCGCCGTCCGCGCCGACGACGTAGCGAGAGCGGAGCGACATGCCGTCGACCAGCGCGACGGTCACGCCGTCGTCGTCCTGGCCCAGCCCGACCAGCTCGGACCCGCGTCGGACCTCGGCCCCGAGCCGGGCCGCATGCTCGCTCACCACGCGTTCGGTGACGGTCTGCGGGACACCGAGCAGGTACGGGTGGGCCGTGTCCAAGCCGTCCGGTGCCGGCCGGACGATGCCCGCGAACCCGCCGAGCGGGTACGGCACACCCTCGGCGAGCAGCTCCTCGAGGAGTCCGCGCTGGTCCATCACCTCGAGGCTGCGGACGTGCAGGCCAAGTCCCCCACCGCGTCCGGGCGGCACCGCCGACCGCTCCAGCACCAGCACGTCCACGCCGTGCAGCGCCAGCTCACCGGCCAGCATCATCCCGCTCGGACCACCACCGGCCACGATCACGTCGATCACCAGAACCGTCCCCTTCCGTACAGGTCGGGGTGATTCTGCGGCACCGATGGGGCCTTGCCGCAAGACCCCAGGTCCGCTGTACGTTCAAGGTGGCGGGAGTGATCGACCGCCGCTCCCCTACTTCTTGCCCTGGTTCTTGACCGCCTCGATCGAGGCGGCGGCGGCCTCGGGGTCGAGGTAGCGCCCGCCCGTGCTCACCGGGGTGAGGTCGTCGGCCAGCTCGTAGACCAGCGGGATGCCGGTGGGGATGTTCAGGCCCACCACGTCGGCGTCGCTGATCTGGTCGAGGTGCTTGACGATCGCCCGCAGCGAGTTGCCGTGAGCGGCGACGAGGGTGACACGGCCGGCGAGCAGGTCGGGCACGATCGCGTCGTACCAGTACGGCAGCGCCCGCAGCAGGACGTCCTTCAGGCACTCGGTCCGCGGCCGCGCCTCGGGCGGCAGGCCGGCGTAGCGCGGGTCGTGGAAGTTGGCGAACTCGTCGGCGTCGTCGATGGGGGGCGGCGGCACGTCGTAGGAGCGACGCCAGGTCATGAACTGCTCCTCGCCGAACTCCGCCAGCGTCGCGGCCTTGTCCTTGCCCTGCAGCGCGCCGTAGTGCCGCTCGTTCAGCCGCCACGACCGCCGGGTCGGGATCCAGAGCCGGTCTGCGGTGTCCAGGGCCAGCTGGGAGGTCCGGATCGCCCGCCGCAGCAGCGAGGTGTGCAGGACGTCAGGCAGCAGCCCCGCCTCCGCGATCAGCTCCCCGCCTCGCCTTGCCTCCCGCTCCCCCTTCTCGTTCAGGTCGACGTCGACCCAGCCGGTGAAGAGGTTGAGCGCGTTCCAGGCGCTCTCGCCGTGCCGCAGCAGGATTAGGGTGGAAGTCATGGCCAAAACTCTAGTGGCAGGTCGGTGGGGGCCAGCCGATGAGTTCGGCCCCTGGGCGCGGTCGGCACAGCATGACGAACAGCGCTGCACGGCTCGGCAAGGTCGTGGTGAACCGGGCGATGTCGCTCGACGGCTTCATCGCCGCCGCGGACGGGGCGATGGGTCCGATCGTCGAGCACCTGAAGGACGACCCGTTCCCCGAGGTGATGCTCGAGACCGGCGCCATGCTCGTCGGTCGACGCACACACGAGGTGGCCGAGCGGATGTCGAAGGAGGACACCAGCTACGACGGAGGGCCGGTGTTCGTCCTGACGCACCGGCCGCCGGACGACCCGCGGCGCGGGGTCACGTTCCTCAGCTGCGGCCTGGCGGAGGCCGTCACCACGGCGCAGGCCGCCGCGGGGCCGAAGAACGTGGAGATCCTCGGCGCCGACCTGGCCAGCCAGTGCCTGCAGCAGGGCCTGGTGGACGAGGTCCTGGTGTACGTCCTGCCCGTGCTGCTCGGCGACGGGGTCCGCTTCTCGACCCCGACGCTCGGTCGGGTGGAGCTGGAGCCGTACAGCAACACCCAGTCGGGTGCGGTGACGATGCTCCGCTTCCGGGTGCGGAGGTAGGCGGGACCTCGGCGTCGGGGGTCGGGTGGTGAGAATGAGGGCATGACCGCTGCGCCCACCGCCCCTGACCGTCCGCTCGCCCTGGTGACGGGGGCGAGCAGCGGCATCGGCGCGGCCAGCGCCCGTCGCCTAGCCGCCGACGGGTACCGGGTCGTCTGTGCGGCCCGCCGGCAGGAGCGCATCGAGGTACTGGCCGCCGAGATCGGCGGGACGGCGCTGGCCTGCGACGTCACCGACGCCGGGCAGGTCGCCGCACTCGCGGCGGCGGTCGGCCCGTCGCTGGACCTGCTGGTCAACAACGCCGGCCTCGCCCTCGGGATGGAGCCGGTGGCCGAGGCCGACCTGGACTCCTGGCAGACGATGTACGCGGTCAACGTGCTCGGGGCCGCCGCGGTGACCAAGGCCGTGCTGCCCGCCCTGGTCCAGGCGCACGGGCAGATCATCGTCATGACCTCGACGGCCGCCGACCTGCCGTACGAGGGCGGCGCCGGCTACTGCGGCGCGAAGGCCGCCGAACGCGCGATGACCGGGGCCCTGCGGCTGGAGCTGTACGACACCGACGTCCGGATCGCCGAGATCTGCCCCGGGATGGTGCGCACCGACGAGTTCGCGGTCAACCGCTTCGACGGGGACGCCACCCGGGCCGCCAAGGTCTACGAGGGCGTGACCGCCCCGCTCACCGCCGAGGACGTCGCCGACTGCGTCGGCTGGGTCGCCGGCCGCCCCCATCACGTCAACATCGACCGGTTGACCGTCCGGCCCCGCGCCCAGGCCGCCCAGCACAAGGTCCACCGGGTGGTCGGCTAGCCCTTCGACGGGCTCAGGTCGCGGAGACGCGGTACATCCGGGCGGCGGCGACGCCCTCGCCCGTCCCGAGGGCCAGGCCGCCGCCCGTCCGGTGCACCTCCCAGGCGGGCAGCACGCCGGCCGGCGGGTAGACCTGCTCGACGCTCATCTCGGCGTCGGGCAGGTGCGGCAGGGCCAGCACCACCTCGGCCGGGGCGTGTGCCTGACGCCAGGCCAGCAACAGGGTCTCCGCGCCGTCGTCGAAGGCCACGCTGACCCACGGGTCGTCCCAGGTGGGGAGTCCCGTGGGGAACCGGGGCACCGAGCGGGCGAGATGCTGACGGATGGCCTTGTGCGCGTCGACCCCGGCCCGCACCAGGGCGAGCTGGTCGTCGTCCATCCGGTCGAGCAGCCCCGCCTGGTAGAGCCGCCCGGCCAGGCCCGTGCACATGGTGAAGACGATCTCCTCGTCGGTCATCGTGGCTTGGGGGTACGCCCAGTGGGCGGCCTGCTCGGGCAGCACGTGCACCAGCGAGGCGACCGCGATGGCCGGGTAGAGCAGCGGGTCCTGCTGGTCGGAGGTGGACTGCAGCTGCAACCGGCTGAGCATCGCGAAGTCCGACCGCAGCGCGCCCGAGCCGCAGTTCTCCAGCACCAGGTCCGGGTGCCGGTCGAGGACCCCGTCGAGCCAGGACAGCACCGCACGACAGTGCTCGAGCAGCCCGTGCCCGACGCTCGCGGCCTCCAGGTCGGTGCCGGGCCCCGGCGTCACGTTGTAGTCCAGCTTGAAGTAGCCGACCCCGAGGTCGAAGACCAGCCGGTCGATCGTCTGGTCCAGGTGCGCGCGGGCGTCCGGGTTGCGCAGGTCGAGCAGGTAACGGTCCCGCTCGCGGACGCGCACGCCGCCGCGCTGCAGGAAGGCGCGCTCGGGCAGGGTCTGCGCGGTCCGGCTGGTGACCCCGACGACCTCGGGCTCCAGCCAGAGTCCGGGCACCATGCCCCGGCTGCGGATGTGGTCGAGCAGAAAGGACAGCCCGCGCGGGAAGCGGACCGTCGAGGGCTCCCAGTCCCCCACCGAGGCCCACCAACCGGCCGTGTCGTCGTACCAGCCGGCGTCGATGCAGTAGTACTCCGCCCCGACGGCCTCCGCCGCGTCGATCAGAGGCAGCTCCTTGGCCTCGGTCGGGTCGCCCTCCAGGGTGTCCATGTAGTCGTTGAAGACCACCGGCAACCTCACGTTCTGGGGATGGTCGCGTCGGCTGGCCCGCCGCTGCTCGGTGAGCCGGCCGAAAGCCTCGTCGAGGGAACCGGCCACGGCGAAACTGACCGGCACGGTGGTGAAGGACTCGGTTGCGCTGACCGAGACCGACCAGCTGTGCAGCATGTCGGTCGGCCCCAGCACCGACACGTACGCACCGTCCGCCTGGTCCCCGGCCGGCGGCCCGGCCGCGTCGTCGCTGATCACGGCGGGCTGCCAGCCCTGGCCCCGGCGCTCGCCGACCTCCCAGACCCACGGGCCGTTGTGCTCGACCTGCCAGGCCAGCGTCCGGCCGGCACCGCCGACCACGGCTCCGACCGGGACATACGCCCCGGAGGACCAGGTGCTGGTGGCGACGGCGCGGACCGCGCTGCCGGCCGTCGGTCCGCGGGCACCGGACCGCGTCGTCACCAGGCCGGCCGAGCGCAGCGGATGCGCCGACCAGCGGTTCTCCGCCGTCCAGCTGCACTCGGCCCGCCAGACGGTCGTACCGGCGAGGTCGTCGGAGACGACGGCACCGGTGGCCAGGCTGCTCACCGCCCAGACCAGCACCGGCGGCCGTCCGGCTGTCCCGGACAGGGTCGTCGTTGTCCGCACCGCCGCCATTCCGGGCAGCACGACGAAGCGGCTGAACGCGCGCAGCCCCGTCACCGGCTCCATCTGCTCGATCTCGAGCACGGCCGCCGGACCTTCGGTGCGCGCCTCATGTCGGACGTAGCGCAGACCGCCGCCGAGCTGACTACCGGTCATCCGGGAGCTGTGGCTGCTGGGGTCCGAGCCGAGCTGGGGGCCCATCACCTCGACCAGCGGCTGCTGCACCCGGGCGTACGCGGCGGGGTCGCCCGGGCCGGGACCGGCTCCGGCCACGACGTCGACCAGCCGGAGCGGGCCGTCCTCGCCCGCACTGTCCACGTCCGCGAGGAAGCGCAGGCTGACCGCGGGGGTGGTCCAGTCGATCGTGGTCACGTGGCCTCGCTGCTCCTCCGGGTCGGGTGCGGCTCAGTCTGCCGGTAGCCTGCCGAGCATGGCCAGGACCATCGCCACCGCCACCGCCGTCGAGCTCGCCGAGCTGCTGGACTTCGTCCGGCCGCGGCACCACCTGCTGCTCGCCACCACCCGCGCCGACGGCCGTCCGCAGCTCTCGCCCGTCTCCGGCGGCGTCGACGAGCAGGGCCGGATCGTCATCTCCTCCTACCCGGGCCGGGCCAAGGTCCGCAACGCCGAGCGGCACGCCGCAGTCTCGGTCTGCGTGCTCAGCGACGACTTCGACGGCCCGTGGGTGCAGGTGGACGGTGACGCCGAGGTGCTGCACATGCCCGAAGCCGAGGACCCGCTGGTCGACTACTTCCGTTGCATCGCGGGCGAGCACCCGAACTGGGACGAGTACCGGGCGGCGATGCGGCTGCAGGACAAGTCGCTGATCCGGGTCACGCCCACCCGCTGGGGTCCCGTCGCGACCGGCGGCTTCCCCGCCGACGTCGCGGCCCGCCTGGACGGCTGAGCCGCGGCTCGGCGCCGGCTCAGCCGTCGACGAAGGGCTGGTCGTCCCCGACGCAGACCCGGCCCGCGGCGGGCAGCGCGGTCTTCAGCAGGTAGCGGTCGACCGCGTCGGTCACACACGCAGAGGTGCCGTAGGAGGTGTGGCCCCAGCTGTCGGAGGTGAGCAGCCGGGAGCCTGGGGACAAGGCGGCCGCGTGCTGGGCGCCGACGTAGTTGGTGGCTGGGTCCCAGTAGCTGCCGACGACGAGCAGCGGCTCGAACGGGCGGCGGGTGAAGGGGCCACGGTAGGCGTCCTCATCCCGTCCGCTGAACGCGTCCCCGGCGCAGGACCCCAGGCTCCAGGTCCAGAGCCGACCGAAGTAGCGGGCCCTGCGGTCCGCCGCCGACCCGGCCTTCGGGTAGGTGGCGAGGTGCGCCGGGTTGAGCGAGTCGGTGCAGGCCACGGCGGCCGGGGCCTCGTAGCCGTTGTCGTAGGGGAAACCGAACCGCGGCGGACGGCCACCCGTCCGCTGGTCGATCTGCTGCAGCACCCGCGCGACCTGGTCGACGGACCGCCGCCGCTGGGCCAGGGCGCGGCCGGCTGCGGGCTCGGTCGTCTCCAGCAGCTGCGCCATCAGGCTGGTCACCAGCTCGGGCCCGTTGGGGTAGTAGAGCGCGCTCAGCACGCTCGAGACGAGGTCGGGGTAACCGAACCGCTCACGTTCGTCGGTGTCGGGGTCGGTCACCACGATGGGGTGCTTCTTGAGCCGCTTCGCCACCACCTCGAAGTTTCCGACCGGGTTGCCGTCGGCGAAGCTGCACGCGTCGGCCCCCGCCTTGTCGCAGCGGACGAGGAGCGTCCGCAGCGCCTTGGACGCCCCTTCGGCAGCGTGGATCCGGGCCTCGATCGGGAGCTTCGCGGTGGCCGTGGTGCCGGCCCAGCCGACCGGGTCGATCACCCCGTCCAGGGCCAGCGCCCGGACCCGGTCGGGGAAGAGGTTGGCGTAGACCTGGCCGATGTAGGTGCCGTAGGAGAAGCCGAGATAGCTGAGCCGTCGGTCCCCGACCGCCCGTCGCAGCACGTCGAGGTCGCGGGCCACCTCGGCGGTCGACATCGACACCGACAGCGGCGCACCGGTGCTCGAGCAGCCGCGACCCAGAGCTCGCTCGGCCCGCAGGTAGGCCTTCTGCACCGCGGCCCCGTACGGGAACGGGACGGTGGCGAGGGTGTTCAGGACCGGCGCCTGGTCGGCCGGCGTGGCGAAGCACTGCACCGCGTCGCTGGCGCCGACGCCCCTCGGGTCGAAGCCGACCAGGTCGAACCGGTCGAGCAGGCTCGAGCTGAGGAACCGCGGCGCGTCTTGCACGAAGTCGGTACCGGAGTCCCCCGGCCCGCCCGGGTTCACGAACAGGGTGCCGATCCGCCGTTCGGGGTGCCGCGCCGGCAGCTGGCGCAGGGCGACCTCCACCTGGGGTCCGTGCGGGTCGTCGTAGTCCAGCGGCAGCTCGGCGGTGGAGCAGCGGAAGCCGCCACCGCAGTCGTACCACCTCAAGACCGGCGTGGGGACGGCGTCGACGCGGCGGCGCTCCTGCGGGCTGGTCACGTCGTAAGCCGTCAGGCCGGCCGCCGTCGCCGGTGCGACCACCGCGCCCGCGCTGACCAGCGCCAGCAGCAGGGAGACGACGAACGCGGGCAGCATTGGGACCGCCGAGCGACGCTGGAGCGACATCGCAGGCCCTTCCGTTCGCGACGACATCCCCCGGGTCTGGTCGCTGAACCTATCGGACAGGACCGACGATCTGCGGGATCACGGCCGCGGCGGCTCGGGCGGGGCGAGGTGGGTGAACGCGGCGAGATTGGCGGTCGACTCGCCCCGCGAGCGACGCCAGACCCACTCCCGGGTGATGCTGGCGGCGAAACCGAGCTCGAGGATGGGGTTGAACGAACGGTCGGCGGTGTCGGCGACCGTGCCCAGCACCTGGTCGACGGCCGTCCCGCTCAGCGCGTCCAGCGGCAGGCTGCCGGTGAGGTAGATGTCGCCGAGCGCGTCGAGGCTGAAGCAGATCGTGTGCAGCTTGAGGTTGCGCTCCAGCAGCCAGCGGTAGACCGCCGCGTGGTTCTCGTCCGGCCGCCGGGCGACGAACGCACGGACCCCGAGGTCGTAGCGGCCCACCTCCAGCGCACACTCGGTGACCAGCTTGGCCGTGCCCGGCAGCGAGACCGAGAACACGCCCGGCCGACTCTCCGACCAGGGGAGGTCGAGCCCGGCCAGCACGGCGCGGACCAGTACGGCGGGCTCCCTCGAGGCGGGCTCGCCCGCTGGATGCACGCTCATCGGGCGAGCCTAATGGGGGACCAGGGGGCGGTCAGTGGGTCAGGACCAGCTTGATGGCGGCGACGACCACGCCGGCCACGGCCAGGGAGATGCCGATCAGCACGTTCTTCCAGGTGTTCTTCTCGCCGTCGAGGTAGGACGCCACCGAGCCGAGGAGGACGAACCGGACGACGATCGAGGCCAGCGAGACGCCGACGGCAACGGTCGGGGAGAGCCAGTCGAGCCAGCCCGCGACGAGCAGCACGGTGGGCAGCAGGCCCGAGGTGGCGATCGGTACCGAGTCGCGTACCGACTCCTGCAGGCTCGTGCCCTCGTCGATCGTCCGGTGGGTGACCACCAGCGCGAGGACATGGGCCGCGAAGGTCGACACCGCGGTGCCGACGACCAGCAGCGCCGCCTCACCGTTCCGGACGGTCGCCGGGGTCGAGGCCGCGACCACGGCCAGCACCAGGATGTTGCCGTAGATGTAGGACTCGACGCGGGACGCGGCACGCTGCCGGGGCAGGGCGGCCGAGGTGATCTCCGAGGTCGTCCAGGGCCAGCGGGTGAGGAGACCTGTCGCGGAAGGGCGGGGCACGGCGCGAGTCTGGCATCCCCCGGCCTCGCGTGCCGACGATGAGGCCGCCCCCAGTGCGAGACCGGCCGCATGGACGCCGAGAGCGGGGCACCTGGGCCGGTGGTCGCCTTGTCCGCCGCGTCCAGGGCGGCGCTCGACGAAACGGTCGAGACGCTGCGGCACGCGGGAGCCCACCGCGAGTTCGCCGAGAGCCTTCGCCGTGGTCGATGAGACCGGGTCCTGCGCCTGCTGCGCTCGGTGAGCGACGACCTCTCCATGCTGCGGGACGCTGCGACCGCCGCACCGGAGAGGCGCGCGGGGCCGCTCTTGCTGCGCCGCGTCACGTACACCTTCATCACCGCGATCGAGTCCTGCGTGGACGTGGCGCAGCACATCTGCGCTGCCGAAGGATGGGGCCAGCACGCGGGACAACGGCGACGCGCCGGCCCTTCTGGGCCGCCACGGTGTGCTGGAGCCGCCATACGCCTACCGGATGCGACAGGCTGTCGGCTTCCGCTACGTCCTCGTCCACGAGTACGCGAAGGTCGACGACCTGATCGTCCCGAAGCGGCTCGCGGACCCGTCCGACGTCGACGAGTTCGCTCGTTCCGTGGCCACCTGGCTGCCAGACCGGTGAGGAGCAGCCGATGACCAGAAGAGCCGGGTCTCAGATTCCCGCTGGGATTCCCGGGTGTCGCGCCCGGCATTAGGGTGACTTCCTGTCCGTCCGCGGCCCTCGACGGCCCTGGCCCAGGAGCTCCGTTGCGCCTCTCACTCAGTCATCCCGCCCGCTTCCCGCTCGCGCTGGCCGCGACCGCCCTCACCCTGGTCGGCACTGCCGCCTGCGCCCCCGAGGACGCGACCCCACTCCCCGCGACCAGCGCCGCCAGCGGGACCGCAAGCCCCAGCTGCACCAAGGACTCGCTCAGCCTGGTCACGCCCGGCACCTTCACGGTGGGGACGGACAAGCCGGCGTACGAGCCGTGGTTCTCCGACAACGACCCGACCAACGGCAAGGGCTATGAGTCGGCCGTCACCTACGCGGTGGCCGAGCAGCTCGGCTTCGCCAAGGCCGACGTGAAGTGGATCACCGTCCCCTTCACCAACGCGTACGCGCCCGGGGCGAAGAAGTTCGACGTCGACGTCAACCAGGTCTCGATCACCGACGCCCGCCGCAAGGCCGTCGACTTCTCCTCCGGCTACTACGACGTGGCCCAGGCCGTCGTGACGTCGAAGGACTCCCCCATCGCCGGCGCCACGACCCTCGCCGCCCTGAAGAGCGCCAAACTGGGCGCGCAGGTCGGCACCACCTCCTACACCGCCATCACCGACCAGATCCAGCCCGACAAGAAGCCAGCGCCCTACGACACCAACGACCTCGCGGTGCAGGCGCTGAAGAACGGCCAGATCGACGGTCTGGTGGTCGACCTGCCGACGGCGTTCTACGTCGCCGCCGCCGAGCTCGACGGCGGCAAGATCGTCGGCCAGCTGCCTCCCGGAGCCGGGAAGGTCGACTCCTTCGGCTTCGTGCTGGCCCTGGGCAGCGGCCTGACCAGCTGCGTCTCCACCGCGGTCGACGCGCTGAAGACCGACGGCACCCTGAAGAAGATCGAGGGGCAGTACCTGTCGAACGCCGGCGGCGCCCCCCTGCTGCAGTGAGCTGGCAGCCCTCGGAGCTGCAGCAGCAGCGGCTCGACTACCGCCGTCGCCGCTCGACCGGCTCAGTGGTGATCGCCCTGGTCAGCACCGTGGTGATCATCGCCGCGCTCGTTCTCGGGATCACGGCGACACCAGGCTGGCCGCGCGTCCAGGAGACGTTCTTCGACCCCGCCCGCGCCTGGTCCGCGCTGCCCGCCGTGGCCACCGGGCTCTGGCTGAACGTGCGGGTGATGATCGTCTGCGGCGCCTTGATCCTGGTGGTCGGGCTGACCCTGGCCGTGCTGCGGACGCTGCGCGGGCCGGTCTTCTTCCCCGTCCGAATAGCGGTGGCCGCCTACACCGACCTCTTCCGCGGGCTGCCGCTGCTGCTGGTGCTGTTCCTGCTCGGCTTCGGCGTCCCGGCGCTGCGGCTGCGCGGCGTGCCGAGCGACCCGCTGGTCTGGGGCGGCGCGGCCCTGGTGCTCACCTACTCCGCGTACGTGGCCGAGGTGTTCCGCGCCGGCATCGAGTCGGTACATCCCTCCCAACGGGCGGCCGCGCGCTCGCTCGGGCTCTCCTACGCGCAGTCGATGCGGTTTGTCGTGCTGCCCCAGGCGGTCCGTCGGGTGGTGCCGCCGCTGCTGAACGACCTGGTCAGCCTGCAGAAGGATTCCGGGCTGATCGCTGTCCTCGGGGTGGTGGACGCCATCCGCTCGGCCCAGATCGAGACCGCGACGGACTTCAACTTCACCCCGTACGTGGTGGCGGGGCTGCTGTTCGTGGCCTTGACCATCCCGCTCACCCGCTTCACGGACTGGGTGGCGCGGCGCCAGGGTTGGTACGGCGTGGCGGGAGCGACGACGTGAGCCTGGTGGAGGCCCGGGGTCTGCGGAAGGCGTTCGGGCCGCAGGTGGTGCTGGACGGGCTCGACCTCGACGTCGACGCCGGCCAGTGCGTGGTGCTGATCGGCGGCTCAGGCTCGGGCAAGTCGACCCTGCTGCGCTGTCTCAACCTGCTGGAGACCCTCGACGACGGCCAGATCCTGCTGTCGGGCCGCGACATCAGCGACCCCCGCGTGGACGCCGACGCCGTCCGGGCCCGCGTGGGCATCGTCTTTCAGGCCTTCAACCTCTTCCCGCACCTGAGCGTGCTGGACAACGTGATGCTGGCCCCCGTCCGGGTGCACCGGCGGCCCCGTGCGGAGGCCCGGCAGCAGGCGATGGAGATGCTCGAGCGGGTGGGGCTGGTGGGCAAGGCCAACGCCAGGCCGGACGAGCTCTCCGGCGGCCAGCAGCAACGGGCGGCCATCGCCCGCGCCCTGGTCAACTCCCCCGTCCTGATGCTGCTGGACGAGGTCACCTCGGCCCTCGACCCCGAGCTGGTCTATGAGGTGCTGTCCCTGCTCCGCGACCTGCGACGCGAGGGGATGACGATGGTGCTGGCCACCCACGAGATGGCCTTTGCCCGCTCCGTCGCCGACACCGTCTGCTTCCTGGACGGCGGCCGCGTCCTGGAGCAGGGCCCGCCCGCCCAGGTCTTCGACTCCCCCCGCGAGCCTCGGACGCAGGAGTTCCTCTCCCGGCTGGCTCTCTAGCCGAGTTGTCAGAACTGATTTGCCCCATAGGACAACTACGTTCTGACAAGTCGGCAGGAGCTAGACCCCCTGGACGAACCAGCGGGTCTGGTACGGCGCCACGGCAAGAGGCCCGTCCGTGAGTGGCGTCTCCTCGGTCAGCGCGTCCCAGGCCCAGTTGCCGACGGGGACGACCCAGCGGGGCAGGGACTGCTCGCGGTCGGTGACGTTGTAGACCCCGACCATGGTCTGGGTGGGGGCGCGCCGGACGAAGACCAGCACGGCCGGGTTGACCGGGTCGGCGATCTCGGTCTCCACGGCGGCGTCGAGCGCCGGCAGCGAGGCCCGGACGGAGATGGCGTGCCGCAGCCCGTGCCAGACGCGGTGCTCTACCGTGCCCGGCTCGTGCCGCAGCGCGGCGATCTCCCAGGACATCCGCGGCCGGTGCACCCAGCGGTTGTCGTCGACGTGCTCGGGCTCGTCGAGGAAGTGGTAGTCGTTGCGCAGCGCCAGCTCGTCGCCCATCCACAGCAGCGGCAGGCCACCGAAGCCGAGCACCAGGTGGTGGGCCAGCAGCAGCCTCTCCACGGCCCGGTCCAGCTGGGCCGCGTCGCCCCGGCCCAGCGCAGCCTCGATCCCGAGCAGCGAGGCGGCCGTACCGCTGATCCGCCGGTCACCGGTCTCCAGGTTCTCCTGGAAGACCAGTCCGCGGGCGTCGCTCATCGGGTAGAGGCCGGCGTAGAAGTCAGCCAGGAAGTGCCGGTGCTCGAAGCCGTTCAGTCCGACCGAGGCGGCGTCGCCGTCGTCGATCGCCCAGCCGATGTCGTCGTGGCAGCGCAGGTAGGTGTCCCAGACCGTGGTCGGCGGCTTGGCGGGGAAGCGGTTGAGGGCGGCGCAGAAGAGCCGGGTGTCCTTCGCGGCCAGCGCCGACCAGATCTGCACCATCAGCGAGTTCTGGTACGCCATGTCGCTGACCTTGCCGGCGTGCTTGCCCACCCCGAGGTACGGGGCGAGGTCGGCCGGGCCGACGATGGCCTCGGCCTTGAAGATCAGCGCCGGCGCCGCGATCCGGGCGACGGTGCGCAGCGCCTGGGTGATGGCGTGCACCTCGGGCTGGTTCTGGCAGTTGGTGCCCATCCGCTTGAACAGGAACGCGATGGCGTCCAGCCGCAGGCACTCCACGCCCAGGTTGGCCAGCCAGCAGATGAGGTCGGCGAACTCATAGACCACGTCCGGGTTGTGCCAGTTGAGGTCCCACTGCCAGGTGTTGAACGTGGTCCAGACCCAGGAGTGGGAGTCCTCGTCGTAGGTGAAGTTGCCCGGCGCGAAGTCGGGGAAGACCTCCGGCAGGGTGGCCTCGTACGCGTCCGGCAGGGTGCGGTCGGCGAACATGTGGAAGAAGCCGCGGAAGTACGGATCACCGCTGCGGGCCGCTGCGGCCCACTCGTGCTCGGCGGCCACGTGGTTCAGCACGAGGTCCAGGGTCAGCGAGATGCCCTTGCCCCGCAGCACGGTGGCCAGCTCACGCAGGTCGTCGATGGTTCCGAGGTCGTCGCGGACGGCGCGGTAGTCCATCACCGCGTAACCGCCGTCGTTCGGACCGGGACGGGGCTTGAGCAGCGGCAGCAGGTGCAGGTAGGTGACGCCGAGCTCGGCGAGGTAGTCGACCTTCTCCCCCACCCCAGCCAAGGTGCCGCCGAACAGGTCCGCGTAGGTGGCGTAGCCCATCATCTGCGGGCGCGAGAACCACTGCGGGTCGGCGTGCCGCCGCAGGTCGAGCAGCCGCAGGTCAGCCGGCCGTTGGCGGAAGTTCTCGGCCGCGATCATCACCAGCCGCCGGCCCATCTCGGGTGCGGAGTCGGGGTAGGCGCCGCCGAGGGCGCTCAGCAGGTCCGGCCAGTAACGCTGCAGCCGGGTCTCGAAGACGACCTGGTCGTGAACCGGCTCGCCCTCGAGCAACGGTGCCACATCGGGGATGCTCACCCGCCGAGGGTAGAGGTTCGGGCGCTCCGGCGGGCCCAAGGGGTCCGCGGAGCGGCCGCAGCGACGCGCTCAGCCGACCGGGGACGCTTCCTGGAACTCCGCCAGCAGGGGAAAGGTCTGCGCCCCGAGCTCGACTTGGGTGAGCAGCACCCCGACCGTGCCGTCCGGGTCGACGAAGAAGTCGGTGCCCTGTCCGCCCGACCACCCCCAGCGGCCCTGGTGGGGACCGTCGGTCTGCACGGCGACGCCGAACCCCCACCCGATGCCGTCCCAGAAGCCGGGGAAGAAGCTCTCCGGGGTCTTTGCCACGGTCGGCACCTGGTCCCGGCTCAGCTGCCGGACGTCCTCGGGACTGATGAGCTGACGACCCTCGTGGCGGCCGCCGTTCACCAGCACGGCAAGAAAGCGCGCGTAGTCGCGAGCGGTGGAGACCAGCTCGCCGTGGCTCACGTCGACCCGGGGCGGACCGGCGTACGGGCCGCCGCCCGCCGGCTCGGTCTCGACCAGGCCCGCGTCGCTGTGGCGGTAGGCGGCGGGCAGCCGGTCGCACTCCTCACTCGGCACCCAGAAGCCGGTGTCCACCATGCCCAGGGGGGCGAAGAGGTCCTCCGCGAGGTGGTCGGCCAGCGGGCCCCCGGTGACCCGCGACAACAGCACGCCGAGCAGCCCGAACGAGTGGTGGTAGCGCCAGCCGTCCCCGGGCTGGAAAGCGAGCGGCAACGCGGCCAGCCGGTCCAGCCACTCATCGGCCCCGACCGGCCAGGGCAGCGGGCCGGCCTCCAGGCCGGTCGCCGTCATGGCCTCCTGCAGCGGACTTTCCTGGGCGATCATGCCGTAGCCGGAGGTGTTGGTGAGCAGGTGCCGCAGGGTGATCGGGCTTCGTTCGGGGACGGTGTCGGTCAGACCCGCCGTCGGTTCGGTGAGGACGCGGCGGTCGGCCAGCTCGGGCAGCCAGCGCTCGACCGGCTCCTCGAGCCCGATACGGCCCGCGGCCACCAGCCGAAGCGCGGCGACCGCAGTCACCACCTTGGTCATGGACTGGATCCGGAAGATCGCGTCCTCGCGGATGGGCGGGCCGCCCAGCACCGCGTCACCGACCATGACCACGGTGGACTCGGGCGAGCCGAGCAGCGCCACCGCGCCGGGGACCGTCCCGGCCTCGACGTGCCGCTGGAGCAGCTCCTTGAGGTCGACGCCCATCCTCAGGCCGACTGCTTGTCCCCGCGGCGGATCTTCAGCCGCGACTTGAACTCGTCCACGAACGCCTCGCGGATCACCTCGTTGTCCAACGCCCGACCCACCCCGCCCAGCTTGCCCCGGACGACGCGCTGGCAGACCGTCAGCCACGCCTGACCCATCGCGTAGGTGAAGGTGGAAGCCACCCCGGCCCCGACCACGCCGCCCGCCACCGAGCCGGCGCCCGGAACCATCTTGAGCAGCCCGGCGAAGGTCGCGCGGCCGGCGGAGGTGGCCGCCGTCGTCGACGCGATCGCCATCAGCGCGGCCCGGTCGAACTTGATCGAGTACAGCTGCGCGATCTTGGCCATCATGCCCAGCTGGATCGGCACCAGCGTGGCGGCGTCGGAGAACGGGATCGGGATGAACGCCGCCCCGGCCGCGGTGGTGGCCGCGGCGGCTATGTAGCCCTGCGCCTGCCGAGCCTTCCGGGCCGTGTCGATCTGCTGGGCGGCGGTGAGGGCCTCTTCGACGCCGTCGGGCGCAACTTGAAAGGTGGCATCGAGCAGGTCCTTCAGGCCGTGCGCCGGCTGGCCCGAGAACGGGTCGGCGGCCGCGTTGATCAGGAAGGGACGCCCGCCCGCGAGCGGCAGCCGCTGGTCGGCGATGATCGTGGCCAGCGCGAGCGCGTCCGGGTGGTACTGGCCGTCGCGGACCGGCACCTGGGTCAGGACCAGCACGACCTGCAGCCCGATCTCGTCCAGCCGGCGGATGAAGTCCGCCTCGGACTCCTCGAAGCGGCGGTCCATGCCGCGGACGCAGTACCAGGCGACGTGCAGCTGGTCCGAGAGCGGCAGCTTGCGCATCTCCTTCATGGCCTTGGACAGCTCGGAGAGGATCTCCTTGTTGTCCTTGCCGACCTCCAGGCCCTGGGTGTCCACGATGCCGAGGTGGCCGACCTTGTCGACGTAGAGCCGACTGCCGCGGGTCACCGGCTCGCCGATGCCCGTCTTGGCCACCTCCTCGCCGAAGACCGCGTTGATCAGCGTCGACTTGCCCACGCCGGTCTTGCCGAAGACCGCCAGGTTGAAGCGGCCGATCGCCGCGGACTGGCGGTCGTACTCCTGCCGGAAAGACTCCCGGAACCAGTCGGTACCGCCTGCCACCTGCGTCTCCGTCCTGTGGGCCGGTTCCCCAGCGTACGGGCCGGCCTCAGCCCCGGGGCGCCCCGCCGGGCGGGAGCAGGCCGCTGCGGTAGGCGAAGGCGATCGCTCGCGGGCGGTCACGCAGTCCGAGCTTGTCCAGCACCCGGCCCAGGTGGGTCTTGACGGTGGTCTCGCCCAGGAAGAGCTCCGCGGCGATCTCGGCGTTGCTGTGACCCAGCCCGACCAGCCGGAGGACGTCGGTCTCGCGGGCAGTGAGGAGATCGAGCTCGGGCGCCGGCACCGGAACGGCCGGGGCAGCCGCCAGCCGGGCGATCACGCCCGGCACGACCGCCGGGTCGAGGGCGCCCTGACCGGCCCGGGCGTGCCGGATCGCGTCCACGAGATCCTCCGGCGGCGAGCTCTTCAGCAGGAAGCCGGCCACCCCCTGCCGCAGTGCCGCGTCGACCACCTCGTCCTCGTCGAACGTGGTGAGGATCAGCACCCGGGTGCCCGGAACGGCGGCGATCACCCGCTCGGCCGCAGCGAGACCCGAGAGCCGGGGCATCCGGACGTCCATCAGCACCACGTCGGGGCGCAGCCGGGTGGCGACGGCGACCCCGTCCAGGCCGTCGGCCGCCTCCCCCACCACCTCGAGGTCGTCCTCGCTGGAGATCAGCAGCCGCAGCCCGGCCCGCACCATCGCCTCGTCGTCGACGAGGACCACCCGGGTTCGTCTCATCGGACCGGCTCCTCGACCCGCGCCCGCAGCGGGAGCACGACCCTGACCGCGAAGCCGCGGGGCTCGGCCGCTCCGTAGTGCAACGTGCCGCCGAACATCGCCACTCGCTCAGCCATCCCGGTCAGGCCGTTGCCGGCGGTCGCGACGCCGGTCGCCGGGCCGTCGTCGCGGACGGTGATGGCCAGCTGCTGCTGGCCGGCGTCGAGCTGGACAGCGATCGTGGCGCCGGGCGCATGCTTGATCGCGTTCGTCAGCCCCTCCTGCACGATCCGGTACGCCGACACGTCCAGCGCCTGGCCCAGGTCGCGCACCTCCCCGGTCCGCTCCAGGGTCACCGCCGTCCCGGCCAGCCGGACCTGGGCCACCAGCTCTTCGACCTGGGCCAGGGACGGCACCGGGGCGAGGTCGGGCCCCTCCGCCCGGACCAGCCCGACGATCCGGTGCAGCTCGTCGACCGACCGGCGGCCCAGCTGCTCGGCCTGCCGGAGCGTGTCCTGCTCGGCGGTCATGCCGTCCAACCGGCGGCGGACCACGCCCACCTGCAGGGTCATCACGCTGACGCTGTGGGCCACCGCGTCGTGCAGCTCACGGGCGATCCGAGCCCGCTCGGCGCTGATCGCCGTCTGCGTCCGCAGCTCGCGCTCGGCGGCCAGCTCCGCGGCCAGCCGGCTCAGCTCGGCCGAGCGCAGCTTCTCGCGCTGCAGCAGCGAACCGACGAACCAGCCGGGGGCGGTGAACAGCAGGTAGAACAGGATCTCGAACACCTCACCGCCGCGGACGGCGGTGCTGACCCCGACGCTAGCGGCCACCACCAGCCAGGCGGCCAGGCTCCAGCGCCCCGGAAGACGGAACGCGAAGAAGCCGATCATGAAGAGCAGCATGATCAACTCGGTACCGCCACCGTGCGGCATCCCGGGCACCAGCACGTTCGCCGTGCACAGGCCGACGGCCACCACCAGCCCGAGAAAGGGCAACGGGTAGGCCAGGACGGCGCAGGCCATGATCAACACGATGCTCAGGAAGATCAACGGGCTCAGCCCGTTGCGCTGCGGGTAGGTCCCGTTCTCGACGATCATCGCCACCCCGAGGAGCAGCGCGACCCCGACCACCGCCAGCCACCCGCGCCGGGTGGTCGGGAACACGAACCGCGGCCGGGTCACCGGCGCCGAGGTGGTCATGGCAGCACGCTAGGCGGTCCGGGACGAGGCCCGCATCGTCTGCGGAGAGGATGCCGTAGGCCAGGACGTCCTCCCCGCGGATGACAGGAGCCGGCGACGCCGACCGCCGGTCGCAGCGAGGACGGGCCGGCGGACCGATCCCCCACCCCACCCGGAGTTCCTAGCGTTCTGGCCATCACCTCGACGACCTCCGGCCGAGGTCACGACCTAGGAGCCCCGATGACCACCACTGTCCCCTCGTCCACCACCGACCCCGTCGCCCAGCCCGCCGAGACCGCCGAGACCGCCGGTCTGTTCAGCCCGCCGCTGCGGACGGTGGTCAGCTACGCCGGCGGGGCCGCGATGCTTGCCACCCCGCTGCTGATCGTCGGCGGCATCCTCACCTCACCGCCTCAGGCGAGCCGGGCGATGGATGACTACGTCGAGTCACTGGCCCGCGACCCGTTCCTGTCCAGCCTGTCGGCCAGCCTGCTGCACTACGGCTGGGTCACCCTGGCCCTGGGCCTGCTCGTGGCGATGACCCTGGTCCGGGGCAGCAAGGGTCGGGTCCTCACCCTGGTCGGTGGTCTCGTGGGCGGCTTCGCCGCCGTGCAGATGTCCGCGCTGATGCTGAACGACTACTTCCTGACCGCCCTGGGCAACAACCTGGCCCTGGGGGACGCCGTGAAGGTCGCCAACGCGATGATGGTCGACGGCGACGTGGCGTCCCAGCTGTGGTGGCAGAGCGGCAAGCTCGTCATCCTGCTGCCGGTGCTGCTGTACGCCGGACTGGCCCGCGCGGGCGTGATCTCCTGGTGGCTGGTCCCGCTGTCGGCCCTGCCGATGGTCCTGCCGTACCTGGTCATGGGCTGGGTCGGCGGCGCGTCGGACCAGCTCATCGGCGGTAACGCGCTCGGCCTCATCGCCGGCGGGCTGACCGGTCTGGTCTGCTACGCCCCGACCTTTCTGGTGGGCCTCCGGCTGCTGGGCCGCGGCCGGCTGACGGCCTGAGCGCACGAGCCGGAGCCCGAGGATTCGGGCTCCGGCTCACCGCGCCGGTAGACTCGGGTCTCGTTGCCTGCGTCGCCGCCGCGACCGCGACTCATCTACCTGTCAGGAAGTCCTCACGCATGCCCATCCGCTCTGATCTGCGCAACGTCGCCATCGTGGCCCACGTCGACCACGGCAAGACGACTCTCGTCGACGCCATGCTCTGGCAGTCCGGCGCCTTCCGCGCCAACCAGGACGTCAACAACCGCGTGATGGACTCGATGGACCTCGAGCGCGAGAAGGGCATCACGATCCTCGCGAAGAACACCGCCGTGCTGCACCACGCGCCCGACGGTTCGAACGTGATCATCAACATCATCGACACCCCCGGCCACGCCGACTTCGGTGGTGAGGTCGAGCGCGGGCTGGAGATGGTCGACGGCGTGGTCCTGCTGGTGGACGCGTCGGAGGGCCCGCTGCCCCAGACCCGGTTCGTGCTGCGCAAGGCGCTGGCCAAGAACCTGCCGATCATCGTGGTGGTCAACAAGGTCGACCGCCCCGACGCGCGGATCGCCGAGGTCGTCGAAGAGACCTACGAGCTGTTCCTCGACCTGCTCGACGACAGCGACACCGACGTCCTCAACTTCCCGGTCGTCTACGCCTCGGCCAAGGCCGGTCGCGCCTCGCTGACCGCTCCGGCGAACGGCGAGATGCCGGACGCGGAGAACCTCGGCCCGCTCTTCGCGACCATCCTCGACGGCGTCCCCGCGCCCGAGTACGAGGAGGGCGCGGTGCTGCAGGCCCACGTGACCAACCTGGACGCGTCGCCCTACCTGGGTCGGCTCGCGCTCTGCCGGGTCTTTGCCGGTGAGATGAAGCGCAACCAGGTGGTGGCCTGGTGCAAGCAGGACGGGACCATCCAGAACATCAAGCTGTCTGAGATGTTGATCACCGAGGCGCTGGACCGCGTCCCCGCCGACCTGGCCCGCCCGGGCGACATCGTGGCCATCGCCGGCATCCCCGACATCACCATCGGCGAGACGCTGTCGGACCCCGCGAACCCGAAGCCGCTGCCCCTGATCACCGTCGACCAGCCGTCGATCTCGATGACCATCGGCATCAACACCTCCCCGCTGGCCGGCAAGTCGGGCAAGCTCCTCACCGCCCGCCTGGTCAAGAACCGGCTGGACGCCGAGCTCGTCGGCAACGTCTCGATCAAGGTCTTCCCGACCGAGCGTCCCGACACCTGGGAGGTCCAGGGCCGCGGCGAGCTGCAGCTGGCCATCCTGGTGGAGATGATGCGCCGCGAGGGCTTCGAGCTGACCGTCGGCAAGCCGCAGGTCGTCACCCGTGAGATCGACGGCAAGGTCCACGAGCCCGTCGAGCGGTTGACCATCGACGCCCCCGAGGACTACGTCGGCGTGGTCACCCAGCTGATGGGGCTGCGGCGCGGCCGGCTGGAGCAGATGATCAACCACGGCACCGGCTGGGTCCGGATGGAGTACCTGGTGCCGGCCCGCGGCCTGATCGGCTTCCGGACCGAGTTCCTCACCGAGACCCGTGGCACCGGCATGATGCACCACGTCTTCGAGTCCTACGAGCCCTGGCACGGCGAGCTGCGCACCCGTCCGAACGGGTCGCTCGTCTCCGACCGGAGCGGCGCCGTGACGGCCTACGCGTCCTTCAGCCTGCAGGAGCGGGGGACGCTCTTCGTCGGCCCGACCACCGAGGTCTACGAGGGCATGATCGTCGGCGAGAACGCCCGCTCCGACGACATGGACGTCAACATCACGCGCGAGAAGAAGCTCACCAACGTGCGCTCCTCCACCGGCGACGAGCTCGAGCGCCTCATCCCGCCGAAGAACATGGCGATGGAGCAGGCGCTGGAGTTCTGCCGTGGCGACGAGTGCATCGAGGTCACCCCGGCCGCCGTCCGGATCCGCAAGGTCGTGCTGTCCGGCAACGAGCGGGCCCGGACCCGCTCACGGGCGAAGAACGCCTGAGCGCTGCGTCAGCAGCCATCACGTGGAGCGATCCTGACGGGTAGTCGCGTCAGGATCGCTCCACGTGGTCTCTCAGCTGGCGTCAGACCTGACGGTCGGTCGCCGGCGCGTCGAAGGTCGGCGGCACGGTCGGGCTGATGACCTCGTCGAGCGGCTCGGACGAGCCGTCGTCGATCAGCACACCGTCGGCGACGAGCGTCTCGGGAACGACCTCGTCGGGCACGGTGGGAGCGGCCGGCTGCGGGGCCGGGGCCGAGGTCGCCGCGGCGGCGGCGGCTGCACGGCTCTTGATCAGCGCGCGGGCCGCGTCGATCCGCTCCTGGATCTTGTCGAAGGTCGGGTCGATCCGGCCGGTCACGTCGCTGCGGACGCTGTTCAGGACCCGCTGGCCACGGGTGGCCAGATCGCTGTAGGTGCTGGTGGCCTGCTCCTGCAGCTCGGTCACCCGGCCCTTGGCCACCTCGGGAACGGCCTTGATGTCCTCGGGCACCCGCTTCTCGGCGATGAGGCGGACCTGCTCGGTCTGCTTCGCCAGCTCCTGACGGCGGAACCGGAGCTCGGCCAGCCGAGCGTTCGCCCAGCGCTGGGTGTCGGTCACCGTGCTACGGACGGCGCCCACGGCCAGCTCGGTGAAGCCGGCGAACGCGTACAGGGCCTTCAGGTCGGCCTCGCGCATCGCGGCCGCGGTCTGCGACAGCGACGGCCGCGGCTCGGGCTCAGGGGCGACGTCCACGGTCGGCACGTCGCCGATCAGCGGCTCGGCCTCGGGGCCGGCGAGACTCGGTTCGACCGGGGTGTACTCCGCGACCGGGGTGGTGTCGGTCGGGCTGGTGTCGATCGGGCTGGTGTCGACGGGGGTCTCGTCGAACGGGGTGGGGTCGGGCGTGGTGGACATGATGCCTCCTGGGCGTGTCTTCAGTGGAAGGGGTCGGTGGACGGTGAGGGGGGCCCGGCTGTGGCCGCCTGGTCGGCCGCACTTCGCTCGTTCTCACGTACGAACGAGCTGTAGATCTCGATCAGCACGTGCTTCTGGCGCTCGCTGATCCCGGGGTCGGCCAGCACGGCCATCTCGACGGTCGTGCTGGGGTGGTCTAGAGGATCCAGGATTCCGGCGCGGACGTACAAGGTCTCTGCCGAGACCCGCAGCGCCTTCGACAGCTGCTGCAGGACCTCGGCCGAGGGCTTGCGGAGCCCGCGTTCGATCTGGCTCAGGTAGGGGTTCGAGATCCCGGTCTGCTCGGCCAGCTGGCGCAGCGAGAGCTCCGCGCTGCGACGCTGAGCCGCGATGAACTCACCGAGGGAGTTGAGCTGGTCCCCCAGGTTCGCTGATCGCAGACGTGCCATGCCTCCATGGTGCTTGCAGTTGCAAGCGGATGCAAGCCCTGGCTAGCAGCATGGGGGGTATCTCAGGGTCGGCGGGCGCGTGCCGTCAGACCGCGCGAAGTCTCCTGGGCGTGGTGGCCTGGGGGACGGAGGCGGTGATGAGGGAGCCGTCGGGCCGCCGCTCACCGGTCTGCAGGGCGAGGCGACCCTCGATCAGCGGGCCCTGTCCGTTCAGCTGCACCACGATGGGCGGACCCTCGACCAGCCGGACCCGGCGGCCCTGCACCGCGACCTCGACCGAGGTCGGGCCCGCCTCGACCACCGTGAAGGTCATCTCCTCGGCCGTCAGGTCCACCGCGACCCGGGTGCCGCGCAGGGTGAGGCTGAAGCGCAGCGCCGACCAGCTCTCGGGCAGCCGCGGGTCGAAGGTGAAGACGCCGTCGTAGTCACGCATCCCGCCGAAGCCGTAGACCAGCGCGTTCCAGACGCCGCCCGTCGAGGCGACGTGCACCCCGTCCGTGGCGTTGCCGTGGAGGTCGGCCAGGTCGACGAAGAGCGAGCTGTGGAAGTAGCGCAGCGCGAGGTCGCGGTAGCCCACCTCGGCCGCGATGATCGACTGGACGACGCCGGAGAGCGTCGAGTCGCCGGTGGTGATCGGGTCGTAGTACTGGAAGTCGGCCCGCTTCTGGTCCAGCGAGAAGTGGTCGCCCTGCAGGAACAGGGCCAGCACCACATCGGCCTGCTTGAGCACCTGGAAGCGGTAGATGACCAGCGGGTGGTAGTGCAGCATCAGCGGCCGCTTGTCCTCCGGCGTGTGCTTGAGGTCCCACACCTCCCGGTCGAGGAACTGGGCGTCCTGCGGGTTGATCCCGGTGACGGGGTCGTACGGGATGGCCATCGCCTTGGCGGCCGCCACCCACTCGCGCAGCTCGCTGGCGTGGATCTCGAGCCGCGCGACCACCCGGCGGTACGCCTCCGGCATGTCGGTCTTCATGTGGTTGACCGTCCAGGCGGCCTTCTCGAGGTTGAACCGGGCCATCACGTTGGTGAAGAGGTTGTCGTTGACCACGGTCGTGTACTCGTCCGGGCCGGTCACCCCGTGGATGTGGAAGCTGCGGGAGCCGTCCCCGTCCTCGCGCCAGAAACCGAGGTCGGCCCACATCCGGGCCGTCTCGACCAGGATGTCGATGCCCTCGCGCCACATGAAGTCCTCGTCGCCCGTGACCTGGACGTACTTGCACAACGCGTAGGAGATGTCGGCGTCGATGTGGTACTGGGCGGTCCCGGCGGCGTAGTAGGCCGAGGCCTCCTCGCCGTTGACGGTCCGCCAGGGGAAGAGCGCGCCGCTCTGGGCGAGGTCCTGGGCGCGGCGGCGGCCGGCGTCGAGCATGTTGTAGCGGAAGCGCAGCGCCCCGCGGGCCATCTTGGGCGAGGTGTAGGTCAAGAACGGGAGCACGTAGATCTCGGTGTCCCAGAAGTAGTGGCCGCCGTAGCCAGAACCCGTCACGCCCTTGGCGGGGACGCCGGACTGCTCAGCCCGGGCGGTGGCCTGGGCGATCTGGAACAGGTTCCAGCGGATCGCCTGCTGCAGCGCCGGCTGGCCCTCGATCACCACGTCGGTGCGGTCCCAGAAGTCGTCGAGCCAGCGTCGCTGCGCCACGTACTCGGGTTCGGTCCCGCTGGCCAGGACCCGGTCGAGGGTGCGCCGGGTCCGGTCCACCAGCTCGCGCACGGGAATGCCGCGGGAGGTGTGGTAGGAGACCGTCTTGATGATCTTGATCGGCTGGCCGGGACGGGCCTGCACCCGGTAGACCATCTTGCCGGTGTCCTCGTCGGCGCTGATGTGGGCGGTGTAGGGGTTGGCGGTCTCGATCGCGTGGTCGACCCCGACGGCCAGGGTCATGCCGGAGTTCGCGCACCGGTAGCCGAGGGCGATCCGGGTGTCGGAGCACCAGTGCTGCTGAGGTTCCAGCACCCGGGTCTCGAACGCCTCGGCCTTGCGCGGGTCCGTGCCGGTGCCCATGGCCGCGGACCGGACGTGGTACTCGTCGCGGCCGTCCTGCCGGTTCAGCGTCTGGCTCGAGATGACCACCGGTGCCTCGTCGTCCAGCATCGTGACCTCGATGGTCATGATCGCCAGGTGGCGGTTGGTGAAGGAGACCATCCGGGTGGAGGTGACGCGGACCCGCTTGCCACCCGGCGTGCGCCAGACGATGTCGCGGTGCAGGACCCCGTCGCGGAAGTCCAGCGAGCGCTCGTAGGACTCCAGGTCGGCCACCGAGAGCAGCATCGGCTCGTCGTCCACGTAGAGCTTCATGGTCTTGTTGTCGGGCACGTTGACGATCGTCTGGCCGACGCGGGCAAAACCGAACGCCTCCTCGGCGTGCCGGATCGGCCAGGTCTCGTGGAAGCCGTTGATGAAGGTGCCGTGGGCGTGGGCCTCGCGACCCTCCTCGACGTTCCCGCGCATCCCCAGGTAGCCGTTGCCGACGGCGAAGAGGGTCTCGGTGACACCCAGGTCCGCGGAGCTGTAGTGCGCCTCGGTCAGTCGCCACTCATCCACGGGGAAGCGGCCGCGGTCCAGCGGGTCCTGCGACCGGATCGGGTCGTCGCCACCGGAGCCGATCACGGCCGGGGCTCGGCGGTGCTCGAGGCAGTGCCGTCGCCGACGAGCTCAGCCAGATCGGCGACAACGATGTCAGCGCCAGCAGCAGTCAGCCGGTCGACCCCGACACCGCGGTCCACGCCGACCACGAGGCCGAAGCCGCCGTCCCGCCCGGCCTCGACGCCGGAGAGGGCGTCCTCGAAGACCACGGCGCGCTCCACCGGGACCCCCAGCTGCTGGGCGGCGTACACGTAGGTGGCCCCCGACGGCTTGCCGGCCAGGCCCTCCTGGGCGGCGACCGTGCCGTCGACCACCAGCTCGAAGCGCTCGGCCAGCCCGGCGGCCTCCAGCACGGCCGGCGCGTTCCGCGAGGACGACACGACCGCGACCGCGGTGCGCCTCTCGGCCAGGAAGTCCAGCAGGGCCACCGAGCCGGGGTACGGGAGGACGCCCTCGTCGGCCAGCACGGCGGCGAAGAAAGCGTTCTTGCGGTTGCCGAGACCGCAGACGGTCTGCACGTCCGGCCCGTCGGTGGGGTCCCCGTCGGCGAGCGGGACGCCGCGCGAGGCCAGGAACGAGCGGACGCCGTCGTAGCGGGGCTTGCCGTCGATGTGGTCGAAGTAGTCGCGCTCGGTGTAGGGGGCGTCGGTGAGCCCACGCGTGGTCAGGAAGTCCACGAACAGCTCTCGCCACGCGCGCATGTGCACCTCGGCCGTGGGCGTCAGCACGCCGTCGAGGTCGAACAGCGCCGCGTCGTACGTGTCCCAGTCCACCCGAGAAGCGTAGAGCCCATTCCGCTGTTGTTCGGACAAATGCGCCAACGATTGTTCGCCCAGGGCAGAGCCAGTTCGCGCCGTGGCTGATCGCGGCTAGATTTCCGACGTGACCAGGCCCGAGGAGAGCGACCCGATCGTCGTGGAGGTCGTCCGCAGCGGCTTCGTCGAGAGCGTGCACCGCGGCCGCGTCGCGATCACGGGACCCGACGGCGACCTGCTCGCCTCCGTCGGCGCCGAGTTCGCCCCGATGTACCCACGCAGCTCGAGCAAGCCGCTGCAGGCGGTCGGCATGCTGCGGGCCGGCTTGGACCTGGACGCCTCACCGGAGAAGGCGGCCCTGCTGGCGTTGGTCTGCGCGTCGCACTCCGGCGAGCCGATCCACGTCGACGGCGTGCGGGCAATCCTGGCCGGCGTCGGACTGGACGAGTCGGCGCTGCAGACCCCGCCCGACTGGCCGCTCGACGACGTCGCCCGCGAGGCCGTGATCCGGTCCGGCGGGGCGAAGGCGCCGATCTCCATGAACTGCTCGGGCAAGCACGCCGGGATGCTGGCCACCACGGTGGCGATGGGCGGGGACGTCGCGACCTACCGCGACCCCGACTCCAAGACCCAGCTGGCGATCCTGCGGACCATCGACGACCTCGCTCACGAGCAGGCCGGTCAGCTGGCCGTCGACGGCTGCGGCGCACCGCTCTTCGCGATCTCGCTGTACGGCCTGGCCCGGGCGTTCGGCTCGCTGGCGGCCGCCGCTGACGGTGAGGAGCGACAGGTCGCGGACGCCATCCGGGCCCACCCGGAGTACACCTCGGGCACCACGCGTGACGAGCTCGCGCTGCACCGGGCCATCCCCGGTCTGGTGGGCAAGGCCGGCGCCGAGGCGGTCTACGCCGTCGGCCTGCCCGACGGCCGCGGGGTGGCCCTGAAGATCACCGACGGCAACCCGCGCGCCCGCGCGGTGCTGATGGCCGCCGTCCTGCAGCGCCTGGGCTACGACCACCGGACGCTCGACGAGCAGGTCAGCGCCCCGGTCCTGGGCCACGGCGAGCGCGTCGGCGAGATCCGCCCGGTCGCCGAGGCCTTGACCGCTCTCGGCTGAGGAACGCGCCGCTGAGCGTGAGGTCAGAGGCGGGGGCGGACGTGCAGGCCGACCTCGGGGTCGACCAGGATCTCCTGGCCGGCGGCGATGCCGTCGACCAGCAGGGTCGCGTCGGGATCGACGGTGCGCTTGACCATCGCCAGCGCGACCGGGCCGAGCTCGTGGTGGCGGGCGGAGCCGCCGACGAAGCCGACCGACCGGCCGGCCAGCTCCAACGCCGCGCCGGGGGTCGGCAGGGAGTCGACGCTGCCGTCCAGCAGCAACCGCACCAGCCGGCGGGGCGGCCGGCCGAGGGTGTGGACGCGCGCGACCGTCTCCTGACCGCGGTAGCAGCCCTTGTCCAGGTGGACGGCGACACCGAGCAGGCCGACCTCGTTGGGGATGGTGCGGTGGTCGGTGTCGAGGCCGACCCGGGGCACGCCGGCCTCGATCCGTCGGGCCTCGAGAGCCCAGGTGCCCGCTCGGGGGGCCAGCTCGAGGGCCGCGGTCAGGTCGCCGCGCGGGACGAACAGCTCGCGGCCGCCGAGGGAGTCCGGGCCGCTCCGGACCGGCCAGGGCACCTCGTCGCCGCCGAGCTGCCAGACGACGGCGTACTCGGGGGTCCGGTCGGCGACCTCGACGCGCATCATGAAGCGCATCCGGTCCAGCCAGGCCGCCAGGCCGGGCGCGGCGTCCGGTTCGGTGTGCGCCCAGAACGTCGTGCCGTCGTCGACGCCGTAGAGGACGTGCTCGACGTGGCCCTGCGGGGAGAGCACCAAGGTGGTCACCCCGACGCCGGGCGCCAGGGCGGTCAGGTGCTGGGTGGTCAGCGAGTGCAGCCAGGTCAGCCGGTCGGGGCCCGTGACCGTCACGACGCCGCGGTGCGAGAGGTCGACCACGGCCGTGCCGGACCCGAACTGCCGCTGCTCGCGCATCGGGTCGCCGTAGTGCCAGGGGACGCCGGCGTCCACGCCCGACTCGGCCACGATCGCGGTCTGGGAGCTCATGGTCTGGTCAGCGCGAGACGCCGGAGGTTTCTTCCCGACCGGTCGGTGATCAGGCTCGGGCGCGGACGAGACGGGCCCAGAGATGGTACTGCAGCGGCTGTCCGTTCGCGGCCTTGTCCAGCGTCCAGAGCAGCTCGCCGTCCACGTTCCCGTACAGCCGTCGGCCGGCGGCGTAGTCCTCGGCCGAGACGGTCCGCACCACCGCGTCGGTGGTCAGGTCGATCTGGGCGCCCGTGACCTTGCCGTACCAGATCTCGGTGTAGCCCTCGGGGTGGGACATCACGACCTCGATGCTGCCGTCGGCCTGCGGCCGCCAGAACCCGGTCTCCATGCTCAGCGGCCGGACAGCCCGGCCCTCCTCGTCGACCTCGAACGTCTGGGAGAGGTAGTGCAGGTAGTCACCGCCGTTGGTGGCGAAGTCGACCTGCTGACCGAAGTCGAAGTCGGGGATGCCGGGGTAGTTGCCCTTGCCCGAACCCTCCCAGCGACCGATCAGCCACGCGATCGGCATCAGCCGGGGGTGCAGGTCGGGATTGATCTCGAACGCCACCCCGACATCCTAGTGTTCGCGCCGCCGGGCCGCCTGACGACCGGGCAGGTCGTGTCCACGCGCTCGGCACGGCCCGCACCAGGCTGTCGACGACGCCCTCCCCCAGACGATCCCCGACCCCTACGATCAGGTCCATGACGGGCTGCCCGCAATGCCACCAGAGCAATGCGCCGACGGCCCGGTTCTGCTCCGGCTGTGGCGCCCGGCTGGTGGGGCCGACCTCGCTGCGGGAGGAACGCAAGCGGGTCAGTGTGCTGTTCTGCGACCTGGTCGGCTTCACCTCCCGCTCCGAGCATCTCGACGTCGAGGACGTCCGGACCCTTCTCACGCCCTACTACCTCCAGGTTCGCTCCATCCTCGAGCAGCACGGCGGCACGGTCGAGAAGTTCATCGGGGACGCTGTGGTCGGCGTCTTCGGGGCCCCCCGGGCCCGCGAGGACGACGCCGAGCGTGCGGTGCGCGCGGCGCTGGCGATCACGGACCGGATGCGGCAGCACGCCGGCGGTCCCGGGCCGGACCTCCACGTCCGGCTCGCCGTCACGACCGGCCCGGCTCTGGTGTCCCTCGACGCGCGCGTCCGCGACGGCGAGGGACTGGTGGTGGGAGACGTCGTCAACACGGCCGCCCGGTTGCAGACTGCCGCGCCCGAGGACGGCGTCCTGGTCGACGAGCTCACGCGGCGGCTCACCGACCGCTGGGTGCACTACGAGGCCGTGGCGCCGGTGCTGCCTCGCGGCAGGACCGAGGCCGTCCACCCCGCGGTCGCCGTCGGGCTGCGACGAGACGCCGACGACCGCAGGCGCAGCCCGGAGGCTGCGCCGATGGTCGGGCGGGAGGTCGAGCTGGCGAGGCTCGTCCAGGTCGCGGACCGGGTGCGCCTGCGCGGCCGGAGCGAGCTGGTCGTCCTGGTCGGCGCCCCGGGTCTGGGCAAGACCCGGCTCGTGACCGAGCTGCGTCAGCGGCTCGGCAACGGCCCCGCGCCGGCGGGGTGGCGGCAGGGCCGGTGCCTTCCCTACGGCGAGGACGTCGCGCTCTCGGCGCTGGCCGCCATCGTGGTGGACCTCGTCGGCATCCGAGCGGCCGACACGGCGGCCGAGGCCGAGGAGCAGGTGCGCTCGACGGTGGCCGGGTTCTCGCTCGAGGCCGAGGAGGCCGACTGGCTCAGGCGCCAGCTGGCTGTGCTGGTGGGCCTGGGTACGGCGACCGGCAGCGGCATGAGCGAGGCCTTCGCCGCCTGGGCTCGGTTCCTCGAGCTGGTCGCGGCGGGCCAGCCGGTGGTGCTCCTGGTCGAGGACCTGCATTGGGCCGATCCGCTGCTGCTCGACTTCCTGGATCACCTGCTCAGCTACGCCGAGCACTCCCCGATCCTGGTGGTCGGGACCACCCGGCCCGAGCTGCTGCCGCGCCGCCCGGGTTGGCAGCAGCCCGACCCGCGTCGCACGCTGGTGTCGCTGGCCCCGCTGAGCACGCCCGAGACGGCGCGGCTCCTGGCCGGGTTGCTCGGCCGGCACGTGATCCCGGCCGAGCTGCAGGCACCGCTGCTCGACCGGTCCGGGGGCAACCCCCTCTACGCCGAGGAGTGGGTGCGGATGCTGGCCGACCGCGGCCACCTCAGGCGGGGGCGTCGCACCTGGACCGGCGACGCGGTGGCCGAGCTGAGCAGCCCGCCACCGACGGTCGAGGGCATCACCGCCGCACGCCTGGACACCCTCGACCCCGAGCACAAGCAGCTGGTGCAGCTCGCGGCGGTCCTGGGGGGCGAGGGGTGGCTCGAGGCCCTGGCCGCGCTGAGCTCGCTCGACGAGGACACCCTGAGCGCACGCGTCGCGGTGCTCGAGCGTCGCGAGCTGATCCGACGGACAGCCGACGACGACGGGGCCGGCTGGGTCCGCTACGTCTTCGTGCACGCGCTCGTCCGCGACGTGGCGTACGCCCAGATCCCGCGGGCGGTGCGCGGGGAGTGGCACCAGCGCTGTGCACGATGGCTTTCAGGGCTCGCGGCGGATCGCGTCCACGACCGCGCCGAGCTGCTCGCGCACCACTGGAGGTCGGCCCACGAGCTGGCGGTGAGCACCCAGACGTCGACCCCCGAGCTGGTCGAGGCCACCCGGCTGGCTGCCCGCGCAGCCGCGGACCGGTCCCGGCAGCTGCACGCCTACGCCGTGGCGGCCGCCTGGTACGAGCAGGCGCTGGCGCTGTGGCCGTCCGAGGACCCCGACCGGCCCCGCCTGCTGCTGCATCTCGGCTCTGCCCTGTCCAACGCCCGGAGCGCCGGTGCCGACCTGCTCGAGGAGGCGTACGCCGGCCTGGTCGACCAGGGCGACCGCGAGCTGGCCGCCGAGGCGAGCCGCCGGCAGTCAGCGACCTACTACACCCAAGGCGATGACGAGGCGGGCCGCACGGCGCTGCAGCGGGCGCTCGACCTGCTCGAGCCGGCGGGTCCCTCGCTCGCGAAGGCCTCGGTCCTGGCCGACACCGCGCTGGACCAGATGATCGCCGGCCGCCCGGACGAGGCCCTGGCCAGCGGCCGGAGGGCCCTCGAGATGGCCGACGCCCTCGGCCTCGACCAGCCCGCAGCCCGGTGCGGGGCCCTGACGGCGGTCGGCGTCACGCGGCTGGAGACCGGTGACCTCGGGGGGCTGGACGACCTCCAGGAGGCCCTCGACACCTGCCTGAGGAACCGTGCCCCGGCGACCGTCGAGTACCACAACCTCGCGAACGCGGCGGTCGCGATCGGGGACCTCGCGCGCGGCTTCGGACTCGACGCCGAAGCCCAGGCCAGCGCCCGCCTCTACGCCATGGCCACCGACCTGCGGCTGGCCGACTCCGAGCGTGCCTGGGAGAGCTACTGGCGCGGCGACTGGAGGACCGCCACCCGCCTGGTCGAGCGGGCCCTCGCCCTGTCGGAGGAGGGGTCGTCGCACTTCACCGACGTCGGCTGCCAGCAGCTGCGGGGGCTGATGAGGCTGGCGCGCGGTGACCTCGCGGGGGCGGACTCGGACCTGACGGCCGCCGTCGAGGTCGCCGCCAGGCTCGACCTCGCCGGCACATTGCAGTCCCTGCTCCCGCAGCAGGCCTGGGCGCAGCTGGCGGGCGGCGACGTCGGAGCAGCCCACGACACGGCCGACAGAGCCGTCTCGTTCGTCGCGGACGGAGCGCGGCTGGCCAGCCCGGACTGGTCGGGACCGCTGGCGATGGTGCTCGACGGGCTGGGCCGCTCCGCGGAGTTCGCCGAGCTGGCCGCAGGTGTCCGGCTGCCGACCCGGTGGCTCGCCGCCGCCCGCGCCGTCGCCGTCGCGGACTTCGACGGAGCGGCGGAGGTGTACGCCTCGATCGGCTCCCGACCCGACGAGGCGCTCGCGAGACTCAGAGCAGGCGAGCAGCACCGCGCCGAGGGCCGAGCAGGCGAGGCCGAGGCCCAGTTCAGCCGGACGCTGACCCTGTGGCGTGCCCTCGGCGCCCGGCTGTACCTCTCCCGCGTCGTCGAACGCCAGCCGCGCTACGCCTGACCGGCGACTCATCGTTCCCTGCGGATGTCTGTCAGCAGGCTGACGGTGGGGAGTACGGACGGAGACGGAGCCGGACGCCCGCACCGCCGAGGGTGGGGCAGTACCCACCGAGCGCCCGCCGGGCGCCCTACCGCCGAGGAGATCGCCATGGAAGAACTGATCGTGAAGCTCTGGAAGTTCGTCCCCCCGGTCGGCCGCGTGACCCGGCCCGGGCTCGCCGCCGTCATCGGTTTCGCCTTCGGCGGTATCGGCCTGGCGATCTACTTCCGCACCCTCGTCGACGTCCTGGTCCCGATCGCCCTGACGGTCGGCTGCGTCCTGGTGTTCGACCAGGCAGCCGGTTTCGGGTGGTTCTTCGGCGCTCTGGTGTCGGCCACCTACGGCTACTTCCGCTCGGGCGAGTCGAACCAGAGGCTCGGCGCGGCCGCCGACCGCCCAGCGGTGGGCGCACGCTGAGACCCACCACCCTCGGCTGGAGGCCGGGGTCGCGAGGAGCACATCGGCCAGCAGCGCGGCTGATGTGCTCCACTTGGTGCTGTGCCGACCAGGGGACGACCGGACGGGCTGTCGCGCGGCCTCCTCGCCGCCCTGCCGCCGCAGGGGCGCGACGCCGTCCTGTCGGCCGCCCGGCACCGCTCGTTCGCGGTCGGGGAACGTCTTGTCCGGCAGGGGGAGGACGCTCTGGAGCTCTTCCTCCTCAACTCGGGCTGGGCGGCGGTCCGGCTCGGCACGCCCAGGGGCGACAGCGTCACCCTGGCGGTGCTCTGCCCCGGCGACGTCTTCGGCGAGACGGGGGCGCTGAACACCCGACAGCAGCGGACCGCGACCGTCCAGGCCCTTGACGCCGTGACCACACTGGTGGTGCGCTGGGACGACCTGGAGGTGCTTCGCCGGTCCCACCCGGAGGTCAACGACTTCCTCCTCGCCCTGCTGGGCCGCCGGATCGAGCGGCTGAGCCGCCTCGTGGTCGAGGCGCATCACCTGCCGGCCGCACGCCGGGTCGCGCGCCGGCTCTACGAGCTCGGGCGACAGTTCGCCGCCGACGGGACGAGCCCGCTGCTCCCCTTGTCCCAGGAGGAGGTGGCGCAGATCGCGGGAACGACCCGCCCCACGACCAACCAGGTCCTCAAGCGGCTGGAGGCTGACGGCGTGATCGCGCTCGCCCGCGGCCGGATCGAGCTGCGCAACCTGCCGGAGCTGCGGTCGCGCTGCTCCTGGTGAGGAGGTGTCTGTCGGCGAGCCGACACCGGGGTGTCCCGGGGACGACGGAGGAGAGCGCCGGAACTGACGAGGCTGAGAGCACTCGCCAGATCGGCGACATCGGTGATCCCCGGAGGTTCCCATGAGCTCGACCATCAACCCCACCAGCACCCGGCCCTCGCACGGCCGCGTCCTCAGAAGGCTCGGCTCCGCCGCCGTGGCAGCTGTCGCCCTCGCCGGCGGCCTCGCGGTGGCCACCCCGGCGCAGGCTGCCGGCGGGGGGTACAACCCCTCCTTCCTCTACGCGTGGAACTGGGGCGACTGCTCGGTCAAGGTCGGCGTCGTCCGAGACGTGTACTCGCCCTGGGCCGCGATCGGCGGCTCGAGCGTCACCTGCTCGCAGCGGCACTCCTCCACGAAGGTGACGGTCGTGCAGCTCTTCAACGGGAACGTGGTCAGCGGGAGCTCGGCGAGCACCTCCTTCGCCAACTCCTACGGGACGGGCGGCCGGATCCTGGAGACCCCCCGTTTCTGCGGCGGTGGCTACTGGTCCCAGCGGGCGACCGTGACCATCTCCGGGCTGGGCGCCTACACGTTCACGACTCCGCAGGCCTGGGTGCAGACGGGCTGCTGACCGCCGGCGACGATCCGTTGTCTGGCGGCCGCGGCGGATCGGGCAGGTCGCGCTCGAGCACGGTGCTGACGGTGACGTAGGTCCGGCCGCCCGCCACCGGCCAGTGCTCGACCCGCGACCCGACCTCGCGGTAGCCGAGCCGCCGGTAGAGAGCGGCGGCCCGCGGGTTGTCGTGCTCGACGGCCAGCTGGGTCCGCGACCGGCCGTGAGCGCGGGTCCGCTTCTCCAGCGCCACCACCAGCCGGGTGCCCAGCCCGAGGGACTGCAGGTGCTCGTGCACGCTGAGCATGGTGAGCACCCCGACGTCGGAGTCCGGCGGGAAGCTGACCGAGCCGACGGCGACCAGGCGGCCGTTGGCCAGGGCGATCACGAGCACCGTCCGGAGACCCTCCCAGCTGTCCTGGAGCGCCTCCGCCAAGGCCCGCTGGTGCTCGACGCCCCCCGACCAGTCGAGGTCGGTCAGGTCCGTCGGCTCGAGGTCGCGCACGGTCAGTCGGAACTTCACTGCCCCATCTTCGTGCCCCCACCGGCAGCGCCACCCGTTCGGGGCCTTCGACAGGCTCAGGGCGCGTCCTACTAGCGTTGCGGTCATGACGCGCTACATCGTGATCGGGGCCGGGGCGATCGGCGGAGCCCTCGGCGGCCGGCTCACCCACGCCGGTTTCGAGACCGTGCTGGTCGCGCGTGGAGACCACCTGCGGGCGCTGCAGACCAACGGCCTGCGGCTGCGGACGCCGACCGAGGACCTGACCGTCCCCGTCCAGGCCGTCGGCGGTCCGGACGAGCTCCAGCTGAGCGCGGACGACGTGCTGGTGGTCGCGACCAAGACCCAGCAGGCCCACGACGCGCTGGTCAGCTGGGCCGACGCTGCGGTGCTCGGCGGCGGCACGGCCGGAGAGCGGCTCCCGGTCCTGATGGCGCTGAACGGGGTGGCCAGCGAGGAGCTGGCGCTGCGCTACTTCCGACGGGTCTACGGCGTCTGCGTCTGGATGCCGGCGGTGCACCTGGTGCCGGGTGAGGTGGTGCTGCGGGCCAGTCACCGGTCGGGGATGCTGCACGTCGGCCGGGTGCCGGCCGGCGCCGATGGGGCCGACACCGCCCTGCTGGACCGCGTGGCCACCGACTGGACGGCCGCCGACTACGACGTCCCCCGGCCCGAGGACGTGATGGCCTGGAAGTACCGCAAGCTGATCAGCAACCTGGGCAACGTCTTCCAGGCCCTGGTGCACACCAACGGTGACGCCGCTCCGCTGGTGGCCCGGGCGGAGGCGGAGGCGCGCGGGGTGCTGGACGGGGCGGGGATCGCGTACGTCTCGGACGAGGAGGAGCGGGCTGCCCGCAGCGCGGGGTTCACCATGACGCCCGTCCCCGGGGTGCCCGACGACGTCGGCGGCTCCACCTGGCAGTCGCTGCGACGCGGCACCGGCAACGTCGAGACCGACTACCTGAACGGCGAGATCGCCTACCTCGCGCACCGGACCGGCCAGCAGGCCCCCGTCAACGAACGGCTGGCCACCCTCGCGCGACAGGCGGCGAGGAGCGGGCTGGCCCCCGGTGACCTCAGCGCTGACGAGCTGGCCGAACGGCTCGGCCTTCCGGCCTCCTGAGGAGGCCAGCAACGAAAACCACTGGTCGGAACGCGTCGCTGCGTGGTCTGATCGACCCGCCCACGTCCACCGAGGAGGAACCCGCCATGCGAGCAGCCAGCACCACCCCGCCGGTTTTCCTCCTCCGAACGGACGTGTTGGCCCTTGCGCACCCTCAACCTCGGCATCCTCGCCCACGTCGACGCCGGTAAGACCTCACTGACCGAACGCCTGCTGCACGTCGCGGGCGTGCTGGACGCTCCCGGCAGCGTCGCCGCCGGTAGCACCCGGACCGACACCATGGCGCTCGAGCGCCAGCGCGGCATCACCATCCGCTCGGCGGTGGCGACCTTCACCGTGGACGACGTCCTGGTCAACCTCCTCGACACCCCGGGCCACGCCGACTTCATCGCGGAGGTGGAGCGGGCGCTGTCGGTGCTCGACGGTGCCGTCCTCGTGGTCTCGGCGGTCGAGGGCGTGCAGGCCCAGACCGTCGTCCTCTACCGCGCCCTGCGCCGGCTCGGCATCCCCACGCTGGTCTTCGTGAACAAGATCGACCGCAGCGGCGCCGACCCCGCGGCGACGCTGGCTGCGGTCGCCCGCCGGCTCAGCCCGTCCGCCGTCGCCCTGCAGCGGGTGCTCGAGGCGGGAGCGCCGACGGCCCGGGTGCTGCTGCGCGAGGCCGACGAACCCGGACACGTCGACGAGCTGACCGAGCGGCTGGCCGAGGTCGACGACGAGGTCCTGGCGGCGTACGCCGACGGCACCCGACTACCCGCGGCCGGCCTCCGCCAGCGCTTCGACGCGCAGGCCCGCGCGGGTGCCGTCCACCCGGTGCTGTTCGGCTCGGCGACGACCGGCGCCGGTGTGCCCGAGCTGCTGGCGGCCCTGCCCCGGCTGCTGCCGGTCCGGGCGCCGGACCCGGACGCAGCCGCGTCGGGGCTGGTGTTCACGATCGAGCGCGGCGAGGACGGGGAAAAGCTCACCTACCTGCTGCTGCGCGCGGGCCGGATCCACGTCCGCGACCGGTTGGACCTGCGCCGGGGCCGGCCGGAGCGGGTCACCGGGCTGCAGGTGTTCGCGCCGGGCGGCACCGAGCGGAGCGCCGTGCTCGAGGCCGGTCGGATCGCCCGCGTCCGCGGCCTGGACCAGGCCAGGGTCGGGGACGTCCTCGGCGATCCGGCCCTCTGGCCCCAGGCCGAGGCGCACTTCTCCCGGCCCTCGCTGGAGACGGTGGTCGAGACCGTCGACCCGACGGACCGAGGAGCCCTCCACGCCGGGCTGACCCAGCTCGCCGAGCGGGACCCCCTGATCTCGGTGCGTCAGGACGACAGCCGCAGCGAGATCGCGGTCTCGCTCTACGGCGAGGTGCAGAAGGAGGTGCTCGGCAGCCTGCTCGAGAGCGACTACGGGGTCGAGGTCACCTTCGGGACGTCGACGGTGATCTGCGTCGAACGGGTCGTCGGAACGGGGGCCGCGGTCGAGGTGGTGGCGGCCCCGAGCAACCCCTTCCTGGCCACGGTGGGGCTGCGGGTGGAGACGGCGCCGGTCGGCAGCGGCGTCGACTTCGGCCTGGAGGTGGAGCGCGGCGCGATGCCCGCCGCGTTCTTCACCGCCGTCGAGGACGCCGTGCGGCAGACGCTCGGCTGCGGACCGTACGGCTGGGAGATCCCGGACTGCCGGGTCCTGATGACCCACTCCGGTTACTACCCGAGGCAGAGCCACGCCCATCAGAGATTCGACAAGGCGATGTCGAGCACGGGCGCGGACTTCCGCTACCTGACGCCGTGGGTGCTGATGACGGCCCTGCTGGATGCGGGCACCCAGGTCTGCGAGCCGGTGCACCGCTTCGTGCTCGAGGGACCGCAGGACACCCAGGGCGCCTTGCTGGCCGTCCTCGTCCAGCTCGACGCGGTGCCGCTGGAGACCTCCTACGCCGACGACGTGGTCACCCTGACCGGCGACGTCCCTGCCGCGTCGGTGCACGAGCTGCGGCTGAGGCTGCCCGGGCTGAGCCGCGGCGAGGGTGTCTTCACGACGACGCTCGGCCACTTCCGTCCGGTCCGCGGACGCCCGCCGACGCGTGCCCGGATCGACGACGACCCGACCGACGCCGAGGTCTACCTGCGGACGGCGGGGAGGCTGGCCGGCCGGGTCTGACGGCTCAGGGGTTGCCGTGGTCGGCGATCCGCCAGGGGACGTCGTCGCTGTCGCGCTCGAGCAGGTAGGCCCAGCCGTTCGGTCCGTCGTCGTAGGCGAGGTCGGAGGAGTCCGAGAGCCCGCTGAAGCGCAACGTGACCCGCACCCGGTAGTAGCTGCGGCCGGGCTTGGCCGGGAGGCCGTCCTCGGGCTCGGCGAGCGACTGGCTCTGGACGATCGCGAGGTCGTTCATCGTGCCCAGCACGCCGAACCGGGTCGGGGACGAGCTGGGGTAGATCGTTCTCATGGTGGAGAAGTCGCGTTGGTTGTAGGCCTCGACGTAGGTCGTCACCACCTGCTCCGGAGTGGCCCGGGCGTCCGGCTCGGCCACCGGGTGGGTGTCCAGGTTCAGCCGGAAGCCGGCTGCATGCGCACCGAGCAGACCGAGGGCTAACCCGGCGACGAGCAGGATGGCCGCCCACCACCGCCGCTGTCTCATCCGGCCAGCGTAGGGACGGATTGGTCGCCGGGCCACTCACGCGCCGACCCGGACCCGAGTCCGCTCAGCTCAGCCGCTCGGTCAGGTGGATCGTCACCTCGTCACCGTCGGTCTTGCCGATCGCCTGCTGGATGGCGGCCGCCACGGGCAGCTTGTGGGTGCCGTCGCCCAGCGCCATGAACGAGCTCCGGAAGGGGGCGCCGTCGATCGTCCCCGCGACCTTGACCAGGCCGCGGGTGCCGAAGACCGAGGCCGAGCCGGGCAGCTGGACGCAGGTCCACGTGTCACCCGCCCGCACCTTGCCCAGGGTGGCGGTGAACACGAGGTCGAGCGGGCCGGCGTGGGACGGCATCACGCACCGCCCGGTGTGGTCGGGTCCTGGAGGTAGACCAGGCCGTTGCCGTCGGGGTCGGCGAAGTGGAACATCGGCGGCACCCCCTCCCACCGCAGCACCGCGTCGTTGTGCAGCGTGGCGCCGGACTCGACGAGCCTGGCGTGCGCCGCGTCGGCGTCGGAGGTCCCCATCCGCACGGCCATGGGCAACGGGCTGTCGGGCGGGAGCAGGACCAGGCTGACGCTCGACCCGGGCGGTACCACCTCGACCATCCGCGCTCCGGCCCACACCTCGACGTCGCTGCGCAGCTCGAAGCCCAGCACGTCCACGTAGAAGCTCTTCGCGCGGTCCTGGTCGGCCACCGGGAGGGAAATGCTGTGCACCACCGTCGTCATCGTCATGGTGGGCAGACCCGGTAGGGCCGGAGAAATCATCGGGTAGACGTGAGCCGCGAGTACCCGGCTCAGGTCTACCCAACGAGGTAGCGCCGCCCGTTCCCGGGCCCTCAACCCGCTGAGGTCGCGACGCCGCTGCCGAGCGGGACCGGCTCGGGCCGCTCCACGGTCGTGGCCAGCTCGACTGCCGCGTGCTCGGCACTGGAGCGGGGGATGGCGTCCATGATCTCCAGCACGTGCAGCGCGAGGTCGCCGGAGGCGCGGTGTGGCCCTCCAGTGGCGAGGGCCCGGGCCAGGTCCGCGACGCCGACGCCCCGCCCGGCCCCCGCGTAGCCGGCCGCGGCGGGGACCGGCCGCCACTCCCCCGTCGCCGCGGTCCAGACCTCGACCAGGCCGTCGAAGGTGTTGGGGTCGGGAACGGCGACGGTCCCGGTGGTGCCGTACACCTCGAAGAGCGGTCGGCGGCTGGCCCGGACGTCGAAGGAGAGGCTGACCGTCGAGGTGGTCCCGCCCCGGTGCTCGAGCAGGGCCTGCACGGACGTGTCGACCGTCACGGGGACGGGCGTCCCGGCCTGCGGTCCGGTGGCGACGGTCCGGAGCCGTGACGACCGTCGGCTCAGCCCGCTGACCCGCTCGACCGGCCCGAGCAGGGTGACCAGCGCCGTCAGGTAGTAGGGGCCCATGTCCAGCAGCGGTCCGCCGCCGGGTGAGTAGTAGAAGTACGGCGCCGGGTGCCAGGCCTCGTGGCCGGGTGAGCTCCAGGCGACCGCCGCCGCGTAGGGCTCGCCGACGACGCCGGAGTCGAGCAGGTGGCGGGCCGTCTGCACCCCGGTCCCGAGCACCGTGTCGGGCGCGCTGCCGATGCGCAGACCCCGCTCACGGGCCAGCTGCACCATCGGGGCCGCATCGGCGAGCGAGAGCCCCAGCGGCTTCTCCGCGTACAGGTGCCGACCGGCCTCGAGCGCCGCAGTCCCGACCTCGACGTGCACCGCCGGCACGGTGAGGTTGAGTACCAGGTCGACGTCGTCGTACGCCAGCAGGTCGGGCAGCGAAAGAGCGACGACCCCCTGGTCGGCGGCGACCTGCCGGGCCCGGTCGGCATCCAGGTCGGCGACGGCGACCAGCTCCAGCTCGGGCAGGTCGGGCAGCGTCTGGAGGTACTGCGCGCTGATCTGGCCGACGCCCACGATGCCGATCCGCACCCGGTTCGAGTCCACCGGCGCAGCGTATTGGCTGCTGGGCCCGCTCACCTACCGTGGAGGCATGCCCGCGCTCCCCGGTCACCGTCCGCCCCTGATCCTCGAGCTGGACCTCACCGAGCTGCCGGTCGACCCCGACACGGCCGACCCGCTCGCCCGGCTGCGCCTTCGCGGGCGGCGTCAGCTGAGACCGATGCTTCGTGCGCTGCACGAGGCCGCGGCAGACCCCCGGGTCGTAGGGCTGGTGGCCCGCGTCGGCGGGTCGCTCCCCTGGGCCGCGATGCAGGAGCTGCGGCTCGGCGTCCGGGCGTTCGCCGACAGCGGCCTCCCCACCGTGGCCTTCGCCGAGACCTTCGGCGAGACCGGGGACACGGCCTCGTACGTGCTGGCCACGGCCTTCGACCAGGTCTGGCTGCAGCCGGGTGGCGGGATCGGGATGCTCGGCGTGGCCACCGAGACGACGTTCGTCCGCGGGGTGCTCGACCGGCTGGGCGTCCAGCCCGAGTTCGAGCAGCGGCACGAGTACAAGAACGCCGTCAACACTTTCACCGAGAGCAGCTACACCGACGCCCACCGGGAGGCGCTCGAGGCGCTGACGGCCTCGGTCCAGGCGGAGGCGGTCGAACGGATCGCCGCCGGGCGGCGGCTCTCGCCGGAGCGGGTCCGCGAGCTGGTCGACACGGGCCCGCGGACAGCCCGGGAGGCCCAGCGCGACGGTCTGGTGGACGAGCTGGGCTATCGCGACCAGGTGCACGCCGCCCTCCGCGCCCGGGTGGGCGAGGACGCCGAGCTGCTGTTCGCCGACCGCTGGACGCCCCGCCGGACCCCGACCCTGCCCCGGCCCCGACGCGGACGCGTCGCGCTGGTCCAGGCGCGCGGCACCATCGTCAGCGGGCGGACGCGCCGCGGTCCGACGGGACGCCAGCTGGGCAGCGACTCGGTGAGTGCCGAGCTGCGGGCGGCGCTGGGCGACGACCAGGTCCGCGCGGTCGTGCTGCACGTCGACTCCCCCGGCGGCTCGGCCGTGGCCTCGGAGACCATCTGGCGCGAGGTGGGTCGGCTCCGGGAGTCCGGCCGGCCCGTCGTGGTCTCGATGGGTGCGCTGGCGGCGTCGGGCGGCTACTACATCGCCTGTCCGGCCGACGTGATCGTCGCTCTGCCCGGAACGCTGACCGGCTCGATCGGCGTCTTCGGCGGCAAGCTCGTGGTCCGCGACCTGCTCGAGCGGTACGGGGTGATCACCGACGCCGTCGAGCAGGGCGAGCGGTCACGGATGTTCTCCTCCCGCCGGCCCTTCTCCCCCGACGAGCGGGACCGCTTCGCCGCGACGGTGGACGCCATCTACGACGACTTCGTGGCCAAGGTCGCCGACGGCCGCGGACGCGACGTCGCCGAGATCGACGCGGTTGCCCACGGCCGGGTCTGGACGGGCCGGGATGCCGTGGCCGCCGGTCTGGTCGACGAGCTCGGCGGGCTACGGGACGCCGTCCGGATCGCGCGCACCCGGGCCGGCCTGCCTGACGACGCACCCGTCAGCTCGTTCACCGTCCCGCCGCTGGCCCGGCTGAGCCGACCCCGCAACAGCGACGACCCGCGCGCTCAGGCCGTCGCAGTCTGGCCGGGACTCGGCGACCTGACCGCCGCGCTCGGCCTGCCGGCCGGCACCGAGCTACGGATGCCGAGCCTGCGGCTGAGCTGAGACGAGATCTTAGAGCCGGAGCTCCGCGAGCATCGGGCAGACGAAGGTGCCGCGACGGGCGCCGAGCCCGACCGCGTCGAGGTGCCGCAGGATCTGCACGTAGGACTGCAGCAGGGTCGTCTCGGTGTAGGTGATCTTGTGCTCGGCGCAGTGGCGGCGGACGAGCTCGCTGGCCCGACGGAGGTTGGGGCGGGCCATCCCGGGGAAGAGGTGGTGCTCCACCTGCAGGTCGAGGCCGCCCATCAGGAAACGGACGACCGGGCCACCCTTGATGTTGCGCGACATCAGCACCTGACGGCGGAGGAAGTCGACCTTCACCTCGCGGGGCACCAGGGGCATCCCGATGTGGTTGGGCGCGAAGGCCCCTCCGAGCAGGAAGCCGAAGACCCCGATCTGCACGCCGACGAACGCGAAGGCCAGGCCTGGCGGCAGCAGCCAGAACAGCAGCGCGAGGTAGCCGACGAAGCGCACGGTCATGAAGGTGAGCTCGACGCCACGGTGCCGGACGGGACGGCGACCCACCAGGTGACGGACCGACGAGACGTGCAGGCTCAGGCCCTCGAGGGTGAGCAGCGGCAGGAAGAACCAGCCCTGGCGGCGGACCAGCCGGGCTCCGAGGCCCCTGCGGGCGGCAGCGGCCTCGTCGCTGAAAGCGACCGCCCCACTGCGGATGTCGGGGTCGGCGTCCAGCTTGTTCGGGTTCGCGTGGTGGCGGCTGTGCTTGTTCATCCACCAGCCGTGGCTGATCCCGGCGAAGAAGGCCGAGAGCACCCGTCCACTCCAGTCGTTCCAGCCCGCGGAGCGGAAGATCTGGCGGTGCGAGGCCTCGTGACCGAGGAAGCCGAGCTGGGCCAGGATCACGCCGAGGACGGCGGCCAGCACCAGCTGCAGCCAGCTGTCGCCGAGCAGCACGACGCCGGTGAAGACCGACCCGAGCGCGACCGCCGCTGCGGCGAAACGCGTCCAGTAGTAGCCGTAGCGGCGCTGCATCAGCCCGGCCTCCTTGGCCTGGCGCAGCAGCTCACTGAAGCCGTTCAGGTGCGCCGCCGGTCGACGGGAGGAGGGAGAGAGCGCTTCGACAGTCACTAGGGCCCCGATCGTGAGGTCTTTGCTGCGCAAGCGCACAACAGGTGTGAAGGTACCCGACCCGTTTGAACCCAACCTGTGGGTGAGATGTCCGAGCGAGGTGGTGCCACAATGCCGCCAGCAGCGGAAGGGAACATCGTGCGTCTGGTGGTGCAGCGGGTGAGCTCGGCCCGGGTCGTGGTGGCGGGCGAGACCGTGGGCGAGATCGCCCGGCAGGGTCTGCTCGTGCTCGTCGGGGTCACCCACGACGACACGGCCGCTGACGCCGCCCGGCTGGCCGAGAAGGTGTGGACGCTGCGCATCCTCGCCGCGGAGCAGTCGTGCGCTCAGCTGGGGGCGCCGCTCCTGGTGGTCAGCCAGTTCACCCTCTACGCCGACACCCGCAAGGGCCGCCGTCCGTCCTGGAGTACCGCGGCCCCCCGCCCGGTGAGCGAGCCCCTCGTCCAGGCCTTCGTCGATGCGCTGCGCGGGCTGGGAGCCGAGGTCTCGACCGGCGTCTTCGGCGCCGACATGGCCGTCACCCTGACCAACGACGGCCCCGTCACCCTGATCCTGGACTCCTGAACCGAGGTCTCAGTAGCCCGTTGGTCCTGGAGACACCTGCGTTCCGGCCGGTCGGTCTGGGCGGGACTCGGCAGGGTCAGGCGGCCTCGAGCTCGACCTCGACGTCGGCCACGCTGCCACGGGCGGCGCGGACGACCCGGTCCAGCTTGGCGCCGGGCGCGAGGGTCCGCAGCGTCCAGTTGCCGTCGCCGGCGAAGAACCGGAAGTGACCGGTGGCTGAGGTCGGCACCTCGGCGGTGAACTCACCGCTGGCGTCGAGCAGCCGGACGTAGGCGTTGGGGACCGGCGAGCCGGCCCGCAGCACCCGGCCCTGGATGACGGCTTCCTTGGTGGTGTCGATGCCGGCGACGCTCAGGCCGCCTGTGGTTGCTCCGCACATGCTGTGTCTCCTCGTGTCGCGTCGGGGGTGGAGTCAGGCCTGGCCGGGCTCGTCGCCGACGGCCACCGGGACGCCGACCAGGGAGCCGTACTCGGTCCACGAGCCGTCGTAGTTCTTGACGTTGCTCTGGCCCAGCAGCTCCTGCAGCACGAACCAGGTGTGCGCGCTCCGCTCGCCGATCCGGCAGTAGGCGATGATCTCGCCGTCCCAGTTGACGCCGGCATCGCTGTAGATCTTCTTCAGCTCGTCGTCGGACTTGAAGGTGCCGTCGTCGTTGGCCGCCTTGCTCCACGGCACGTTCACCGCGGTGGGCACGTGGCCGCCGCGCTGGGACTGCTCCTGGGGCAGGTGGGCCGGGGCGAGCAGCCGGCCTGCGTACTCGTCGGGGCTGCGGACGTCGACCAGGCTCTTGCTGCCGATCGCGGCCACGACCTCGTCGCGGAAGGCGCGGATGTCGGTGTTCGGCTCGGACGCGGTGTAGCTGGCCGCCGGTCGGGTGACCGTGTCGGTGCTGAGCGGCCGGGCGTCCAGCTCCCACTTCTTGCGACCGCCGTCCAGCAGCCGGACGTCGCCGTGGCCGTACAGCTTGAAGTACCAGTAGGCGTACGCGGCGAACCAGTTGTTGTTGCCGCCGTAGAGCACGACGGTGGCGTCGTTGGCGATCCCACGCGAGGAGAGCAGGGCCTCGAACTGGGTCTTGTCGATGAAGTCGCGACGCACCGGGTCCTGCAGGTCGGCCTTCCAGTCCACCTTCACCGCACCGGCGATGTGGCCACCGTCGTAGGCCGTGGTGTCCTCGTCCACCTCGACCAGGACCACGTTGTCGTCACTGCTGTGCTCGGCGACCCAGTCGGCGTCGACGAGAACCTCTGACCTGCTCATCTGCGAATCACTCCTGTTGCGGTGGGTCGGTATCCCTGGGTAGTGGACGCTCACGCGCGCGGATCGGCGCCGTCGGTGAGCGGTGGTGGCGGGGGCGCGGTCGGCCTGTGGCCCGACGCGAAGAGAGCGCGCCCCTACCGGCGGGGGAGTCGACACAACGACGACCGCATGCGCCCGTGGTCCACGGCGCGGCGGCGGGTGAGCGACAACGCCCACACCCTGTCGGTGGTCATGTCAGCCACCGTACGGCGGCGAGCCGCGCTCTCCCCAATGAGTCCCGAGACGTGGGACGAGTGTCCAGCATTCGGACAGCCGATGTTCCACCCCTGGACGGACCTGCTCGATGCTCCGGGTGGACGCGACCAGCGGTCCGGACCCGCACCGTGGAGGACATGATCTCGTCGCTGACCTCACCCCCACCCGGGCCTCCCGTCGTGGGCTGCCCGTCCTGCCACCGCGCCCTCGAACCCGGGACACGGCGCTGTCCGGGCTGCGGCCTCGGCCTGACCGGTCCGGCGGCCGCTGAGCTGTGGCGGATCGACCAGCAGCTGCTCGAGCTGCAGCGCCACCGCCGCGAGCTGATCGACTGGCTGCGCCGGCACCCGTCGGCCGACGGGCCGCCCGCAGCCCAGCCGGTGTCACCGACCGGTCAGCGGCGGTCCTGGACCGGGCAGCAGCTGCTGCTCGCCGCCGGTGCCCTGCTGGTGGTGACCGCCGCCGTGGTGTTCCTCGCGGTCGCCTGGTCGGCGCTCGGCGTGACCGGCCAGGTGGGCGTGATGGGGTTGCTGACCGTCGGGGCCGGGGCGACCAGCCTCACCCTCGCGAGCCGGCAGCTGACCGCGACGGCCGAGACGCTCGGCGCTGTCGCTGTCGGGCTCGCCGTCGTCGACCTTGCCGCCGCCCACGCCCTGGACCTCGCTGGGCTGCAGGCGGTGGACCCGGACCGGTACGCCGCGGCGACCTCTGCCCTGCTCGCGGCCGGCTGCGCCCTGATCGCCTGGCGACACCGGTCCCTGGTCAGCTTCGCACTGGCGGCCGTCCTGGCCGGAGCGGCCGCCCCGCTGTTCGGCGCGGTGGCGGCCGAGCCCTCCGGCGCGACGGTCGCGCTGGTCTTCCTGCTCACCGCGGCGGTGGCGATGCTCCTCTCCCAGGCTCCGCACTCCCGACGGGTGGTTCGCGTGGCCCTGCGGGTGGTCGCCGCGGCCTACCTGCTGGCCACCTGGCTGGTCGCGGTGGTCACGACGCTGCAGGAGCCGCTGCTGGGTGTGGGCGGCCCGGCGGCATCGATCTCGCTGGTCGCGGCGGCCGGGGTGCCGTCTGGTCCGGTCTGCCGGATGGCCTCGGGCGGGTGCGGCGCCCCGGGTGGGGCTGTCTCGCCCTCGTCGTCGCTGTGGTCACGGTCGCCGGGGCGGCCTGGCAGGCGGACGCGTCCGGGACCACCACGGCCGCGGTGGCCCTGGTGGCGGCCGGAGCTGCTGTCGCAGCCGGGGCCGCCCGTCGGCCGCTCACCGTCGGACCGGTCGGGGTGGCGTTGCTCGGTCTGCACCTGCTCGCCGCCGCGACCCTGCTGGTCGCCGAGGGGTGCTACCTCGACGACGGCCGGCTTGAGCGGTCGCCGCTGGGCTGGACGCTGGCCGCTGCCCTGCTGGTCACCGCCGTCGCGGCCGCTGCGCTGGCCCGACGCGACGGGTGGCTGCGCCCCGTCGGCCTCGGTGACACCGCCCTGCTCGTCCTGCTCGCGGCGGCCCAGCTGGCTCGACCGTCCGGCGTCGGACCCTGCGTGGTCGTCCTCCTCGTGCTCGCGGTGGCAGCCGCCGCCCTTGCGGTCCTTCGTCGGGGACGGGTCGAGGAGCCGGTCTTCGCCGGCGCCTGGGGCCTCGCGTGGGTCGCGGCCCTCGGCGTGTCCGCGGGCAGTCACTCCCCCGCGCCCCTCGTCGCGGCGACCCTGGCCACCGCCGGCCTGACCGCGGCCGCCAGCGCCCTGCTGCCGGGACGCGGCTGGCTCGCCGTCCTGGGCACGCTGCTCTGCTCGGCCTCGGTCTGGACCGTGCTGGTCGACCGCGCGGTCGAGACGCTCGAGGCGTACACCCTGCCGCTCGCCGTCCTGCTCGCGGTCGTCGGCCTGGTCCGGTGGCGGCGGGACCCGACCGCCTCGTCCTGGCTCACCGTCGGCTCGGCGCTGAGCGTCGGCTTGCTGCCCTCGGCCCTGGCGACCGTTGACGACGCCGGACTGACCCGGCCGCTGCTGGTCCTCGCCGTCGGGGCGGCGGTGATGCTGCTGGGGGTCGCCCGGGGCCGGCAGGCACCGGTGGTGATCGGCGGCCTGGCCCTGGTGCTCGTCGCGGGGTCCCAGCTGGCGCCGTGGGCGGTGGGCCTGCCGCGCTGGGTGTCCTTCGGCTCCGTCGGACTGCTGCTCCTCGTGCTGGGTGCGCGCTATGAGCAGCGACGCCGCAACGCCCGCTCGGCGTTGGCCTGGGTGGCCGCGCTGCACTGACCGATCGCCGCGGCGCCGTTCGATCTGACAACGTTGTCCCGCATGCTGAACGAATGCTGAGTGACTTCAGCCACACCGACCGACGCGTTGCACGCCGCCGAACGGGCCGACTTAGGCCCGATCACCCTCCTGCGCCGCCCGCGAACGGGGGCAGCACCTCGATCCGCACCTCAGTCCTCAGAGGTCTGTCCAGGTCGCTCTCGCGCACGGCGAGCCCGTCCAGGAGCACGGTGCAGGCGCTCAGCACCCGGGAGAAGTGGCCGCTACGGGCGCCGACCCGGTCGAGGGCGGCCCGTAGCGTAGAGGCCTCGACGGTCTCCTCAGCCGTCCCGGCGGCGGCTCTGGCCCCGGCCCAGTAGTGGAGGTGAACGGTCGACATTGCAGTAGTCTCGGCCATGAAGTGCAGTCCGGCCACGCAGCGCCGCCCTGGCCAGCTCCGCAGCATCCTGGCCGGATGTCCGGCTCGGTACCGCCGCCACCAGGACTGCACGCACGGACGACACCCGCACGGTAAGTGACCCCCTACGAGGAGGCCCGAGATGGCGACCCTGCTGCTGCTCACCAACGACACCCACGCGTCGTCGGAGATCCTGCCGGCCCTGGAGCTGCTGCCGCACCAGGTCAAGGTCGCCCAGGCCGAGGCCACCGCCCTGCTCGACGCCCCCGCAGCCGACGTCATCCTGCTCGACGCCCGCCGTGACCTCGTCGGTGCCCGCTCGCTCTGCCGGCTGATCGAGACCACCGGCAAGGAGTCCCCGCTGCTGGTCATCGTGAGCGAGGGTGGCCTGGCCGCCCTCTCCTCCGACTGGGGCTTCGACGACCTGCTGCTGGCCACCGCCGGCCCCGCCGAGGTGGACGTGCGGCTGCGACTGGCCATGACCCCCGCCGTCAGCTCGGGCACCGACCCGCTGATCCAGACCGGGAACATCGTCATCGACGAGGCCGGCTACTCGGCCAAGCTCAACGGCAACCAGCTCGACCTCACCTACACCGAGTTCGAGCTGCTCAAGTACCTGGCCCAGCACCCCGGCCGGGTGTTCAGCCGCCAACAGCTGCTCAGCGACGTCTGGGGCTACGACTACTACGGCGGCACCCGGACCGTCGACGTCCACGTGCGCAGGCTGCGGGCGAAGCTCGGCCCCGAGTACGAGTCGGTGATCGGCACCGTCCGCAACGTCGGCTACCGCTTCGTGGCGCAGGTCGAGGAGAGCTCGCGGGTCACCTCGGCCTGAGGCCGGCCCGGCCCGCGATACTCCTACCGCTGGCCCCTAGGCCGCATCCGAGCGGCGCTCGCCGATCTCGTAGACCTCCGAGGCCCGGCCGACGATCAACGGGTCGGGGACGCCGACCACGTCGGCGTCCTTGCCCTCGTAGTCCGCCCGGTGCAGCACGTAGCGCATCGCCTCGAGCCGGGCCCGCTTCTTGTCGTTGCTCTTGACCACCGTCCATGGCGCGAGGTCGGTGTCGGTGTGGGCGAACATGCCCTCCTTGGCCGCGGTGTAGGCGTCCCACTTGTCCAGGGAGGCGAGGTCCATCGGCGACAGCTTCCACTGCCGGACGGGGTCGATCTGACGGATCAGGAAGCGGGTGCTCTGCTCGCTCTTCGAGACCGAGAACCAGAACTTGACCAGGTCGAAGCCCTCCTCGACGAGCAGCTCCTCGAAGACCGGCGCCTGCCGCAGGAACTGGGTGTACTCGGCGTCGGAGCAGAAGCCCATCACCCGTTCGACCCCGGCCCGGGTGTACCAGGAGCGGTCGAACAGCGCCATCTCCCCACGGGCGGGCAGCCGGGCGATGTAGCGCTGGAAGTACCACTGCCGTGACTCGTAGTCGGTGGGCTTTTCCAGGGCGACGACGTGGGCGTTGCGCGGGTTGAGGTGCTCGGTGAAGCGCTTGATGGTGCCGCCCTTGCCGGCGGCGTCGCGGCCCTCGAAGGCCAGCACCTGACGACGGCCGGTGGCCTTGATCCAGCGCTGCATCTTCAGCAGCTCGATCTGCAGCAGCCGCTTCTCGCGCTCGTAGGTCTCGGTGTCGAGCCGGTCCTCGTACGGGTAGCCCTCACGCCAGGTGTCGACGATGGTGCCGTCGACGGCCCGCAGAATCGGGTCGTCGTCGTCGAGCTCCTCGACGGTGAAGTCCTCAGCGCCGTAGCGCTCCTTCAGCCAGATCAGCTGCTGGCGCAGGGCCCGGTCCAGGGTGTCAGCCACCCCTCAGTTCTACCGGTCCGGAGGTACGCGCCGGTGACCGCCCGGTGAACAACAGGTGGCCACGCCGTTCCCCGAACCGGCCAAACCTCGCTCCCTGAGCCTGTCGAAGGGTCAGCGCGGACCCGGGCCGTCACGCTCGACGATGGCGGCCGCGGCCGCCTGCCGCGCACGTTCCCGCGCGAGCATCCGGCGCACGTGGGTCGGCACGGTCCCGGGAGGACCGTCGGGGCGGACGTATTGCACCGCCCCCAGCACCTGGGCGAGGAGCACCAGCAGCAGGGAGACGGTCAACGCCGACGCCGCGATGGCCGACCAGCCGGCCGAGGCGCTCCCGGAGATGCCGGCGTAGAGGGCCACGACGGCGACCGCGTAGGAGCCGACGTGCAGCCACCAGGAGAGCCGGCCCAGCGTTGCCGACGGGACGCCGTGCTGACCGCGCCACCAGGCCATCGCCTGCCGCCAGGCCAGCAGCTGGACGACGCAGATCCCGGTCATCACGAAGGCGCAGACCAGGGCCAGGGCGGTCCAGACGACGCCCGTCGCCGCGGTCGTGAAGCGCGGGAAGGTGGCGACGCCGGCGGCCGCAGCCACCACTGCGAGCGCACCGACGACGATCCCCGCGACGGTGAGCCGCAGGTGCGGGGTCATCCGGGCGGCGACGGCCGGCTGCCCGCCCACGCCGTACTCGCCGATCTGCTCGGCCGGGTACTCCTCGTCGCGCATGTCCGTCCCTCCCGCGACGCGGCTCCCCCACGCCGTCCCTCGACCGCCCAGCCAGTCTAGGGCGGCGGGACGTGACACCCCGGCCCCGCGGACGCCTCGGCACCACCCGGAGGGAGCCTCACCCTCTAGTGTCAGCAGATGGCCACCCCCGTGCGCATCCTGTCGGTTCCGCGGCTCGACCCGGCGCAGGTCGAGGCGGTGCGCAAGCTGCTGGAGCGGTCGACGGCGACCGACGGCGCCGTGGCGGTCAACGAGTCCGGGCTGCTGCACCTGGACCATCCCGCCGAGGACGTGCAGCACCTGCTGGCCCTGCCCCCCGCCGGGATGCCCGGGACGCTCCGCGGCTACGCCCAGCTCGACGCCACCGGGCCGACCAGCACAGGACAGCTCGTCGTCGACCCGGCGCAGCGTCGTCACCAGGTCGGACGGGCGCTGCTGCACCGGCTGGTCGAGCTGGCTCCCACCCCGGTGCAGGTCTGGGCCGTCGGCGACGCCGAAGCCGCCCGTGCGCTGGCCGCCACCGAGGGACTGGTGCCGGCGCGGGAGTTGCTGGTGATGACCCGGTCCCTGCTCACCGAGCTGCGGACCCCGGAGCTGCCCGACGGCGTCACGGTCCGGGCCTTCGTCCGCGGCCGGGACGAGCAGGCCTGGCTGGAGGTCAACGCGAGGGCCTTCGCCTCCCACCCCGAGCAGGGCGGGGTCACCCTCGAGGACCTGCGGGAACGGATGGCCGAGCCCTGGTTCGACCCGGCGGGGTTCCTGCTCGCCGAGCGTGGCGGCCGGCTGGTCGGCAGCCACTGGACCAAGCGGCACTCGGCCACGCTCGGCGAGGTCTACGTGCTGGGTGTCGACCCCGAGGCCGGCGGCCGCGGTCTCGGTGGGGCGCTGTTGGACCTCGGTCTGCAGCACCTGCGCGACACCGGGCTCAGCGAGGTCGAGCTCTACGTCGAGGGCGACCACGAGCGCGCCGTCGCGCTCTACCAGGGCCGTGGCTTCACGACGGCCAGCCGTGATGTGATGTATGCCCGACCGTGAGCACGCCGCCGCGCCGGCTCTGAGCGAGCCGGCCGCGGACGCCTCACGATGAGATCAGGAGCTCGGATGGAAGCAGTCGACGTGGCCGCCCCCGCACCCAGGGGGACGGCGAACGGGTTCGCGCCGCCTCCCGAGCCCGATGCTCTGGAAAACGCCGAGCTGTCCTCGGAGCGCTTCCTGGACCGCGAGCTGTCGTGGCTGGCCTTCAACAACCGGGTGCTCGACCTGGCCAAGGACGACGGGCGGGTTCCGGTGCTCGAGCGGGCCAAGTTCCTCGCCATCTTCGCCAGCAACCTGGACGAGTTCTACATGGTGCGGGTCGCGGGGCTCAAGCGCCGGATCGCGGCGGGCGTCGCCGTCCCCACGGTCAGCGGGATGATGCCGCGCGACGTGCACTCGGCGATCCTCAGCCGCACCCGCGAGCTGGTCGCCGAGCAGGCCCGCGTCTTCACCGAGGTGGTCCGGCCCGAGATGGCGGCGGCCGGGATCGAGATCCTGCGCTGGGAGCAGCTGACCACCGAGGAGCGGACCCGGATGGACGAGCTCTTCGCGGAGCGGATCTTCCCCGTCCTCACCCCGCTGGCCGTCGACCCGTCGCACCCGTTCCCCTACATCTCCGGGCTGAGCATCAACCTCGCCGTCCTGGTCAAGAACCCCGAGACCGGCGTCCGGCAGTTCGCGCGGGTCAAGGTGCCGAGCGTCCTGTCCCGCTTCCTGCCGCTGTCCGAGGGCCGCTTCGTCGCGCTCGAGGACGTGATCGCCCAGAACCTCGACCAGCTGTTCTCGGGCATGCAGGTCGTCCAGCACCACACGTTCCGGGTGACCCGCAACGAGGACGTCGAGGTCGAGGAGGACGACGCCGAGAACCTCCTGCTCGCCCTGGAGAAGGAGCTGCTGCGGCGCAAGGTCGGCCGCCCTCCCGTCCGGCTGGAGGTCGAGGACGACATCGACCCGAAGATGCTCGAGCTGCTGGTCGGCGAGCTGGACATCGCCGAGAAGGAGGTGTTCCGGGTCCCGGGGCCGCTGGACCTGCGCGGGCTCTTCGCGCTCACCGACATCGACCGGGCCGAGCTCAAGTACCCCACCTTCCTGCCCTCGACCCACCCGCACCTGTCCGAGGTCGAGACGGCCAAGCCGGCGGACATGTTCGCCGCCCTCAAGCAGCGTGACGTGCTGCTGCACCACCCGTACGACTCCTTCGCCACCAGCGTGCAGCGCTTCATCGAGCAGGCGGCCGACGACCCGCAGGTGCTGGCCATCAAGCAGACCCTCTACCGCACCTCCGGTGACTCCCCCATCGTGGACGCGCTGATCGAGGCGGCCGAGGCGGGCAAGCAGGTGCTGGCCCTGGTCGAGATCAAGGCCCGCTTCGACGAGCAGGCCAACATCGCCTGGGCCCGGCGACTGGAGCGGCACGGCTGCCACGTGGTCTACGGGCTGGTCGGGCTGAAGACGCACTGCAAACTGTCGATGGTGGTCCGCGACGAGCCCGAGGGGCTGCGCCGCTACGTCCACATCGGCACCGGCAACTACAACCCGAAGACGGCCCGGACCTATGAGGACATGGGGCTGCTGACGGCCAACCCGATCATCACCGAGGACGTCGGCCGGCTCTTCAACCACCTGTCGGGGATGAGCCAGGAGACCTCGTACAAGCGGATGCTGGTGGCCCCGCACGGCATCCGGACCGGCCTGCTCGGCCGGATCGAGACCGAGGTGGAGCACCACCGCGCCGGCCGGCCGGCCGGGATCAAGATCAAGGTGAACTCCCTGGTCGACGAGGCGATCTCGGACGCGCTGTACCGGGCCTCCCAGGCCGGCGTGCCGGTGGACCTGTGGGTGCGCGGCATCTGCACCATCCGTCCCGGGGTGCCCGGGCTGAGCGAGAACATTCGGGTGCGCAGCATCCTCGGCCGCTTCCTCGAGCACAGCCGGCTGTTCTGGTTCGCCAACGGCGGCAACCCCAGCGTCGGCATCGGCTCGGCGGACCTGATGCACCGCAACCTCGACCGGCGGGTGGAAGTGCTCGCCTCCATCACCAACCCGGCACACGTGGCCGAGATCGGCGAGCTGTTCGACTTCGCCTTCCGCAAGGACACCGCCTCGTGGAAGCTGCAGCCCGACGGCAGCTGGACCCAGTTCACCGAAGGCCAGGACCACCAGCCGCTGGTCGACATGCAGGAGCACCTGATCAGCGTCAAGAGCAGGCGTCGGGCGAAGTGAGCGGCGCGGGCGGAACAGGGGTACGCCACGTGGGCAGAAGGCGCCGGGCGTGAGGGTCCTCGGGGCGGGGGACGCGTGCCCGGCATGCTGAAGGAGCTGGTCCGGCCGGTGCCGACGAAGCTGCGGCCGATCCTCGCCGGAGGGGCGGTGGTCACGCGCGAGCACCCGACCCGAGGCACGGAGGTCGTGCTGGTGCACCGCAAGCAGTACGACGACTGGAGCCTGCCCAAGGGCAAGCTCGAGGCCGGTGAGTCGCTGCCGGCCTGCGCGGTGCGCGAGGTGCTGGAGGAGACCGGGGTGACGATCCGGCTGGGCACACCCCTGGACCAGGTCGTCTACGAAGCGGGCCGGGCCGGGCTGAAACGGGTCGACTACTGGGCGGCCTCGGTGGTCTCCGCCACCCGGCGCGCTCCCGACGCCGAGGTGGACGTGGTCTCCTGGCTGCCGCTGCGGGCCGCCCTGAGCCGGCTGGACTTCGACCACGACAAGTTCCTGGTCCGTCAGCTGATGGACCAGCCGGTGACCACGCCGCTGGTCATCCTGCGACACGCCAAGGCGATGGACCGCAAGGACTGGTCGCGCAAGGACGCGGCCCGTCCCATCAACTCCCGCGGCCGCCGTCAGGCCCGGCTGCTGATCCCCATGCTCGGCGCGTACGGGGTACGGCGGCTGGTCTCCTCCAGCTCGGCCCGCTGCGTCAGCACGGTGATGCCGTACGCGCACAGCCAGGAGCTGCGGGTCGAGACGCACGGGCAGCTGAGCGAGGAGGAGGGCAGCCACGACGCGTCGGGGGTCGCCCGGCTGCTGGGCCGGATCCGCAAGCAGACCGTCGCCGACCAGGTCCCGACGGTGGTCTGCGTCCACCGGCCCGTGCTGCCGCACGTGCTGGAGGCACTGGAGATGGCGCCGACGCCCCTGGTCACCGGGGAGTTCCTGGTGGCCCACCTGACCGGTGACGGCGAGGTGCACGCCCTCGAGCGGCACCGCCCCCAGGCCTGACCGTCGGAGTTGAGGACACACCAGCACGTGGCCACTCGCGCGCCGCTGGTACCCCACCCCGAGAACGCTCGGTACGGCAAGCGCGTCTGGCTCTGCGCACGAGACAGGCTCTGGCGGGTGGACGGCATCTACGGACCGTTCAGCGTGATGGTGCCCTCAGCAGCATGCATGCATCACCGTCACCAGCCATGACCCAGGTCCCACCATCGACATCCTCGACGACTCGAGCACCGCGTGCGACGCGTCAGCGGCCGACCCTGGGACGGAGCGCGACCGATGGCCGACCTCCGTGCGGGACGCCGGCAGTAGCCGAAGGGTCTGCGAGAGGTCAGATCCGGGCCCCGCTGATCGCTTTCGGGCGGTGCCGGGCACGATGTCGCGGGTGGCAGACAGCCTGCAGGAGGGTCGGCTCCCGACCGGCCCGCGCGGTCGGTGGCGCAGCGGACTCCTGGTGACGGTGCTGTGCACGGCGCAGGCGTTGGAGCCTTGGAGCACGACCTCGTTCTGTCGCTGCCCTCCCTTGACTTCGACCCAGGGTCTGGCCAGCTGACCAAGATCATCGGTGACCGCCCAGGCGAGAAGTGGCGGCGGGTCTTGGGTCACTCGGACCAAGAGGCGGTGCGCCCGCGGGAACGACTGGTCGAGATGGTCGAGCGATGGCGCAACCCCTACTCGCACGGAGGTTCCGAGAAGGGGCATGGCGCAACGGTCTGCCTTCATACGCCGGAAGTCGGGGCGTTGCCCTTGGGTCTGACGAACGTCCGCGACAGTCCTCTGTTCTCGTTCCACGCTGCTTCCGACACAGACATCGAGGACGTGTTCGCGCTGTTCGACGAGATCGACGCCTATCTGGTCAAGACCATTCCTGCGGGACGCGCAGTTGAACCTGCACAAGATCTCTCTCCTGCATGATGAGAAAGTGAAGCGACGCCAGTACACGGCCACTGAGCTGAACCGACTCGGCGGCATCATCGGCCAGTCGGTCGCAGGCTTAGTGGCTCAGGTGAGCACCGTCCCCTGGTACGGATTCAACGGCATCCAGGCCCTCGTGCTTACCGACGATGCCGTGTACCGCATCCAGCAGAGCTTCTTCGCTCTCCGCAGAGACCGAATACTCGGCAGGTATCCGCTCACCGACATCAGCGACCCTCGCTGGACACCGGCCCGGAACGGACGGTCTGGCCGCATAGCTTTCCGCGTGGCTGGCTCACAGCACTGCTACATCTCCAAGTGGCAAGAGGCAGTCGAGCTGGCGGGTCGGCTCGAGCGGCCCGCCGCCTCGGCCTGAGCCGGAATACGACACGCAGGCCCACCAAGGGCCTCAAGGATCAGTGGATGGCCATCCCGGGCACCTGAGTGGACGACAGTCGTGCGGGACGCAATCCAGTGGCCGACCCTGCGGCGGGGCACGACCAGTGGTCCACAACTCTCGCGAAATCTCGCACGGAGGAGGATGCCGGGAGCTAGCGTCCATCAGCATGTCTGGCTCCCGTTGGTTCAGCTACGTCGTCATGGGAGCGTCCAATCCTTCCGAGCCGGCCATGCTTGAGGAACTGGAGCGCGTGCTGGACGCAGCTCGACCCGCGAACATCGACGTGGACCGAAGCGAGGCCATCGATGGCTCTTTCCTCATCGCCCACTCCCGCGGCTTTCTCGGAGATATCGAGGTCGAGGTCCACAAGGACTGGGCTGACCTCAGGAGCATCGTCATCGACCGGCAGATGCGAGCCGCGGAGTTCGGAGCGGGTGGGTCCGAACGACCGCGCAGACCGTCGATCGGATCATCCGTGGCCACTACGACATCGAGCGAACCCGCTGGCGTGACAGCGTCATCGGACAAGCATCAGCGGCGAGAACCACACCCGGACCATCTCGTCAGCGTGGGCTCGACTACCTGTTCCTGGTCGCTTCCTCACCCGCGAGCGGCTGCAGCTCGACTGCGGGTGCAGGCTTTGAGGCGGCGCTACCTCAAACCCCGGGACCAAGGCCAGACTGAGGTTTGATATCTGCAATATGGTGCAGCCGCCTATCCGATAGCGTAATCCATCAGTTCTCCGAAGAACACCAGAAGAGAGAAGAGCACCGTGAGGCTGAGAGCGGCAGTGGCAACGACGGCGCTAACTCGGCTCAGTAATGCGCGCCTTACCGATGCGTGGTCGTCCCGTAACCAGAACCCCAGCAGGAGAACGGCGGCTAGCGCTGACGGCGGCACAATCATCAGGGCCCAACTCGTCAAGGAGAAAGTATCCGGAGCGTCGCCTTCGCCATTGACGACGAAGTAGAGGACGAAGGCCATAGCCAGTGCGGCGGCGACTGTCAGACGGAGGACGACGATCGGTCCTCGAGCCGAGGTGCGTTTCCGCCGCGGCGGCCTCTCGTCGCCGAGCCTGCCGCGCTCTACGTCGGTTGATCGCTGCACGTCGCTAGTGTGCTGCACCGACCCCTTCCGCGAGGTCGATAGGCGCCACTCCGTCCCTCGGCTACCTCAACCGCGTGGAGTACGAAGCCCTTCACAAGAACGCAACATCGCGGCAAGCTCAACACACCCGTTCGTGTCCGGGGGCCCGGGTCGGCCTCCCCCGGTGAAGGGGGCTTTTTGGCGAGCTGGCGGGCTGACGTAGGGCGGTCATAAGGCCTGGCAGATCGGTGACCAAGCCGCTTGCAAGAGCTTGATGACGAGCAAACCGATGGCTCGCCGACGAGCTAGTGAAGAAGCGACACGTTGGAGGAGAATCCAGATCCCGGGGGATCGGGTGCGTTCCAGCCTGAGCCGAAGCAGATCGAGCGTTCACCCGCCGTTCACCTGCGGCGGGCCGTCCGGACAACTGACGCCGCTACGTTTCGGCCATCGGGAGGGGGTGACCCTGCCGCGCACCCGTCGATGTGGTATCGGCGGGAACCTCCAGGGGACGCATCCCCTCCTGTCTGTTAGGACACGCATGACCCTGCACCAGGCTTCCGCGAAGCCGCACCTGACCTCGCGGGTCGTCAAGCTTGCGGCCGTGCTCGCCCTCGGCACGCTCAGCTTCGCCGCTTGCGGCTCCGACCCCGGCACCACCACGAGCGCCGCACCCGCCGGCTCCAGCTCCGGCGGCAGTTCCTCCGGCCTCGCCTGCCCCTCCGGCTCGCTCTCCGTCGAGGGCTCGAGCGCCCAGGCCAACGCGATCAGCGAGGTGATCGCCAACTACAACTCCGAGTGCGGCGACAAGGCCAAGATCGAGTACAACCCGACCGGCTCCGGCGCGGGCATCAAGTCCTTCTACAACGGGCTGGTCGACTTCGCCGGCTCGGACTCCGCGCTGAAAACCGAGGCCGTGGACGGCGTCGTCGAGGCCGACAAGGCGAAGGACCGCTGCCAGGGCAACCCGGCGTGGAACCTACCGATGGTCGTCGGCCCGATCGCCTTCGTCTACAACGTCGACGGCGTCGACAAGCTCACGCTGAACGCCGAGGTGCTCGCCGAGATCTTCAACGGCACCATCAAGACCTGGAACGACCCGAAGATCGCCAAGCTGAACGACGGCGTGACCCTGCCGAGCGACCCGATCACGGTGTTCTTCCGCTCCGATGAGTCCGGCACCACCGAGAACACGACGAAGTTCCTGCAGGCCGCCGGCAACGGCGCCTGGAAGGACGAGCCGGCCAAGGCCTGGACCGGCACCGGCGAGGGCAAGAACAAGTCCTCGGGCGTCGCCGAGGGTGTCACCGGCACCAAGAACTCCATCTCCTACGTCGAGTGGAGCTACGCCAAGGACAACAACCTGAAGATGGCCGCCCTCGACAGCGGCAAGGGTGCGGTCGAGCTCAGTGGCGAGTCCGTCGGCAAGGCCGTCGCCGGGGCTACGGTCAAAGGCTCGGGCAGCGACCTCAGCCTCGGCCTGGACTACACCGGTAAGGCCTCCGGCTCCTACCCGGCACTGCTGGTCACCTACGAGGTCGTCTGCAGCAAGGGCCTGGCCGCCGACAAGACGGCGATCATCAAGGACTTCCTGGGCTACTTCGCCTCCGACTCGACCCAGAAGGGTCTGGAGGACCTCGGTTACGCGCCGCTGCCCGCCGACCTGCTGACCAAGGTCAAGGCGTCGGTCGACGCCATCTCCTGATCGCCGCAGACTAGGAGCTCGCGCACTCCTCCCCCCGCGTCCGCCCCCCGGGTCGGCTCGAGGGGAGGAGTCGTGAGTCTCACCCGCTCCCCACCACCCAGGAGGGTGATGTCCGCCACCGAGACCGGCACGGCTGACACGCTGGACCCCGGCCGCCGACCGGCCCCCGATCCCGCCCGCGATCCCACGGTCTCGCCGGTCGTCATCCACGACGAGCCCGAGGTCACCTCGCCCGTACCGCAGGTGCGGGTCACCTCGCCGGAGCGTCGGACCGGCGGCCCGGTGCCCGAACGGGGTTCCGGGGTCAAGCTGGCCAAGATCAGCCGGACGGGCGACCGCGTGTTCGGCGTCCTGGCCGGCGGCTCCGGTGCGGTGATCGTCGCCCTGGTGATCTTCGTGGGGGTGTTCCTGCTGGCGCTGGCCCTGCCCTCGCTGCTGCAGAACAAGGACAACTTCCTCGTCTCCCGCAACTGGGTGGTGGCCGGTACCGACCTGCGCTTCGGCATCGCCGGCCTGCTCTGGACCACCGTGCTCTCCTCGGTGATCGCGATGCTGCTGGCCGTTCCGGTGGCCGTCGGGGTGGCGCTCTTCCTCACCCAGTACGCGCCGCGCCGGCTCTCGGGCCCGCTCTCCTTCGTGGTCGACCTGCTGGCTGCGGTTCCCTCGATCATCTTCGGGCTGTGGGGCCTCACCGTCCTGGGCCCGTTCCTGAACCCCGCCGGGGTGTGGATCTCTGACCACCTCGGTTTCATCCCGCTCTTCGCGGCGACCGGTGCCCAGCCGAAGAACTCGGTCTTCGTCGCCTCGGTCGTGCTGGCGATCATGATCCTGCCGATCATCACCGCCATCTCCCGTGACGTCTTCGCCCAGACCCCGCGGGACCACGTCGAGGCCGCGTACGCGCTCGGCGCCACCCGCTGGGAGATGATCCGCACCGCCGTGATGCCCTACGGGCGCTCCGGCGTGATCAGCGCGTCGATGCTCGGCCTCGGCCGGGCGCTGGGCGAGACCGTCGCCGTGCTGATCATCCTGAGCACACCGGCCCCCGGCGCCGCCTTCTCGCCGTCGATCTTCGCCGGCGGAGAGACCTTCGCCAGCAAGATCGCCAACAACGCGTCCGAGTTCGACACCCCGTCCAAGACGGGCGCTTTCATCGCGGCGGGCCTGGTGCTGTTCGTGGTCACCTTCGTGGTGAACGCACTGGCCCGGGTCGTCGCCGACCGGGGGAACGCCAAATGAGCCCCTCGGGGGGGGATCGGGGGGGTCGTCTCCCCCGGCAAAGGAGCAGCATGAGCATCAGCGCAGTCAAGGATGGCGAGCAGCTGTCGTTCCGCCGCCCCAGCGGCATCCGGACGCTGACCAACTCCCTGGCCGGGGTCTACGTCGTGCTGGCCGCAGTGCTGGCCGTCATCCCGCTGGTCTGGGTGCTCTACACCGTGATCAGCAAGGGCTACCGACTCGTCCTCACCTCGTCGTGGTGGCTGCAGAGCCAGCGCGGCATCACCCCCCGCCGCGAGGGCGGTGGGGCGTACCACGCGATCGTCGGCACGATCGAGATCGGGCTGATCTGCGCGCTGATCGCCGTCCCGCTCGGCGTCCTGGGGGCGGTCTTCCTGATCGAGTACGCCCGCGGCACCAAGGTGGCCCGGGTGGTCAGCTTCACCGTCGACATCCTGAGCGGGATCCCCTCGATCGTCGCCGCCCTGTTCATCTACGCCCTGTTCATCACCGTCTTCGGCCTCGGCCGCTCGGTCATCGCCGTCTCCTGCGCGCTCGTGCTGCTGATGCTGCCCGTGGTGCTGCGCTCGACGGAGGAGATGCTCAAGCTGGTCCCGGACTCCCTGCGCGAGGCGTCCTACGCGCTCGGCGTACCGCGCTGGAAGACGATCCTCCGGGTGGTCATCCCGACCGCGTTCGGCGGCATCTCCACCGGCGTGGTCCTCGGCCTGGCCCGCGTGATGGGTGAGACGGCGCCGTTGCTGATCCTGGTGTCCTACGCGGTGGGCATCAACTTCTCCCCGTTCACCGGCACCATGGGCGCCCTGCCCACCATGATCAACGCCGGCCGCGACCAGGCGCCGACCCTGCCCGGCTACGAGCGCGTGTGGGCCGCCGCGCTCACCCTCATCCTGCTCGTCATGCTGCTCAACCTGCTCGCCCGGGTGATCGCCCGCGCCAGCAAACTGAAGGAGAAGTAACCCCATGGCCAAGCGCATCGACGTCCGCGACGTCGACATCTACTACGGCAGCTTCCACGCCGTCCAGGAGGTGTCGATGACCGTCGAGCCCCGGACCGTGACCGCCTTCATCGGCCCGTCCGGCTGCGGCAAGTCGACCTTCCTGCGCACGCTGAACCGCATGCACGAGGTCATCCCCGGCGCCCACGTCAAGGGCAGCATCACCCTCGACGGCACCGACCTCTACGGCTCGGGCGTCGACCCGGTGGCGGTCCGTCGGGTGGTCGGCATGGTCTTCCAGCGACCCAACCCGTTCCCCTCGATGTCCATCTTCGACAACGTCGCCTCGGGCCTGCGGCTCAACGGGGTCAAGAACAAGGTGGTGCTCAGCGAGGCCGTGGAGCGCTCGCTGGTGGCGGCCAACCTCTGGAACGAGGTCAAGGACCGGCTGGGCCGCGCCGGCATCGGGCTGTCCGGCGGTCAGCAACAGCGGCTGTGCATCGCCCGCGCCATCGCGGTCGAGCCGCAGGTGATCTTGATGGACGAGCCGTGCTCGGCCCTCGACCCGATCTCCACGCTGGCGATCGAGGACCTGATCGGTGAGCTGAAGGAGCGCTACACCGTGGTCATCGTGACCCACAACATGCAGCAGGCGGCCCGGGTCAGCGACCAGACCGCGTTCTTCAACCTGGCCGCCCAGGGCAAGCCCGGCCGGCTGATCGAGATCGGGTCGACCGAGAAGATCTTCTCCAACCCGACCGAGAAGGCGACCGAGGACTACATCACCGGCCGCTTCGGCTGAGCTGCCCGCCGGGCACAGGCCCCCGACATAGACTGCCCGGCGTGAGCGCGCAGGCTGGTTGGTACCCCGATCCAGGTGGCGGGAACGGCCTCTACCGTTACTGGGACGGCAAGGCCTGGTCCGCCGCCACGTCGCCCAACCCGAGCGCCCCCCCGCCCAGCCTCGGACTGGTCAACCCGGTAGCGCCGCCGGCCCCCACGCCAGCCGGTCAGGGCGGTCAGGGTTACGGCGGTCAGGGGTACGGCGGCCAGGGGTCGGCCTACGCGGCCTACCAGCAGACCACGAAGCGGCGTACCCCGTGGGGCTGGTGGCTCGCCGGCGGAGCGCTCGTCGTGGTGATCGTCGTGATCGCGGTGCTCGCCGTCCGTGCCACCACGGGTCTGGGCGCCGCCGCCTCGCCTCCCGGGGGTCAGGGCAGCCAGAACGCCTGCCCCCAACCCAAGGAGGAGACGGTCGAGCCCGGCCAGGACCCGAACGACGGCCGGGTGCACGGCGGGCCGCTCTCCTACCCCGAGCTGGACAGTCCCTGGGCGCTGCCGGCCCCTGACGACCGGGTGCCGTTCGGCACCGACGTGCGCGTCCAGACCGTGCTCGACCAGGCCGACTACGACGGCACGGGCAAGGGCCACGACTGGGTGGCCTCGGTCCTGGTGGCCGAGCTGCAGGCCGGTGACGGCTTCTTCAGTCCCGAGGACGGGTCGAAGATCGTCGTGAAGTGCATCCTGGGAACCTTCTACGGCCCCGCGGCGGTCACCAGTGACGTCACCGTGAACAAGGCGGCCACCATCGACGGGCACGACGCCTGGATCGTCGAGTCCGAGCTCCACTTCGACATCCCCGGGCTCAGGACCAAGGGCGAGCGGCTGATCGTGGCCATCGTCGCCACGGGGACCCGGTCGGGCCTCTTCTACGCCTCGATCCCCGACACCCAGCCGACGCTCCTGGAACCGGCCCGGCAGGCGCTGGCCCAGCTCACCGTCACCGAGTGAGGCTCGTCGTCGTGACGTGAGGGGCTCAGCAGCGAGCCAGGCCGCGCCGGGCCTTGAAGGCCAGCACCCGCGCGGCGCTCTCGTCGATCCGGGCCGCGAAGTCCGGGTCGCTCTTGGCTCGAGCCACCAAGGTCTTGGCCATCGACTGGGCCAGCGACGGGTCGGCCACGATGATCAGGTCGCCGCCGGCCTTCACGAAGCGCACGGCGCGCTGGGGGCCGGACACGTTGCTGACGCCCTTGGCGGCGAGGTCGTCGGAGATCACCACGCCGTCGAAGCCCAGGTCGCCGCGGATCATCTGGTCGATCACCGTCGAGGAGAAGACCGCCTGCTGCTTGGCGTCGATCTTGGTGTAGGTGGCCGAGGAGACCATCACCATGTCCACCCCGGCCTTGACGGCGGCCGAGAAGCCGGCCAGCGCCGGGTCCTTGCGGGTGGTGGCCCCGTCGACCACGCGGGCCTCGGTGTCGGTGTTGCCGCGCACCTGGCCAAGGCCCGGGAAGTGCTTGACCGCCGTGGCGAGGCCGGCGTTGTCCATCCCGGTGGTGAAGGCAGCGACCTTGCGGGCGACCACCGTGGGCGAGGACCCGTAGCCCCGGCGGAGCTGGCTGATCGGCTGGTTGACCGAGACCAGGCTGCGCGGGACGACGTCGGCCACCGGCGCCAGGTTCAGGTTGATGCCCGCCTTGTCCAGCTCCTCGCCCCACGTCTCGGCCTCGTCGGCCAGCTCGGCGTCGGGAAGCTCGGCCTGTCGGAAAGCCGAGGGGATGTCGCTGAAGCCCGAGCCGGCGAGCCGCTGCACGAGGCCGCCCTCCTGGTCGGCGGCGAGGACGACGTTCACCCGCTGCGGCCGGTCGGCTGCGCCCCGGACGTCGGCGACCACCTGCTGCGTGGCCGACATCCCCGCCTTGGAGTTGCCCAGCAGCAGCACGCTGCCGGCGTGGGTGCGGCCGATCATGGTGGCCCGTGACGACGTGAGGCCGGTGGAACTCACCGAGACCATCAGCAGCTGCCCCACCCGCTCGGACAGGCTCAGCTCACCCAGCAGGCCGGCACAGTCGGTCGGCTGAGGACCCACCGGGGTCGCGGTGGAGCTCGGAGACGGGCTGGGCGTCGCGGACGCGCCACCCGGCGACCGGGACGGCTCGGTCGAGCCGGAGTCCGAGCGGCCCGAGGACGGGGCGGGGGTGAGCGGACCGGAGCTGGTCGGGTTGCCGCCCGAGGTGGTGCAGGCGGCGAGTCCGAGCAGCACCACCGCGAGCGCCGGCACCACCAGCCGCACCGGCAGCGCCACCGAGGCCTGGGCGCGCCGGCGCCGGCCGTGACGACGTGATGCAGCAGGACCTGACCCAGCCACAGCTCACCTCCTGGTTCGGGGCGTCCACGCCGCGCGGTCCGTTGGCCGTACCGCAGACGTTCACCCTAAGGTGGGCCACACGCGCTTCCGGTGCACGTCGTGCCCGGAACACACCTGCGGGAGGACCCATGTCGAGCATCAGCGTAAGTCCCCGGACCCTGGCGGACGTGCTTCCGGGCGGCCTCGCCCGAAGTGTGGCCCTGGTGGCTGCTGGTGCGGTCCTCGTCGGGCTCGCCGCCCAGGTCTCGATCCCGCTGCCCTTCACTCCGGTACCGCTGTCGCTGTCGACCCTCGCGGTGATGCTCGTGGTCGCGGCCCTCGGAAGCCGCCGCGGCGTCGCGTCCATGGCGCTCTACGTGCTGCTCGGGGTCGCCGGGGTCCCGTGGTTCACCGCGCACCACAGTGGATGGGCGTTTGCCTCCTTCGGCTACGCGGTCGGCTTCGTCGTGGCGGCCTGGATCGTCGGTCGGCTGGCCGAGCGTGGCGCCGACCGGCACGTCCTGCGGACCGCCGGGGTGATGGTGCTGGGAAACCTCGCCATCTACGCGGTCGGCGTGCCCGGCCTGATGCTGATCGCCGGACTGCCGTTCGGCAAGGCCCTGCTGCTCGGCGTCGTGCCGTTCCTGATCGGCGACGCCCTGAAGATCCTCGTCGCCGCGGGCCTGCTGCCCGCCGCCTGGAAGCTGGTCGGCCAGCGCCGCTGACCTCGGTCTGAGTCCCCGCCGGCAGCCTGAGCGGCCAGCCGGACGGACCAGCATGCCCAGGATCAGGGCCGCTCGGAGCCGGACGTCGATCGGATTGGTCCTTTCATGAGACTGAGATAAGTCTTTTCTCGGACGAAAACGGTTCGATATCAATCCGGTTTCTGTTGGGTCTTCCCGCCCTTTCCTCGCCTAGGGTCTCGGTGCGTCAGACAGCGTCGGGGGAGCTGGGGGGCAGCCATTCTGCTGCCTCATTCCGTCCCCCCCGATCGGAGCAGTCATGTCCTTTTCCCCCACTCAACGCCGGCTCGCCGCGGCAGGCTCGCTGGCCCTCGCCGCGACCGTCGCCCTCGCCACACCGGCGCCCGCCCAGGCCGCCGGCTCCCGCGCCTACAGCGGATCCGCCTACGGCTCCACAGCCAAGGTCGGCAGCCTCGTCAACTCCGGCAAGACCTCTTCCGTCGGGCTCTGCACGACGACTGCCCCGAAGTCCGCCAGCAACAACACCGCCAAGATCGTCCTGCCCGGCGTCGGCCGGATCGGAGCGGCCACCACCAAGGTCACGACCTCGAAGAGCAGTGGCCAGCTGACGACCAGCACCACCACGACCGGGTCGACGTCGCTCGTCGGTGACCTGGTCCAGGCGTCGGCCATCACGAGCACGGCCAAGGTCAAGTACTCCTCCGCCGGCTACACCCGCGCAGCCTCCACCGTGTTCACCAATCTCCGGGTGGCGGGCACCAGCGTGACCGCCAGGCCGGGGGTGGACACCATCATCAGCATCCCCGACGTGGCGACCGTCCGCATCAACGGCCAGAGCACCTCCACGACCAACGGCGCACACAGCATCACCGTCACCGGACTACGGATCACGCTTCTCGCGGGTAACCGGCTGGGCCTGCCGACCGGTGACATCGTCGTCGGGGTGGCCACCAGCGACCTGCGCGACCCGGTGCACCGCCTGGCCTCCGGCGCGGCCTACGGCACGCTGGTGAACGTGGCGGGCGTGGTCAAGTCCGGCGCGACAGCAGCGGTCGGCCAGCCCTGCGCGGGCAGCAACGGCGTCACCCTGACCAACTCGGTGGACTCGACCACGCTCGGCTCGGCCCTGCACGTCGGGGCGGTGCGGAGCGCGACCAAGAGCACGGACACCTCCGCTAAGACGCTTTCCGTCGCGACGAACACCGTGGCGGGCATCGACCTCCTCGACGGTGTCGTCACGATCGACGCCGTCGAGGCCAAGGCCGCGACCACCGCGAAAGGCACGAGCACCCCGTCCAGCTCCTCGTCCGGGACCAAGGTCGTCGGGCTCAAGGTCAACGGCGTCAGCCGTACGGTGAGCACCGCGGAGAACACCAGTATCAACATCGCCGGCGTCGGCACGCTCTACCTGCACCGCGCCCTGCGGACCAGCACCGGCATCCAGGTCTACGCCGTCCAGCTGAAGCTCAGCACGGCGTCCCAGGGCCTCGGCGTCGGCACCGTCATCACCGTCGGCTCGGCGAAGACGGGCGTCGCCGCTCACTAGACCAGGGCTCCCACCAGGGCGGACGTGCTCCGCCACCCCCTACTGCGCGCTGCCGGCTCGTCGACGAGCCGGCAGCGCGTTTCTGCGTGCCCCGAGCCTGACGGGCCGAGCAGGAAAGCCATTTCTTTTCGGAGCCGAAACCACCCTGGATTGGTCTTTCTTGAGGCATCTTTTACGCAGTTTTGCCCTTGGCTACGGTTTGGTCTCGCTTTGATTCTTTGCATTTTTAAGCCGCCACGAATGTCCTATGTTCTGTCCTGTTCGCGGCTACCGGGGGGAGCCAAGCGGCGCCAAAAACACTCATTCCCACCCCGATCGGAGAGCACCGTGTCCACCTCCCCCACCCGCCGCATCCTCGCCGTGACCAGCGCCTCGACCGTGGCCGCCGCGCTGGCCATGACGATGCCGCTACCCGCCCAGGCCGCGACCACGACGTACGACGCCTTCAGCGGCTCGGCCTACGTCTCCGTAGTCACCCTCGGCCCGATCACCTCGGGCGCGAGTGCCGTGTCGTCGGTCTGCACCACCAACAAGGACCTCACCCGCACCAACACCGTCGCCAAGCTCTCCGTGCCGCTGCTCGGCAACGTCGGCGCCGGGAACACCCAGGTGACGACCTCGGGGTCCGGCAGCTCCGGCGCCACCACCGCGACCACCACCATCGCCGGCACGTCCCTGCTGGGCGGTCTGGTCTCGGCCAGCGCGATCACCTCCTCAGCCAAGGTCTCCCACACCGGCGACACCTACACCAACACCGCCAGCAGCACCTTCACCGGTCTGAAGATCGCCGGCCGCTCCGTCACCGTCAAGCCGACCGGGGTGACCACGGTCAGCATCCCCGGCATCGCGAGCGTCGTCCTCAACAACCAGAAGGTCGCCAGCGCGGCCGGCAACCACACCCTCGGGGTGATCGCCATGCGGGTCAACGTGCTCAAGGGCAACCCGCTGGGCCTGGCGAGCGGGACCGTCATCGTCGGCGTCGCGAACGCCGGGCTGCGGGACACCATCTTCCACAAGCCCGCCGCCTCGGCCTACGGGACCCAGATCGACGTGGCCGGCGTCGTCAGCGCGGGCAAGACCGCTTCGGTGGGGCTGCCCTGCGGCGGTCTGACCGACGTCACCAAGTCCTCCAACCTGGCCGGGGTCGACGTCCCCGGGGTTCTCAAGGTCGGTGCGCTGACCACGAAGGTCTCCAGCACCGACACCGCCTCGAGCACCACGGCCAACGCCAGCGCCGAGATCGGCGCCACCAGCCTGCTGGGTGGCGTCATCAGCGTCGACGCGATCACGGCGGCCTCCAGCTCCACCCGGAAGGGGACCAAGGTCACCACCACCTCCGAAGGCACCCAGGTGCTGGGCCTGAAGATCAACGGCGTCGACCAGACCACCGCCGACGTGGCCGAGAACAGCACGATCGACATCGACGGGGTGGGCACCCTCTACCTGCGCCGGGCCGTACGCTCGGGCAGCAGCCTCCAGGTGTACGCCCTCCAGCTGAAGCTGGACACTGCCCAGCTGGGGCTCGCCGCCGGCACCACGCTGACGGTCGGCTCGGCCTACGCCGCGGTCACCGCCTACTGACCGCACCACCACACCAAGGCCGATGAGCGGCCGGCTCGGGCGCCCGAGCCGGCCGCTCGTCACGTCTCGAGCCGGGTTCAGCCCAGCCCGAGCAGGGCGTTCTCGATCACCTCGGCCATCGCCGGGTGGATCCAGTACTGCCCCTGCGCGACCTCGGCCGCGGTCTGGCCGAAGCTCATCGCCTGGATCAGCGGCTGGATCAGCGACGAGGCGTCGGGTCCGATCAGGTGGGCCCCCAACAGCCGGCCGGAGGCGCGGTCGCCGACCAGCTTGACGAAGTGGTCGGTGTCCTCCATCGCCCAGCCGTAGGCCACGTCGCCGTACGCCTGCCGGGCGACGGTGTAGTCCAGCCCCTGCTCGCGGGCCTCCTGCTCGGTCAGGCCCACCGCGGCGACCTGCGGGGAGGAGAAGACGGCGTGCGGAACGAACCGGTGGTCGCTCTCGTGCAGGTCGTCGGGGTGCAGCAGGTTGTGCTGGACCACCCGGGCCTCGTGGTTGGCCACGTGCTTGAGCTGGTGGTGGGAGGAGACGTCGCCGAGGGCGAAGACATGGGAGGCCGTGGTGCGCTGGTGGGCGTCGACCACCACGTAGCCCTCGGCGTCGACGTCGACCCCGGCGGCCTCGAGGTGCAGGGTGTCGGCGTTGGGCCGTCGGCCGGTGGCGATGAGCAGGACGTCGACGGTCAGCTCGTGCTCCCCGTCTGCGTCCACCACGGTGGCCCTCACGCCGCCACCCTCGGCCGGTCGCACCTGCCGCAGCGCAGCCTCGGTCCGCAGGTCGACCCGGGAGGCCATCAGCTCGGTGAACCGGGTGGAGACGTCGTCGTCCTCGCGCCGGAGCAGCTTCTCGCTCCGGCTGAGCACGGTCACCCGGCTGCCGTAGGAGGCGAAGATGTGGGAGAACTCGGCGGCGATGTACCCGCCGCCGACGATCAACACCGAGCGCGGCAGGTCCGGCAGCCGCATCACGGTGTCCGAGGTGTGGTAGGTCACCGAGTCGAGGCCGGGGACGTCGGGCAGCACGGGCCGGCTGCCCGCCGCGAGGACGAAGCGGTCCGCGGTGATGGTCTCCGCGCCGACCTGGAGAGCATGCTCGCCGACGAAGTGGGCCGACTCCTGGTAGACGGTGACGTTGTCGTTGCGCTGGCGCCACGTGAGCCCACCGGCCGAGATCGGGTCGATCCGGCCGAAGATGCGGTCCCGGATCTCGGCCCAGTGCACCGCCGCCAACTCGAGGTCCACCCCCAGCCGGTGCGCGTGGGCGGGGCTGAGAGCCAGATCGGCGGGGTGCACGAACATCTTGGTCGGGATGCAGCCGACGTTCAGGCAGGTGCCGCCGAAGGTGCCCTTGTCGACCAGGGCGACCGAGGTGTCGGCGAAGCGTTCGTCGACGATCGAGTTGCCGGAGCCGGAGCCGATGATGGCGAGGTCGTAATGCTGCACCCCGCCATGCTGCCAGGCGGCCCCAGCCGCCCCGTTCCCCTAGCCCGTCGAAGGGCCCGACCGGTCAGCTCAGACCTCGACGCCGAGGGGCACGCTGATCCCGAGCCCGCTGCGGGTCTCGCGACCGTAGTGGCCGATCTCCCGGGCCAGGTCCAGCGGTCGGGTCGTCATCGAGGTGTCCGGCGCCAACAGGTGGGCGGGGACCAGCCAGACGATCTCGAACTCGATCCCGTCCGGGTCCCGCCCGTAGAGGGACTTGGTGGTGCCGTGGTCCGACAGCCCGGTCAGCGCATCGGCCGACGCCAGGTCGAGCTGAAGCTGCTCGAGGTCGCCGAGGGTGCTGACCTCCCAGGCCAGGTGGTAGAGCCCGACGGTGGAGCGGCCCGCGGGGCTGGACGCAGCCTGAGTGCCCATGGCGAAGAGGCCGAGGTCGTGGTCGTTGGTGGAGTCCCGCGCACGCAGGAACGAGGCCTGCCCCGCCATGCCGGCGACCACGGTGAAGCCGAGCACCTCGGTGTAGAAGCGCACCGAGCGGTCGAGGTCGGCGATGAAGAGGACGGCGTGGTTGAGCCGCTGGATGGCCATGAGTGCCCCTGGGGTAGTGATTGAAGGTTCAAGTAAGTGTAGCGTGACTCCCGGACCCAGCACCAGCAGGATGGGGCCAGCACCGGGAGCGGCAACCGGTGCTGGACTCGGACCCAGAGACGGAGAGCAACGATGAGCGACGGGACCGGCCGCCCGCAGCCGCCGCGGATGACCCGCGCGCTGACCTTCCTGTTCGCCGTCGCGGGTGGGGCGGCGGTCGGGAACCTCTACTGGTCGCAGCCGCTGCTGGACACGATCGCCACGGACCTGCACGCCTCCACCGCCGCAGCCGGCTGGCTGGTCACCGCCACCCAGCTCGGCTACGCGGCGGGGATCCTGCTGGTGGTGCCGCTCGGCGACGTCACGAACCGGCGTCGGCTGCTGCTGGTGATGATGCTGTGCGCCGTGGCCGCCCTCCTCCTCTGCGCACTGGCTCCGACGATGGGCCTGCTGCTGGCGGCGATCACCCTGCTCGGCCTGACCACCGTCGGCGGGCAGATCCTGACCCCGCTCGCCGGGGACCTCGCCGACGACGGTTCCCGCGGGCAGGTGGTGGGGACGGTGGCCTCCGGCATCCTCACCGGGATCCTCGTCTCGCGGACCCTCAGCGGCCTGGTGGCCGAGGTCGCCGGCTGGCGGGCCATCTACGTGCTCGCGGCCGTCGTCGACGTCGTCCTGGCCGCGCTGCTCTACCGGGCCGTCCCCCCGCTCTCGCCCAAGACCAAGCTGGCCTACCCGAGGCTGATCGCCTCCGTGGGTGCGGTGGTGGTGCGCGAACGCACGGTGCGGTGGACGCTGGTCCTCGCCGGCATCTCCTTCGGGGTGTTCACCATGTTCTGGACCTCGCTGACCTTCCTGCTCAGCGGGCCGCCGTTCTCCTACCCCGTCTCCGTGATCGGTCTCTTCGGGCTGGTCGGCCTGGCCGGGGCCATCGCCGCCCAGCGCGCCGGTCGGCTGCACGACCGCGGCTGGTCCCTCCCAGCCACCGGCATCGGCTGGGCGCTGGCCCTGCTCGCGTTCCTGCTCGCTCTGGTGGGCGGCCGCTCGGTGGTGCTGATCGTGCTGGCCATCCTGGTGCTGGACGTCGCCATCCAGGGGGTCAACATCCTCAACCAGACGCGAATCTTCGCCGTCTCGGCCGAGGCGCGGAGCAGGCTCAACACGGCCTTCGTGACCAACAACTTCATCGGTGGCGCCGTCGGCTCCGCGGCCGCCACCGTGCTGTGGTCCGTCGGTGGCTGGACGGCCGTCACCACAGCCGGCGCCGGCCTCAGCGTCGTGGCCCTGGTGGTCTGGGCGATCGCCCGTCGCGGCCCCTTGCGGACCGAGCCCGTCGCCCGCTCGTGAGCACGACGAGATTGCCTGCATTTCCTATCGTGAGACAGGGGTTTGCCTGCCCGGGTCGGCTCGGTTACGGTCAGGCCAGGTCATGAGTGCCAGCACGTAGCCCCGGCTCGCTGGCCAGCAACCCTCCGCGACGGTTGGGGTGCTCCGGGTGAAGACCAGGCCCGCGTCCTCCCGGACGCCGGCAAACCTGTCGTCCGACTTCCGAGGGAACCCTGGTGACCCTTCACCTGCACGGCCGCATCCACGTCGACCTGCAACGCACCGCGAGTGCGGGCTGTCGACGCATGCCGACCTCCGCCTGAGCTCTGCTCCCCTTCCTTCCCACCCTCGCCGGCTCGCCACTCGATGGCGGCGCCGCACCCCAGGAGTCCCGCATGCCTTCGTCCACGTCCCCACTCGGCCAGATCGCCCAGCGGCTCGCCGCCCGTACCGACCTCTGGCAACCCCTCGTCCGCTATGACGCCCAGAACCGCTTCTACACCCGGCTCGCGGCGGAACCCGACTACGAGGCGTGGCTGTTGACCTGGCTGCCCGGCCAGGGCACCCTCTGGCACGACCACGGCGGCAGCGCCGGGGCCTTCGCCACCGTCCAGGGCACGCTCACCGAGCGCCACGCCGTTCCCGTGGGCGACGGCACCGCCCGGATCGCCGCCGGAGAGCGTCGGCTGAGCGACGCGGCGGTCCGCCCGTTCGGCCGCCAGCACATCCACCAGGTCGTCAACGCTGAGCTTTTACCAGCCGTCAGCGTGCATGTCTACGCCCCGTCACTGAGCGAGATGAACGAGTACGAAGCCCACGGGTCGCTGCTATCGTTGACTCGATCACAACTGGCCGGGGTGAATTGGTGAGCATCCTCGTCCCGCCAGCCACCACGACCCGCACCGGTCGCAAGACCATCCACGAAGTGCTGGAATCGGCCCGGGGGCGCCTCCAAAGGCTCACCCCAGCACAGGCCCGGATTCTCTGGGGCACCGGTGCGGTCGTGGTGGACATCCGTCCCGCGGCTCAGCGCGACGTCGAAGGTGATCTTCCCGGCGCCCTGCTGATCGAGCGCAACGTGCTCGAGTGGCGCTTCGACCCCGCCAGCGACGCGGCCCTACCGATCGCCTCGTACGACCTGCCGGTGATCGTCCTCTGCCAGGAGGGCTACACCTCCAGCCTCGCCGCTGTGGCCCTGCAGGACCTCGGCGTCTGGCGCGCCACCGACGTCATCGGCGGTTACGCCGCCTGGCGGTCCCTGCTCTGACCGAGTTGTCAGAACTCAGTTGTCCTCCGGGGCAGCTGAGTTCTGACAACTCGGGGGGGGGAAAAGGGTCAGACGCCGGCGTAGGAGTGCAGGCCCGAGACCAGCAGGTTGATGCCCACGAAGTTGAACCAGAACGACGCGAGGCCCACGATCGCGATCCCGGCGGCCTTGCTGCCCCGCCAGCCGGCCGTCGAGCGGGCGTGCAGGTAGCAGGCGTAGATCACCCAGGTGACCAAGGCCCAGGTCTCCTTGGGGTCCCAGCCCCAGTACCGACCCCAGGCGTACTCGGCCCAGATGGAGCCGGCGGCGACGGTGAAGGTCCACAGCGGGAACGCGAAGGCGTGGAAGCGGTAGGCGAGCAGGTCGACCCGCCGAGACGTCGGCAGCAGCGCGAGGTAGCCCTTGACGGTGCCCCGGTCCTCGGCCCGCTTCTTCAGCAGGTACAAAATCGACAGCAACCCGCCCACGTTGTACGCCGCGCCCGAGATGGCGGCGGCCACGATGTGGATCAGGAACCAGACCGAGTGCAGCGCCGGCACGAGCGGGGCAACGGCGACGTAGAAGACGGTGACCGCCAGGCCGTTGCCGACGGCAGCCAGCAGCGTCACGGGCAGGCCCAGCCAACGCAGGCCCGAGCGCCAGACCATGACCAGGTACACCGCGACGATGAACACCATCGCCAAGGTGGTGAACTCGAACATGTTGCCCCACGGCGCCCGGCCCGCGGCCAGGCCTCGGAGCAGCACGCCGCCCACACTGAGCGCGAGCCCGAACACGGTCAGCGCGACGCCCATCCGGCCGAACTGCTCGACCCGCTGCGAGCTCGCCGCCGTGGCCGGCTCGGCGGGGGCGGTGGACCGCGGGACGGCCCGGGTCCGGGGAGCGTCGACGGTGTCGTAGACGGCCTCACCGCGCGCCCCGACGCTGGCCAGCTCGCGCTCGGGCTCGGCCACCGTGCCGACGCTGCGGGCGGCCGCCCACTCGGCGGCGTGGGCGAACATCGCCAGCGCGTAGACCACCACCGACGTCACGAACACGACGTTCGACAGGTACTCGTATCTCATCGGTCTGCCTTCTGGCTGAGGTCGCTTGCGGGGTCTGGAGCAACTGGTCCTGCTGAGGGTTCGCCGGCGTCGTCCTCGCCGGATGCGTGCGGTCCTGCGTCGGGGGGCGGTCCCGTGTCCGGGGGCGAGCCCGACAGCTCGGCGGCGAACTCGGCGACGTCCTCGCTCAGCCCACCCCGGGCGTCGGCACGGTCCAGGCCGCCGACCTCGACCATCAACGTCGCGCCGTCACCCTTGCTGGTCCGCACCCAGATCCGGCGCGGCCGCACGAACAGCGACAGGCAGAGCCCGAAGACGGCGAAGCCGATGGCGATGAGCGAGATGGGAGCGCCCGGCGCGTCACCGACCTGCAGCTTGACCCAGCGGTCCCAGCCGTCCATCTTCAGGGTGCCGAGCCCGTTGGGGAGCGTGACCGTCTCACCCGTCCGCAGGGCGAAGCGCAGCGGGGTGCCCTTCGCGTCCTTCATCTGGGTCATGCCGGTGGTGTCGAGGGAGTAGACGTTCTCCGGCGCGCCGGTCTCGGCCTTGGGCGGGCCGTACCAGCCGTTGAGGAACAGCGCCGGGTTGATCGCGTCCGGGAAGCCGGAGGTAGGGGCCGCGCTGGACCCGTCCGAAACGGCGGTGGGCAGGAAGAAGCCCTCGAACGCGATCCGCTGCGGCCGCGCGTCGTAGGCCTTGATCGCGCCCGCCGAGGTGAAGTTGCCGTCCTGGGGCAGGAAGACCACCGGTCCGGAGAAGGTGACCTTGCCGTTGCCGTCGGTGATGGTCACCCGGGGGGCGTAGCCGTGGCCGATCAGGTGCACCGTGGTGCCGTCGATGGTCAGCGGGTGGTTGACCTCGAGGGTCTTGGTCACCGGCGCCTCACCGGGAGCCTCGGTCACCTCGACGACGGCCTTGAACAGCCGGGCCGCGCCGCGCTGCACCGCCCCGGTCTCGAACCGGACGTCGAAGCTCTTGACCAGCACGCTGAAGGGCACCAGCTGGGAGTCGGAGAAGGCGGCCCCGGCCGACAGGTCGTCGTACTGGGTGACGGTGTTGGCGAAGCCCTGGCCGGTGACCACGACGGCGCTGCCGCGGAAGCCGTACAGGCTGCCGATGGCCACCCCGAGCAGCACGAACAGCAGGCTGATGTGGAAGACGAGGTTGCCGGCCTCGCGCAGGTAGCCGCGCTCGGCCGCGACCGAGTCCTCGCGCAGGTCCACCCGGTAACGCTGCCGGCGCAGGCTGGTCGCCGCTCGTTCGAGCACGGCGGCAGAGTCCTCGTCGGCGCCGGTGCCGGCCACCGGCGCGCTGCGGTACGCGGGCAGCCGGGACAGGTAGCGGGGCGTCCGCGGTGGCCGGCTGCGCAGCGCCCGGGCGTAGACGCCGACCCGGGGCACGATGCAGCCGATCAGGGACAGGAAGAGCAACAGGTAGATCGCGGAGAACCACGGCGAGGTGTACACGTGGAAGACGCCGAGCTTGTCATAGATCGGCCCGAGCGTGGGGTGGTCGGTGAGGAACTCCGAGACCCGGACGGGTGAGATGTTCTGTTGGGGTACCAGCGACCCGGGGACGGCCGCCACGGCGAGGGCGAACAGCAGCACCAGCGCCGTGCGCATCGAGGTCAGCTGAGTCCAGACGAACCGGGCGCCGCCGCGCCAGCCCAGTTTCGGCAGGCCGCCCTGGGGGGGCGGGGGTGGCGTCGCTCCCGGCTCGGTCTGCGGCGCACGGACGTCGGTGGTGGTCATCTCCAGCTCTCAGATCACGGGGACGAACGCGGTGAGGGACCGCAGCGAGGCGGTGACGTGGTTCCAGAGCCCGGTGACCAGGAGCAGTCCGACCGCGACCATCGCCACCCCGCCGATCCGCAGCAGCGCGACCTGGTGGCGGCGGAGCACGCCGACCACCCGGGCCATCCGGGTGTAGGCCAGTCCGGCGACGACGAACGGGATGCCCAGACCCAGCGCGAAGACGAAGGCCAGCAACGCGCCGCGCAGCGCCGTCCCCTCGTTGTAGGCCAGGCTGAGGACGACGCCGAGGGTCGGCCCGATGCAGGGGGTCCAGCCGAGGGCGAAGACCACCCCGAGCAGCGGGGCCGCGGCGACTCCGGCGGCGGGCACGCGCGAGAGCCGCAGGTCGCGTTGGCCCAGTCTCAGCACGCCGGCGAAGACCAGGCCGAGCCCGATGATGACGACGCCGAGCACGCGCGTGATCGGGTCGGCGTAACGCAGCAGCACGGAGCCGAGGCTGCCGATCACCGTCCCGGTGGCCACGAAGACCACCGCGATGCCCAGCACGAACAGCGAGGTGCCGGCCAGCATCCGGCCGCGGCGGCGCGTTCCCTCGAGCACCTCGGCGGCGCCGAGGCCGGTCGCGTAGGAGAGGTAGCCCGGCAGCAGCGGCACCACGCAGGGAGAGAAGAAAGAGACCAGCCCGGCCAGCAGGGCCACCGGTACGGCCAGCGCCATCGAGCCGCCCGCGGCGCTGGCAGCCCAGGTGCTCAGGTCGAGCGGGGTCACTGGCCGGCCGCGACGTCGTCGACCATGTCCACCAGCGTGATCTCGGAGATCGACCCGAGCACCCGGGCGGCCAGCCGCCCCTGGGCGTCGATGATGAGCGTGGACGGGATCGCCGTGGGCGGCAGGGTGCCGGCGAAGGTGAGCAGCGTCGTGCCGTTGGGGTCGAAGATGCTCGGGTAGGTGATCTCGTGCTCGCGGACGTAGGCCTGGGGCGCGGTCACGGCGAGGTCCCGGGAGCTGATACCGACGAACTGGGCCTTGCCCTTGGTCGCCACGCTCGCCGCCTGCAGGGCCGGCCCCTCCTCGCGGCAGGGCGGGCACCAGGCGCCCCAGACGTTGACCACCACGACCTTGCCGGGGTAGTCGGCGGTCGACAGGGGCTTTCCTTCCAGCGAGGTGCCGGACACCACGGGTACGGGCTTGCGGTCGGCCGGCGCGATCCTGGTCAGGTTGTCCTTGGAGCCGACGTAGCCCTGCTGGCTCGCGCTGCGGGTCTTCTCGTCGGCTCCGGTAGTGGTGCAGCCCGACACGCCGACGACGAGCAGGACGGCGGCGAGGGCTCCGGTCAGCCGGACCAGGGGCGTCACGTCAGGAGCCCGCGACGAACTTCGCCGGCCGCGGTCCGGCGTAGAGCGCAGCCGCAGGCTCGCGGTAGCCGACCGAGACCAGCCGGCCGTCGGTGTAGGTGAAGGAGGTGACGCTGGCCAGCCGGCACTCGCGCTTGCGCGGGTCGTGGACCAGCCGCCGGCCCTCGGCGTCGCAGCGGGCCATCCAGACCGGGAGCTGGTGGCTGACGACGACGGCCTCGTGCCCGGCGGCGGCCGCGGCCGCGTCACGCAGCGCGAGCCGCATCCGGGCGACGATCTCGCGGTACGGCTCGCCCCAGCTGGGGGTGGCCGCGTTGCGGAAGAGCCACCAGATCCTCGGAGTGCGCAGGATGACGCCGGCCGTGACCTTTCGACCCTCGAGCTGGTTGCCGGCCTCGATCACCCGCTCGTCGATCGCCACCGGCAGCCCCAGCCGTCCGGCCAGCGGCGCCATCGTCTCCTGCGCCCGCTCCAGCGGGGAACAGACGAGGTTCACGATGTCCCGGCCGGCCATGTCGTCGGCCACCAGCACCGCCATCTCGCGTCCGAGGTCGGACAGGTGGTAGTCGGGCAGCCGGCCGTAGAGCAGGCCGGCGGGGTTGTGGACCTCGCCGTGCCGGACCAGGTGCACGGTCGTCCTGGTCCCGAAGCCCTGCCTGCTGGTCGCCTCGTCGCTCACCGCGTCATCCTCTCGCAGCCGCCGCGGCCGCGGCGGGCAGCGCGCTGACCACCCGGTCGAGGGCGGCGTCGTCGTGCGCGGCGGAGAGGAACCAGCCCTCGAAGGCGCTCGGCGGCAGGTAGACCCCGGAGTCCAGCATCGAGTGGAAGAAGGCGGCGTACGCGTCGGTGTCCTGTCGCGCCGCGGTGGCGTAGTCCGGGACGGCGGTCACGCCGTCTGGCACGAAGAAGACGCTGAACAAGTTCCCGGCGGCCTGGACCACGTGCGGGACGCCCGCCGCACCCAATGCGGCGGTGACCTCGGCCCGCAGCCGCTCGGCAGCGCGGTCGACGTGGGCGTAGACGTCGTCGGTGGCCAGTTGCAGTGTGGTCAGGCCGGCCGTGGCCGCAACCGGGTTCCCCGAAAGCGTCCCGGCCTGGTACACCCCGCCGATGGGGGCCAGGTGCTGCATCAGGTCGGCCCGGCCGCCGAACGCCGCAGCGGGGAATCCGCCGCCCATCACCTTGCCGAAAGTCATCAGGTCCGGCACCACCCCGTCGCGGCCGAACTGCCCGGAGCGGGTGACCCGGAAGCCGGTCATCACCTCGTCGCTGACGAACAGCGCCCCGTGTGCGGCACAGATCTCGGCCAGGAAGGCGTTGAAGCCGACCCCGTCCTCGACGCCGGGCGGGACGACGCCCATGTTGCCCGCCGCCGCCTCGGTCACCAGGCAGGCGATCTGGTCGCCGTAGGTCGCGAACGCCTCACGGACGGCGGCACGGTCGTTGTAGGCCAGCACGATGGTGTCGGCCGTCGTCGCCTCGGTCACCCCCGGCGAGCCCGGGATGGCCGCGTCCGCGGAGAAGGAGGACGCCCCGTCGCGGGCGGCCAGGGTGGCCACGCCCGAGCCGGCCGCAGCCAGCAGAGCGTCGACGTGACCGTGGTAGCAGCCGGCGAACTTGATGATCTTGTCCCGGCCGGTGATCCCGCGGGCCAGCCGCAGCACCGACATCGTGGCCTCGGTGCCGGAGTTGACCAGGCGCACCTGCTCGACCGGGGTCCGGTCGATGATCGCCGCGGCCAGCTCGACCTCGGGCGTCGTGGGCGCGCCGTAGGAGGTGCCGCGGGACGCCGCCTCGGCGACGGCCCCGATCACCTCCGGGTGCGCGTGCCCGAGCAGCATCGGCCCCCACGAGCAGATGAGGTCCACCAGCTCGTTACCGTCGGCGTCGTAGAGGTAGGGACCCTTGGCGCGGGCGATGAAGCGCGGTGTCCCGCCGACCGACAGGAACGCCCGGACGGGTGAGTTGACCCCGCCCGGAGTGACGGCCTGGGCCCGGGCGAACAGCGCTGCGGAGCGGGTGTCGGTCGAGGTGTCCCGGGTGGTGGTGGTCATCGGGTCGTTCCCTGAGTCTGGCGAAGGGCGTAGCGCTCGGCCCAGGTCTGAGCCCAGTAGGTGAGGACGATGTCGGCCCCGGCACGGCGGATCGAGGTGAGCGTCTCGTTCACCGCGGCGTCCCGGTCGATCCAGCCGTTGGCGGCGGCGGCCTCGACCATCGCGTACTCGCCGGAGATGTTGTACGCCGCCACCGGCACGTCGACGGCCTCCCGGACGGCCCGGATGACGTCGAGGTAGGCCAGCGCCGGCTTCACCATCACGATGTCGGCACCCTCGGCGAGGTCGAGGGCCACCTCACGCAGCGCCTCGCGGACGTTCGCGCCGTCCTGCTGGTAGGTCCTGCGGTTGCCTGTCAGCGACGAACCGACGGCCTCGCGGAACGGTCCGTAGAAGGCCGAGGTGTACTTCGCGGCGTAGGCCAGGATCGTGGTGTCGAGGGCGGCCGCGGCGTCCAGCGCCGTCCGGATCGCGCCGACCTGGCCGTCCATCATCCCGCTGGGCGCGACGACGTGCGCGCCGGCCTCGGCGTGCAGCACGGCCATCGCGGCGTAGATCTCGACCGTCGCGTCGTTCTCGACCAGGCCCGAGGGGGTCAGCACCCCGCAGTGGCCGTGGTCGGTGAACTCGTCGAGGCAGACGTCCGACATGACCAGCAGGTCGTCACCAACCTCGGCGCGGACCGCCCGGATCGCCTCGGTGAGGATGCCGTGCGGATCGACCGCACCGCTGCCCCGGGCGTCCTTGTACTCGGGCACCCCGAACAGCATGATCCCGGCCAGCCCGGCCTGGGCCGCGCCGACCGCCGCCTTGCGGAGAGTGTCCATGGTGTGCTGGACGACCCCCGGCATGGACGAGATCGGCCGCGGCTCGGACAGGCCCTCCGCCACGAACGCCGGCAGCACCAGCTGGCGCGGTTCGACGCTCGTCTCGGCCACCATGGCCCGCATCACGGGTGAGGTCCGCAGTCGCCTTGGACGGGAAATCGGGGTGCTCATGACGCCTCCCAACCTAGCGCCGGGAACGGCGGATCAAACCCGTCGACGGGGTGACGTACGCCGCTGTGAGGGCTTGAGCACCGGCTCGCCCTCGGCCAGGAAAGCGTCGCGCCGCTCGGCGGCAAAGCTGGCGAGCGAGTCGGCCAGCTCCACCACCGACGGCTTGTGCGCGACCACGTCGACCCGCAGGCCGTGCTCCTCGCAGGTCTTGGCCGTGGCCGGGCCGATCGCCGCGATGATCGTCGAGGGGTGCGGCTTGCCGGCGATCCCCACCAGGTTGCGGACGGTGGAGGAGGAGGTGAAGACGACGGCGTCGAACTTGCCCGACTTGATCGCCTCCCGCACCGGCGCCGGCGGCGGGGTGGCCCGGACGGTCCGGTAGGCCGTGACGTCCTCGACCTCCCAGCCGAGACTGGTCAGGCCGGCCGTCAGCGTCTCGGTGGCGATGTCGGCGCGGGGCAGGAAGACCCGGTTGATGGGGTCGAGCACCTCATCGAAGGCCGGGAACTCCGCGGCCAGCCCGGCCGAGGACTGCTCACCGGTCGGCACCAGGTCGGCCTCGATCCCCCAGGCCTGCAGCGACTCGGCGGTGACCGAGCCAACGGCGGCGACCTTGAGGCCGGAGAAGGCCCGGGCGTCCAGGCCGTACTCGTCGAACTTCTCCCGGAGCGCCTTCACCGCGTTCACCGAGGTGAAGACGACCCACTCGTAGCGGCCCTCGACCAGGCCACGCAGGGCCTTGTCCATCTGCAGCGGGCTGCGCGGCGGCTCGACCGAGATGGTCGGCACCTCCTCGCTGTGCGCGCCGTAGGTCCGGAGCCGGGCCACCATCGGGCCGGCCTGGTCCTTGGTGCGGGGCACCAGCACCCGCCAGCCGAAGAGCGGCTTGGTCTCATACCAGCTGAGCTCACGACGCTGCTCGGCCGCGGCCCCGACGATCACGTGCAGCGGGTCCAGGCCCGGCGCCTTGATCGACGCCACGGCCTCGACCAGCCCGTCGAGGGTCGTCGGCAGGGTGATCTGCTCGGTGCTGCCACCGTGGAGGGTGACGATGACGTGGTCGGTGCCGGCGCGGCCCGCGGCCAACGCCGCGTCGACCATGCCGCCGACCATCGAGACCAGGGTGCTGATGACGATGGTGGCCGCGCTGCCCCACTGCCCGGTGTTGGCCTTGCTGAACTTGCCGTCGGTCACCGAGGCGAACTGGACGCCACCGGCGTGGATCAGGTCGATGCCGGCGTACTCGGGCACGGCGGTCAGGCTGGAGACGCCGGGGACGACCTCGAAGTCGATGCCGCCACGGACGCAGGCCGCGGCCTCGTCGGCCACCGCGTTGTCCAGGAACGGGTCGCCGGTGACCAGCCGCACCACCCGGGAGCCCGCTGCGGCGTGCCGCAGGACGATCTTGGCCCGGGCCGACGCCGACAGCGGACGGCCGGTCTCACCGGTGCCCAGCGTCGCGACCTCGGCCCCCTCGGCCAGGGTGATCGCCGGGTGGGACAGGATCTCGGACTGCCGGTCGCTGTCCAGGATGACGGCGCTGGCGTCGGCGAGGGCCGCGATCGCCCCGAGGGTGAGGAGGTCAGGATCTCCGGGTCCGGTGCCGACGAAGATGACCCGTCCGCGGGTGGCCGAGGTGGGAGCGGCGGGGTTCCGGGGCTGGTGCGCCGAAGATGAGCTCACTGACGTCTCGCGTTCTGTTGTCCGGGTGCCCGCGGAGGCACCAGGGATCGGATCACTCGAGGGACTGCAACCTGGCCAGTACCCCCGCGGCGTGCCTTGACCCGAAGTCGTGAGGATCAGCCGAAAAACCCTGGACGTCGAGCCGGAAGGCGGGACCAGCTGCAGTGGGCTCCGACAGGTTGCTCACTAGTGTTCTCCCAATTACGGCGGTCAGAGTCAAATCGAGACTTGTACCACGGACCGACTTGACAACGGCGCGCGCACCCACCGGAGCCGTGCACCCGGCCTCCAGCCGGGCCAGGAAGCCCCGCTCCACCCGGACCTCGGCGTGGCTCGTCGGGTGGTCGAGCGCGAGCACCTCCGCACGCAGGGCCGGGTCGAGCCCGCGGGAGATCTCCAGCGCCAGCGCACCCTGCCCCGGCGCCGGCAGCATCACGTCGAGGCCGAGGAAGTCGGCGGGCAGACCGAGCACCTCGACGGGCGACGCCGGGCCCTCGGCGTCCTCGTCACCGCCGGTGAGGTGACCCAGCCGCCGCAGCCCAGCCGCGGCGAGGACCACGGCGTGCAGCGCCCCGCGCCGGACCAGGTCCAGCCGGGTGCCGACGTTGCCGCGGACCGGCACCAGCTGCACGTGCCGCTCCCGCGTGGCCGCCCACTCCCCCAGCTGCAGGGCTCGTCGGGGAGCTCCGGTGCCGATGCTGTCGCCGTCCCCGAGGTCGTCCAGGTGCCGACCGACGAGCACGTCGCGGGTGTCCTCGCGGACGGGTACCGCCACCACCTCGAGGTCGTCGTCCGGGGCGGTCGGCAGGTCCTTCAGCGAGTGCACGGCCACGTCGATCTCCCCGCGACGCAGGGCCTCCCGGACGGCCCCGGCGAAGATCCCGGTGCCACCGATCTCGGTCAGCAGCCGCTGGTCGACGTCGCCGCGGGTCGTCACGCCCACGAAGCGGGTGGCGATCCCACGGGCCGCCAGCATGGCCGCGACCGCGTCGACCTGGGCGCGGGCGAGCGGGGAGGTGCGCGCGCCCAGCCTCAGCACGGGGGCCGCAGGGCTCACGAGGTGGGGACCTCCGCGGACATCACCGCGGCCACGCTCTGCGGGTCGAGGGCGAACAGCTCGCGCAGGGCGGCGGCGTAGTCGACCGCGTCCGGGTCCGCCGAGAGCTCCTGGACCCGCACCGTGGGCGAGTGCAGCAGCTTGTCCACGACGCGGCGGACGGTCCGCTGGACCTCGTCCCGCTCGTGGGTGTCCAGGGACGGCAGCCGGCCCATCAACCGACTCATCTCGGCGGACACGACCTCGGAGGCCATCGACCGGAGGGCGACCACGGTGGGGGCCACCTGGGCGGCCCGGCGCAAACCGACGAAGTCACCGACCTCGCCGCGCACCAGCGCCCGGGCCTCCGCGACGGCGTCGGAGTCGTAGCCGTCCTCGAAACCGGCGGCCAGCCGGTCGAGGTTGACCAGGCTGATGCCCAGGGTGTGGACGTCCTCGGAGACGTCCGGCGGCAGGGCGAGGTCGACCACCCCGGTGACCGGCGTGCCGGCGAGCTGGTCGGCCCCGATGGTCATCGAGCGGGCACCCGTGCAGGTGACCAGCACGTCGGTGGCCGCCAGCTCGTCGTCGAGGGCGTCCAGGCCGATCGCCCGGCCGCCGACGGCTGCCGCCAGCCGGGCCGCCCGCTCGAGGGTCCGGTTGGCGCAGGTCACCGACGCCCCGGCCGCGGCGGCCGTCCGCGCCGCCAGCCCGGCCATCGCGCCCGCACCGACCACCAGCACCCGCCGTCCGGCCAGCTCGCCGCGCTCGGCACCCAGCAGCGCGTACGCGGCGCTGACCAGCGACCGGCCGGCCGAGCCGATCTCGGTCTCGGTCTGCACCCGCTTGGCCACCCGGAGTGCCTGCTGGAACAGCGAGTTGAGCACGGTGCCGACGGTGCCCTGGCCCTGGCTGAGGGCCAGTGCGGCGCGGACCTGGCCCAGGATCTGGCTCTCACCGACCACCACCGAGTCCAGGCCGGAGGCCACGGCGAAGGTGTGGGCGACGGCGCCCTCGTCGAAGTAGACGGCGCAGAGCGTGCGGAGCTCCTCGACGCTCAGCCCGGCGAGCTCGGCCAGGGCCAGCACCGCGTCGTCCAGGCCGCCGTGGAAGCGGGACACCGAGGCGTACAGCTCGGTCCGGTTGCAGGTGGAGAGGACGACCGCCTCGTCGATGTGCTCCGACGTCACCAGCTGCCCGGCCAGCTTGCCGGCGGTCGCCGCGTCCATCGCCAGCCGCGACAACATGGCGACGCTCGTCGAGCGGTGCGACACGCTCACCACCAGGATGCTCATCTGGGTCCTTGTTCCTTGCTCTCAGGAGCGACGAGGACGCGTGCCTGGTCGATGGTCTGCCCCGCGGCGCGCCGGTGCTCGTGGTAGGCGAGGATCTGCAGCTCCTGGCCGAGATCCACCTTGCGCACCTGGACGCCCTCGGGCACCGCGAGCACGCTCGCGGCGAAGTTGAGGATGCTCGTGATCCCGGCCGCCACCAGCCGGTCGGCCACGCTCTGGGCCGCTTCCGCGGGGGTGGCGATGACGCCGATCACGGCGCCGGTGTCGGCCACGACCTGCTCGAGGTCGGCCAGGTCGGTGATGGCCAGGCCGTGGATCCGCAGCCCTACCAGGGCCGCCGAGGGGTCGACCAGACCGACCACCCGGAAGCCGCGGGAGTAGAAGCCGGAGTAGTTGGCCAGTGCCGTGCCCAGGTTGCCGATCCCGACCAGGACCACGGGCCACTCGTGGGTGGAGCCGACGACCCGGCCGATCTGGAAGCGCAGGTAGGCCACCTCGTAGCCGACGCCCCGGGTGCCGTAGGAACCGAGCGCCGAGAGGTCCTTGCGCAGCTGGGCCGGGCTGACGCCGGCGGCCTCGGCCAGGGCGCCACTGCTGATGGTATCCAGCCCGTCCAGGGTGTTCAGCACCCGCAGGTAGACCGGCAGCCGGGCGATGGTGGCCTCGGGAATCCCCTTGGTGGCCATCGCCGTGGCCGTCGCGGGTCCGGCCGCCGTCGGCGACGGGGTGGGTGCGAGAGCGTCGAGCGCCCCCTGGTGCACCTGGCCCAGCGTCTCGGCGGACACACGACTCCTGGATCTGGTGGACAGCTTCGGCACTCGGTCGGGCGTCGAACGAGCCAACATTACAGAGCCGGGTGAAGGGCTTCCAAATACCTCGGGCCCACGTCAGCGTCGGGTGAGAGCCGCACGCAGGCGCGCCGGGTCGACCCGCCAGAAGTCGTGCTGCACCCCGTCGACGAAGGTCACCGGCACCTCGTCGGTGTAGCGGCGCAGCAGGTCGGCGTCGCCGGTGATGTCCCGGGTGGCGTAGCCGGTGCCGGTCTCGGTGCAGACCTGCGCGACGATCGCGACCGCCTGTTCGCAGAGGTGGCAGCCGGGCCGGGTCAGGACGAGGACCCGTTCGGCTCCCCGCGCCGCCGGCCTCAACGCAGGCCCGCCACGAGGCCGGCTCGTTCCCGCAGCAGTCCCTTGCGGACCTTGCCGGTGGCGCCGCGCGGCAGCTCGGGGACGACCTCGAGGGCCGTCGGCCGCTTGAAGCGGGCCAGCCGCTGTTCGCAGTGCAGGCTGACCAGCTCGGCCAGGGTCGCGGCCGGCGTCGGCTCCTCCGCGACGACGAAGGCCACCACCTGCTCCCCCGTACGCCGGTCGGGCCGGCCCACCACCGCCACGGAGGCGATCTCGGGCAGCTCACCGATCACCTGTTCGACCTCCGCGGGATAGACGTTGAAGCCGTTGACGATGACCAGCTCCCGGGCCCGGTCGACCAGGAACAGCTCGCCGTCGTCGAGGTAACCGATGTCGCCGGTCGGGAACCAGCCCTCGGCGTCCGGGCCGCCGGCGCCGTCCGGCCAGTAGCCGGAGAACAGGTTGTCGCCGCGGATCGAGACCTCGGCAGGCTCGGAGGCGTCACTGCCGTCACCGATCCGGATCTCCACGCCGGGAAGCGCGCGTCCGACGTGCCCGTGGCCCCGGCGGACGCCGCCCAGGGTGGCGGTGACGCCCGGAGCGGCCTCGGTCAGCCCGTAGCCCTGGGCGACCTCGATCCCGGTCCGGGCCGTGAACTCCGCCGCCAGGTCCTCCGGCAGTGGCGCCGCGCCCGAGACGACGGTCTGGACGGTGGCCACGGCCTCCTCGAGGCCGTCCTCGCCCAGCAGCCGGTGCAGGGTCGGCGGGGCGAGCGGCAGGTTGGTGACCCGCTCCTCGCGCAGCAGCGGTGAGAGATCGCCGCCCGCCGGGCCGGAACCGTCGACCACGACCAGCCGGCCGCCGGAGCGCAGCCAGCTCCCCAGCACCGCGTTCAGACCGAAGACGTGGAAGAGGGGCAGGTTCGCCAGCACCGTGGACTCAGGACCGAGCAGCCCGAGCGCGTGCAGGTGCTCGACGTGGGCCAGCAGCGCGCGGTGGCTGAGCATGGCCGCCTTCGGCCGACCGGAGGTGCCGGCGGTGTAGAGCAGGACGGCCAGGCTCTCGGCGTCACGCGGCGAGCTCACGGGAGCGTCGGCCACGCCGAGCGCGGCGAGCCCGGCGTCGGTCAGCGGCAGCGTGCGGACGCCGGGCAGCCCTACCGGGGTCAGGTCCGGAGCGGCCATCAGCACCCGTGCCCCGCTGTCGGTGAGCAGCACCTCGAGCTCGGACGGGGTGGACTGCGGGTTGAGCGGCACCACGACGACGCCGCCCCGGAGCGCAGCCAGGTAGGCGACCACGAAGGCCGTCGAGTTCGGTCCCAGCAGACCCAGCCGGGCCCCGGCGATCAGGCCGGTCGCGCCCAGACCGGCGGCGAGCGCGCCGACGGCAGCGTCGAGCTCGGCCCAGGTGAGCTCGGACCGGGACGCCCCCGGCGTCACCAGCGCGACCTCCGCCGGATACCGACCAGCGGCAACGGCGAGGAGATCGGCCAGGTTCACCGGCGTCGGGCCGTCGTTGCGCACGAGCCGATTCTGGCACAGCGCCCGGTGGTGGCGACGGGTCACGATTCGGCTGCGGGCACCGTCCGCCCTGGTCGCAGGACTAGTGGTCATGGTGGAAGTTCGTCGAGGGTGTGCGTCGTCCAGGTGCGTGCATCGCCAGGCCGACGAGAAAGGGATACCGGGAGTATCTCGATCGAGGAGAACGCCGCGAGGCGAGTGCCTGGGCGGGGCAGACCCCGACGAACTTCCACAATGACCACTAGTCTGGCGCGGTGACCGATCCGCTGGAGGAGGCGCGCCCGCTGGGCCGCGTGGGCGCCTCGGTCGTGGAGGTCAAGCGCCCCGGGCGAGGACGGCGCGGGACCCGGCCACCCCTGGTGGAACCGGACGCCCGGGCGGCGGCCTTCTTCGACCTCGACAACACCATGATCAAGGGCGCCTCGCTGTTCCACCTGGCCAAGGGCCTGTACCGGCGTGGCTTCTTCCCGGTCCGGGTGATCATCAAGGCGCTCTGGCTGCAGGCCTACTTCCGCGTCGCGGGCCGGGAGAACCCGGGACACATCGAGGACGCGCGCCGCTCCACCCTCTCGTTCATCGAGGGCCACACGGTCCACGAGCTCGAGGAGATCGGCGCCGAGGTCTGGCACACGACCATCTCGCGTCGGATCTGGCCCGGCACCCGGGCGATCGCGCAGTCCCACCTCGACGTCGGCCAGCAGGCCTGGCTGGTGACCGCCGCCCCGGTGGAGGTGGCCGGCATCATCGCCGCCCGCCTCGGGATGAACGGCGCCCTGGCCACCACCGCCGAGCACGTCGACGGCGTCTACACCGGCCGACTGCGGGGCGAGCTGCTGCACGGTGAAGCCAAGGCAGAGGCCATTCGCGAGCTGGTCGAGCGCGAGGACCTCGACCTGGCCCGCTGCTTCGCCTACTCCGACTCCTACAACGACCTGCCGATGCTGTCGGTGGTGGGCCACCCCTCGGTGATCAACCCGGACCGCCGGCTCAAGCGACTGGCCGGCGAGCGCGGTTGGCAGGTCCGTGACTACCGCCGGGGCCGGCGTGCGGGACTGCTGGGTGCCGGCGCCGCCGGCAGCGCCGGTGGGGTCTGGGCCGTCGGCGTGGCGATCCGCCGGCTGCTGCGCCGCTGAGCCTCCAGCCTGCTCGATCAGGCTCCGGTCACCGGGCCTGACGTCAGCAGCCGTCCAGGGCGGCCAGGTCCTCCGCGTCCAGCTGGACATCCAGCGCCCCCAACGCCTCGTCCAGCTGCTCGACGGTCCGGGCACCGATCACCGGGATCATGGCCGCGCGTCGGAGGGGCAGGGCGTCGGTGGTCAGGGTGGCGCTGCCGGCGGCGTAGCGCACCGAGCTCGCGGGTCCCGCCAGGTGCCAGGCCAGCACGACCTGGTTGACGGTCGAGCCGTGGGCGTGCGCGATCTGGTGTGCGGTGAGCAGCCGTCGTCCGCTGCCCGGGTGGGCGTAGCGGTCGGGCAGCGGTAGCCACGGTCGCGCCAGCTGGCCCTTCTGCAGCGGTGAGTAGGACAGGATCGTCAGGTCCGGGTGCTCGGCGGCGTAGTCGAGCCCCTCACGGGTGACCAGGGTGTCCTCGGCTCCCCCGGGAGCCGGCCAGTAGAGCGAGTGTTCCTGCTGCCACGCGCCGAACGCGGGTCGCGAGGCCGACCGGCTGTGGGCCCGGGCCTCCGCGAGCCGCCAGGTGGTGGTGTTGGACAGGCCGGGCACCTGGACCAGACCCTCCTCGACCAGGTCCGCGAACGTGTCCGCGATCTCGGCCGCCTGCCGCGTCCGGTCGTCGACGTGGCCGTAGTAGACGCCGACGCGAGGGAGGCCGAGCCGCTCGAGACTGGCCGTCAGCTCGCGCCGGACCACCTCGGGCGCCAGCCCCTCGTAGTTGGTCGGGGCCTGGCCCGACAGCGGCCGCCGTGGATCGGCCTTGCCGGCTCCGCACTTGGTGGCCACCACCACCTCCTCGGCCACCCCGCGGCTGGCGATCCACCGCCCGAGCAGCCGCTCGCTGTCCCCGGCCTGGGTCCCGAGGCTCTCCTCGGTCCAGGCGCCGTAGTTGTTGGCGGTGTCCAGGAAACGGCCGCCGGCCTCGAAGTAGCGGTCCAGGACGGCGTAGGAGGAATCCTCTCCCTGGTGGACGCCCAGGGCCATCACCCCCAGGCAGAGGGCGCTGACGGGGACGGCCTGGTGCTGGCTGCGCAGCTGACGGGTTCTCATGTCGTCCACGCTAGGGGTAGATCGGTCTGCTCACCCGGGCCAACGGGGGCTAGCCTGACCAGGCCAATACGAGGAGGTTCGACCGGATGGACGTCGACCGGGTACCCGTGGTCGCGGCCGGGCTCACCCTCGAGCTCGATCCCTCGATCGGGTCGCTGACCCAGCGGCTGATGGCCGGACTGCGCACCGGCGTGCAGCAGGGCCGGCTGCCGCCCGGGCTCGCGCTGCCGCCCAGCCGCGCCCTGGCCGCCGGGCTGGGCTGCTCGCGATGGGTGGTGACCGAGGCGTACGCCCAGCTGGTGAGCGAGGGCTACCTCCTCGCCGTCACAGGCTCGGCGACCCGCGTCCGCGAGCTGGGGCCTGCGGCGACGGCGACGGGGGCGACGGCGGCACCGGTCCCCCGGCCCCGGCTGGACCTGCTGCCCGGCCTGCCGGACCTGGCGGCGTTCCCACGCGTCCGCTGGGCGGAGGCGTACCGACGGGCGGTGCGCGAGCTGCCGACCGACCTGCTGGCCGGTCGGTCACTGCTGGCGACGGGTCCGGCCCGCCACACGCTGACCGCCTACCTGCGCCGGACTCGCCAGGTGCAGGAGGACCCGACCCAGCTCAGCCTGAGCACCAGCTCGACCGCCGCCGTGGGCTGGCTGGCCCGCGTGTTCGGCGGCCTGGGCCACCACCGGATCGCCGTCGAGGACCCTTCCTGGCCGGGGCTACGGGACGCCGCGCGTCGGGCCGGGCTCGAGGTCGTCGGCGTGCCGGTCGACGACCAGGGCCTCCGCGTCGACCTGCTGGCCCGGACCGACGCCCGGCTGGTCATCGTCACCCCGGCCCACCAGTTCCCGACCGGGGTGGCGATGTCGGCCGAGCGGCGGCTCGCGTTGATCGAGTGGGCTGAGCAGACGGACGGGACGGTGCTGGAGGACGACTACGACGCCGAGTTCCGCTACGACCGCCGCCCGGTGACGAGCCTGCAGGGGATGGCCCCGGACCGGGTGGTGCTGATGGGCTCGGTGTCGAAGTCGCTCAGCCCGGCGGTGCAGCTGGGTTGGGTGATCCTGCCGCAGTGGCTCATCCTGCGGCTCGTCTCCGACGACCTCGACCGCGGCGTCGGACCCTCGGCCCTGACGGTCGCGGCCTTCGCGACGATGGTCGCTGAGGGGTGGTACGAGCGGCACCTGCGTGCCGTCGGACTGACCTACCGTCGACGGCGAGCGGCGCTGGTGGCCGCCGTCGCGCACCGGCTGCCGGGATGTGCGATCGGTGGTGCCGCCGCCGGCCTCCACCTGCCGTTGACGCTGCCGCCCGGTACCGACGTCGAGCAGGTCGTGCGGGCGGCGACCGCCCTGGAGCTGCCGCTGGCCAGCCTGGACGACTACCGGCTGCGCCCGCGCGGGAGCGAGGACGGACCTGGCCTGGTTCTGGGCTTCGGGAACCTGCGCAGCGGCCGGGAGGACGAGGCCGTCGCCCTGCTGGCCCAGGCGCTCGCGGAGTCCAGCCGTCGGGAGCCCGTCAGCGGCGGGACAGCCAGCCGGAGAGCGGCACCATCAGCGCCAGGTAAGCCACGTAGCCGAACAGCCCGATGACGGCGAGGCCCTCGGCCTGATCGTGACGGGCGAGGACGCCCACCGCGGCCGCCACGACCGCCAGCAGGGCGAGGGCGGCCGCGCCGATCAGCGCGAACCCGCGCACCGTCTCGGCGTCGACCAGGCCGGACGAGGGCGACGAGGGCTCACGGCGTCCGGCCGGTCTCGCCCGCACCAGCGCCGCGGTGAACACCGCGAGCGCCAGCACGAGCAGCACCTCGGACCCGAACATCCGCACAGGCTACGGCCGGGGCGTCGCCTGGGTCAGCAGCTGCTGACCCGCGACCACGAGCCGTTGCCGGTGGACGTCAGCGAGGTGGTCACGTAGCGGCTGTCAAGGCCCAGGTAGTCCCGACTGCCCGTGGCGTAGGCCCGGTTGAACAGATCGGTGGCCCGTCCGGCCGCGACGTGGTCGGCGTTACTGGCCCGGACGCAGGTCGCGCTGGGCGTGGGCGTCGGGGTGGGAGGCGTCGTGGTGGGGGGCGTCGTGGTCGGCGGGGTGGTCGGGCCGGCGGTGATCAGGCCGGCCGCGAACTGGGCACCGGCGGTCGTGCTGCCGTTGCTGGCGTACTGCAGATGGGCCGCGACGTTCGATCCGTTGCCGCAGACCGGGTCGCCGGTGTTGCAGTAGTCACGCGACTTCGGCCCGTACAGGGTGCTCGCGGTGGCGATGGTCTGGCGCTGCAGGCCCAGCGGGTTGCCGAACACCACGACGGCCTTGACCCGCGGCGCCAGGCTGGTGGGGATCGCGGTGCCCGTGCTGGTTCCGGTCCGGATGCCCAGGGCGATGTCGACGACGGTCGCACCCTGGGAGTAGCCCCCGAGGACGAACTGGGTGTTCGGGCAGCTGGCGGCCAGGCTCGTGACGTGGTTGGTGAGGTCGGTCGCGCCCGGCCCGGCGCTGGACTGGGAGCTGTTGGCCGCATAGTCCACGGCGTAGGAGCTCACGGTGCGGCCCGACAGGTCGGAGGTGAGCGAGGTCACGAAGGGCCGACCGACCGTCCCGAGACCGGCCGACTCACCGGTGCCGCGGGCGAACGAGATGTCCACGTCGCTGCAGGTGGCGGCCGAGGCACTGGTGCTGGTGACGGCCAGTCCGACGAGCGCCGAGCTGGCGATGAGGACGAGGCCGGCCGCCAGACGCGCGGGACGGGACAGGGCAGGACGGGATAGGGCAGGCAAGGGCATGAAGGTTTCCGATCGGTCGGTGCGGCGAGAACCGATCGGACCCCCCGAGTCGGCGGAAGCATCGTGCGCGACCGGTCGACCTGCCGTCAAGGGTTTCGGAGGCGGCATCTGCATCGATGAACGTGAACGTTCGGGGTCGCGGGCTGGGGCTTCGCGGCCGGGCGCCGCGACGTCGGCCGGGCCTGGCGTGGCGGAAGCCCCGGTGACCTGGTCACCGGGGCTTCGCGCGGAAAGCTACTTGCCGGCGCGGCGACGCTGGATGCGGGTGCGCTTGAGCAGCTTGCGGTGCTTCTTCTTCGCCATCCGCTTGCGGCGCTTCTTGATGACCGAACCCACGATGTACAACCTCTCGATGCCTGTCACCGCCGGATCGAGCTCGGCACGGCGGACACAGACTGCTTCTCGGACTCCCGGCTCCCAGGCCAGACAACTACGGCATGCTACCCGGCGCGGGGTGGCCCGCGCGAACTCACGGCGGACACCCGCCCACGCCGCGCACCGTCGGTGGCGGGCACTAACGTCAGTCCCTGTGACCAGCAATGTCGATGACCACGCCTACGTCGAGGACTACAGCTCGGGCGCCGGCTCGCGGTCGGCGGTGCGAGCCTGGCTGCCCAGCGACGCCCCCGAGCTGAGCCTCAACGGTGAGTGGCAGTTCCGGCTGCACGCCTCGCACCACGGGTTGGGCGACCCTGCGGCCGGCGACGACGAGGGCTGGGAGACGATCACGGTCCCCTCGCACTGGGTGCTGGGTCCCGACGGCGCCCTGTCCGCCGAGGCCGGCCGCGGGCGGCCGATCTACACCAACGTGCAGTTCCCGTTCCCGGTCGACCCGCCGTGGGTGCCCCAGGAGAACCCGACCGCCGACCACCGACGCACCTTCGACCACCCGGGCTGGGAGGTCGAGCGGGTGCTGCTGCGCTTCGACGGCGTCGAGTCGGTCTACCGGGTCTGGCTGAACGGCACCGAGGTCGGCGTCGGCAAGGGCAGCCGGCTGGTGGCCGAGTTCGACGTCACCCAGGCCCTGCGGCCCGGTGAGAACGAGCTGGTCGTCCGGGTGCACCAGTGGTCGTCGATGAGCTACGTCGAGGACCAGGACCAGTGGTGGCTGCCTGGCATCTTCCGCGACGTCACGCTGCTCGGCCGTCCCGCCGGCGCGCTGGACGACGTCTGGCTGCAGACCGACCTGGAGCCGAACGGCCACGGCACGCTGCGGACGCTGCTCCGGGCGGAGGTGGCGGCCTACCCGGTGACCGTCCGGGTGCCCGAGCTCGGCTTCGAGCAGACCTACGCCGACGCCGACGCGCTGGCGGGTGCCGGCGCCGAGGACCTCGGACCGGTCGAGCCCTGGAGCGCGGAGACCCCGCGGCTCTACGCCGCGGAGGTGGCGAGCAGCGGGGAGGCCGTCAGCGTCCGGCTCGGGTTCCGCCGGGTGCGGATCGAGGGTGACCGCTTCCTCGTGAACGGCGCCGCGGTGCGCTTCCGCGGCGTCAACCGGCACGAGACACACCCCGTCCGCGGCCGGGTGTTCGACGAGGCTCACGCCCGAGCCGACATGGTCACGATGAAGCGCGCGAACGTCAACGCCATCCGCACCAGCCACTACCCGCCGCACCCGCGCGTCCTCGACCTGGCCGACGAGCTCGGCTTCTGGGTGATCGACGAGTGCGACATCGAGACCCATGGCTTCGAGCACCTCGGCTGGGTCGACAACCCCAGCGACGACCCCCGCTGGGCCGCGGTCTACGCCGACCGAATCGAGCGGACGGTCGAGCGCGACAAGAACCACGCGTGCGTCGTCATCTGGTCCCTCGGCAACGAGGCCGGGACCGGACGCAACCTGGCGGCCAACGCGCAGTGGGTGCGGCGGCGTGACCCGGGCCGGCCGGTGCACTACGAAGGCGACTACACGTGCGCCTACACCGACATCTACTCCCGGATGTACCCGAGCCTGGTCGAGGTCGAGGCGGTCGGGCGCCAGACCGGCGGCATCCGCTACACCGGCTCACCGGGTGAGGCACAGCGGGTGCGGAGCAAGCCGTTCCTGATGTGCGAGTACGTGCACGCCATGGGCAACGGTCCGGGCGCGATCGCGGAGTACGAGGAGCTGGCCGAGCGGTACCCGCGGCTGCACGGCGGCTTCGTCTGGGAGTGGCGCGACCACGGCCTGCTCACCCACGCGCCGGACGGCAGCCCGTACTACGGCTACGGCGGTGACTTCGACGAGGTCGTGCACGACGGCAACTTCGTCATGGACGGCATGCTGCTGCCCGACGACACCCCCACGCCGGCGGTCGCAGACTTCGCCGCAGTGCACGCGCCCGTGCGGTTCGCGCTGGTCGACGGCGAGCTGTCGGTGCGCAACCACGCGCACACCGTGGGCACCGGCCACCTGCGCTTCGTGGCCTCCCGGCTCGAATCGGACGGCGAGTCGTCGGAGCAGGAGCTGACCGTGCCCGACCTGGCTCCCGGTGCGTCCGCCTCCGTGTCGCTGCCCGACGAGCTCGGGTCCGCGCCGGCGGGCACCGAGGCGTGGCTGGAGGTCCGGGCCGAGCTGGCTTCGGAGCAGCCCTGGGCGCCGGCCGGCTACGTGGTGGCCCGGCGGCAGTGGCCGCTGACGGCGGGTTCGCCCGAGCTCACTCTGCCCCGACCGGGACGGCTCGAGCTCGTGCAGGCCCTGTCCGGGGCCGTGCTCGAGCTCGGCCCGGCCACCTTCGACGCCGGCAGCGGGCGGCTGCAGTCCCTGTACGGGACCGCCGTCGACGGTCCCCGGCTGGAGCTGTGGCGGGCGCCCACCGACAACGACCGCGGTGCCAGTTTCGGCTCGTACGAGGAGGTCGCCCCTGAGGCCAGCCCGTTCGGGCTGGGCGCGCCAGGCCCCTCCTCCGCGGACCGGTGGCGCGAGCGCGGCCTCGACCGGCTGGTGCACCGTCAGGTCGAGCTGCGGTCAGGACCAGACGAGCTGGTCAGCATCGTGCGGGTCAGTGCGGCCAACAGCGGCCTGTTCGTCGACGTCACCTACCGCTGGCAGCTGCTCGGAGAGGCGCTGGCCTGCTTCGTCGACCTGGTGCCGACGGTCGGCTGGGACGGCACCTGGCCGCGCGCCGGTATCCGGCTGGACCTGCCCGCCGGTCTCGACCGTGCGTCCTGGTTCGGGACAGGGCCGGACGAGGCGTACCCCGACACGTCCGGCGCATCCCGCGTCGGCTCGTTCTCGGCCGAGGTGGACCAGCTGAACGTGATCTATTCGCGGCCCCAGGAGACCGGTCATCGGCCCGGGCTCCGCTCGCTGTCGGTGTCCGAGGACGGCACCGAACGGCTCCGGCTCCGCACCCTGCCCACGGTCGACGGCCACCGGCCCGGCTTCACCCTGTCCCGGCACACGCCGCAGCAGGTCGCCGCCGCCCCTCACCCGTACGAGCTCCCGCAGCCCACGCACACGTACCTGTTCCTCGACGCCGCCGTGCACGGGGTGGGCTCCCGAGCCTGCGGCATCGACGTCCTGCCCCAGTACGCCCTCGCCCCCGGCGCCCACCAGTTCGCCTTCGTCCTCGAGCCCCCGCAAGCCTGACCCCCGGCGCCGCCTGCCGTCTGCCGTGGGTGGGTTCTGACGGTCACTTCACAGCCCTACGCCCACTTTTACCCTGCGCCAGAGGGTGTGCGGCCGCCCTTAGGGGTGTGAAGTGACCGTCCTGGGTCTGCCCAGGACAGAGGTGGCGGACGCGGGCTCGGGGCCGATCGGCAGTCCCGGGGAGCGGGTCTAGCCGGTCTCGTAGAAGGCGTCGCGGAGGTAGGCGTTGACGGCGGCCTCGGGGACGCGGAAGCTGCGGCCGAAGCGGACGGCCTCGAGCTCACCGGCGTGGATCAGCCGGTAGACGCTCATCTTGGAGACGCGCATCAGCGCCGCCACCTCGGCCACGGTGAGGAACGTGACGCCCGCCAGCCCGGGGCCGGCGGGGCGGCGCCCTGCGCGTGTCGCACCGAGCCCTGAGCCGGTCGAAGGGTCGCCGATCGGGGTGACGCCCTCGGGCGTGAACTTCTCGGTCATGCGAACCCCATCTCGTCGACAGCCCCCCGCTGCTGGGCCAGGTACTGCAGTGAGAGTAGTGGTAGCAGAGGCGTTTGCGATAGGACCAGTTTGGTCTCACAGCACGACACGCCGCGTCGATGGTTGACGCGCCCTCCGCCGAGACGGACACTACGCCGCCGCGCTGAGATCTCGGCTCAGAAGCCTGGGTCGAGGCCGAGCTCGGGATAGACGGCGCGGCGGGTGGCCAGGATGGCCTGGTCCACCCGGCTCTCGGGCGAGATGCCGTCGGAGAAGCGGGCGAACGAGATGTCGGCGTGGTCGCTCATCGAGGTGGGCGCCCATTCACCGATCTCGTCGCGCCAGGCCTGCGGCGTCGGGGTCTGCGGCGGGACGGGCTCGCCGCTGACGATGCCGAGCAGGTGGGTCCAGGCGCGCGGCACCACCTGCAGCAGCGCGTAGCCCCCACCGCCGGTCGAGACCCAGCGTCCCTCGCAGATCTCGTCGGCCAGCGCCGCCAGCGCCAGGTACGACGCACGCTGCCCGTCGAGGGAGAGATCGAGATCGGCCAGCGGGTCGTGCTCGTGGGAGTCGCAGCCGTGCTGGGTGACCAGCACCGTCGGCGCGAACGCGCGCAGCACGTCGGGCACCACCGCGTCGAACGCGCGCAACCAGCCCGCGTCATCGGTCCCGGGCGGCAGGGCGACATTGACCGCCGTCCCCTCCGCACCCGGACCTCCGGTCTCCTCGGGGAAGCCCGTCCCCGGAAAGAGACACGCCGGCGTCTCGTGCAGGCTGACCGTCATCACCCGCGGTTCGTCGTAGAAGATCGCCTGCACCCCGTCGCCGTGGTGGACGTCGACGTCGACGTAGGCCACCCGCGGGACGCCCGCGTCCAGCAGCCAACGGATCGCCACGGCGAGGTCGTTGTAGATGCAGAAGCCACTGGTGGCGCGGGGCATCGCGTGGTGCAGGCCCCCGCTGATGTTGCTGGCCCGCCGCGCCTCCCCCGCCCAGACGCTACGCGCCGCCTCGACCGTGGCCATCGCCACCTGCGCCGAGATGTCGTGCATGCCCGCGAACACCGGGTTGTCGGAGGTGCCGAGCCCGAACTCGGCGTTCGGCTCGCCACGCTGGACGGCCTCGATGTAGTCATCGCCGTGCACCCGGCGGATCAGGTCCAGGTCCACCTCGGCCGGCGGCACGATGCTCAGCCGGTCGAGCACCCCGAGCTGGCGGGCCAGCGACATGGTGTTCTTGACCCGGCCGGGCGCCATCGGGTGGTCGCTGCCGAAGTCGTACCGGCTCAGCTCCTCGGAGTAGACCAGCCGACCCTTCACGAGGCGGAGCCGGCCGGGGTGGCTGAAGGGCGGGAGGCCGCGGCGAGGTCGCGGCTGCGGTCCCGCGCCGCCTCTATCGCCCCCAGGAACGCCGAGCGGACCGCGTGGTCCTCGAGCTGCCGGACCGCGGCGGCCGTCGTGCCGCCGGGGCTGGTCACCCGCTCACGCAGCACGGTCGGGTGCTCACCAGTCTCGCGGAGCAGCTTCGCCGAGCCGAGCATGGTCTGCACGACGAGCTCGGTGGCCGTGTCGCGGGGCAGCCCGAGGTGGACGCCGGCCTCGATCATCGCCTCGACCACGAAGAACAGGTAGGCAGGCCCTGACCCCGACAGTGCGGTGACGGCGTCCAGATAGCGCTCGGGCACAGTGACCACCCGACCGGTGGCGATGAGGATCTCGGTCACGCGCTCCAGGTGCGCGTCGCTGGCGTGCGCGCCGCCCGAGATCGCGGCCATCCCCTCGTCGACCTGGGCCGGCGTGTTCGCCATCACCCGGACGACGGCGGTCCCCTGGGGCAGACCCCCCTCGATCGTGGCGAGGTCGACCCCGGCGGCCAGCGAGACCACCAGCGAGGTCGGGGTCAACGCGGCGGAGATCTCGGCCAGCAGCTCGGTCATGTCCTGCGGCTTGACCACCAGCACGACCGTGTCGGCCCAGGCCGCGGCGGCGAGGTTGTCGAGCATGACGATGCCGTAGCGGTCGGTCAGCTCGCGTTGCCGCTCCTCCCGCCGGTCCGTCGCCACGATCTGGTCTGAGGACCATCCGGCCCGCAGCAGGCCCGACAGGACCGTCTCGCCCATCACCCCCGCACCCAGGACCGCCAGGGTCGGGCGATCCGGACCGAGGGAGGGGACGGCGACCACGGCCTAGCCCTGTCGACCCGCGACGAGGCGGCTACCCAGCAGCTCGGCGATCTGCACCGCGTTCAGCGCCGCACCCTTGCGGAGGTTGTCGTTGGAGATGAAGAGCACGAGCCCCTTCCCCGTGGGCGCGGACTGGTCCGCACGGATCCGGCCGACGTAGCTCGGGTCACGACCCGCGGCGTCCAACGGGGTCGGGACCGCCATCAGCTCCACTCCCGGGGCCGCGGCGAGCAGCTCGGTCGCCCGCTCCGGGCTCAGGTCGGACGCGAACTCGGCGTGCACCGCCAGCGAGTGCCCGGTGAAGACCGGGACGCGGACGCAGGTGCCGGCCACCAGCAGGTCCGGCAGGTGCAGGATCTTGCGCGACTCGTTGCGGAGCTTCTGCTCCTCGTCGGTCTCGGCCGAGCCGTCGTCCACGATCGAGCCGGCCAGCGGCAGCACGTTGTAGGCGATCGGCTTGACGTAGAGGTTCGGGGTCGGCAGCTCGACCGCCCGGCCGTCGAAGGCAAGCCCGGACGCTCGGTCGGCGACGGCCCGGACCTGACCGTCCAGCTCGTCGACGCCGACGCCACCGGAGCCCGAGACGGCCTGGTAGGTAGCCACCTGGAGCCGGACCAGCCCGGCCTCGCGGTGCAGTGGCGCCAGCACCGGCATGGCCGCCATGGTGGTGCAGTTCGGGTTGGCGATGATGCCCTTCGGCGGGTGCAGCGCGTCCTCCCCGTTCACCTCGGCCACCACCAGCGGCACCTCGGGATCCATCCGCCAGGCCGAGGAGTTGTCGATCACCACGGCCCCGGCCGCCGCGACCCGCGGGGCGGTGACCTTGGAGGCCGACTTGCCGTTGGAGAACAGCGCCAGGTCGAGGCCGGAGAAGTTCGCGAGCTCGGTGTCCTCCACCTCGATCTCGCCGTCCCCCCAGGGCAGCCGTCGACCAGCCGACCGGGCCGAGGCGAAGAACCGCAGCTCGGTGACCGGGAAGTTCCGCTCGGCCAGCAGCGTCCGCATCACGCCGCCGACCTGGCCGGTGGCCCCGAAGATCCCTACACGCATGCCGCCCAGCCTAAGGCCTGATGAGAGGGCCCTGCCCTTCGTGGAACGTCCCCTCGACGTTGCGAGCTCCAGGCAGGATGGGCACGTGACTGCGGATCCGGCGGCGTCAGCGCCCGACGTGCTGCTCGACCGTCCCCGGATCGGTCTCGAGGTGGTCCTGGTGCTCGCGCTCTCGCTGGGTCGCTCCGCGGTCTACTCGGTGCTGCAGATCGTCGAGCGTCTGACCCGGAACGTGCCGCTCTCGGCCCAGACGTCGACCCTGAACGCCTCGGCCACGCCCGACCGGCCCTGGCTGGACCTCGCCTACCAGCTGAGCGACATCGCGTTCGCCCTGGTGCCGGTGCTGCTGGCCCTCTACCTGCTGAGCCTGTCCGACCGACCCGCGGCCCAGCGGATCGGCTTCGACCTACGCCGGCCCGGCTTCGACGCCATGGCCGGGCTGGTGCTCGCGGCCGGGATCGGCGTCCCGGGGCTCGGCCTCTACCTCGGCGCCCGCGCGCTCGGTCTCAACACCCAGGTCCAGGCCTCCGGGCTGACCGACGTCTGGTGGACGATCCCGGTGTTGATCATCTCCGCGGGTGAGAACGCTGTGCTGGAAGAGGTGATCATGATCGGCTTCCTCTTCACCCGCTTCCGCCAGCTGGGCTGGGCACCCTGGATGATCATCGGCGTCAGCGCGCTGATCCGTGGCTCGTACCACCTGTACCAGGGATTCGGCGGCTTCGCCGGGAACCTGATCATGGGCGTCATCTTCGGTCTGATCTACCTGCGCTGGAAGCGGGTCGGGCCACTGGTCGTCACGCACACCCTGCTCGACGTGGTCGCCTTTGTCGGCTACGCCCTCGTCGCCCCGCACGTCAGCTGGCTCTGAGCCCGGCTTCCCGGAGCCGTCTCCTCGGTCGCGCGGCCCGACCCGACTAGGTTGAGCCCGTGAGCGTCGAGGATGACCGCAGCGCGGTGCCGCTGGTCCTGCTCACCGGCCCGCTCGCCCCCGCCGGCAGCGTGCTGGCCCTGCGGACGGCGCTCGAGAGGCTCGGGTCCGTGCTCACCCCCGCGCTCCCGCTGACCCCCGCCCGACCGGCGGACCTGAGCCGGCCCGCCCTGGCCGTGCTGGCCGCGGTCTCCGCCGCCAACGCCGACGGGGCCGTGCTCTGCGGGATCGGCCTCGGGGCCATGGTGGCGCTGCAAGTGGCCGCCACCCACCCGCGTCGGGTCAGCTCACTGCTGCTGTGCACCGCCGTCCAGCCCGCTTCGGCGACCGTGCGTTCGGTCCACCAGGGCATGACCGGAGTGCTTCCCGCCCGGGTCCTGCAGCTGTTGCCGGGCGGCCGACCGCAGGCCGTGGCAGCCCTGGATCAGGTCCGGAGGCCGGACTACCTGCCCCTGACCCCGCTGGTCACCCCACCCGCCCACGTCCTGTACGGGGAGCACGACCGGCTGAACGACCGGGCCAGTCGACGGCTCGCGCACGCCCTGCCGAACGCCACGGCCGTCGCGGTGCCCGGGTGCGGACCGGGCTGGCTGACGAGCCAGCCGGACCGGTACGCCGAGGCGGCCGCCCGCTGCCTGCGGGGGTGGTGATCCGTCAGACGACCGGCGCGGCCAGGTGCTCCCGCATGAAGGCGAGGGACTCCGCCAGGTCCTGCTCCCGGCTGGCGCGGGTCGGGTTGCGCCGCGAGTTGATCTCCAGCACCACGTGCCCGTCGTAGCCCTGCCGGACCAGCTCGTGCAGCACGGCGGCGGCCTGCTGGTCACCGCGACCGGGCACCAGATGCTCGTCCTTGACGGAGCCGCTGCCGTCGGTGAGGTGGACGTGGCGCAGCCGGCTGCCCCACGAGCGCGCCAGGTCGATCGACTGCTGACCCGCCGTCGAGGCGTGCGAGAGGTCGAGGGTGAGGTCGGCGTAGTCGAGCTCGGTCGGGTCCCATCCGGGGACGTAGGCCTTGAGCTCGCCGGCCGGGGTCCGCCACGGGTACATGTTCTCCACGCAGAACCGGATGCCGGTGCTCTCGGTGAGCCGGCGGACGCCCGCCACGAAGCCGCGGGCGTAGTCGCGCTGCCAGCGGAACGGCGGGTGCACCACGACGACGTCGGCCCCGAGCCGGTGGGCGGCCTCGGCGGAGCGTTCGAGCTTGGCCCAGGGGTCGGTTCCCCACACGCGCTGGGTGATCAGCAGGCACGGGGCGTGGATCGCGAGCACCGGGATGCCGTGGTAGTCGCGCAGCTTCTCGACGGCGTCGATGTCGGCGGCCACCGGGTCGATGCCCACCATCAGCTCGACGCCGTCGTAGTCCAGCCGCCGCGCCAGCTCGAAGCCGCTGGCGGTGGACTCGGGGTAGACCGAGGAGGTCGAGAGCCCGACCTTCACGGTCGGTACAGGGGTGAGGTCGCCGCCGGTCTCGGCGGGACCGGACGCGGCTCCCGTCTGCTCAGAGGGCACCGAACCAGCCTAGCCGTCGGGGCGTCACGCCCAGGTCCTCCGCGACGTCGTCCCCCTGAGGGCCTGCCGGGTCTGTGGGTCGGGTCCCTATCCTCGGCCCGTGCCCGAAGTGCTGATCGGCTTTCCCCGCGCTTTCGCGGAGTTCGAGGACCCGGCCGACCCCGACCAGGTGTTCCGCTGCGACCTGACGTGGCTGACCTCGCGATGGAGCTGCGTCTTCGGCCAGGGCTGCCCGGGGATCTACGCCGACCGGCCCGACGACGGGTGCTGCACGCTCGGGGCCCACTTCTCCGACGACCAGGACGAGCGCCGCGTCGCTGAGGCCGTGGGCCAGCTCAGCGCTGCTACCTGGCAGCACCGACCGGTGGGCCTCGAGCGCGGCTGGGCCGAGGAGGAGGACCCCGACCAGGTCCCCGAGGACGAGGAACCCGGACGCAAGACCAGGCTGGTCGACGGCGCCTGCATCTTCCTCAACCGACCCGACTTCGCCGCCGGCCCGGGCTGTGCGCTGCACCTGCTGGCCCTGCAGCAGGGACGCGAACCGCTGGAGACCAAGCCCGACGTCTGCTGGCAGCTGCCACTGCGCCGCCAGTTCCGCACGATCACCGCCGCGGACCTGACGACCCGGACCGAGGTGAGCATCGGGGAGTACGGGCGCGACGGCTGGGGGCCCGGTGGCGCGGACCTGGACTGGTACTGCAGCTCCAACACCGAAGCCCACCGGGGGTCGCGCCCGGTCTACCAGGCCAACGCCGCCGAGCTGGTCGCCCTGATGGGAACGGCCGCGTACGAGGTGCTGGCGAGCCTGTGCGCAGACTTCGTCGCGGGTGGCCGACGGCTGCTGCGACACCCCGCAGACCCGGACCTGGCTGCGGGCCCGGGTTCGTAGCCGCGCCGGACTGGGCGACAATGGCGCGTATGCATCTGGATCACCTGTCCTTCGCCGCGGGGCCGGAAGGCCTTGACGCCACCGCCCGGCGGCTCGGCGAGCTGTTGGGGACGGCGTTCCGTGAAGGTGGTTTCCACCCGCGGTTCGGGACCCGGAACAAGATTCTGCCGCTCACCGACGGCCAGTACCTCGAGGTCGTCGAGGTCCTCGACCACCCGGCGGCCGACAAGGCCCCGTTCGGTCAGGCCGTCCGCGCCAGGTCCGCCGACGGCGGCGGCTGGCTCGGCTGGGTGGTCGCGGTCGACGACCTCGGCCCGGTGGAGGAGCGCCTCGGCCGCGCGCCCGTCGACGGTCAGCGCTACCTTCCCGACGGCACCCGCCTCTACTGGCAGCAGCTGGGCGTCAAGGGACTGCAGTCGGACCCGCAACTGCCGTTCTTCGTGCACTGGCTGAGCGACGCCTCGATCCACCCCTCCCACGGCGGCCACGAGGTCGAGCTGCTCAAGATCGAGATCGCCGGCGACCGGGAGCGGGTCGATGACTGGCTGGGCGGACGCTCCGACACGATCCTGCACGACGTCGACATCGACTGGATCGCCCCGAACGGTCAGCCCGGCCTCAGCGCGGCCGTGTTCAGCACCCCGCGCGGCGAGGTCCGGCTCTGAGGTCGGGCGGGGTCTGACCCGGCTGGAATAGTGGCGGCATGCCCGTCCGCATCCGTCCCGCCGTCGCCTCGCTGCCTGCGTACAAGCCCGGCCGGCCCGCACGTGCGGCGGCGGGCGCGCCGGCGTACAAGCTGTCCAGCAACGAGAACCCCTACCCGCCGCTGCCCGGGGTGCTGGCGGCGACCGCGGCGGCCGTCGAGCGGATGAACCGCTACCCCGACCTGGCCAACACCGAGGTGGCGGCCGCGCTGGCGGCTCGGCTGGGCGTGCCGGCTGAGTCGCTGGCGTTCGGCACCGGGTCGGTGGCTGTCCTCTACCACCTGCTGGCCGCGGTCTGCGAGCCGGGCGACGAGGTGGTCTACGCGTGGCGGAGCTTCGAGGCGTACCCCATCGCCGTCCAGATCACCGGAGCCACCTCCGTCCCGGTGCCGCTCGGCGCCGGGGCCGTGCACGACCTGGACGCCATCGCGGCGGCCATCACGCCGGCGACCCGGGTGGTGATGCTGTGCACGCCCAACAACCCCACCGGTCCGGCCATCGCGCACGCCGACCTGAGCAGCTTCCTCGACGCCGTGCCCGAGGACGTGCTGGTGATGGTGGACGAGGCCTACGTCGAGTTCGTCACCGACCCGGGCGCCGTCCGCGGCCTGGCGGCGATGGCCGGTCGACCCAACGTCGCCGTCCTGCGGACCTTCTCGAAGGCGTACGGGCTGGCCGGTTTTCGCGTCGGCTACTGCGTCGCGGAGCCGTCGCTGGCGGCGGCCGTCCGGGCGGTCTCGCTGCCCTTCGGGCTGTCCGTGCCCGCCCAGGCCGCGGCGGTGGCCAGCCTGGACGCCGAGGACGCGCTGCTGGAACGGGTGGCCGAGCTGGTCGACGCGCGGCGTGTGCTGCGTACCGGGCTGCTCGAGCGTGGCTTCGACGTGCCCGACGCGCAGGGCAACTTCGTCTGGCTGCCGGCCGGCCCGCGCACGGCCGAGTACGGCGCGGCGTTCGAGGCGGGCGGGGTGGTCGTCCGCCCGTACGCGGCCGGGACGCCCGGGGACGGGGTGCGGATCACGGTCGGCGAGCCGGCCGCGAACGCGCGCGTGCTCGAGGTCGCCGCGGGGCTCAGCCGGAGCTGAGACCGGCCTCAGACCACACGGCCGGGCCGCGCGGCCCGTCGCGAAAGAATTGTCAGTGCGCTCGAATAGCGTTCGGTGCATGGCCAAGCCCGCGACGCGCCCCGCTTACACCTGCACCGAGTGCGGTTGGTCCTCGGCGAAGTGGGTGGGCCGCTGCGGGGAGTGCCAGACCTGGGGCAGCGTGGTCGAGGTGGGCGCGCCCAAGCTGACCGCGGTCAAGTCGTCGGTACCCGTCAGCAAGGCCGTCCCGATCGGCCAGGTGAGCGCGGAGGCGGCCGCCCGGGCCCTCACCGGCGTCGGCGAGCTGGACCGCGTGCTCGGCGCGGGGGTCGTCCCCGGCGCGGTGCTGCTGCTGGCCGGCGAGCCCGGCGTCGGCAAGTCGACGCTGCTGCTCGAGGTCGCCGCGCGCTGGGCCAAGGCCGGCCGCCGGACGCTCTACGTGACCGGTGAGGAGTCCGCGGCGCAGGTGCGGCTGCGGGCTGGCCGCACCAACGCGCTCGCCGACGAGCTCTACCTGGCGGCCGAGAACGACCTGGGCACGATCCTCGGCCACATCGAGGAGGTGGAGCCGTCGCTGATGGTGCTCGACTCCGTGCAGACGATCGGTACCGCCGAGGCCGACGGGTCCCCCGGCGGGGTCACCCAGGTGCGTGAGGTGACCGGCGCCCTGGTCCGGGTGGCGAAGCGCCGCGGAATGGCCGTGATCATCGTGGGCCACGTGACCAAGGACGGCGCCATCGCCGGACCCCGGCTGCTGGAGCATCTGGTGGACGTGGTGCTGGCGTTCGAGGGCGACCGGCACTCCGGCTTCCGGATGGTCCGGGCCACCAAGAATCGTTTCGGCCCGGCCGACGAGGTCGGCTGCTTCGAGATGGGCGAGCACGGCATCGTCGAGGTGCCGGACCCCTCGGGCCTGTTCACCTCCCGTCACGCGGAGCCGGTCCCCGGCACCTGCGTCGCGGTGACGATGGAGGGCCGACGGCCGTTGCTGGCCGAGCTGCAGGCGCTGGTGGCCCCGTCCCCGTTGCCGCAGGCGCGGCGGACGATGCACGGGGTCGACTCCGGCCGGCTGGCGATGGTGCTCGCCGTCCTCGAGCGGCGGTGCCGGGTCAAGCTCTACGACCGCGACGTCTACGTCTCCACGGTCGGGGGCGCGAAGGTGGCCGACCCTTCGGCCGACCTCGCCGCCGCCGTGGCCATCGCCTCCGCCGCCAGCGGCAACGTCGTCACGGCCAAGCTGGTGGCGCTCGGAGAGGTGGGGCTGGCGGGCGAGCTGCGACAGGTCCCCGGCACGGAGCGCCGGCTCGCCGAGGCGGCGCGGCTGGGCTTCACCGAGGCGGTGGTGCCGGCCGAGACGGCCACTATCCAGGCCCGTGGCATGACGGTGCGGCACGGCATGCTCGTGCACACGGCCAGCACGTTGCAGCAGGCCCTCGACGCGGTCGGGGTGCTCCCGGGCCGCAGCGGTGAGCCGAAGGATCCAGCCTGAGCCCGGGTGAGGGTCCGGGGGGCGCGGCACTGAGGCTCTGGTAGCACGACGAGGAGAACGCGGCGAGGTGCGTGCCTGGGCGTCGCTCGTCCCAAGAATCAGCCGCGACGGACTACTAGGATGACGCTCGGCGAGGGGAGAGCGGTGATGGCGAGCACGGAATTACGACCCGGACTCCTGGACCACCTGGCGCGGATGGCGCCGGGCACGCCGCTGCGGGACGGCTTCGAACGGATTCTCCGTGGCCGGACCGGAGCCCTGGTGGTGCTCGGGCGCAACCCGGTGGTCAACGCCGTGTCGACCGGCGGTTTCGCCCTCGACGTCCCCTACACCGCCACCGCCCTGCGTGAGCTGGCCAAGATGGACGGCGCCATCATCATCGACGCCGACTCGATGCGCATCGTCAGCGCCGGCGTGCAGCTGATGCCTGACCCGACGATCGGCACCGTGGAGACCGGGACACGGCACCGGACGGCGGACCGGGTGGCGCGCCAGTCCGGCCTGCCGGTGATCTCGGTGTCGGCCTCGATGTCGACGATCTCGCTGTTCCTCGACTCGTCCCGGCACGTCTTCGAGCAGTCCGACCAGATCCTGTCCCGGGCCAACCAGGCCCTGCAGACCCTGGAGCGCTACCGGGTCCGCGTCACCGAGGTCACGGCCCGCCTCTCCTCCCTCGAGGTACAGGACCAGGTCACGGTGGCCGACGTCTTGCTCGTCGTCCAGCGGCTGGAGATGGTGCGCCGGCTGAACGCCGAGCTGGACGGCTACGTGGTCGAGCTCGGCACCGACGGCCGGCTGCTCGCGCTCCAGCTCTACGAGCTGAGCGCCGGCTTGGACGACCTGCGAGAGCTGCTGGAGCGCGACTACCGGCCCGACGACGACCCGGGCTTCGGCTTCCCGGGGCTGGCTCAGCTCGACCTCAACGAGCTGCTGAACCCGCTGACCGTGGCGCGGGCGATGGGTTTCGCCACCCAGGTCCACCTCGACAGCAGGATCTCGGCGCGTGGGTACCGGCAGGTGGGCCAGATCAACCGGCTGCCGCCCGGGCTTGCGCCTCGGCTGATCGAGCACTTCGGCTCGCTACAGGCCCTCTTCGCCGCCAGCAGCGCCGAGCTCCAGGAGGTGGACGGGGTGGGCGAGAGCCGGGCGCGGGTGATCCGCGACGGCCTGGTGCGCCTCGCGGAGGCCGCCTACAGCGACCGCCTGGGCTGACTGGGTCAGGCGTGCAGGATGATCCGCATCGTCACCGCTTTCGCCCCGTCCAGCTTGGCTGTGGCGATGTAGGTGCCGGCCCGAGGGATCTCCGGCCGGTTCTCACAACCCTTGGCCGACCGGCGGCCGTTCCAGGCCATCAACCACGCGACGTCGGCCTCGGCGGCCAGCTTCTTGCTCACGGGCTTGACCGCGGTCGCGCAGTCCGACGTGCTGTAGATCCGGTCACGACCGGAGTAGATCGTGAGCTTGAAGGTGTCGGGGGTGACCTTGACCAGGCAGGTCGCGCCGGACGCGTTGATCAGCGAGAGCCGGAACCTGGCGTGCTGCTTCGGCTCGAGCTGCCGGCTGCCGGTGAGCGTCGTCCGCAGCTGGTCGGGGTCGCAGGCGACGGGCGCAGCCGGCTTGGCGGCGGTCTTCTTGGCCGACGGGGACGCTGAGGCTTTCGGCTTGGCCGAGGTCTTGGCGGACGCCTTCGTCGAGGGCTTGGCGGACGCCTTCGCCGAGGCCGTGGCCGAGGCGCTGGCGGACGGGCTGGGCGAGGCGGAGGTCGTGGCACCGGCTGGGACGACCACGGGCGGCGGGGCGGCCGACGCGGCCGATCCGGTGCTGGTCGCGTTGACGACCAGCGTAACCAGCAGGACCAGCATCAGGAGTGCGCTGCCCAGGACGAGGGCGCGGCGGATCCAGTACGTCTGTTCGGGCTCGGGGCCCACGGGGTGCAGCACACCGCTCATGGGCCGAGCGTAGGCAGCCTTCGTCCTCGCGCCCGGCTGCCACGCCGTGCGTGGGGACGCCAGCCGCGGGTACGGTGGCGGCCGTGATCGCCGACCCCGCCGCCCGGCGCCACGCCGTCGTCCGGCGATTACTGCACTGGTACGGCGAGAACGCCCGCGACTTGCCGTGGCGACGGCCAGAAGCCACGCCCTGGCAGGTGATGGTGAGCGAGTTCATGCTGCAGCAGACGCCCGTCGAACGTGTCCGCGGACCCTGGCAGACCTGGGTCGAGCGCTGGCCCTCCCCCGCCGCGCTCGCCGACGCGCCGCCGGGTGAGGCGGTACGGGCCTGGGGGCGGCTGGGCTACCCGCGTCGCGCACTCCGGCTGCACGCCGCCGCCGTCGCGATCACCGAGCGCTTCGGCGGTGAGGTGCCCGCCGACCGTGAGTCACTGCTCAGCCTGCCCGGGGTCGGCTCCTACACCGCGGCCGCGATCGCGAGCTTCGCCTACGGCCGTCGCGAGCTGGTCCTGGACACCAACGTCCGCCGGGTGCTGACCCGGATCGACGCCGGCCTGGCCCAGCCCGGTCCGAGCCCCACGGTGGCCGAGCTCGCGGCCGCGGCCGGCTACGTCCCGACGGGCCCGCGCGGGCGGCCCGCTGGGCGGTCGCGGCGATGGAGCTGGGCGCCCTGGTCTGCGTGGCCCGGACGCCGCGCTGCGCCGACTGTCCCGTCCGCGACCAGTGCGCGTGGCGGGCCGCCGGCTACCCCGCGCACGACGGGCCGCCCCGCCGCGGCCAGGCCTGGCACGGCACCGACCGGCAGTGCCGGGGCGCTCTGCTCGCTGTGCTCCGCGGTAGCGACCAACCGGTGCCCGTCGACGAGCTGGCCGACGCCTGGGCCGACCCGGTCCAGCGCGAACGCTGTCTGCAGAGCCTGCTGAGCGACGGCCTGGCCGTCGTCGAGCCGGGAGGTGGCATTGCCCTGCCCGGCGGGGACCACTAGAGCGGAGCGGGAGTCCCGGGTTCCCGTGAGGCGCGTGCCGACCCCACGCTGGCGAGCACCACGCAGGCCAGAGCCAGCCACTGCAGCGGGCTCAGCAGCTCGGCCAGCAGCACCAGCGCGGCCAGCGCGCCGACGGCCGGCTCGAGGCTCATCAGGATGCCGAACACCCGCGGCGGCATCCGGCGCAGCGCGATCAGCTCGAGGCTGTAGGGCACCACCGAGCTGAGCAGCCCCACCGCGAGGCCCAGCAGCAGGACCCGCGGCTGCAGCAGGACGCTGCCCGCCTCGAGGACCGCCGGTGGCGCCAGCCCGACGGCGCCCACCAGGCTGGCCACGGCCAGGCCCGAGATGCCCGGCCAGCGTTGTCCCGTCCGGGCGCTGAGCAGGATGTAGCAGGCCCAGCCCAGAGCGGCCACCAGACCGAAGAGGACACCGAGCAGGTCGAGCCGGGTGCGGGAGAATCCGAGCAGGGCGACGCCCAGGCCCGCGAGGGCCACCCAGAGCAGGTCACGGGGCCGTCGGGAGCCGATCGTCGCCACGGCCAGCGGGCCGAGGAACTCGATGGTCACCGCCAAGCCGAGCGGGATCCGGGCGAACGACTGGTAGAACGCCCAGTTCATGCCCATCAGGCAGACCCCGAAGGCCAACGCGATGACCCAGTCGGTCCCGGAGTGGCCCCGGAGCCGGGGCCGCCCGACCGCCAGGAAGACGATCGCGGACGTGACCAGACGCAGCCAGACCATCGCGGTGGGTGGGACGGTGTCGAACAGCTCCTTCGCGATGGAGGCCCCGAACTGCACCGTGAAGATCCCGGTCAGCACCAACCAGACGGCCGGGATCCGTTGGAGACGCACCGCACCACCTTGCCGCATCTGCGGCCGGCCTTCGACCGGGTCTCGGCGCCGGCGCCGCGGACCTCAGGCGCCGCCCGTGCAGTCGGTCGCCGGGAACGACTCCAGGTCGCGGATCATCACCGCAGGCTCTCGCGGCCGCGAGTCCGCATAGAAGGAGTAGGTCCGGTGCAGCGCGTCCAGCGTCAACTGCTTGCCCTCGGTGTCGATGTGTCCCGTCAGCAGGATCAGGGCGAAGCCGGCGCCGACCACGAAGCCGTCCACGTCGGGGCCGTTGTCCGCCGGGTCGTCGAGTGCGCCCGCCGGATCGTCCTGCTCGATCATCCAGCGCAGGGTGGTGCACCGGTTGAGCTCGTGCCGCCGGTCCACCCAGCCGTAGAGGGTGTCGGATCCCTCGTCACTGCCGAACGGGGCGAGCTCCTCGCCCTCGTCGTGGTAGAGCGGGTCGGTGAAGTGCGCCGCGAAGGGCGCGCTGGGCTTCGGGAAGTCCGGATCGGGAGGCTCCGCCGCCCGGCTGGGCTGGTCAGCGACGCCGGAGGGGATGTCGACCGGCTTCGCCGGCCCACCACCGGGGAGCGGGATGCGCGCCACGCCGCACGCCGAGACCACCAGGACGACCAGGGCCAGCAACGCGACGGCGGTCCGAGGAGAGTGCACCGCGTCAGCCTGGCACCTGGAGGACCGTCGCGGAGCCGTTCGACAGCACAGCGGGTGCGATCGTGACGGGAGTCCCCGCACGATCGCACCCGCTGTCTGGTCGGACCGGGCGTGCCGGCCCGGTCAGTCGGTGCTGGTCGGCTCCTCGCTGAAGCCCTCGATGATGCCGCCGAACTCCACCGGCGGCGCGTCCGGAGCGGCGGAGCGGTCGTTACCGGTGAAGGTGAACGGCTCCTCCGAACCCGGGTCGGCGACGTCGACGACCACGATCTGGCCGGCGTGCAGCTCGGAGAACAGGATCTTCTCCGCCAGCGTGTCCTCGATGTCGCGCTGCAGCGCGCGGCGTAGCGGCCGGGCTCCGAGCGTCGGGTCGAAGCCACGCTGCGCGATCAGCGTCTTGGCCGCCGGGGTGAGCTCGATGCCCATGTCCCGGTCCTTCAGCCGCAGCTCGATCTGGGCCACCATCAGGTCGACGATCCGCTCGATGTCCTCCTGGCTCAGCTGGCGGAAGACCACGATCTCGTCGACGCGGTTGAGGAACTCGGGCCGGAAGTGCTGCTTGAGCTCATCAGCCACCTTGGCCTTCATCTTCTCGTACGAGCCGCCCGTGGCACCGCCGCCGCTGAAGCCGAGCGACACGCTCTTGGCGATGTCGCGGGTACCCAGGTTGGTGGTCATCACGATGACGGTGTTCTTGAAGTCGACCACCCGGCCCTGGGCGTCGGTCAGCCGACCCTCGTCCAGGATCTGCAGCAGCGAGTTGAAGATGTCCGGGTGCGCCTTCTCGACCTCGTCGAACAGCACGACGCTGAACGGCTTGCGTCGCACCTTCTCGGTGAGCTGGCCGCCCTCCTCGTAGCCGACGTAGCCGGGAGGCGAGCCGAACAGCCGCGAAGCGGTGTGCTTCTCGGAGTACTCGCTCATGTCCAGCTGGATGAGCGCGTCCTGGTCGCCGAACAAGAACTCGGTCAGCGCCTTGGTCAGCTCGGTCTTCCCGACGCCGGACGGGCCGGCGAAGATGAACGAGCCGCTGGGACGCCGCGGGTCCTTGAGGCCGGCGCGGGTGCGCCGGATCGAGCGGGACAGGGCGCGGACGGCGTCGTACTGGCCGATGTAGCGCTTGCCCAGCTCCTCCTCCATGTTGAGCAGGCGAGCTGACTCCTCCTCGGTGAGCTTGAAGACCGGGATGCCGGTGCTGGCGGACAGCACCTCGGCGATGATCTCCTCGTCCACCTCGGCCACCACGTCGAGGTCGCCGGACTTCCACTGCGCCTCACGCTCGGCGCGGGCGGTGAGCAGCTTCTTCTCGTCGTCGCGCAGACCCGCGGCGCGCTCGAAATCCTGCGCGTCGATCGCGGCTTCCTTCTCCAGCCGGACGGCGGCGACCTTCTCGTCGAACTCCCGCAGGTCCGGCGGGGCCGTCATCCGGCGGATCCGCAGCCGGGCACCCGCCTCGTCGATCAGGTCGATCGCCTTGTCGGGCAGGAAGCGGTCGGAGATGTAGCGGTCGGCCATCTGGGCCGCGGCCACCAGCGCCTGGTCGGTGATGGTGATCCGGTGGTGCGCCTCGTAGCGGTCGCGTAGCCCGCGCAGGATGTCGATGGTGTGCGCGATCGTCGGCTCGGCGACCTGGATCGGCTGGAAGCGGCGCTCCAGGGCGGCGTCCTTCTCGACGTACTTGCGGTACTCGTCGAGCGTCGTGGCGCCGATGGTCTGCAGCTCACCCCGGGCCAGCATCGGCTTGAGGATGCTCGCCGCGTCGATCGCGCCCTCGGCGGCTCCGGCACCCACCAGGGTGTGGATCTCGTCGATGAACAGCACGACGTCGCCGCGGGTCTTGATCTCCTTGAGGACCTTCTTCAGCCGCTCCTCGAAATCACCGCGGTAACGGCTGCCGGCCACCAGCGCGCCGAGGTCGAGGGTGTAGATCTGCTTGTCGCGCAGGGTCTCGGGAACGTCGCCGCGGACGATGGCCTGGGACAGACCCTCGACCACGGCCGTCTTACCCACGCCCGGCTCTCCGATCAGCACCGGGTTGTTCTTGGTACGGCGGGAGAGCACGGTCATCACCCGCTCGATCTCCTTCTCACGTCCGATGACCGGGTCGAGCTTGTTCTCCCGGGCCGCCTGCGTCAGGTTGCGACCGAACTGGTCGAGCACCATCGAGGACGAGGGGGTGTTGCCCTGCTCGGGAGCACCCGAGGTGGCAGCCTCCTTGCCCTGGAAGCCGCTGAGCAATTGCAGGACCTGGTTACGCACCCGGTTGAGGTCGGCGCCCAGCTTGACCAATACCTGCGCGGCGACGCCTTCGCCCTCACGGATCAGGCCCAGCAGGATGTGCTCGGTACCGATGTAGGAATGGTTGATCTGCAGCGCTTCCCGCAGACTCAGCTCGAGTACTTTCTTCGCTCGCGGGGTGAAGGGGATGTGGCCGCTCGGAGACTGCTGGCCATGGCCGATGATCTCCTCGACCTTCTGCCGCACTGCCTCGAGAGAAATACCGAGCGACTCGAGGGCCTTCGCCGCCACACCTTCACCCTCGTGGATCAGACCCAGCAGGATGTGTTCGGTGCCGATGTAGTTGTGGTTGAGCATGCGGGCTTCTTCTTGGGCCAGCACCACCACACGACGGGCTCGATCGGTGAAACGCTCGAACATGGTGTTTGCTCCTCGCCTGCGACACGGTCCCCGCCCTTGTGGTGGGTCCGACGCCGTCGCTGTTCACTGTAGTAGGCCGCCTGACCCCGAACCCGGCTTCGAGTCAAGCACGTCCGGATGTCAACGAGGCAACAGCAGCCCTGCTGCAGCAACAACCCTGTTCACGGAGCGGAGATTCCGCTCTGGGGGGGCGGGATCTGCAGCCGACCGCGGCCGGCGGGCGGCCCCCGTTCGCCCAGAGCGCAACTCGACCGTCGGCACCGTCACTCGCGCCGACGGGGTCGGGCACGCCTCAGGCGTGGGCCTGCTCGTAGGCGTCGCGCACCTCAGCCGATACGCGCCCGCGGCTGCTGACCTCGTAGCCGTTGCCCAGCGCCCACGACCGGATCTCGCTCGTGCTGGAGGAACCGGCGGGCTTGGCGGCGCCGGCGGGGGCCGCGCGGCGGCGCCGACCGCCGGTCTTGCGCGCGTGCCCGATCCACGGTGCCAGCTCATCACGCAGCTTGGCCGCATTACCTCCGGAGAGGTCGATTTCGTACTCGACACCATCGAGAGCGAATGAGACCGACTCATCAGCCGTGCCTCCATCGTAATCGTCCTCCAAGATGATCTGCACTCGCTGGGCCATTCTTCCTCCACTGCTGCGGTATAGATGTCGCGACAACGCTACCCCAAACGGACGGTTTTGCCGAGAATGACCAGGCGAGGATCGGAGCGTTTGTGGAACTATCGGGTGTTAACGCGACGCATTTGTCCGCGATTGACCCGACCAGCACGATGGGGACATGGCAGTGGGGTCGCAATCGTGGTCGCAGGCGTGGGTACGGACGGCGTCCGGCCCGAACGGCTTCTGGCGCCGGTCGAGCCCGGGAGAACACTTCTCGACCGCGGCGATGGCCGGCCCCGAGCTCGCCGAGGCGTTGCTCGCCCTGCTCGATCGGTACCCCGGGACCGGCACCGTCGTCGACGTGGGGGCGGGCGACGGAGCCCTGCTGGCTGGGCTCGCCGGCCGGGACGCCGGCCTGGGGCTGGTGGGGGTGGACCTACGGCCACGACCCCCGACCCTGCCCGCGGGGGTGTACTGGATCGAGGACTGCTGGGACGTGTCCGCGCCGGGGTGGACGAGCGGCGGGATGGCCGAGCTGGTCGAGGGTCTGGCCGGACCGGTGCTGGTGGTGGCCACCGAGTGGTTGGACGACCTGCCGTGCCCGGTTGCGGTCCGCACCCCGGACGGGCACCGCGAGCTCCGGGCAGACGGCAGAGCTGGGGCGCCCCTCCGGTCAGAGGACCAGGACTGGGTGGACCGCTGGTGGCCGGGTGGCGAGCTGGTCGAGGTCGGCCGCTCCCGTGACCTGGCCTGGGCGGCTCTGGTCCGCAGCCTGGACCGGGTCGGCGGCCTGACCCTAGCGGTCGACTACGGCCACGACCGCTCGGGACGTCCGTCCCAAGGGTCCCTGGCCGGCTTCCGAGCCGGCCTGCCGGTGGCCGCCTGGCCAGATCGTCGGGCCAACCTGACCGCCGCCGTGGCCCTGGACGCCGTCGCCGAGGCCGGTGAGCGGGCTGGGGCGCGGACGGTATGGCGGCGGGACCAGGCGGACGTGCTGGCCGAGCTGTGGCCCGACCCGGGCCACGACCACGGGTTGGCGGCTCTGGCCGCCCGCAGCCGGCGGGCTGCCCTGGTGAACCGGCGCGACTGGGGCAGTCACGGGTGGCTGCTGCAGCAGGTGACCCCGTCGACCCCTGTGACAGCCTGAGCCGGTGCGCGCACCGCTCCGGGTCCTCGTCGGCTCACTGGGTCGAGGGATGCTGCCGGACGCGGCCGCCGACCCGCCGGCCGGGACGGTCCTGCTCGACCTGGGTGCGGACCACCCCAGCACGGCCGGCCTGCTCGAGCTGGGGCTGTGGACCGAGGACGACGTCGTCACGGCGGCGACCGTCCGGGTCGGAGCCATGCACCGCGGCGCGGAGAAGCTGTTCGAGGTCCGCGACTACCGGCAGATCGGCATGCTGGCCGACCGGCACGACTGGCAGGCGCCGTTCTTCGGCGAGCTGGGGGTGGCGATGGTCTGCGAGCAGCTGCTGGGCCTCGAGGTGCCCGTCCGCGCGCGCTGGCTGCGGACGCTGCTGGCCGAGCACACCCGGATCCTGAGCCACCTGGGTCAGCTGGGCTTCCTCGCTGACCGATCCCTCCCCCGGGTGGAGGTCCGGGCGCTGCGGGAGCGGCTGCGGGAGCAGACGTTGCGGCTGACCGGCAACCGTGTGCACCCGATGGTCGCGCGGATCGGTGGTCTCGCGGCCGACGCGGACGAGGGCTGGCTGGCCCACGAGCACGCGCTGATGGCCGACCTGGTCGCTCTCGGGCGGGCCCTCGAGGCCGCTGAGGGCCTGGTCGGGCTCGCGGGCGTGGCGGTGCTCAGCCGGGACACGGCGGCGGCGTACGGGGTGAGTGGCCCGGCAGCCCGGGCGAGCGGCATCGCGCTCGACCTCAGGCCGGCCACTCCGCGGCTGGTCTACCACGAGCTGGCCGAGCTGATCACGCCCACCTCCGACACCGCCGGGGACGCGGCGGCCAGGTTCCGCACCACGGCCCACGAGCTCGGCGAGAGCGCGCGGCTGGTGCAGGCGTGCGTGGACCGGCTTGCGAGGTTGATGGGGCCGGTCGAGGTGCCGCTCGGCAAGATCGTGAAGCTGCCGGAGGGCGAGGGCTACCTCGCCCTGGAGGCCCCGCTCGGCCTGGCCGGCTACTGGGTGGTCTCGCGCGGGGAGAAGACACCGTGGCGGTTCAAGCTGCGGACGCCGTCGTTCAGCAACGTCGCCGCCCTCGAGTCAGTCCTGGTCGGCGTCCCCGTGACCTCCTTGGAGGCCTCACTGGCCTCGATCGGCTACGTCATCGGCGACGTCGACCGCTGAGAGTGCTCCCGTGAACGATCCTGACGGGTAGTCCCGTCAGAATCGTTCACGGAGGGTGGTGAGGGCGCCTCAGGCGAGCCGGCGGTCCTCTTCGTAGTTCGGCAGCACCGAGGCGAAGGTCGGCAGCTCGGTCACGTCGGCCTGCTCGACCGCGGCGAACTCGGCCCGGACCCGGCGAGGCAGCTGGTGCACCTCGGCGGCGACGCGCTCGTCCTCCTCGGCCTGCAGCCGGGACCGCAGTGTCGTGATCTCGGCGTCCTGGGACCGGACGGTGCTGCGTAGCCAGGAGATGACCTTGTCCCGCTGCTGGAGCTGGCCGCGAAGCGTCGTCCGGTCGCCCTCCAGAGCGAAGACCTCGTGCCGTAGGGCCGCGATCGTCACCCGCTGGCCGTCGACCACTGCGGTCACCTCGCGCACCCGGCCGCTGAGCGTGTCGACGACGCCGGCGTTGTGCTCGCGCTCGTTGCGTAGCTGCGCGCCGTGCCGCTGCGAGGTCACCAGCATCGTCTGAGCGTGGGTGCGCTCGGCGGTGAACAGCTCGCGCCAGGCGAAGACGCAGGCCAGCACGGCCGCGACGACCGCGATGCCGACGCCGGTCCGCGCCGCCCAGGTGGGCCCCAAGGCGGCCGCCACGGCGATCACGGTACCCGCGCCGAGCGCAGCCTCGGAAGCTCGGCGCAGTCGCGACGGACGGGCCGAGCGGGCGGGTCGACGCCGGGTCGAGGCAGCAGCAGCAGAAGCAGCGGAAGCGGTCACGGCGTCACAGTAATCCGCTCGGCGGCGGTCGGGCGGGACGCCGCGCGGAGGGTCAGCGCCTCGGAGCGGGACCGGGTGGCTCGTCCTCGTCGTCGTCCCCCGGAACCTTGCACGCCCGCTCCAGCCGCAGCCCGGCAAGGCAGAGCGCGATGCCCGCGACGACGGCCACGGCCGACCTGATCACCCGGTCCCGGGGCGAAGCCGCGTCGATGTTGTTCACGAAGAGGAGCCCGAAGGCGACGTAGCCGCCCGCGACGAGGGCACCGGCCAGGGCGGACGCCTTGCCCAGCACGAGGAAAGCCACCGCCCTCTGCGGCTCCATCCGCTCCCGCCGGACCTGGATCCGCTGGTGGGTCGATCTGGCCAGGACCCCGACGAGGGCGGCGAAGACCAGCAGCCCGATCGGCGCCGACCACGGGATTCGCGGTGGCACCAGGCCGAGGGCGTTGGACACGACCACGACCAGCCACCCCGCCAGGCAACCGAAGATGGCGGCCACCACCAGGGCGCGGAGCGGGGTCTGGGTGACGCTGCCGCTGGGCTGTTCGGCCAAGGGGTCTCAGTCGCTCTCGATGGCGAGGTCCTCGCGCAGCCTGACCCCGGAGGTGTCGACCTGCCGCACCAGGTCGCTCACCGGGCCGACGGACGGCAGGCTGGCGTGCCCGTCGATCTCGGCCCAGGGCACCAGGACGAAGCCCCGCTCGCCCGCCAGCGGGTGCGGCAGCTTGAGGTCGGCCTGGTCGAGCTCGACGTGCCCCACCACGATCAGGTCGACGTCCAGGGTGCGGGGGGCCCAGCGGCCGCCGCTGCGGTCCCGTCCGAAGGCGTCCTCGATCGCCTGCGCCCGCTCGAGCAGCGTCCGCGGCTCGAGCGTCGTCTCGGCCACGAGCACCAGGTTCAGGAACGCAGGGCTGTCCTCGGGGCCCCCGACCGGCTCGGTCTCGTACACCGACGAGACGTCCACCACAATCACGTCGGGGGTGTCGCTCAGGGCGTCGACCGCGCCCTGCAGGTGGCCCAGCCGGTCGCCGAGGTTCGAGCCGATGGAGTACACGACCTTGCGCAGTGGCTTCATGCCGCTGAGGGTGTCGGTGTCGATGGCGTGCGGGTTAGGACTGGTCATGCTTGCTCCTTGTCAGGCTGACGGCGACGTCGGCAAAGCCGACCGTCAGGGGGGCGCCGGGCTTGTGCACGGTGACGTCGACCCTCTCGACGCCCGCGCGGCTCAGACAGGTCCGGGCGATCCGGTCGGCGAGAGCCTCGATCAGCTGGAGGGGGTCACGCTCGATGTCGGCGACCACGTCGGTGGCCAGGGCGCCGTAGTCGACGGTCAGGGCGAGGTCGTCGGTGGTGGCGGCGGGGGCGAGGTCCAGGTGGCAGACCACGTCCACCACGAACTGCTGCCCCTGCTCGCGCTCGAAGTCGAAGACCCCGTGCCGGCCGAAGCCGACGAGTCCGCGCAGCGCGATCTGGTCTCGAGTCATCCCCACCTCCTCCGCCGAGACCATATCCGACCATCGTGACCGAACCACGACGCCGAGGAGTCAGTCCGAGGGACGGTCCCGCAGCCGCTGCACCACGGCCACGGCGTCCCGGCTGGCGCGGACCGAGTGCACCCGGACCCCCCACACGTCCCGCCAGGCCAGCAGGGTGGTCAGCGCGGTCGTGGCGTCGTCGCGGCCGACCGGTGGACGCGGCTCACCGTCGCGGTCGGCGAGCAGGGAGCCCAGGAACCGCTTGCGCGAGACGCCGGCCAGGAGCGGGACCCCGAGCACCTCCAGCTCGTCCATCCGCCGCAGCAGCTCCCAGTTGTGCTCGCCCGTCTTGGCGAAGCCGAACCCGACGTCGACGACCAGCTGGTCGCGCTCGACCCCCGCCGTCCGGGCCCGGTCGATCCGCTCCCGGAGCTCGTGCACCACGTCGGTCACCACGTCGGCGTAGACCGTGCGCTGCTCCATCACCGTCGAGTGCCCGCGCCAGTGCATGCAGACGTACGCGACGCCGAGGTCGGCCACCGTGCTCAGCATCTCGGCCTCGGCCAGACCGCCGGAGACGTCGTTGACCAGCCGGGCTCCCGCCGCGACGGCCTCGGCCGCGACCTCGGCGCGCATCGTGTCGATGCTGACCACTGCCCCGGTCGCCGCGAGCTCGGCCACGACAGGCAGCACCCGGCGGAGCTCCTCGGCGGTGTCCGGCCGCTCGGCCCCTGGACGGGTGGACTCACCGCCCACGTCGACGATGTCGGCGCCCTCCGCCAGCAGCTCCAGACCGTGGGCCACCGCCGCCTCGGGGTCGAACCAGCGCCCACCGTCGGAGAAGGAGTCGGGGGTGACGTTGACCACGCCCATGACCCGGGTCCGGCCCATCGGGGGCAGCCCCTGCACCTGCCCCGACGTGCTCACCGGCCCAGACTAGAGCGGATCGACCTCGACCGTCCTCGTCCTCACGACCAGACCTTCAGCCCTTCATCAGGGTCAGGACCTCAGCCCGGGTGGCGGGGTTGCGGAGCAGGCCGCGGACGGCGCTGGTCACCGTCTTCGAGCCGGGCTTGCGGACCCCGCGCATGGTCATGCAGAGGTGTTCGCACTCGAAGACCACCATCACCCCGCGCGGCTGCAGCAGGCGCTCCAGCGCATCGGCCACCTGGGTGGTGAGCCGTTCCTGCACCTGGGGCCGCTTGGCGTACACGTCAACGAGCCGCGCGAGCTTGCTCAGGCCGGTGATCCGACCGTCCGCCGCCGGGATGTAGCCGACGTGGGCGACCCCGGTGAAGGGCACCAGGTGGTGCTCGCAGCAGCTCCAGACCTCGATGTCCTTGACCAGGACCAACTCGTCGTGGCCGAGGTCGAAGCGGGTGGCCAGCACCGTCTCCGGGTCCTGACGCAGGCCGGCGAACATCTCCGCGTACGCCCGCGCCACCCGCTGCGGCGTCTCGACCAGGCCGTCGCGGTCGGGGTCCTCACCGATCCCGACCAGGATCTCCCGGACGGCCGCCGCGATCCGGTCGTGGTCGAAGGGCGGCGACCCGTCAGCGGCCTGCGGCGTCACGGACTCCAGGTCCGGCGTTCGGCTCAACGGAAGTCGGGTCCGCGGGGGGGCAGGCTGTCACCGCTCGGGCCGGGCAGCTGCGGCGGGATGCCGGTGTGTCCGGGAGGCAGCGGCGCTCCGCCCGGGGGCATCTCGGCCCCCGGACCACCCTGGCCGCCCACGGGGACGCCCTGACCGTGGGCGCCGTGGCCGTTGTTGCCGTGGCCGTTGGACCCCGGGGTGAGCTGGCCGTTGGGGCTGTGGCCGTTCCCGTTGAGCGAGGGCGGCGGCATCACGGGCGGCACGGTCGAGGGCACCCGGGAGTCGGAGCCGGTCCAGGCCGGACGCTTCGGCCAGAGCCGCAACGGCTGGAAGACCTCCGCCACCTCGGCGCGGTCCAGCGTCTCGCGCTCGAACAGGGCCCGAACCAGGTCGTCCAGGACATCCCGGTTCGCGGTCAGGATGTCGAACGCCTCCTGGTGGGCGGTGCTGATCAGCTTGGAGACCTCCTCGTCGACCACCGCCGCCACCTCCTCGGAGTACTCGCGGCCGTGACCCATGTCGCGGCCCATGAAGGGCTCGGACTCACCGGAACCCAGCTTGATCGCGCCGAGCCGGTCGGTCATGCCGTACTGGGTGACCATCGCGCGGGCCACGTTCGTGGCCTTCTCGATGTCGTTGCTGGCTCCGGTGGTCGGGTCGTGG
>NZ_CAXTHT010000008.1:0-103149 GCF_964244285.1 uncultured Friedmanniella sp.
CCATGTAAAACATCAACCGCAGCAGCCATGTCAACCATCACCCGAAGGCATACACGGGTCTGGTAGGGCGGGCGGGGCTCGAACCCGCGACCCAGGGATTATGAGTCCCCTGCTCTAACCGGCTGAGCTACCGCCCCTGGTCGAGGGCTCAGCCTAGCGGCCGGCCGGCGGCCCGGTCGTGACGTTGCTACCGCGTGGTCGCGGCGTGCGGCGTCACCTTGTGACTGCCTCGTGTGGGGACGACGATGGGCAGGTGAGGCCCACCCTGTACGACTTCGCCGGCGGCGAAGCGGCCCTGTTGCGGCTGGCCCGCGCGCACCACGCGCGCTGCCTGGCCGACCCCGAGCTGAACCACCCGTTCAGCCACCCCGGCCAGCATCCGCTGCACGTCGAGCGGCTGGCCGCGTACTGGGCGGAGGTGCTGGGCGGACCGGCGACCTACTCGACCGAGATGAGTGACCACAGCCAGGTGCTGCGGACCCACGCGGGCAACGGCGACATGAGCGATCTGGGCCGGCGCTTAGTCCGCTGCTTCGTCGAGGCGATGCAGGATGCCGACCTCCCGGACGACCCGGACTTCCGGGCCGCGATGCGGGCCTACATGGAGTGGGCGGTCCAGGACGTTCTCGAGCACGAGGTGATGGCCGACATCGACGACGCGATGGCGATGCCGCGCTGGTCCTGGGACGGGCTGCAGGCTCCGGCCGCCTCGCTCTGAGGCTGTCGGAAGGGACCGGTCAGCGGCGGCCGAGCTTGCGTTCGCCGCTGGCTCCGCGCTCGTAGGTCAGACCGTAGTGGGAGTAGATCCCGGGCTCGGCGGCCGAGTCGAGCTCACCGTCGGTGTCGATGTAGGGCGCGTCCTTGGCGAGCTTCTTGTCCGTCATCACCCGGATGTGCTTCGGCGCGACCTTGGCCCCGACCAGCGGGACGAAGATCAGCTTGCCCCCGCCGACCAGACCGACCTTGACCGTGGCGAAGACCGCCTCGTCGGTGGAGGTGTCGAAGTAGACGGCCTCCAGGGAGCCGATCTTGCTCCCGTCCCGGTCGACCACGCTCTGACCGCGCCAGTCCCGGATGTCGTCGACGTCGAACATGGGTCCTCCTGGGAAGAGCGGGAGGCGGTGCACCTCGGCCGAGCAGGACTATACCGGCGCGACACCCGGGTGCCGGTCTGGCGGGCGCGCGGTCGGCGTGCCATCGTGGCGACACCGCCGGACACCCCGGCACATAGGCGCAGGGCGCGGGTGCATCTACCCGTTCGCTGCCCGCAGAAGTGAGACCAGCGTCAGGGGGCGGTCCGCCGGACCGGCTGTCCTGCGCAGCCCGTCGGTAGCACCCGGCGGGATGACGAGAGGAAGACGACATGGCGATCAACCGTCGACAGGTACTGCTCGGAGGGCTCGGGCTGGGAGCGTCTGCGGGGCTGAGCGCCTGCGCCGGCCTCACCGGCAAGTCCACCTCCGACACCCCGTCGAGCGCCGCCTCCGGTGCGGCCGTGACCGGTCAGCTCAGCTTCGTCAACTGGTCGGGAGACCAGGAGAAGAAGGCGTTCGACGCCGTCATCGCCGCCTTCCAGAAGGCGCAGCCCGGCATCACTGTCAAGACCGAGACGGTCCCCTACGCCAGCATCCAGACTAACCTGGACTCCCGCTTCCAGGCCGGCAACCCGCCGGACCTGTTCAGGGTCTCCTACATCGACATCGGCCAGTACACGAGCCAGGACGTGCTGCTGGACGTCTCCAGCACGTTCGACCAGGCCAAGATCGACACCTTCGTCCCGGGCCTGTGGCAGGGGGTCGTCTACGACGGCAAGCCCTACGGCGTGCCGCACCAGATCGACACCACCGCCATCCTGTACCGCAAGGACGCCTTCGAGGCCGCCGGCCTCACCGCCCCGACCAGTCTGGACGAGGCGTGGAGCTGGGAGCAGTTCGCCGACGCGTCCCGCAAGCTGGCCGGGGTGGTCAAGGGCAAGCAGGTCCCCTTCATCTACGACTGGCAGAGCGCCGGGGCCTACCGCTGGCTCTCCTGGCTGTTCCAGGCCGGCGGCAACCTGCTCGGCGACGACCTCAAGTCCCCGGTGATCGACTCCGACCAGGGCCGCAAGGCCGTGGAGTTCACCCAGAGCTTCTTCACCAACAACTGGGTGGCCCGCAACACCTCGGTGAAGTCCGCCACCTACCCCGACGCCGCGTTCGCCGGCGGCACGGTGGCCATGGCCTTCGCGGGCGACTTCCTGATCCCGTTCATCGACGACAGCATCAAGAAGAAGTTCGAGTACGGCGCGATGCCGATGCCCAAGGACGTCGCCGCCGCCTCCGACCTCGGCGGCAACGCCATCGTGGCCTCGAAGGACGGCAAGAACACCGAGGCGGCCAAGCTCTTCCTGGAGTTCCTGGTGAGCGAGGAGCAGCAGCGCACCTTCTGCGAGTCGACCGGCGAGCTGCCCACGCTGAAGTCCCTCACCTCGGCCCAGCTGGACTTCCAGGTCCGGCCGGACCTGATGAAGACCTTCGTGGAGCAGGCCACCACGATCACCCCCGAGCAGGTCAAGCAGGTGACGGTGCCGCAGTTCGCGCAGATCAACGCCGCCCTGCAGACCGAGCTGGAGAAGGCGTTCCTCGGTGGAGCCTCCTCCGCCGACACGGTCGCGGCACTGGCGGCGGCGGTGAAGAAGGCCGGGGCGTGACCGCGGTCTCGGCGCTGCCCGCCAGTACCCGACCTCCGGCGAGCGCCCCGTCGAGGCGGCGCCGGCCTCGCTGGGACCGGTCGGCGTTCGCCTTCCTGGCTCCGTCGATGCTGCTGGCGCTCGGGTTCCTGATCGTCCCGATGGCCGCGGCCTTCGTCTACTCCACGGCCAAGATCGCCCCGCTCAGCGGCAAGATCACCTGGCGCGGCCTGGCGAACTACACCACCATGTTCGCCGACCCGACCTTCTACCGGGCGTTGCTCAACACGGCCCTGTTCATCGTGCTCACCGTGCCGCTGAGCATGGCCGTCGGTCTTGCGCTGGCGGTGCTGATGAACTCGGTCCTGCCCGGCCGCCAGGTCGTCCGGACGCTGATCTACCTGCCGCTGGTCATCTCGGGTGTGGCGGTCGGCCTGATCGGCACCTTCTTGTTCAACGAGACCATCGGGGTGTTCAACGGGCTGGCCACCGACCTCGGGCTGCCGAACATCTCCTGGCAGTCGCGGGGGGCGCCGGCGTTCATCTCGCTGATCGTCATCACGCTGTGGATCCGGGTCGGCTTCACCATGATCATCTACCTCGCCGGGCTGCAGGCCGTGCCCGTCGAGCTCTACGAGGCGGCTCAGGTGGAAGGGGCCTCGGCCTGGCAGCGGTTCCGCTACCTGACGTTCCCGCTGCTCGGGCCGTCGACGTTCTTCCTGTTGATCATGAACGTCATCTACTCCTTCCAGGTCTTCGACACCGTCTTCGTCCTGACCAACGGCGGACCGGGCTCGGCGACCGAGGTGCTGGGTACCTACGCCTACAAGACCGCCTTCGGGCCGACCCGCGACCAGGGTTACGGCGCGGCGATCGGCGTGGTGATCTTCTTCCTCACGTTGATCTTCACCGTCGTGCAGTGGCGCACCAACCGCAACCGGGACGAGACCGCCTGATGGCCATCACCGCACCCCGCCCCCTCGCCCCGACACGCGTCGAGACCTCGGCCGGGACAGCCTCACCCCGGCGCCGCGGCCGCCGCTCCCGGCTGGGGCTCACCGTCCGGATCGTGCTGGCCGTGGTCACCGCGGTCATGATGGCCTTCCCCCTGTGGGTGATGCTGACCACCGCGTTCTCGGGCCAGAAGACCTTCGACGCCAACGTCAGCGTGATCCCGCGCCGGGTCTCCCTGGACAACTTCACCCGCGTCCTGGACGCCTGGCCCGTCTCGACCTGGTTCGGCAACTCCGTGGTCGTCACCGGCATCACCACGCTGCTCACCGTGGTGGTGAGCGTGCTGGCGGGCTACGCCTTCGCCAAGCTGACCTTCCCGGCCAAGAACCTGCTGTTCCTGGTGCTGCTGGCCACGATGATGATCCCCACCCAGGCGATCCTGGTGCCGCAGTTCCGGATCGTGAACAGCCTGGGCCTGATCGGCACGTTCTGGGCCGTGATCATCCCGGGCGCTGCAGCCACGTTCGGGATCTTCCTGGCCCGGCAGTTCATGATCGCCATCCCCAACGAGCTGATCGAGGCCGGCAAGCTGGACGGAGCCGGCTCGCTGCGGATCTTCTGGAGCATCGTGCTGCCGCTGTGCAAGCCGCTGCTGGCCGTGCTCACCCTGCTGACCGTGATGTACCAGTGGAACGACTTCCTCTGGCCCCTGATCGCTCTCAAGGACCCGCAGCTCTACACCTTGCCCATCGGCCTGCAGTTCCTGCAGGGGCAGTACCAGGCCGACTACGGCGCCCTGATGGCCATGACGCTGATCGCGGTGCTGCCGCTGGTGGTGCTGTTCCTGGCGTTCCAGCGCTTCTTCGTCCAGGGACTGGCCACCACCGGCATCCGCTGACTCCGACGGCGCGGCCGGGCGGTCAGCGCAGACCGCCCGGGCGCTCCTCGTGGTCCGCGCCACGGCGGCTCCGCGGCCGCTTGGCGTAGAACTTGTGCCGGTGACCCTGACCCCACAGCACCGCGCGGTGCTCCCGGTCCAGCTCGCCGTTGGCGATCAGCTGCTGCTGACGGGGCCGGCCCTGCTCCGCGAGCGTCCGCATCAGGTCGACGCCGGCCTGCTGGGAGGCCAGGACCTCATCCACCAGCTGCTCGTCGACGGGGATCCCGTACGCCTCGGCGAAGACGGCCATCCGGTGCCGCCGACGCGGCTTGGCCGGCATCCCCAGCACCCACTGCCAGTAGCTGCGGTCCCGGAAGGGCACGAGGTAGTGCAGGGCGTAGGCGATATCGGTGCGGCGGGTGCCGATGGTCGCGTACTCCCAGTCGATCAGCCCGACGACCGACCCGTCCCGCCAGACGAGGTTCCACGGGCCGACGTCCCCGTGGCAGACCAGGTGCTCGCCCCCGTCCCCCGCACCCCGCTGCCCGTCGAACCAGACGGGCTCGACCTCGGGCCGCCAGGTCGCGACCGCGTCGTGGTAGCGCCGCAGCAGCTGGGCGACCGCCGCGACCGCCTCGTCCGTGGTGACCAGCAGGCAGGCGTCGTCACCGCCGATGCCCTCGATGTAGCCGACGTCGTCGTGATCCTCAGCCAACGGGCCAGGGACGGGCGCCTCGGTGAACCCGACCTGCTGGAGGTGGCTCAGCAGGGCGTGCACCGAACCGGACCAGGGCTGGCGGGGGTGCCGGACGAGGTCGCCGATCCTCAGCACGGGACGGTCCTCGCGGTCCTGCAGCACCTCGCCCTCGTCACCCAGGTCAGGGGCGACGTCGGCGCTCATCTCCGGGTCCTGGTCTCGTGGGGCACGCGCGGAGCATATCCAGCGCGTGCGTAGCGTGTGACCATGAGCGACGCCGAGGACCGGTCCACCTCCCAGGACGCCGACCGCGCGGCCGAGCGGGCCCATCTGCTGCCCGAGGAGCTGGCCGCCGGCAGCGACGATCCCGCCGCTCAGGCCGAGCAGATCCTGGCCGACTCCGACCGCCGGACCGACGCGCCGGAGCAGACCCGGCAGGAGTCCAGCCAGACCGACGAGAGCACCTCCGCGGACCGGGCAACCTAGCTCGCGGTCCTGAGCCGGACCGCCAGGTCCGCGAGCCACCGGGCCACGCCGGCCGGGCCCTCGACGACGACGTCGGCCCGCTCCCGCAGCGCGTCCTCCTCGGCGGAAGCCGAGCAGACCAGCAAACCCGGGACACCCTCGTCGCGAAGGGAGGCGACGGCCTCGAACGCCGGCAGGTCGCCGAGGTCATCGCCCCCGAAGACCACGGTCCGGGCACCGCGCTCGGCCACCAGAGCGCGCAGGGCCGCCCCCTTGTCCATGCCCGGGGCCCGGATCTCGAGCACCTGCCGGCCGGGCTCCAGCGCCAACCCGTGCCGCCCGGCCAGCTCCTGCAGCGGACCGAGCAGCTGCTGGTACGCCGCCCGCCCGTCCGCCAGCTCGCGGGTGTGCACGCCGAGCGCCCTGCCCTTGTGCTCGATCCGGGCCCCTGGGTGCCCGTACCGCTCGAGGATGGCCGGCAGATCCTCGCCGGCCGCGCGGACGGCGGCGGGCTCGGGCGGGATGTCGTAGGAGTCGGTGGCGCCGTCCCAGCGCTCGACGCCGTACTGGCCGAGGACGACCATCGACGCCAGACCGGGGCGCCCGGCGAAGCCTCCGAGCCGGACGGCGGTGCGGGCGGGCCGGCCGGTGATCACCGCCACCGTGCCGATGAGCGCGCCCACCCGGGCCAGCGCCGCCACGGCCGCCGGGTCGGCCGAGGCCAGCTCGGGGTCGTCGATGATCGGGGCCAGGGTGCCGTCGAAGTCCAGGGCCACGAGCGCGCCCTCCGGGTCGGCCAGCAGGGCGCGCAGGGCGGCGGTACCGGCTTCGGTCGTGGGGACGGGTGAGGACATGGGCTGAGCCTGGCAGATAGGGGCGCGACTGGTCCTGGGAGGATGGGGGCCATGACCCCCGCCGACCCTTCCGCTTCCGCACAGCCGCCGGCGACCGCCTCGTTCGTGGTGGTGGCCAACCGGCTGCCGGTCGACCGGGTCGAGCACCCCGACGGCAGTGTCGACTGGCGTACCTCCCCCGGCGGGCTGGTGACGGCGTTCGAGCCGGTGATGCGCCGCCACGACGGCGCCTGGGTCGGCTGGCACGGCGCCCCCGACGAGGAGGTCGCGCCGTTCGAGAACGACGGCCTGCAGCTGGTCCCGGTGCCCCTGTCGGCCAGCGAGGTCGAGGAGTACTACGAGGGCTTCTCCAACACCACCCTGTGGCCGCTCTACCACGACGTGATCGCTGCCCCGGAGTTCCACCGCGAGTGGTGGGACGCCTACGTGGTGGTCAACCAGCGCTTCGCCGACGCCACCGCGGCCGTCGCCGAGCAGGGCGCCGTCGTCTGGGTGCAGGACTACCAGCTGCAGCTGGTGCCGGCGATGCTCCGTCGCCAGCGGCCAGACCTGCGGATCGGCTTCTTCCTGCACATCCCGTTCCCCCCCACCGAGCTCTACCAGCAGCTGCCCTGGCGCAACCAGATCCTCGAGGGGCTGCTGGGCGCGGACCTCGTCGGCTTCCAGGTCAGTGGCGGGGCGCAGAACTTTCTCCGGCTCGTCCGCGCCCGGCTGCGCCAGGAGACCCACCGGGACGAGATCCGGGCGGCGGACGGCCGGACGGTGGTGGCCCGGTCCTACCCGATCTCCATCGACACCGCCGGTCTGGCCGAGCTGGCCGCGGCCCCGGCCACAGCCGAGCGGGCGGCCGAGATCCGGCGCGACCTCGGCGACCCGAAGGTGCTGTTCCTCGGCGTCGACCGGCTCGACTACACCAAGGGCCTGCTCGCCCGGCTGCGCGCCTTCGGGGAGCTGATCGACGACGGCGCCCTCGAGCTGGACGAGGTCGCCTTCGTCCAGGTGGCCACGCCGTCGCGGGAACGGGTCGATGAGTACCGTCAGCTGAGGGACGACATGGACCGGCTGGTGGGCCGGATCAACGGCGACATCGGCCGGATCGGCCGCCCGCCGATCACGTACCTGCACTCCTCCTACCCACGGGAGGAGATGGCCGCGCTCTACCGGGCCGCGGACGTCATGGTGGTCACCCCTCTGCGGGACGGCATGAACCTGGTGGCGAAGGAGTACGTGGCCTGCCGGCAGGCCGACGACGGTGCCCTGGTGCTGAGCGAGTTCGCCGGGGCCGCGAAAGAGCTGCGCCAGGCGTACCTGGTGAACCCGTACGACATCAACGGGATGAAGGACCGGCTGGTGGAGGCGATGGACGACTCGCCCCGGAACAAGGCCCGACGGATGCGGGTCATGCGCCGGCAGGTGGCCGAGCACGACATCGACCACTGGGCGACGACCTTCCTCGACGACCTCGCCCAGGCCCAGCCGACCGCCGACTGAGGACGGCGGGTCGGTCCGCATCCCGGTCGAGCCGGTACGAATCGGCTGGTAATGTTCGTACCCGCGTTACGGCGCGATCCCCTGTAGCTCAATTGGCAGAGCAGCCGGCTGTTAACCGGCAGGTTTCTGGTTCGAATCCAGACGGGGGAGCAGGTTAGTCACCGGCTCCCCGAGTGCATCGGCGATCCGTTCGAGGTCGATGAGGTCGAGAGGCACGGTCCGCGACCTCTGCGTGAGCCGGCGCCCGACCCACACCTGGTCTTCGCCGACACGCTCCGAGAGCTCCCTGTTCGTGACCTGCTTCCGGCCCATGAGAGCGCGGATCTCGGAGCGAACCTGGTCGTTGTAGGTGACGCGCGTGGGCGTCGTTGAGTGAACTGTCATGGCAGACATCGTAGGGGTCTGACCCTCACGGAAACTATACGTACGCAACAGATTTCGTGCATTTCTGGCTCAATGCTTGCGCAATGTGCGCCACAGATACAGACTGTGCGTCATGGTCACCACCCCACCCGTCGAGGCAACAGTCTCCCTCTCAACCGCAGTCGCCGCTGAGGTTCGCAGCGAAATCGCTCGTCGCGGCATCCGTCCCGCCGCCTTCGCCGACCAGCTCGGCGTTCCCGTTCACTGGCTCCGCAACCGGCTCAACGGCCTGGTGCAGATCAACCTCGACGACCTCGCCAAGATCGCCGAGGGCCTCGACGTTGACCCGACCGCACTCCTCGAGCGGGCCGCATCGTGAGCAGCTACCGGCGGCCGATCCATGTCTGGCGCACCCGGCTGCGGATGCTGCCCGGCCCTCCGATCGGCTGGATCTGCCGTCACTGCCCGGCCAACACTGACGCCGCCTTCGTCGGCGGGTACGAGTGGACTCTGGCCGAGGCGTGCGACGCCGGTATCGCGCACACCAAGGTCTGCCCGTGGGTGACCGCTGGTCTCGACCGGCTCGTCGCTGCGGTGATGGCCGTCCCCGACGTCGTCCGCGTGCCTGAACTGCCCGGCGCCTACTGCCGTTCCTGCGACCAGCTGGTCGAGGATGAGCAGCAGCACGTCGAGCACCACATCGTCGCCGCCCAGGTCGACGAGCGCGCCCGCCTCCAGGCCATCGCGTGGGCTGACCTCGGCACCCGCGCCCGCGACCTGGTCAGGGCTCACTGATGGCCCGCCTGATGGTGGCCAGCGAGTCCCTCGTCGACCGGCTGATCGAGCGGCACATGGCCCGGGTTGAGGCCCGTTCCTACGCCGCGATCCGCGCCGCTCAGCAGGCGGTGACCCGTGGCTAGGTTCGTTCGCCGGAATCACGGCACCGGCCACTCCTACCGCCTCGACGGCCAGAAGGTTCCCGGCGTAACGACCGTGATCGGTGCGCTCGACAAGCCGGCCCTGAAGCAATGGGCGGCGAACTGTGGCGCCACCGAGGCCGTCGAGAACTGGGACGAGCTCGCCCAGCTCGGGATGCTTGAGCGACTCGACCGGATCCGCTACGCCTACCGGAACACGGTGAAGGCGGCCGCGGTCCGCGGGACCCGGATCCACGCGTTCGGCGAGAAGATCGCGCACGGCGTCGACGTCCAGGTCCCCGACGAGTACGTAGGACCGTCGACCGCCTACGCCCGCTTCCTCGACCGCTGGCAGATCGAGGCGCTGCACACCGAGATCCCGGTCTGTCACACCGGCCACCGGTACGGCGGGACCGGCGACCTGATCGCTCAGTCCCCGCTGCTGTGCGGGGGCGACCCGTTCTGGCTGGACGTGAAGACGGGGAAGGGCGTCTACCGGGAGACCGCGCTGCAGCTGGCCGCCTACCGGGGCTCCGACGTCGCGCTCTTCGACGGTAAGCACGAGGAGCCCAACATCTGGACGTCGGAGCGTGCGTTCGTCGCTCACGTCGGCGCTGACGACGTTGAGATGCTGCCGGTCGACGCCGGGCCGGCGACGTGGCGGATCTTCCTGCACGTGCTGCAGGCGTACCGGTGGCAGCAGGCATGCGCGGACGACCCGCCCATCGGCCGGGCGATCTGGCCCGAGACCGTCGACGACGAGCTGGCCACGGCATGACCCACGACGAGCTGATCGCCGCCCTGACCGTCGAGCGGCAGACGTCGCCGTGGTGGTCAACCCGGCCCGACCCCGCCAGCACCGACACCCCGGAAGCGTGCGCGCGCCGCCGCCGACTCCTCGAGACCGACTACCCCGCTGTCGAGACCCTGCCCCGCCGTCTCCGCGCCACCTGACCTTCTCCGACCCATCCCCTGCCCTGGAGGCACACCATGACCGACCCCACCCCCGGCACCGACCTCGAGCTCCGGCCGCCCGCCGCCCTCGCCCGACCCAACCTCGACCGCGAGATCACCGACAGCTGGACGAGCGTGATCGGGTCTGTCGTCAAGCTGTCCGAGCACGTCGCTGCGACTGACTTCGTTCCGAAGGGGCTGCGTGACAACGCGCCGGCGGTCGCTGCTGCGATCCTCCACGGCCGCGAGCTGGGCCTGCCTCCGATGACCTCGCTGGCACAGACCTACATGGTCCAGGGCCGCCCGACGCTCTCAGCTGAAGGGCTCCGCGCCCTGGTACTCGCCGCCGGCCACGACATCGAGGTCACCACCACCACCGGCGCCACCTGCACGATGCGCGGCCGCCGCCGAGGCCGGTCGACCTGGACCGAGGTCACTTGGACGATCGACATGGCCCGGGCCGCCGGACTGACGACCAAAGACACGTGGAAGCACCACCCCCGCCAGATGCTCCAGGCCCGCACCTCGGCTGAACTGTGCCGGCTGGTGTTCCCCGACGTCTGCCACGGCATGGGCGCGGCCGAGGAGCTGCAGGACGAGCCGACCGATGACCAGGCCCCCGGGTCGGCCGAGGAGACCCCGAAGACGACCGTGTCCCGCGCTACGCGCAGGTCCACGGCGAAGGCGCCGGCCCCATCGGGGGAGCCGGTTGCCGTGTCGACGCCAGCACCGCCGCTGGAGGTCGACATCCCCCTCCCGGACGCGCCGGGACCCTCTGGCCCGGACGCGCCATCGCCCGCGCCCGGGCCGGAGCTGGAGGAGCCCGCGCAGGAGCAGACAGACCAGCAGGTCGTCGACCAGGCGGCCGCCGAGGCCCCGGAGCGGGACCAGTCCGCGCAGGTCATCCCCTACTCGGCGCCGAAGGTGACCGCGTCGCAGCTGCGGATGCTCGGCGTCACGTGGAAGAAGCTCGGCGTGACGGAGGACGAGGACCGCCGCAACAGCACCGAGGCGCTCGTCGGCCGCGTGCTGGAGGGCGGGACGACGAAGGACCTGACGTCGCGTGAGGCGTCGCGGCTGATCGACCAACTGACGAAGCTGACCGGCCCGGACCAGCTCGACGACCTGATCACGAAGGCGCTGTCCGAGCGGGGCGAGCAGTGAGCACGCCGGGCCCTACCGGGCGCCCGGCCCCGCCCGAGCCGTGCCGTCGCTGCGCAGGCTCCGGGGAGGTTCCCGCGCCCGGGCACGAGTGGCGCCACCTGTCCGACCCCGAGCGGTCCGTCGTGCGCTGCACTCGCTGCGCAGGGACGGGCGAGCGGTGACCGGCTGGACGGTGGCAGACATCGACGCCGCCCTGCCCATCGTCAAGGCGAAGCGTGACCAGGCCCGCGCCGCTGGCCACCTCGACACGGCCGCGCAGCACCAGGGCTGGATCGACCGCCTCCTCGACGCCCGCCCCTCTCACTGCGCCCGCGAGGCGAACGCAGCCCGAGCGGCGGTCCAGCGGTGAAGGGCGGGAAGTGCCACCGGTGCGGCGTGACGATCACGTTCGTCCGGCTGCTGACCGGCCGGGTCATGCCCGTCGACCCCGTCCCCGATGAGCGAGGGAACGTCCTCGCCGAGCGGGCCCGGGACGGTCACCTGATCCGCGGCCTCGTGCGCCCCGTCGACCAGGGCGACCCGGCCCCGCCGCTCAAGCGCTACATGCCGCACTTCGCGACCTGCTCCAACCCACCCAAGTCCGCCACCCCCGTGGCCAGCACGACCGACGCCGCGCCCGCGGCCGTCGCACCCGAACCCCTGTTCTGAGGAGAACCCATGTCCGCACGCATCGCCCTCTCGTCCAAGCTCCCCGGCGACGACGAAGTCAACGGCCTAGACAGCCTCCACGCCGCCATCATCGAGAACCCGCACCAGGTGATCGCCGCCCTCGTGTGGCTCGACGTCCCGAAGATCACCACCGACACCGAGGTCGACGACCCGGAGAAGGCGCAGCGGCCGACCGTCCGCGTCCGCCGGATCGAGCCGTTCGGCGCGGTCGACAAGGTTCCCGCCGCAGTCGTGAAGCTGGCCCTCGACCTGCAGACCGCGCGGACCGGCCGGACACCGCTCCCGTTCGACTCGATCGACGCTCGTGAGACGCACGTCGAGTTCGTCACCGACGACGAAGAGCCGAGCGAGGCCGAGCAGCTCGCCGAGGCGAAGGAAGCCGCCGAGGCTGACGGCCAGCCCCTTGCGACCGTGCTCGACCCGTTCGGGAAGCGCAACCGATGAGCCGCATCTACGTCGCCTCCTCATGGCGGTGCACCCTGCAGCCCGGCGTCGTCAAGGCCCTACGCGACCAGGGGCACCAGGTCTACGACTTCCGCAACCCGGACGGCGGCACAGGCTTCGCCTGGTCGGAGATCGACCCGGACTGGCTGGGCTGGTCCCCAGTCGCCTACAGGGCGCTGCTGGAGCACCCTCGGGCCCTCGCTGGCTACGAGTCCGACTTCGCCGCGATGGAGTGGGCCGACACGTTCGTACTCGTCCTGCCCTGCGGCCGCTCTGCTCACCTCGAGCTCGGCTGGGCGGTCGGGCAAGAGAAGCGGACCGCGATCCTCCTCAGCTCGGAAGGCTTCGAGCCCGAGCTGATGTACCGCATGGTCGACAAGCTCGCCGTCTCGCTCGACGAGCTGCTGCCGTGGGTAGCTGGGGTGACCTCGTGACCGCGCCAGTCGTCGAGAGCTGCGAGTTCTGCCACGGCTGGCTCGTCGTCGACTTCGCCGAGGCCACCATCGTCTGCCCCGCCCACCCCGAGCTCCACGACCAGGGCGGCCACCCCCTCTACACCGTCCAGCAGGTCGCCGGCATGCGCCACGTCACCTACAGCGACCAGTGGTCGTTCTGGGCCCGCGTGCGCATGATCGTCGCCGCCACCGCCCTCCTGTGGGGCCTGATCGTCCTCACCGTGCTCAACCCGGCCGCCGGGCTCCTCGCCGGCTGCGCGGGCGGCGTGATCCTCGTCGCCATCTGGGACGGGCCTGTAGGGGGTCGGAAGCGGTGACCCTTGACGCTGCCCTGATCCCGAACCTTCCCGGCGCGCTGTGCCAAGAGACCGACCCGGAGCTGTTCTTCTCCGAGAGCGGCGGCCCGATCCACCCAGCGGTGCAGGTCTGTCACCGGTGCCCGGTCGAGCACGCCTGCCTCCTCTGGGCGCTCGAAAAGCGGGAACGGTTCGGGATCTGGGGCGGCATGTGGGCACATCATCGGACGCGACTGCTCACGCGCCTCGACCGTGAAGGCATCACGCCCGCCGACTGGCAGCGCACAGAAGCCGAGGCCGAGGTCCGGGCCGCAACTTCGCTCGCGGCTGCCAGAGCTGCACGCCGGGCCCAACAGGAAGAGCTGTGGGCCCGGGAGGCAGCCGAGCAGCTTGCGGCTGAGCAGGAGGCGGCACGAGCCGCTGAGCGCGCCGCCGAGCAGGAGCAGCGCGCCACCATCATCCGCGAGACCGTCACCGCGTTCTGGGACGCGGCGAACGCCTGATGTGGGCCGTGCGAGTCACGGGCCTCCCCGCACCTAAGGGCTCCATGAAGTGCATCGGCGCCCGCGGGAAGGTGAAACACCAGCTCGTCGAGGACGAGCGGGTCGGACAAGACGAGTGGCGACGCCGGGTCAAGTTCGCCGGTATCCAGCTCGGCCAGCACATCGGCCAGCCGCTCACCGGCCCCATCTCCGTCGAGGTCACGTTCACCGTCCCCTGCCCCCCCTCGGTCAAGCCTGAACGGCGCCTGTGGCCGATCACCCGCTCCTCCGGCGACGTCGACAAACTCGCCCGCCTCATCCTCGACGACCTCACCGGCACGGTCTTCGTCGACGACTCCCAAGTCGTCGAGCTCACCGCCCGCAAGACCTACCCACACAGCCCCGCCCCCGACCTCACCCCCGCCGGCGGCGCGCTGATCAGAGTCTGGAGAACCGAAGCATGACCCGGATTGGGTCCCTATTCAGCGGTTACGGCGGCCTCGACATGGCCGCCGCCGCCTACTTCGGCGGCACCGTCGCCTGGCATTCCGACATCGACCCGGGCGCGAACCTGATCCTCGCCCACCGCTACCCCAAGATCCCGAACCACGGCGACCTCACCCGCATCGACTGGTCGGCCGTCGAGCCCGTCGACGTGCTGACCGGCGGCTTCCCCTGCCAAGACGTCTCCCACGCCGGCAAGCGGGCTGGCCTGCGCCCCGACACCCGATCTGGCCTCTGGACCCACATGGCCTATGCCGTCGACCAGCTGCGACCCCGCTACGTGGTCGCTGAGAACGTGAGAGGACTCCTCAGTGCCCGAGCCGCTAGCGACGTGGAACCCTGCCCGTGGTGTCTGGGAGGTGCCGCAGACGGAGAGCCTGATCTGCGGGCACTCGGCGCTGTACTCGGCGACCTGGCCGAGCTCGGGTATGACGCGCGGTGGCTTGGCCTTCGCGCTTCCGACGTCGGCGCCCCTCACGGACGGTTCCGGGTCTTCGTCGTTGCTACCGACACCCTCAGTGGCGGATTCAATGGGCGGGCATCGGAGCCGATCGGGGGATCGTTCGCACGAGTTGCTGCTGCCGGGGGTGGCCCTGACACTGCTGCCGACTCCGAACGCAGCGGACGGGATGGGCGGCCCGGGCAACTCGGGCCGGGACGGCGGCCTGAACCTCAGGACAGCAGCCACCCTGCTGCCAACCCCGATGGCCCGGGACTGGAAGGGCGCGGGGCCAGCGGGAGCTGGGCGGAACGATCCGAACCTGTCCGAGGTGGCTGCACTGCTGCCGACGCCACGGGCGACAGACGGGACGAAGGGCGGGCCGAACCAGCGAGGCTCATCGGGCGATCTGATGCTGCCCAGCGCGGTGATGCTGCTCCCGACGCCGACAGCGATGGACGCGAAGGCCTCGGGTGGCTCAACCCCCTCGAATATGACGCTGACGGACGCGGTCGTGCGGACCGACCTCGGGACGAAGTTGAACGCCAGGCATGGGGCGCCTACGAGCCCGCCATCCGCCGCTGGGAGCACGCCCTCCGACGAGTAGCCCCCGCCCCCACCGAGACCAGCCCGCGCGGCACGCAACGGCTCTCGCCCCGCTTCGTCGAATGGATGATGGGCCTCCCCGCTGGACACGTCACCGACGTTCCCGGGCTCGGACGCAACGCCCAGTTGAAGGCGCTCGGGAACGGCGTCGTCCCCCAGCAGGCCCACGCCGCCCTGCAGGTGCTGCTCGGGGGCGCCTCATGACCGACCTGTTCGGCGACGTGCCTCCCGCCCCCCGCCGAGGCCAAACCGGCTACCTCAAACACCTCGCCGGCCAAACCTGGACCGCCTCAGACGGCCGCCCCTGGCAGTTCTGGGGCCTCGCACCAATCCCAAGCCGCTCCCGGCCCGGCGCGGAGCACGTCTACCTGATCCGCGGCGGCGAGATCGTCGCCGCGGTCGTCGATGTCAACACAGGCAGGGTGCTGCCCGAGTGAGCGGCAAGCTCGTCGGGGACGCAGGCCGCTACGCCCCCGCAGACCTCACCGTCGCCGAACGGTTCGTCCTCGTCGCCCTCGCCGAGTCAGCCCGCGACACCGACCGGGTCACGAAGACGAACGCCCGCGCGATCTCCGCGTTCACCGGCCTCGCCCTCGGCACCGTCAAGAACGCACTGTCCGAACTGGCCAGTCGCGCGCTGATCCAACCCCAAGGGATCGCGCGCCGCGGCCACGCCCAGGACTACCGCCTCGCAGCCCTCCAAGCCCACCACAGGGCCTCCACCGCCCACCGAGAGGACCGGACGGCATGACCGCCACCATCCCCGACAGCGACGTCCTCGACGCCCTCGACTGGCACCACGAGCAGGCGTGCGACCGGAACCGATGCGCGGCAGATCATCCTCCGGCTCGCTGGTGGACGGTCAACCACCGGTGCCCCTGCGCGCCGACGCTGTGGTGTGAGCCATGCCGGCAGGTCTGGCTCGGCTGGCTCCGCTCCGTCGACGCCGTTGGCTGCGGACTGCTGACCTGCTCGGGGTGCGGCGGCCAGTGGCTCCTACCCGCCGCGGTGGCACCCAGGGCCGTCACGATCGAGCCTCTGACGTGACCGGCCAGGAGCAGGCGAACCGGACCGCCGACCTCGTCCTCGAGCTCGTCCAAGCCCGCCGCAAGCTCGCCGCGATCCGGGTCCTCGTCGCAGCCCCAACCCTCGACTCCCACGGCCGCTACTGCATCCCGCTCAAGGACATCGAGGACATCCTCGACCGCCACCTCCCCGCCGCATCCGAGCCCGACTGATGGCCACCACCAAGCCCCCAGCACGCCACCAACAGCCCCCCGACTGCTGCACATGGTGCGGTCACCACCAGCACCGCCAGACCTGCCCCGACCACATCGCCACCGGCCCCACCAGCAGCACATCCTGCCCCTGTAAGGGTCACTCCCCAGTGATACCCCCCATCACTGCACAGTGACGGGTATCCTGTGCGTCAGGGTCAGAATATGGCCCCAGACGACGCGACAGGGAGTCATCATGAGCGGCCAGATCATCGGCGAAATCAGGGAAGCCGTCACCGCCGGCCCCTACCAGCACCTCACGACCGTCGAGCGCTTCGTCCTCGTCGTGCTGGCTGAGAACGCCCGCGACAACGACCGAACGAGCCGCAACCTGACCGCACGCCAGATCGGCGAAAGCACCGGCCTTGCCATCGGGACAGCCCGTAACGCCCTCACCCGCCTGGCCCGATCCGGGGCCATTGAACCCCTCCTCGACCCATCGCTCGGCGGCCTCCAGGAGTACCGGATCGCCGACCTTAAGGGTCACCCCCCAGTGAGGGGGTCAACGCCGACAAAGGGTCACCCCAGCAGGAGGGGCAGGGTCACCCCACAGTGACAGGGCAGGGTCACTCCCCAGTGATAGGGGGGCTGTGGATAACCCCGATAAAGGGTCACCCCCAAGTGAGGGGACCTATCACTGAGACCCCCCTACCCCCTCACTCCCCAGTGACCCCCTCCGTAAGAGCCCCCCGTAACCAACTAAGTAGTAACCCAAGTAGCTGCCGTCTCTAGCGCAGCACCCCCTCGAAACTACCTGTCCCACAGCGTCAGAAACCGACCCTCAGGAGCAACCCGAGATGCGACCCCGCAGCGCAAGCCTCAGCCACACCTACGACCCAGCTACCAGCACCCACACCATCACCGTCGCCATCGTCGACTCACACCACGCCAGCGACACCGTCAACGCCATCTGGCAGAAGATCTCCGACGAACTGCTGCCGCCCTCGCTCCGCTCGGTTGGCCTCGAGCCGACCACCACCGAACCCGACATCCAGACCCCCGACCCAGAACCCACCACCCCCGACCCCCTGCCGACCAGGACCGACCCCCACCCCGCACCCACCAGCCCACCCATCTCGCTGCCGGCACCCATGCGCGAGACCACACACCGCGTCGGCTTCCGCACCAACGGCCGCGGCTACTGGCGCACCGACCTATGACGATCCGCACCACCCCGACCTGCCTCGGATGCGGCACCACCCTCACCCCCGAGAACACCCACACCAAGACCACCGGCCAGCTCTACAGCCGATGCAAGACCTGCCTCGCCACCTACGGACGCAGCCGCTACACACCCGCACCACCACGCACCACCACCACCACCAAGCCAGCAGCAGCACCGGCCAAGACACGACCCAGCCTCGGCCGACCCTGGCGCCGCCTCATCGCGCAGATCCTCCACCGCGACGGCCACACCTGCCAGCTCCACTACCCCGGCACCTGGCCAGGCATCGACGGCACACCACGCCACTGCCTCGGCACCGCCACCACCGCCGACCACATCGTCCCCCGCTCACAAGGCGGCACCGACCACCCGAGCAACCTCCGAGCAGCATGCAAACCCTGCAACCAACACCGAGGCGACAACCCCGACCCCCACGCCATCACCGACACCGACCGCCAGTCCCGGAAGTGGACGTGACCCCCGGTTTTTTCCAGGGGCCTCAGGACGCGGCGAGATGTCGCTCCGGTTCTCTCTCCCCGGGTCTGGGCCTGTCCGGGGCTGGCAGGGGCCATTCTGTGGCTGTGAGCGTTACCCTGTGTCCCGTGAGTACACCGGCGAAGGGCGCAGAGGCGGCGGATGCTGCCGGTTCGCGTCGGAAGCGTCGCCGACGGGGTGGGATCGGGGCGGATGTGGCCCGGGCGGTGCGGGATGCGCCGGAGGCTGGCCCGCTGGTGGTGGTGCGCCGGAAGGTCGTTCAGCACCTGGCGGACGAGCTCGATGAGGCGATGGCTGCGGGCAACGTGCTGCTGGTCGTGAAGTTGAACGCGCAGCTTGAGTTGGCGATCGGCCGGGCTGGTCTGGACTCTGCCGGTTCTGGGGAGGTGATCCCGGATGGCGACAGTTCTGGAGGCGTCAGCCTCGACGAAGAGCTCGCAGCGCTCGCTGCAGGCGAGCCCACGCTGGGCGACGCGTCGCAGGTCTGACCGGCGGTCGTTCGGTCCTGCTGTGGGGGCGATGGCTGCGAAGCTGGGCCGGCCGCTGATGCCGTGGCAGCAGCACGTCGCCGACGTCGCGCTCGAGGTGACCGAGTCGGGCGAGTGGGCCTACCGGCGGGTCGTGCTGGTCCTGCCGCGTCGTGCTGGGAAGACGGTTCTGCTGCAGCCGGTGATGGCGCACCGGTGTGCGCAGCCGGGGCCGATGCGGAAGGTGTGGATGACGGCGCAGACCCGCGACAAGGCGCGCGCCCGGTTCTTCGATGTGGCGCGGCCGCTGAAGCTGCAGCTGGACCGCGATGCTCGGAAGCGCGGGGGCCGGCCCCGGGTGAAGCTCCTGGAGGGGAACGGGACCGAGGAGCTCCGCTGGCTGGAGACCGGGTCGTTCCTGAAGCCGTTCGTCCCAAACGATGAGGCGATGCACGGCGAGGAGTCGGCGATGGTCGCTGTCGACGAGGCGTGGCGGCTGGGGCTTGAGGAGGCGCGGGGTCTGACGCAGGCGTACCGGCCGACGATGGCCGGGCAGAACGCGCAGGAGTGGATCCTGTCGGCGCGCGGCGACGCCCGGTCGACGTGGCTCGACGAGCTGATCGAGCAGGGCCAGCAGGCGGTCCTCGAGGGTGTCGATCAGGGCGTGGCTTGCTTCATGTGGTCGGTCCCGGAGGCCGTCGACGGGGTCCCGGTCCGTGAGCTGGAGGACGTACGGCTCGTCGACGTGGTGGCCGCGAACCATCCTTCGTTCGGGGTGGTGCTCGACCGGCAGTGGTTGGTCGACGAGTTGAAGGCGCTGGGCCGGAGCGAGTTCCTGCGGGCGTACGGCAACCTTCCGGCACTGGGGAGTGGCGTGGCTCAGGGGATCCCGGCGCATGCGTGGGCGGATGCGGCGACGGAGCGGGAGCCGGACGGTCTGCTCGGGCTCGGGGTGCACGTCGACGATGACGGGATGGAGGCGGCCGTCCTTGCGGCGGGCTCGGGGGCGATCGAGGTCCTGGAGGTCGGCGAGGGCACGGCGTGGGTCGGGCCGTACGTCCGCGCTGTCCTGGAGGCGAACGAGGTCGGCGCGGTCGCGTTCCGGTCGACTGGCCCGGGCCGGGACATCGCCGACGCGCTACGCCAGGACCCGGATCTCGCTGACCGGGTTCTGCTGGTCGCCGGGCCCGACTACACCGCGGCGTGCCAGCGGTTCAAGACCGGGATCACGTCGCTCCGCTGGGCGCACCGCGCGCAGCCGTCGCTCGACGAGTCGGTTCGGACGTCGACGACCCGGAAGCCGAAGTCGGGCGGCGGGTGGGTGTGGGATGCGACTCCGCCTCTCCACGCGGCCTCGCTGGCGGTGTGGGCACATGACCACCCGGGCGTGCAGCTCGGGCCGTTCAAGATCCGATGAAGGGAACGCTGATGGTGACGAAGCCGGCTCGCAAGGGCGACGAGACGAAGACGGACCCGACGACCTCCGGTGACGCCGCGGTGGTGGTCGAGGAGGCTGCCGTGGTCGACACGGCCGTCGAGGACGGGTTCACGGGACGGTGGTTCCCGGTCGCGGTAGAGGACGGCAGCACGGTCCTGTCGGACAACCCCGACGACCGCGGCCGGACGCTGACGGTCGCGGAGTCGCGGGGCTGGCTTGGCGCGGAGCCGGTGCCTGGCGAGCAGGAGTGGCAGCACCCGGCCGCCGAGGACGGGTCGGCGCCGACGCTGACGGTGAAGCCGAAGGACGGGAAGATCACGCTGTCGATCGAGCAGTTCGAGCTGCTCGCGGCCGGCGCTGGCCTGACGAAGGTTGACCCGGTCGCGTGACCTGGATCGAGGAGCGCGCGCGGGCCCGAGGGGAGTCGGTCCAGTCGCGCAGCGTCACGTCGCAGCTGTGGCCTCCCCCCACGGAGCCGCGCACGCTCACTCGTCAGGTCTGGGACGAGACGTCCGCCGCGAGCATCCCCTCGGTGGCGAAGGCGTTGCACGTCCACCAGCTGATCGGGCTGATGGACCTCGACTGCTATCGGGGTGTGAAGCCGATGGCTCGGCGTCCGCGGCTCCTCGAGCAGCCGGACCTGACCACGCCGGGGTCGACGTGGTTCATTCAGCAGCACGTCACGGACTGGCTTCTGTCGGGGAACGCCTGCCACCTGGTGACCGTCCGCGACGCGGAGGGCCAGCCGGCGGCGACGCGGTGGCGGCCGGCTCACCAGTGGTCGATCTTGCAGGACGGGGTCGGCGAGATCGTCGGCTACCAGTTGAACGGCGTCGACGTGCGCCGCGAGGACGTCGTCCACGTCCGCCGCGGCCACCAGCCGGGCGCTCAGGGTCGCGGTGTCGGGATCGTCGAGCAGCACCTCCGCACGTTGGACCGGGCCGGGCTCGAGGAGGAGACCGAGCGGCAGAACCTCCGGGGCGGCTCGGTCCCCTCGGTCGCGGTGATCGCGCCGAACAAGAACCTCGACCAGAAGGACGCTGACGACGCGGCCGACGCGTGGGAGGCGAAGCTGGGCGGCCCTCGCCGGCGGCCCGCGATCCTCCCGAACGGGACGCAGGTGATCCCGCTGACGTGGTCGGCGTCGGACCAGCAGCTGATCGAGGCCCGGAAGATGACCCTGCAGGACGTCGCGAACCTGACCGGGCTCGACGGCTACTGGCTGGGCGCCCCGTCCGGGACGCTCACCTACAAGAGCCCGGGCCCGATGTGGCTTGCGCTGCTGCGGATCACGCTCGAGCCGATGCTGCGGCTGTTCGAGGACGCCTGGTCGCAGGCGTGGCTCCCGCGCGGGCGGACGGTCCGGTTCAACCGGCTCCAGCTGACCCGCGACGACCTGCAGACGTCGATCGCGACGATGGCAGCCGGACGCGCCGCAGGGCTGGTCACGTATGAGGAAGCCCGGGTCTATCTCGGGTCTGACCCGGACGTCCCCGAGCCCGAGACATCGGCGGCAGCTGCGCCGCCGGCGGCAGACGACACCGACCCGGCCGATGACGAGCAGAGCAACGACCAGGGCGACGAGCCCGGACAGGACCAGGCATGAGCATCACCGAGCAGGACCACGCACGGATTGAGGCCGAGCTGCGGCAGGGCCGCGTCGGGATCGTCCCCCGGGTCGCGATGGAGGTCAGGGACCTCGACGAGAAGCGGCGCCGGCTCCTCGGCCGCGCGGTTCCCTACGACGTCGAGATCGACCTCGGTTGGTACAAGGAGTCGATGGCTCCCGGGGTGTTCACCAAGTCGATCAAGGAGTCCGCGAAGGGGCTCCCGCTGCTGCTGTTCCACGATTCTCGGCAGCTCGACTCGATCATCGGCGTGAACGAGGAGTGGCAGGACACGAAGGCCGGTCTCGACGGGGTGTGGCTCCTCGATGACGACGACTCTGCCCGGAGGGCAGCCGAGAAGGCCGAGAGTGGCTCGCTTGGCTTCATGTCGGTCGGCTTCCAGCCGAAGTCGGGCGAGGCTGGATCCCAGTTCGTGTGGGACGACGACGACGTGCTGCACGTCCGCCGCGTTGAGGCTCGGCTGCTGGAGACGTCGCTGACGCCGACCCCGGCCTACGCCGACGCGGTGACCACGAAGGTCCGCTCCCAGCCTGAGGCTCAGTCCACGCCGAGCCTGCACCGCTGGCAGGACTACCTGACCAGCGTCCGCACCACGGAAGGGATCTGACGGTGGCCGAGCCGGATTGGGCGGGGCTGAACACCCTGATTCAGCAGAACGTGCTCACGCAGCAGGCCGCGCACGTCGTGGCCGTCGAAGCTCGCAAAGCTCGGGTGTCGTTGGTCTACAGCGTGCCCGGGGTGCTCGCGGTCGGCGCGGGAGCCGTGCAGATCCCGATCCGCGGCGCCTGGCTGCTGGACGGCGTCTCGCTGGGCGTCGGGACGGCTCCGGCGGGTTCGTCGGTGCTGGTCGACGTGAACAGGGGCTCCGGGAGCGGAGCGGCGTCGACGATCTTTACGACGCAGGCCAACCGGCCCGCGGTCGCGACCGGGGCCCGGCAGGGGGCGGCGTCCGGAGCGGTGACGTTCGCTGACGGGGACTACCTGACCGTCGACGTGGACCAGGTCGGCAGCAGCACGCCCGGGTCTGACCTCGTCGTCATCGTGTGGCTCCGGGCGGCCTGACGTGCCCCTCGCCGCACCGGTAGACCGCTCGTTCAGGGGCGGAGTCGCCGCGGCCGCGGTCCCCACCCCGGCCGCGGTCACCCTCAACGGCACCCAGCCCACCTACGTCGCTGACGGGCTGACCCCGGCGGACACGGCCGGCCAGTTCAACCCCGCCGCTGGTGTCGCGTCCTACTGGCGTGAGACGTTCGCGGCCGACTCGACCAGCCCCTACGGCCAGCTGACCACCGACTTCATCCTCCACACCGCGCCGACGAGCTCGGTCGAGATCGCCGACCTCGCGGGGTCCGGCGCGGTCCTCTCCTCGGCGCTGATCACGACCACTCGGCTCCTCGGCCTGCGCGACGCGAATGCCAGCTCGAGCATCACCGGATGGGTCTCCCCGCAGCTCGCCCTCGACGTGCCCTACCGCCTCCAGCAGGCGATTATCAAGGGCACGTCGACGACGACCGGCAGCGTGAAGGCGCAGCTGATCCGCCTCACAGACGGCGCGGTCATCGCTTCCGGGCTGTCGGACGGGACCGCGAACGCCGGCGCGGTGTCCACGAACGGCGCGATCGTCGGGAAACGGAACGCGACCGGCACCACCGACATCCGGATCCTGTCCTACCGGGTGAGCAACCAGGCGTTCGACTACCTCGGCGACATCCCCGCAGCCAGCTCGGGGGCGGAGACGTTCGAGACCGGCGCCCAGGCGCTCGGGTTCATCGGCGACTCGACCACCGACCGCTCCGGGTCGGGCGGCGGCCCGAACGGCGTCGTCGAGGCCCGCATCGTCGCGAACGGCCAGGGCTGGACCGCGGCCCGCGTCCGGGTGAACGGGCTCACCTCCCGGACGATCAACTTCGACAACGGCGTCCACCCCACCGGCGTTGAGCAGGTCGCCGCATGGCGTGCGGAGGGGTTCGACCCGGGAACGTGGGCCCTCGCGCTCGGCGGGAACGGCGGGGCGTCCGACCAGGCCCAGCAGCAGACGTGGATCGGCGACATCCTCACCGCCATCGCCGCCGGCCCCCAGGCCGGCTACCGGGTGATCCTGTTCGGGTTCTCCCGCCTCGACCCGGCCAACGCCGACGCCGCCCGGTTCTGGGCGGCGATGCAGGCCGTGACACCGCCGGCCAAGATCGCGCTGACCCGGGTCGACTACAACAGCCTGCTGCACAACGGCCGGAGCGAGACCGGCCTATGGCAGTCGGCGTCCCCGACCGAACCGCACATGACCACCGCCGGCTATCTCGTCCGCGACCAGATCATGGTCCCCTTCCTCACAGCGCCACCGGTGGCGGGGGGTCCTCTCCCGCCCGCATGGGGGCTGCGGCATCGAGTCGCCGCCTGATCCTGCCGCGTCTCGGGTCAACGCTGGTCTGACCTCCTCCGCGAAGGACCCCCACGATCCCCATCCTTCCGGGGTAGGGGTACCTGCCCGGTCGCGGCATCTCACCGCAGCCCCTCAGAGCCACGCCTGAGGGGCTGCGGCATGTCCGAGCCTCCGAGTGTGCGTCAGGCTCAGATCGTGGCTCTGTGCGTTACTCTGGGCCCGTACACCGGCGCCGGAGCACCGCCGACTGTCACGCCGGACCCGAGAGGGCACCACGTGCGGTCACGAGGCCACCACCCGGGGACACCTGACCAGTCATCCCCGAGAGGAACCACCATGGGCACGAGCCCGAAGATCATCGGCTACCGGAAGAACGGCAGCCCCATCCGCGCCATCCTCGGCGCCTCCCTCACCCTCGACCGGCTCCGGCAGGAGCGTCAGGCGTGCATCGAGTTCGTCGAGCGGACCCTCGGCGAGGTCGAGACCCGCGGCGGCGACCTGTCGTCCACCGAGAACGAGTCGCTGGGTCGGCAGAAGTCCCGCATCGCCGAGCTCGACGCGCAGATCAAGCCGCTGCAGGAGTTCGAGGACCTCCGCGCCGCCGACCAGCGCGGCGCCGACAGCTACCGGCCCACCGCCCCCGCCGGCGGCCAGGGCGGCACCGCGACGCCGGCCGGGGCACGGACCGAGCAGCGCAAGCACGAGTACCGGACTCGCGGCGAGATCATCGTCGACATCATCTCGCAGGAGCGCGGCACCTTCTCGGCGGACGGCACGAAGATCACCGTCACCGACCAGATGCGCGACGCGGCCCGCGAGCGGCTGCAGGGCGCCGGCGTCATCTACCCCGGCGCACCCGAGGACTACGTCGCGCGCGCCGTCTCGAACGAGACCACGTCGAACATCCCGGGACTGCTGCCCAAGCCGATCATCGGCCAGGTCGACTCCGACATCGACGCATCCCGCCCGTTCGTCTCCTCCATCGGGGCGAAGGACATGGCCGGGATCGCCGGGAAGACGTTCACCCGGCCGATCATCACCCAGCACACCCAGGTCGCCAAGCAGACCGCGGAGAAGACCGAGCTGACCAGCCGGCAGCTGGTCGTCGGCGGGGTCGACTTCACGAAGGAGACCCACGGCGGCGTGATCGACGTCGCCCGCCAGGTGATGGACTGGTCCTCGCCCTCGGCGTGGGACGCGCTGCTGGCCGACCTGCAGGACGAGTACGCGATCGACACCGAGACGGCCGCCGCCACGGCGTTCGCCGCCGCGGTGACCGCGACCGTGCCGAACGCGGCCACCGAGGACCCGAAGGGCTGGGCGGCCCCGCTGTACGCGGCCGCCGCGCTCGCCTACGCCGGTTCGGGCCGCCTGCCCAACGCCATCTGGTGCTCGCTGGACCAGTGGCAGCGGATGGGTGTCGCGGTCGACGCGCAGAAGCTGATGCTCCGGTCCGACGACAGGGTGGGCACCAGCTCGCCGACGTCGTTCGAGGGCGTCGTGATGGACCTGCCCCGGATCGTCGTCCCGAGCTTCCCCGCGAAGACGGTGATCATCGGCGTCAAGGAGAAGACCGAGTTCTACGAGCAGAAGATCGGGTTCCTCACCGCGGTCGAGCCCCGGCTCCTCGGCGTCGAGCTGGCCTACGGCGGCTACTGCGCCTTCGGCACGCTCCGGGCCGGCGCGTTCGCCAAGCTGCTGATCCCCTGATCGGCGGCTGACCGATGGTCTCCTGGATCGACGCGGCGTTCGTCGCGGCTCACGCTGACGTGGACGGGGTGTCCGCGACGGACGTTCCTCTCGTCAACGCGACCGCGGCGGCCTCGGCGTACGTCGAGGAGGCCCGCTCCGATCTTGACTGGTCCGGCGAGGGGTTCGTCCCCTCGCCGGCCGTCAAGCTCGGGACCGCGATGCTCGCCTGGCGGCTCTACCAGAGGAAGGACGCTCCCCTCGGGATCATCACCTCGCCGACGGGCGACCCGCTGTCGATCCTGTTCGAGGACCCGGACATCGCCCGGCTCCTCGGCGTGGGATCACAGTCGGGCCGCTTCGTGTTCGGGGCGCCCACCCAGCTCGACGGGTACCGGACCACCTGACGTGACCGAGTCGCTGACAGTGGTCCGGGCCGAGCTGGTCGACGACCTTGAGGGCGGGGGTTTCCTCGTCACCGAGCACCTTGACCAGGGCGTGAAGGCCCCGGCCGTCGTGATCGGGTGCGGCAACCCGTACCTGACACCGGCCGAGTTGCTCCGGCCGGACGAGTTGGTCGTCAGCCTCGAGCTGTTCCTGCTGTTCCGGGCGGCGCAGCGGGACGCGATGACCACAGCGGTCAACCGGGGCGTGCAGGACCTTCTCCTCGCGATCGATGACCGCTGGACCTTCCTGGACGCGTCGGCCCCGTTCCGTGCGACCAACCTGCCCGGCAACCCCCCGGTGTGCCGGGTCCGCATCACCGCAAACGTCCGCATCACCACCCCCGAAGGGACCAACTGACCATGAGCACCTCGACCAGGCTGAAGGGCAAGGAGGGGCTGTTCCTGTCCCTCAAGAACGGCACCGCGGCGGCGTTCACCACCGCCGGCGACGACGTCAAGGAGTGGGAGATCACCTCCGACGACCGCGACGACTCCGACCTGACGTTCTTCGAGGCCGCCGCCGGCGCGGTCAAGGAGTACACCCTCCACCTCACCGCGATCGTCTCGTTCGACACGGCCAGCCTCTGGATGTACCTCTGGAGCAACCCGGGCGCCGAGGTCGACTTCAAGCTGGCGCCGAAGGGCAACTCGGTCGCCGCGGCCGGGAAGCCGATCTTCTCCGGCACGGTGAACACCGGCGGCAAGCCGGAGGTTCGGAACGAGGCGCGCACGACGAACGAAGGCGCCGAGTTCGAGGTTGAGCTGGTCGCGTCGACCGACATCGCGCTCGCCGTCTCCTGATCCGGTGGACGTCAGGGTCACCGGCGCGGATGAGGTCGCGCGCCAGCTCAGCCGACTCGCGGCTGACGCTGAGCGGCTCGATCTGTCCGCTGCCGGTGACCCGGTCCGGGAGGCGCTGGCCGACGCGTCCCCTCGCCGGACCGGGGCGCTCGCCGCTTCGTGGGTGGCCACGGCCGGCAACGCCAAGGTGCAGGTCGGCTCGGACCTCGTCTACGCGCCCATCCAGAACTACGGCAGCTCGCACGTCCCCGCCCTGCACTACGTCGAGCGGGCCGCCGAGCTGCCCACCGACGAAGCCGGCCGGCTCGTCACCGCAGAGATCGACCGGCTGATCAGCCGGCTCTGACACCACCACCCCAGGAGGAACGCATGTCGGTTCAGGACAAGGTCGCCGAGCAGATCAAGAGGGTCCCAGCCCGGCGGTGGATCGAGTACTCGGCCCGGTTCGGCCGCGACACCCAGGACGTGATGACCGACGCCGTGATGGCGATCGTCGTCGTGCTGAACGAGGAGCACCGCCGCACGCACGGTGAGGCGGACATCGAGAACCTGCTCGACCTCGGCCTCTCGGAGTTGGAGGCCAAGCTGCAGGCCACGTTCGCCGACAAGCCCGGCGCCGAGGGGGCCACGTTTCCTGACGGTGCTGCTGGCGGCGTCGAGGTCGGCGGCGTGGTCGCTGACGGACGAGGAGCAGCAGTACGAGGAGAACCGGGCCCGGATCTGCCGGTCGATGGGGATTCAGCCGTCTGAGTGGGACCGCCTGACCTGGAGTGAGCAGCAGGTCTGGATCACCGAGAGCAACCGAGCAGCCCGGAAGGGGTGACTAGTGCCGAAGATCGAGGTCGACGTCGTCGGTGACGTGTCGAGTCTGGGCCGCGCGCTCAAGAGCGGCTCGTCGGAGGTCTCCGGGTTCGCGTCCAAGGTCGCCGGCGCGGGGGCGGTGTTCAAGGGCTCGTTCGTCGCTGGGGCTGCTCTCGACGGGGTGAAGGCGGTCGGTGGGGCCCTCAAGGGCTACGTCGGCCAGGCGGTCACCGCGAGCGACGCGACGGACAAGTTCAAGAGCACCCTGAGCTTCGCCGGCCTCGACGACAGCGTGATCTCCAAGCTGACCGCGACCACCCAGAAGTACGCCGACCAGACGGTCTACTCCCTCGGCGACATTCAGAACGTGACCGCGCAGCTGGCGGCCAACAGCGTCCCGAACTACGACAAGCTCGCCGAGGCGGCAGGCAACCTCAACGCCGTCGCGGGCGGCAACGCGCAGACGTTCAAGTCGGTCGGCATGGTCCTCACCCAGACCGCGGGCCAAGGGAAGCTGACGACGGAGAACTTCAACCAGCTGTCCGACGCGATCCCGGGCGCCTCGGGCAAGATCCAGTCGGCCCTCAAGACGGCCGGGGCCTACACCGGCAACTTCCGCGAAGCGATGGCCAAGGGGCAGATCACGGCGAAGGAGTTCAACGACGCGGTTCTGGGGCTGGGGCTGACCGACGTCGCGAAGAAGGCGGCGACGTCGACGACCACGATCGAGGGGGCGGTCGGCAACCTCGAGGCCGTCCTGACGGGCGGTCTGGCGAAGATCATCACCAACCTCAAGCCGGAGATCACCGGGGCCCTCAACGGCCTCGCGTCGGTCGCTGGGCCCGCCCTCGCCGGGCTGGGGGACGGGATCGCGAAGGGGCTCGACTTCGGGAAGCGGGTCGCGCCGAAGATCAAGGCGGGGCTGTCACCGGTGCTGTCGACCGTGAAGTCGATCGCGGGCCAGATCGGGCCAGTGCTCGGCCCGGCCCTGTCCGGGATCGGCGCCGCGGTCGGGCCAGCCCTGGCCGGGGTGGTGGCGTCAGTGAAGCCGATCCTGGCCGCTCTGGGGCCCGCGCTCGGGCAGGCGTTCACTGTGCTCGGCCCGGTCATCGCCCAGCTGGTGCAGGCGTTCGTCGGGCTCGCGCCGTCGCTGTCACCGGTGTCGGTCCTGCTGTCCGCGCTGGCTCCCGTCATGCCGGTCGTGGCCGCCGCGTTCCTCCAGCTCGCTACTGCGGTCGGCGGGATCCTGTCGACGGCGCTGGCCGCGGTGGTGCCGCTCCTGACCCAGCTCGGGACGCTGATCGCCACGCAGGTCGTCCCGGTGATCTCCTCGCTGGTGACGACGCTCCTGCCGCCGCTGTCCGCCCTGTTCACTGCTGTCGCTGGCGTCGTCGGCACCCTCGTTGCGGCGCTCGCCCCTCTGGTCTCGACGATCCTCGGCGCTCTGGTCCCGGTGATCGCGCAGCTGGTGCAGTCGCTGCTGCCCGGGCTGGCCGGGATCATCGGAGCGGTCTCGCAGCTGTTCGCGGCTCTGGGCCCGGTCATCTCGGTCGTGGTCAGCGTGCTGTCGGCTGTGATCTCGGCGCTGCTGCCGGTGGTGGTGACCGTGTTCAAGACGATCGCCGCTGTCGTGCGGGCCGCGATGCAGATCGTGCAGGGCGTTATCCAGGTCGTGACCGGGATCATCTCCGGCAACTGGTCGCAGGTCTGGACCGGGATGAAGAACATCTTCGGCGGGGTGTGGGCGGCGATCAAGGCCGTCGTCATCGGCGCCATCTCGATCGTGAAGTCGGTGATCGTGGCCGCGTGGTCGCTGATCAAGTCGGCGACGTCGGCGGTGTGGAACGGGATCAAGTCCGCGGTGTCGTCGGCGTGGTCGGCGATCGTCTCGACGGTGAAGACGAAGGCGGCCTCGGTCCTGACCACGGTCAAGGGCATCCCGGGCAAGATCAAGTCGGCCCTCTCGAACCTCGGCGGGATCCTCGTGAGCTCCGGTAAGGCGATGATCGACGGCCTGGCGCAGGGCATCCGGAACGGGATCTCGAGCGCGATCGGTGCTGCGAAGGACGCGGTCTCGGCGATCCGGGATTTCTTCCCCCACAGCCCGGCCAAGCGGGGCCCGTTCTCCGGGAAGGGCTGGACGCTGTACTCGGGGCTGGCGATCGGGTCGGCGCTCGCTCAGGGTATGCGGCAGTCCCGGCAGGAGGTGGCTCGCGGCGCGGACGCCCTCACCGAGGCGGCGCAGATCCGGACGGCGATCGTCAGGGCCCGCCCGGGGACCGTCGCGCCCCTCGCAGCGGCCACCGCTACCGCGGACACCTCCGCTACCTCCCAGGCCGGGAGCGGGGCCCTGAGCGGGCTGTCCGACGCGGATGCGGAGAAGATCGGCGCCGTCATCGCTCGCCAGTTCAAGGTGATGGACCCGCGCGGCGAGCACGCTCTGGTGCGGCGTGCCGACCAGTACGCCAAGGCCCGAGGGGGTCGGCGATGACGAACTACTACGTCGACCGGCCGGCCGGCTACTGGATCGGCCACCCGGGCGCGCTGCTGCCGCTGCCGGGGATCAAGGGCAAGCTGACCAGGTCGGTCGAGCGGGCGGCGACGTACAAGACGTCGGCAGCTGGCCAGCGTCGTGCGTACCTGTCGGCGCGCCGCGCGCCGCTGCGGCAGTGGGACGTCACGCTCCCGCACCTCAAGCCGTCCGAGGCCGCGGTCCTGCACGGGCTGTTGATGGAGACGGACCCGCCCTACGTGTGGGTCGACGTCTGGTCCCGGGTGACGAACCTGCTCACCCCGGCTGCGGCGGGGCTGGTCGACATCATCCCCGCCCTTGTTCCGGCGGGCCGGCAGCCGCTCACTGGCGGCGGGTACGCGCCGACCGCAGTGGCCAACCCTGACGGCGCCCTCGTCTACGTCGCGCCGGCGCCCGTGGTGCCTGACCAGCCGGTGACGATCTCGGCCTACCTCGCCGCTCCGGTCGCCGGGACTGTGACTGCGGTGTTCCTCGACTCGGCCGGCGCGATCATCGGCGTTCCCTCGGTCTCGGCTGCGGTGTCAGGGGAGTCGACGTTGACCAGGGCGTCGCTGACCTTGACCCCTCCGGGGAACGCGGCCGCCGTGTCGATCCGGATCGACGGGGCGTCGATCATCGCGCAGCCGGCGGTCACCTGGACGTCGGAGCTCGTCGAGTACGGGCCCGGAGGCGGCGCCGCTCAGGTCATTATCCCGAGCTTGACGGAGTCGATCGAGCAGGCTGTCCTGGCCGCGTCAGGGAAGCGGCTCGCCGAGGTCACGTTCACTGTCTACGAGGTCGGCTGATGCGCGCCGGCGCGTGGCCGAACAACCCGGTCAGGGCGGTCACCGCTCGAGCGATCCTCAACGGCCAAGCCCGCGACGTCGACAGCCTGTCGGTCAAGGCCCAGATGACGGCCGAGCTCCCCGCCCTCGACGGCGCATCCTCGGCTGTCGCTGACGGGTCGGTCGACTGGCCGCAGCAGGAGGTCGTCGCGGCGACGATCCCTCACCCGTTCCTCCGGTCTGCCGGGTCGACGTGGCCGCCGGTGACCGGGTCGTCGATCGCGCTCGAGGTCGGCGACGGCCTCGGCCAGTGGTGGCGGCAGATCACTGGCCTGGTCGACTCGACCACAGGTGGCCTCGACGACCCAACCGTCTCGTCCGCGGTGATCGACTACGTGGACCGGTTGTCGGCGAAGGTCTTCGAGGACGCGCTCCTCGCCTCAATGCCACCGGTGATCGACGGGTCGGTCTACCGGCGGGTCGGGCTGACCGGGACCTACGTGACCGACCTCTGCGCCCGCGCGGCCGGCTTCTACGCCACTTCCCCCATGACGACCCGGACCCGCCTCTCCGCGCCGTGCATGGGGTCGCTGTGGCCCGAGCGCGGCAGCTGCAACCGCGCAGACACATGGACCGACCCCGGGACCGGCGCGCCGAACTGGAAGGCCACCAGCTGGGGCCTCGCGGCGTGGGACGTGAACGCCGACTGGCAGCTGACCAGTCCGGCCGAGCTGCCCGAGCTCACCGTGTCGCTGACCGACCAGGCGCTCGGCGACTCTCAGACCGTGGCCCTGGTCGACGACAACGGCGTCGGCGTCGCGATGCAGCACGCCGCGGACGACACGCTTCGGATCGGGTTCCGCACCCCGGGCCAGGACCTCGTGAATACCATCGACCGGGCCGGGGTCGAGAAGGCCGCGGTCCGGGTCACGCTGGCCGGCACGACCCTCACCGTGACCCTGATGACCGCCGACGACCGGACGATCACCGCGTCGAGCACGAACGCCACCTTCTCCGGCTGGACGGCCACCCGCTGCCTGCTGCAGGGCCCGGGCGCGATGGGCGGCGTGCTGGTCGAGAACAACCAGCCGGTGCCGTGGACCAGCGTCCACACCACCCCCACGGCGATCATGAAGGTCACGTCGATCCCGTGGCTGCAGGCGATGCCCGCCCTGAACGGCGACACCGCGCTCGACCTCCTCACCGAGCAGGCGGCCGCGGTCGGCGCCTCGATGTGGATCGACTCCCTCGGCCGTCTCCGGTGGCAGGAGCAGGGCAGCCTCGAGCGGCGCGCGGCGATCACCACGAAGACGACCGACCTGACGATCGACGGCATGTCGTGGGTCGACGACTACTCCCGCGTCCGGTCGCAGATCACGATCAAGCGGCGCGAGCCGGCCATCTCCCGGTTCAACTACCCCGGTGTCCTGCTGTGGCAGAGCAACGACGAGACCCTCGCCGCCGGGCAGGAGCTGGTGAGCTGGCTCGAGCCGCCTGCCGACACCGACTGGCTGATGGTCGACGACCTGCACCGGGTTCTCAACACCACGACGGGCTCGGACATCATCCTCGGGTCGTGGTACTCCGCGATCCTGGTCGGCACCGCCGCCGACTCTGACCAGGACTGGGCATCGAACGCCCAGTACAACGCGACCCTGGTCCGAGTCGGTCAGGTCTACAAGCTGACCCAGGACGCCGGCACGCTGCCGTCCGGGCGCACGGTGGCCACGAAGACCCTCAACGACGCGCCGAACCTGCCGAAGTCGTGGCGCGGCCGCTCGATGCCGATCCTGCGCGGGAAGGCCCGCGTCGACTGGTCCGACCAGACGACCGTTATCGACACCGGCGCTACCGCGGCGATCGCCAGCTACGAACACGACTCGGGCTGGTGGGTGCAGGACGGCCTCCGGCAGGCCGGCCTGGCCGCCTGGCTGACCGACCGGCTTGCAGCCCCACAGCCGCAGATCACGGCGGTCCAGATCGACGCCGACCCGCGCCTCGAGCTCGGCGACAAGGTCACCCTGATCGACCCCCACCGGACCGGCCTGACGATCGACCTGGTCATCACCAGCATCGACCAGGGCTACGGCTCCGACGCCCCGACGATGACGCTGGCCGGCCGCGTCACCCGGGTCGAGCAGACCTACACCGTGAGCGACCCGGCCTCCAGCTGGCAGGCGTTGCTCGACGGCTGGACCACCACCGCAGGAGGCACCCCGTGACGACCAGGACCACCGACCAGGGCATCGTCATCTACGACAGCGGCGACCCGGCCACGATCCTCGGGAAGGGGATGCCGGTCGGGGACACCGTCGACGCCGCACTGAAGCGCTACGCGGCCACCGTCGCGCAGGCGAACACCGCGCGCGACCAGGCAGTCGCCGCAGCTGCGCAGGCCGCGATCAACGCCGGCTCCGCCGCAGGCGACCCGGCGACGTCGGCGGCGATCAGCTCGCTGGTGTCGGGGAAGATCGGTCGGACGGACCTGCACGTCGACGTGCAGCGGACCTACACAGTCCCGATCGACGGCGTGGTCGACGCCCGCGCCAGCCTCAACACCGCATTCAACGCGAACGCTGGCCGGCGGATGCTCCTCGGCGCCGGGGTCTACTACCTGACCAGCCGGATCAACACCATCGGTCAGGGCACGATCATCGAGGGCCTGAGCCCGGCGCAGACGATCCTCGACGTCGCCGGGGCCGCGTTCGCCGTGACCTCGAACGACGTCCTCGTGCGGAACGTGACGATCCGGGGCTACTCGGGGGCGAAGAACAAGAGCCTGTTCCAGGCCGCGGCCGCGGCCAACTTCAAGAACTGGCGCTTCGAGAACTGCGTCTTCGACGGGGTGGCCGCGATCGTCGCCGCGATCGGCGCGGTCAACTACATCACCGGGACCGCGATCGCCGCCGGCAGCTCCGAGGCGACCGGGATCGGGAGCTTCATCGAGTTCGACCACTGCGAGTTCAAGAACACCACCCTCGACGGCGGCGGGGTCTACGCCAAGGGCGTCCTGAGCCTCACGATCAACCGCTGCTGGTTCCACAACATGGGAACCAGCACCGGCGCCGGCGACATGGTGAAGATGGCCTACAGCTCCGAAGACTGGCGGATCCTCGACTCGATCTTCGAGGACGGCACAAGGGACGCGATCGACACCTTCGACGGCCGCCGCGGCACGATCCGCGGCAACACGATGCGACGGATGCAGGTCCACGCGATCGAGGTGAAGTGCAACGCCCCCACCTCGGGGACGGTCGACCGGATCCTGGTCGACGGGAACCGGTCCTACAGCTGCTCCCTCAGCAGCGCGACAACGCCGGTGTTCCAGATGGCGGCCCCCTACCTGCAGGTCGTGAACAACTACTCGGAGGCGTCCGGCGGGCTCGGGTTCCGCTCGGGGAAGATGCTCGACGGCGTGACTCCGGTGAAGGGCGTCATCTTCGCCAACAACATGGCGATGGGTTCCCAGGGCTCCGGGTTCCTGGCCACGGGCACCGACTACGGGCAGTGGCGCGGGAACTACTCCGAGGGTTCCGTCGCCGGCAAGGGCTTCGACGTCCCGACCGCGAGCAACACCCACCGCCAGGGCGACGCGACCACCAACCAGTCGGTGGGCAACGCCGTCGCCGACACCTGGACCTGACGAGCGACTCGCAGCACGCAGGCCTGACGTACCCTGATCGGGACAGAGACTGTCCCTGAGAGGTAGAACATGACGCTGAACGTTCGTCCAGCGCTTCACCGGCTCGGGCGCCGCGGAGCAATCCTGACCACACTCGGACTCACTTACGCGCTGGTGGGACTCGGCGCGCTGATCCTGCCCGCCGGCGACTCGACGCTGTACCTCCGAATCCCGGCGGTGGCCAGGGCGGTGATGTGGTGGACGGCGGCCTCGTTCGCTCTCATCTACAGCTGGCGGAAGTCCGACCGGTCCGGATGGATCGCCCTGTTCATCCCGCCGACTCTGCGAGGTCTCGCCTACCTGTTCGCGTGGTTCGGCGGTGAAGAGCGCGCGTGGTACTCGGCGGTGATCAACCTCCCGTTCATCCTCGTCGTCCTCATCTGCTCCGGGTGGCGCGAGCGACAGGACGGCGCGCATGCCTGACGGCGTCGTGCAGGGTCTCGCGGGCGTGATCATCGCGTTCCTCACCTACATCGGCTCCCGGTTCGTCGGACGCTCAGCGGCCAAGGTCGCGCGCGAGCAGACCGACGCCCAGTGGAACGCCACCTACCGGTCGAACGCCGAGCAGCACCTCCAGTGGGACTCGCGCCTGCTCAGCACCGTCCAGCAGCTGCAGCGGCTCGTGAACGACCTGCGCCGCGACATGGGCCGCGAGCTCATCGAGTTCGACGAGATCCCCCCAGCCCCCGCGCTGTTCCCCAACCCAAACCAGGAGAAGTGATGTACGCACCGAAGGAGCTCGGCGAGCTGTACCAGAAGCTGCACGACGGGGTGCCGCGCACGAAGAACGGCGGGGTCGTCGGCGACGCCCGCCACGTCGCCGGCGGCGGCTACCACATCTCCCGCGCCCTGCTCCTGGACCACGGCCAGAAGGGCGACTACTCGATCCAGCAGGCCCGGGACAAGCGGGGAGACGAGGACGCCGCGTCTGCCCTCGACTGGACGTTCCTGGACCAGACGGGCGACCAGGGCATCCGGTACTGGTCGGGGCGGCTGATGACCGTCTGCCGGGCCGAGGACCCGCGGGTGGTCGCGGTGCTCCGCGAGTGGTTCGGCACGATCGACGGCCGCACGGTGACCGGCTACAGCCCGTTCCGGAAGCGGATCGTGACCAGCTCGGACAAGAGTCACCTGTTCCACATCCACCACTCGATCTGGCGGGACGTCTGCGAGGACTGGCCGAAGCTGTCCGCGTTCGCCGACGCCGTGCTCGGCGTCCCGGCCGCCGCGACCCCCGGCCCGAAGCCGGCCCTGCCGAAGGTGTCGCTGGCCGCGCTGGTCGCCGCCGCGAAGGCCGACCCGGGCCGCGGCCAGGGCGGCACCACCCCGGGCTCGGCCGACGACGTCCGCCTCGTCGAGGCGGCGCTGCTCCGGCACGGGCTCCTCGACGACGACTACGCCACGGACGGCGCGTTCGGCTCGTCCTCGGTGGCCGCCTACCGGGTGTGGCAGCGGCTGTGCGGCTACGAGGGCGCCGACGCTGACGGCATCCCCGGCAAGACCACGCTGACCAAGCTCGGCGCTTACGCCGGGTTCTCGGTCGTGGCCTGATGGTCGCACTGGACATCCGCCGCGCCGTCCTCGGCACGTCGATCGCGCAGCTCCACCTCGCCGGCCAGGAGACTCTGCAGGCGTTCGGCTACTTCGGCGACGACGTCTACGCCAGCCAGGGCGTCGGCAACCCGGAGTGCGTGTGGGTGACCCGCGCGACCCGCGCCGGGAAGCAGCTCGGCGTGATGAAGCTCGTGTCGCCGGCGTCTGGCCACGGCACGGTGATCGGCGTGTTCTCCCGCGACGGCGCGGTCTGGATCGCGGTGTCGTGGGCGGGCCGGCTCTACCGGGTGCGGTGGCGCAACGGCGTCGTGAAGCGCACCTCGGCCGACGTGATCGCCATGCCGTTCAACGACGGCTACACCGGCGCGATCTTCAACCCGGTCGACAGGACCTGGCTGTACCGCCACGCCAGCGACAAGCGGCAGGTGTGCGTGCTGCGCGGCGACGCCGACGTGTGGGCCGGGAAGGACCGGCCGCTCGGCAAGGTCACCCTCGGCCCGGCCGACGCACCCGGCCAGCTGATGCAGGGCGTCTGCTCGGTCGGGACCGACCTGCTCTACCTGACGGGCCACAAGACGGGCGGGCACGCGATCACCGTGCACGACCTCCTCGGGAAGGCGAAGGCGTACCGGGTGCCCCTCTCGCTCGGCGGGGAGCCGGAAGGCCTCTACGCCACCGCCGGCCCGGACCCGGACACGCAGCGGGTGTACGTCGGCGTCTCTCGCTCCCACACCAGCCACACGGTCAAGGTGCTGGCCGACCCGGGCGAGCACCGGCCAGGCGACGAGGGCTGGTGGCACGTCGACCCGCGGAAGGTGTCGTCCACGCTCCTCGGCGTCTCCGCGGCCGGCGAGAAGCTCCAGGAACGCGAGCCCGGCTACAACCTGTGGATCCGCGAGTTCGTGACCGATGGCCGCGCCTGGGCTGTCACCGGCTACGGCACCCGCTACGCGAAGGACTTCCTGGCCAAGGGCCGGGCCGCATGACCACCACCACCGAAGGAGAGACGAAGTGAGCACCCCCACCAGCCAGGCCCGCAAGTTCGCAGACGGCCTCGAGCGGTCCCTGTGGACCGTCGCAGAGGCCGCCGGCGCTACCGGCATCGTCGCCGGCTACCAGGCGCTCCCGCTGGCCGACATCCCCCGCGGCTACCTGCCGCTCGTCCTGATCCTCGTCGCCGGCGTGCTCGCCGGGATCAAGGCGTCGGTCGCGCAGCGGTGGGGCAACGGCACTGCCGCGACCCTGCCCGCGGACCTTGAGCCTGTTCCCCCGCCGGCCAAGCCGGTCGACGAGCCGGAGCTCCGCGACCAGGTTCCGCTCGCCGAGCACCTCGACCCGCCCGCTAATCCGCGCGACGTCAACGACGACGGCCGCGACGACGAGAACGGACAGTTCCTACCCCGTCCCTGAGCGCGCTACTCTGTGCCTGACGCACAGCGCGTCGACTCTCGGAGGAGGAACCATGCGCAGGATCACCGGAGCAGCGGCCGCGGCCGTGCTCATCTTGGCCGGGCTGGCCGTCGCCAGCACCGACACCACAGCCCACGCCGCGCACGGCGTGAAGGTCACGACTGGCGCCCACGGCGTCTAGCCCCACCCCCAAGCCAGCAGCCCGCCACCGATCCCCCGAGGGGTGGCGGGCTGTTGCACATCCTGGCCCGAAGGACACCCCATGACCCTCAAGATCACCGCCACCCCCACCACCGGACTCCCCACCCGGATCACCGTCACGTCGGACAAGCGGGTCACTCCCGCCGTTCCGGCGGTGACTGAGTCGGCGACCATCACCGTGGCCACCGCCGACGAGACCCAGGTCTACAAGGCCAGCCGCGAGGTGGCTCCTGCCGTTCCCCGTACCGTCGCCCTGGTGGCCCTCTCCGCGACCCTGGACAGCGGACGCAAGGCCACGTTCACTCCGGTGTCCGACGACGGCCAGACCGCCGTCTACGACGTCACCTACGCCTGATGCGGATCACCGCGGCCACCGCCGGCGAGCAGGCAACCCTCGACGTCACCGAGCCGGCGGTCGAGCCGACCGGGGCCGGGCTCATCTCGGCGACCAAGCTGGCCGGGGCGACGCTCACCGACAAGGCGGACCGGCTCGCCGCCGGCCAGGGCCTCACCCTGCCGCCCGGGATCTTCTCCGCGCCCGACTTCGGCCGACCTGCCGAGATCTACCCCGCCTACTGCCATTTCCTCGCCAAGCCGGCGAAGGTCCTCGGCTCAGGCCGGGACGTCACGACCCTGCAGATCGACCCGGTCAGCTTCACGCAGCCGCTCCACGCCTTCGACCCGGTGAAGTACCCGCTCCTGGAGACTCTGCCCGACAACACCTCGAACAACTTCTACTATCTCGCACGGTTCGACAAGGCGAGCGAGGTCGCCGGGATCACGTTCCTCGGCACCGACCAGCAGGTCAACCCGAAGACCGGGCGGCCCTACTTCTTCAACGGGATCAGCCTCTACGGCCCGCAGGCGCGGCACCTCCACGACTGCTCGATCGTCGGCATGCCGGGCGGGAAGAGCATCCCCCCGGACGAGACGTTCGCCCTCCAGGCGTACAAGGTGGCCGGCGAGTTCCGGCTGACCGACGTCCTGGTCGACGGGCTCGGGAAGGGCTCGTCCGCGATCACCTGGACGACCGGAGACCCGAACCTCGACGTCGTCTACGACCGGGTCACGGTCCGCGGCTGCCCGAACGGGTCCGGCTTCACCCAGTTCAACCAGACGTGCCGGTCGATCACGTTCACCGACGTCGCTGTCGACGGCTGCACCGGCGGCGCGAACTTCGAGCAGATCCGGGCGGCGAACGGGATCAAGTTCGTCCGCCCGGACATCCGCAACAGCCGCGGCAGCTCGGGCGGCCCGGCCTACCACCTGAGTATCGAGAGCAACGCCTACTCGAACCGGGTCGACATCTATGACCCGGTCGGGATCACGCCAGCGAACCGGTGGAAGGTCCGCATCTCGCTGACGTACGGCTACTCGATCTTCGTACCGCAGGGCCCGCAGGCGCAGCGCGGCGCCGACATCCACCTGTGGGTCGGCGGCGTCGAGCGGCCCGACCTGATCGAGTGGGTACGAACCAAGGGCGCCGCCTGACCCTGGACGCAGCAACGCCCGCCACCCTCGAGCTCGGTGGCAGGCGTTGTCGTCTGCTCAGACCTAGCGGCCGAAGTCCTGCCGCTCGGTGCACCAGCGGACCATCCGCGGCCACACCCAGAACGAGTAGATCCCGAGCGTGACCACCGTCAGGACCCACCACTTCAGGTAGTGGCCGAAGAGTCCGCCGCCCGACCCGGTGAACCGGAGGCGCCGGCCGTTGACGATGGTGTGCTCGGTCTGCCAGCGGAAGTACATGCACATCGCCCACGGGAGCGCGAGGCCGAGCGTCACGGCGTAGAGGAGGCTCGCGCCGATCCCGACGAGGAAGAACGATCCGGCGCCGCCGTCGAACCGGAACTGGCCCTCGGGGCGGACCGCGACGGCCGCGACCTGCTGGGGGGCGTATTGGACGGGCTGCTGCTGTTGGGACATCGGGTGACTCCTGGGGGGGTGGTGGTCCGGGAAGCATGCGCCGTTGCGGTGCTCCCCGGGCCTGATGGGTTGGGGTCGTGCTGGGATCGTTACGCGGCCGCGCCGGCGACCGCTGATGCTGCGGCCCCCGGCGGTGTCGCGGTGTAGCGGGCCGTCGTCTCCGGCTTGCTGTGGCCGAGCAGCTGCTGCACGGTCAGCAGGTCCCGGTCGACGCCGTAGGCCAGCGTCGCGAACCGGTGCCGCAACGTGTGGCCGGTCCAGCCGCCGCCCAGAGCCTCCGAGAGGACGTGCCCCACGGTGTAGGCGCTGAGGTGGCCGCCGTTGCCCGTGGGGAGCACGTAGGGGCTGTGGTGGTCGACGGCGTACCTCCACCCGCTGCCGACGTCGCCTCCCTCGCGGCGCGCCCGCTCCTCGGCCAGCATGTCGGCCAGCCGGGGCAGCATCGGCACGGTCCGGACCCGGCCGCCCTTCCCGTGCACGCGGATGCCGTACCAGTCGATCGACGACCACTCGAGCGCGGCGATCTCGGATCGGCGCATCCCGGCGAACGCGGCCAGGGCGAGGATCAGCGCGTCGCGGTCGGTGGCCACCGCGAGCGCGTTGATCAGGATGTCGGTCGGCGCCGGACGCGGGACCCCGATGGGGACCTTGACGGCCGGGAGCTTGACGCTGGGGTCGGCGTCGAGGCGTTCGTCCTCGACGGCCCACCGGTAGAACGAGCGGAGCGCGTTTCGGGCTGACTTGCGGGTCTCGGGCTGCCACTCGTGCGCGGCCATGAAGCCGATCAGGTCCCGGTGGGTGGCGGCGAGGAGGTCGACCTCGCGGCCGGCTCGGCGTATCCAGTGGAGGCGTAGGCGGATGGTGTCGGGGGCCATGCCGGAGGCGCGGCACCAGTCGGAGTAGTCGTTGAGCACAGACAGATTCCCCTGCGTAATCCCCCCGAGGGACGGCGTTGGGGCTGCTGCTGAACCCCGGTGTTGGGGGTCATTCGTGGCGGACAGGTCGGGCGGTCTGGTCACGACACGCTCACTGGCGGGCACAGTTCGGTCACGATGCGGAGCACCTCGACCCGGTAGAGCTGGTCTCCCCAAACCTCCTCGGCCTTCGCGACGTCAGCGAAGGCGTGGGGTGTGCACTTCGGCACGTCGATGCCCGATCGGCTCACGCGGTCGACCTGCACGGTCCAGGCGGCGGGGGCGGGGCAGCCGGGGGTGCTGCAGCTACCGCTCACGCTACGAGCCTGAGGTGTCGTCCCGCCAAACTACCGGCAGGTTACTGGTTCGAGTCCAGTCGGGGGAGCCAGTTCGGCCCCCGGTCAAGCCCTGCGGGCTCACGGGTCAGGCCAGGTCGTACTCAGCCCTCGTGGCGGCCAGCGCCGCGTCGACGGCGTCGGCCACTCCCGGACTGGACAGGCTGAGCCCGCGCGTGAGGCGGGTGTGCCAGGAGATGGTGCCGGCACCGCTCAGGTCACGCCGGGCGCTGATCAGCACGCCGCGCTCGCCCGTGAGGGCGACGAACTGCTTGACCACGATCGTCGCCTCGACCCGTTCTCGGAACAGCTCCGGCAGCCGCCCCGGCTCCTCGGTCTGGACCGCCCCGCGGTGCCCGTCGAGCAGCACCCAGCTGAGCTGGTGCAGCTCGGCGTTCCAGCCGCCGTGCTCGACCTGGTGCCAACCGACGTGGCCCCAGCCGGAACCACCACCGGCGGAGAGCACCGCCGGGCTGCCGATGCAGAACTGCTCCTCGCCGTCGCGCGGCAGCACCGGCGCCCAGGCCAGGATGCGGGTCGGTCGTCCCGGTTGGAGCCGCAGCGACTCGGCCCACGACTCGTACGCCGGGCGGGGCAGGCCACGGGCGCGGGAGAAGCGGGACGTCATGCGGGTTCCGGCCATGCCTCCAGTGTCCCGTGCCGGCAGTGGGCTCGCAGCCGCTCGAGCCCCCGCTCCTCCAGCCGCCTCACCCGGCCGACCGACATGCCGAGCCGACGGGCCGTCTCGGCCAGGCTGCAGGGCTGTGGCACGGTGAAGCCCAGCCGCAGCTCGAGGACCTGGCGTTCCGGCCACTCCAGGTGGTGCAGCAGCCGGCGGACCTCGTCGCCGTCGGTCGCGAGCTCGGTCGTCGGTGGCGACCAGGCGAGCGAGACCTCCAGGCCGTCGAGGGGCTCGGGGGGCCGATGAGCCAGCAACGTTGCCGTCCAGCGTTCCGGCCGGCCGAGAGCGGCCGCCACCTCCCTCGTCTGCGGCGTCCGGCCCAGCCGCTGGCCCAGCTCGGCCTCCACCCCGCGGGCCGCCCGCAGCTGTTCGGCCCGGCTGGTGGGCAGGTTGAGCGTCCCGAGCCGGCGTGCGGACGCCGCTCCCACACAGGACCGGATCCACACCAGCGCGTAGGTCGCGAAGGCGTGGCCACGGCGGTGGTCGAACCGCTGCAGAGCGGTCATCAGCCCCAGGCAGCCCTCCTGGAACAGGTCGGCCTCGCTGAGCCGGGTGCGCGCGGCGGCCTGACCGGCGACCATGGCCACCAGTCGCAGGTTCGCCCGGACGAAGCGTTGCCAGGCCTGCTCCCCCAGCGCTTCCAGCGCCTGCAGCTCCTCGTCGGTGGCCATCGGTGAGCGCTGCCGGCGCGCCTCACGGGCGAGGAGGCCCGCCTCGATCTGGGTGGCGAGCTGCACCACCTCGGCCGAGGTCAGCAGCGGCTCGTCGGCGAGGGTGGGCACGGGCAGGGACATGGGTCAAGCCTCTGCTGAGACCGGCCGTTCCGGGGTCGCCCGGGCGAAGCTGTGGACGGCGCGGACGCACGCGGACGACTGTGGACGACGGGGCCCTTCGACAGGCTCGTGGCTAGTCGAGAGCGCCGAGGGAGCGGGACTGCAGCTGCTGGCGGCGGGCCTCGAGGACGATCAGCTCGGAGAACATCGCGTTGTACTTCTGCTGGGCCTCGACGGGGTTGGTGCGTTGCAGCTTGGACTTCAGCTCGGCGATGGCGCGCATCACCGTGAGCAGCTGCAGGCCGGCGGAGTGCGCGACCACGAACCGCGACGTCACCTCGCCCTGGACCGGCAGCGGCTCGACGGCGAGCGAGACGATCAGCGACGTGAGCTGCTCGTGCTCGGCCGCGGCGGCGACCCGCCGTACCCAGTCCTCCCCGGCGTCAGGCGCACTCCCGTCCGCGGCCGCCTTCTCGACGCAGGTGAACACCGCCGCGTACGCGGGGTGGGTGAAGTCGCCGGCGCCGAGCCCGTCCCAGCCGGGCCGGAAGAGCTGCGGGGACTGGATCGCCAGCTTGGCCGTGCCGCGTTCCAGGCTCAGCAGCCGGTCCTGCGGGTCGGGCAGCGCGGTCCGGGGCGGTGGCGCCTGCTCGGCAGGCTCGGCCGCCGGCTCGCTCGCCCGCCGGCTCGACCGGCTCGCGGCCCGCAGCACCTCGCGGCGGATCTCCTCGAAGTCCTCGTTGCCGAGCAGCTTGGCCAGCTCGCGGATGTAGCGCTCGACCATCGCCTTGTCGCGGATGCTGGCCACCAGCGGAGCGGCCTCCCGCAGGGCGGCCAGCCGGCCGTCGGCGCGGTCCAGGTCGTGCAGGGACAAGACGTTGGTCATCACGAACCGGTACAGCGGCACCCGGCGGCCGACCAGCTCGCGGACGGCGGCGTCGCCGTGCTGCAGCCGCAGGTCGCACGGGTCCAGCCCGGTCGGCTCGATGGCCACGTAGGTCTGGGCGACGAAGTTCTGGTCGCCCGAGAACACCTTGAGGGCGGCCGCCTGGCCGGCCGCGTCACCGTCGAAGGTGAAGATCACCTCGCCGCGGAAGGCGTCGTGGTCCCCCATCAGCCGTCGGAGCAGCTTGGCGTGCTCGTCGCCGAAGGCGGTGCCGCACGACGCCACCGCCGTGTCCACCCCGGCCAGGTGCGCCGCCATCACGTCGGTGTAGCCCTCCACCACCACCGCCTGGCTCTTGCGCCCGATCGGCTGCCGGGCCAGGTCGAGCCCGTAGAGGACGTGCGACTTCTTGTAGAGCGGCGTCTCTGGGGTGTTCAGGTACTTGGCCGGCATCCGGTCGTCGTCGAAGAGGCGGCGGGCCCCGAAGCCGATCACCTGCCTGCCCGAGTCGCGGATCGGCCAGAGCAGCCGGCTCTGGAAGAAGTCGTAGCCGCCGTTCGGCCGGATCAGACCGCCGGTGACCAGCTCGGCCTCGGTGAAGCCGCGGCCCTTCAGGTGCGACGCGAGCACCCGTCCGCCACGAGGGGCGAAGCCCACCCCGAACTGCTCGGCCGCCGCCCGGTCGAAGCCCCGTCCGGCCAGGAACTGCCGTCCCACCAGGGCGTCCGGGGTGGCCAACTGCTCGGAGTAGAACTCCGCCGCCGCGAGGTGCGCCTCCATCAGCCGCCGCCGCTGGCCGGGCTCGGCCCGGGGGCCGGAGTCCTCGGTGTAGCGCAGCTGGATGCCGACCTGGTCGGCCAGCCGCTCGACCGCCTCGGTGAAGCTGAGGTTGTCGATCTTCTGCACGAAGGTGAGGACGTCCCCGCCCTCGCCGCAGCCGAAGCAGTAGTAGAAGCCGCGGGACGGCGTCACCTGGAAGCTCGGCGTCTTCTCGTCGTGGAAGGGGCACAGACCCTTCAGCGAGCCGCCGCCGGCGTTGCGCAGCGCGACGTAGGCGCCGACGACCTCCTCGATCTTGGCCCGCTCGCGGACCGCGACGACGTCGTCGTCGTTGATCCGCCCAGGCACGAGGGTGAGTTTACGCCGGATCGCCCGTCCTCCGGCCGCCGTAGGCTGGGCCTGTGGACGACATGCGGCGCCGGGACCGGCCCTGGCTGGTGTACGACGGCGACTGCGCGTTCTGCACCACCAGCGCGACCTGGGTCGCCACTCGGCTGCACCGCGCCGACGGTCCGGACGTTCGGCTGGTGCCCTGGCAGTTCACCGACCTGGCGGCGCTGGGCACGACGGCCGAGCGGGCCACGACCGAGGTCCTCTGGGTCGCCCCCGACGGCAGCGTCGCGGGCGGAGCGGCCGCCTTCGCGGCGTGGCTGCGCTTCCGCGGCGGGCCGTACGGGCTGGTGGGCACCATGATGGCCGCCCCCGGGGTCCGGTCGCTAGCGGCGCTGGTCTACCGGTTCGTCGCCCGGAACCGGGACCGGATGCCCGGTGGCACGCCCGCCTGCGCGCTCCCGCCTGCCGGTTTTGACCCGACGCGCCCAGGGACCCAGTCGCTCCAACGGCGCGAAGGCGAGCCAGCAGACCAGCGTGGGCGCGAAGTGGATGTAGAGGATCGCCAGCGTGAAGACGTGGAAGCCCATCCAGAAGAGGGCGGCCGCGAGCAGGGCACGTCCGCGTAGCCAGAGCACCACCACCGACGTCAGCTCGGCGGCGAACGCGAACCACTGCATCGCGTGCAGGATCCCCGGGTAGGGCAGCAGGAACTGGCCGAGCCCGTGCGGCCGGCGGACGATCGCCCAGGTCAGGATGTAGCTCTCCGGCCACGACGTGAAGCTCCAACCGCCGCTGCGGATCTTGGTCAGCGCCGACAGGAAGTAGGTGCACATCACCGCGACCTGAACGCACTTCAGCACCCAGCCCGCCTGCGCGGAGAGGTCGCGGCTGCGCCACCGGTCCCGGACCGTCCCGGCCGTGGGCAGCAGCCAGAGGGCGATCACCAGGGCCATGTGGTCGTGGTCGACCTTGCCGAAGCTCATCCCGATCGCGGTCCACCAGGTGAAGGCGGCTGCCACGACCCATCCCGCCAGCCGAGGCAGCCGGTTGGCGGCGGCGACCAGCGAGCCGAGGACCAGCACCACGTAGAGCGTGACCGTGAGGGGGACGGTCGGTGGCGGCAGGTGGGCCAGCCGCTCCACCAGCAAGGGAGCGTAGAGCTCAGAGTGCCGGCTCAGGGGGATGGGGTCGCGGACGAAGGCGTTGATGTCCAGCAGCACGAACGCGTAGACGACGGTGCGGAAGATCGCGATCCGGGCCTCGGGCACGACGGGCGCGAACCAGCCGACCACCCGGGCCTCGAGCGACGCCGGCTCGCTCGCCGCCGGTCCCGTCGAGCTCTGCGGCAGCGTCGGGCTCACCGCGGCACGCTCCAGGTGGCCAGCTCGCGCAGCTCGGTCGCGCCGCGGCGTCCCCGGACGAGCTGGGTCTCGTCCTGCACCAGCCAGACCTGCGTCAGGGCGGGCTGGTCCCGGTGCCGGGAGGTCCAGCCGTCGGCGATCGAGCCCAGCAGGGACGGGTCGGCCTCGATGGCGGGGATCCGGGCTTCGACCTCCGCCCGGCCGATCCCGACGTCGCCGTCGGTCAGGGGCAGGTCGATCCGACGGCCGTCGGTCAGCCGTCCCTCGACGCGGGTGATCACGATGGTGTCGTTCGCCGGCGGTGAGAACGCGTACTGCGACATCGGCCCGAAGGGCCACACATCGTCGCTCATCCGCAGCGACCCGTTCAGCAACAGGGCGATCCCGACCAGGGTGAGCGCCACCCGCCACGTCAGGCCGGCCCGGCTGATGCCCCGCACCCGTCCCACCCGCACCCGTCCCGCACGCACCCGTCCCGCACGCGCCCGTCCCGCCGGTGCGAGCTCGACCTCAGCCACCCACGGCCCCCGCGAGGTAGGGCACGACGTAGGGGCCGTCCGGGATCACCGCCACGTGCGGGTCGCCGCTGCGGGCGATACTGCGCGCCACGGCCGCAGCCAGGTCGTCGACGACCTCGACCGCGGTCAGCGCCCGGTCTTCGCGCGGCAGGCCGGTGCTGTAGAGCTCGACCCGGCCCTGCCGCAGCGGCTTGAGCTGCATCTCGGTCTGCCACTCGTCCACGTCGGCGAGCGGCTTGGCCACCAGCGAGGCGAGGAAGGCGTCCGGGCCGAGCTGGGTGAGTCGTCGCTGCGCGTCGCGGAACTCGGCCGAGCCGAAGCCCTCGGAGCACTCGGACGCGATGATCACCGTGCCGCCGGGCGCGAGGACGTCCAGCGGGGTCACCATGCCCTTGATCGTCTGGTAGTAGGTCTTGTCCAGCGGATAGCCGGCCGCCGAGGTGACCACGGTCGCGAACGAGCGGTCCACCGGCACCCGGATGCTCTCCTCGACCCGCTCGACCGTCGCCCGGTGCAGGGCCACGATCTCGCCGAAGCCGACGTGCAGCAGCCGGCGCTCGTCGTCCAGGACGGTGTCGAGACCGTAGACCTCGCCGAGCATGGCGACGATCTCGAGCTGCTCGGCGTGCAGCGGGTTGCCCTCGAGCACGCACGGCACGGCACGCGGGTCCTCCATGAACCGGGCCGAGTGGAAGGTCCGGATCGTGGTGTGGTGGGCGACGCCGGGCGCGATCACCTTGCGCCCTCCGGACCAGCCGGCCATGAAGTGCGGCTCGACCAGCCCGGTCGCGATCTTGAGGTCGGCGTCGACGAAGCGGGCGTCGAGGGCCACCGGGGTGCCGCGGACCGAGGTCCGGCCCAGCCAACGGTGCGCCGCGTCGTCGCGGGCGTCGTGGTTCTCGACCCGGACGTGCTCCAGCACCCAGGGGTCCCCGACCAGCTCCTCGAGCTCGGCACCGACGTTGGGGCGGTGCAGACCAGTGGCGACCAGCACCGTCACCCGGTCGGCGGGCACCCCCGCCGCCAGGATCGTCTCGATCATCGGTCGCAGGAAGAGGCCGTTCGGCACCGGACGGGTGATGTCGCAGATCAGGATGCAGGCGCTGCGACGACCCTGCGCCAGCTCGGCGAGCGGCGGCGCCGCGACGGGCTCGGCGAGCGCGTGCGCCACCGCGGCCGCCGGGTCGGGCACCGGCGGGACCGTTCGCTGACGGACCATCGTCGGCACGCAGCCCTCGGGCAGCGCCAGTCGAAGCCGGCCGCGGCCGTAGGCCAGGTCGACCTCGCGCACCACGCCGGCCAGGGTGCTGATCACCGGCACATCGTACGGCCGGCCGGGCCGTGCAGCGGGCCACGTCGGCCGCCGACGACAGAGGTCAGCTCGCGGGACAGTGCGGTGCCGGCACCTCCTCGCGCAGCCCGGTCGCGGGGAGGTCGGCGGGGTAGATCTGGGTGATCGAGAGCACGGCCGGAACCGCGCCCGTGGTCGGGGTGCGGTAGAGGTTGCTCACGTAGTGCGGCGCCACCTCGGTGAAGGACTGGCCCGCCGTCCAGAGCCGCGGCTTGTCGCAGCCGATGCGCTGGACGACGGTGCCCGAGACCACCGTCGCCACCACGATGCCGGGGTGCTGGTGCCACCCGGAGTAGCCGCCGACGGCGTAGGTGAGGGTGAACGTGCGCACCTTCACGTCGCCCCTCGTCCTGAGGCTGATGCCGTCCTTCCTGGCCCTGGCCGGACCGTCCAGCGTGCCGGTCACCGAGCCGGTCGCGGCCGTCCCTGATCCCGGGGCGGCGACGGCGGTCGACCCGGCGAGACCGCAGAACAGCAGGGCGGTACCGGTGGTGAAAGCGAGGAACCTCTTCACGAAAACTCCTCAGGAGTCGGGGGATGTGAGGAGTCTCACTATGACGTGGCTCGGTTCCGCCGCGCCAGCCTCAGCTCACCGCGTCGAGCCGGTAGAGCACCGCGTGGTCGGGGTGGGTACCGGCCGCCGTCAGCCCCGCCGCGGCCAGGGCGGCCCCGTTCAGGACGACCCCCGCGCGCGGTCCGTCGAGGTCCCACCAGGCCGGGACGGTGAGCCCGCTGGGCTCCTCGCCCACCCGCAGGGGGGTCACCCGGTACCGCCGGGCCGGGTCGAGGCCCGGGAACCGCAGCCGGCCGAGGGAGGCCACCTCGGAGCGGCCGACGGAGGCGAAGGAGAAGATCGCCTGCGACCGGTCGGGAGCCAGGACGCCGTGGGCCACCACGGCGTCGTCGTCGACGTCGAGCCGGACCAGGTCCCCGCCCAGCAGCAGGGTGCGGTGCTCCCGGTAGAAGGCGATCCAGCCGCCGAGCTCGGCCAGCTCCTCGGCGGTCGCTCTCGCCAGGTCCCACTCGATGCCGAGGTGACCGAAGACCGCCGTGGCGGCCCGGAAGGACAGGTCGTGCACCCGTCCGGTCGTGTGCGAGCGCCCGGACGCGATGTGCGCCCCCATCAGCTCCGGCGGGATCAGCTGGGTGGTCCAGCGGTGCATGCCGACGCGCTCGAGCGGGTCGATGCAGTCCGAGACCCAGACCCGGTCGGTCCGCTGCAGCACCTCGAGGTCGACGCGGGCGCCCCCGGAGGAGCAGGACTCGATCTCCAGCCCCGGGTGCGCCGCCTTGAGCTCGTCGACCAGGCGGTAGAACGCCTGCGTCTGCTCGTGCACCCCGGGCCTCCCGGTCGGCGCGGTGCCGGCGTCGATGAGGTCGCGGTTGTGGTCCCACTTGAGGTAGCCGATCGCGTACTCGTCCAGGATCGCGAGGATGGCGTCGCGGATGTAGGCGTAGCACTCCGGGATGCCGAGGTTGATCACCTGCTGGTGGCGGGACTCGACCGGCAGCCGGTCGCCGGTCGCCATGATCCACTCGGGGTGGGCGCGGGCGACGTCGGAGTCGGGATTGACCATCTCCGGCTCGAACCAGAGCCCGAACTGCATCTCCAGCTCGCGGACCCGGTCGACGAGCGGGTGCAGGCCGTCCGGCCAGGCCTCGGGTGAGACCGTCCAGTCCCCCAGCCCGGCGAGGTCGTTGCGGCGGGCGCCGAACCAGCCGTCGTCCAGCACGTAGCGCTCGACGCCGAGATCGGCGGCCCGCTGGGCCAGGTCGAGCAACCGGTCCAGGTCGTGGTCGAAGTAGACGGCCTCCCAGACGTTCAGGGTGACGGGCCGGTCGGTGCCGGGGTGGTGCGGACGCGACCGGAGGTAGCGGTGGAAGCGTCGTGCCACCTCGTCCAGACCGTGCCCGTACGAGCCGTAGAGCCACGGGGAGGTGTAGGACTCCCCCGCCGCCAGCCGGACCTCGCCGGGCAGCAGCAGCTCGCCGCCGCCGACGACCTGGTGGCCGGTGAAGACCCGTTCGGCGTAGTGGGTGTGGTTGCCGCTCCAGGCGGTGTGCACGGCCCAGATCTCGCCCTCGGCGAAGCCGAAGCCAGGTGTACCGAGGTGAAGGACCGTCGCGGCGTCGGGTCCGGTGCGGCCCTTGCGGCCCTCGCGGACGTGCTGACCCACGTTCAGTGGCTGACGCTGCGGAGTCCGCTCCTTACCCCAGCGGCCGGCCAGGTCGAGCACCTCACGAGCGACGGCCGGGACGGGGTAGGCCAGCACGAGGTCGTCCAGCTGATAGTCCTCGCCGCCGGTGTTCGTGAGCTGCGCCTGGCTGCGCAGCAGGCCGCCGGCGGTGAGCTCGACGGTCAGCGTGAGGGACAGCCCGGCCGACTCGTCGACGGCGTCGACCTCGACCACGGCGATGCCGCCCTCGACGAGGGTCGGGATGCCGGCCGAGCTCGCGGCGTCCTCACCGTCCAGCCGGACCGCAACGGAGGTGAACCGGGGCGACCAGGCGGTGCCGGCCCGGGAGCCGGAGACGCCGGGCCGGCCGACCCAGCCCGTCCAGTGCTCCGGCAGCAGAGCGACCCGGATGTCTGCCGAGATCTGGTTGTTCTCCGCCTGCGTGTAGCCGCCGACGACGAGGGCGGCCACCTCCGAGAGACTCTGCGGACCCAGGTCCGGGCCCCAGTAGGCGAGCGCCGGGAGCCGTCCGTCGGCCACATCGAGGACCGCGGACACCCCCTCGGCGCGCAGGACGACGTAGACGTTTGCGGCGGCGTTGACCACAGTGCCCTTTCTTCGCGGGCGGCCCGAAGGGACCGGGAGCCCCGACAGCCTATCGAGCCGGGTTGTGCGGCCGGTCGACGGCAGGAGGCAGCCGATCCACTGGCCAGTCGAGGTGCCGGACGGCCATGTCGAAGGCGTAGCGGTCGGTCATGCCGGCGACGTAGGTGACCGACGCGCGCCACGGGTCGTCCCGCCCGGCCGGACCGTCGGCGATAGGCAGGACGCCGGGATGGGCGGCGTAGAACTCCACCAGCGCCCGCAGCACCTCCACGACCGCCCGCGACTGGGCCAGCGACTCCGGCCGGACGTAGATCCGCTCGTAGTTGAAGGCGCGTAGCGCGGCCAGCGCTGCCGCCTCGGCCGCAGGCATGCCCACCTCACCGTGCTCGGCGATGCCGCGGACGACCGCGCGGACGAAGGTGCCCAGCTGCTCGCGCCGGCTGCCGCCGGCCACCTCGACGACCTCCGCCGGCAGGTCCTCGGCCACCACGATGCCGGCGTGCACGGCGTCCTCGAGGTCGTGGGCGCAGTAGGCGATCCGATCGGCCCAGCTGACGATCTCGCCCTCGACGGTGCGTGGTGCCGGCCGGGACCACGAGTGGTTGCGGATGCCGTCCAGGGTCTCGCTGCACAGGTTGAGGCTGGTGAGGACGACGTCGGCGCCCCACGGCCCGTGGTCGTAGCCGCCGGGCAGAAAGGCGTCGAATGCGTCCTCGCTCGCGTGGCCGCCGGGTCCGTGACCGCAGTCGTGGCCCAGCGCGATGGCCTCGGTCAGGCCGACGTTGACCCCGGCGCCGCGGGCGATCGAGGTCGCGACCTGGGCCACCTCGAGGGCGTGGGTCAGGCGCGTGCGCTGGTGGTCGGTCGGGTAGACGACGACCTGGGTCTTGCCGGCCAGCCGCCGGAACGCCGGTGAGTGGACGATCCGGTCGCGATCGCGTTCGAAGCAGGTGCGCTCGACGTCGGGCGCCTCGGGGACGGCGCGGTGGCCGGCGCCCGAGGCCAGGGTGGCGCCAGGCCGCAGCAGGTCACGCTCGCGCTGCTCGCGCAGCTCGCGGCCGACGACCGGTCCCGGTCCCAGCTCGGCGCGGGACCCGGCGTGGGCACGGACCAGCAGCCCGTCGCCGTAACCGGTCATGGTGTCGGCCCACGCCTGCGCCCGCGCCGACGGCCCGGCCGGGAGGGGGTCAGCCACCCGAGACGCCCAGCTCCGCGTCGGCCATGTCCACGTCGAGCCCGGAGGTGTCGTCCAGCCAGTGCTCGGGCAGGGCCACCTTGTCGCGTGGGCTGCCCTGGCGGCCGCGCGGGGTGCCGAGCTCGGTGACCGGGAACGGGGCGTGCGGGTCGAGCCGGGCCAGGGCCGCGTCCAGGTCGGCGAACGAGCTGACCAGGCCCAGCGCGCGGCGGGTGTCGCTGCCGACCGGGAAGCCCTTGAGGTACCAGGCGATGTGCTTGCGCAGCTCCGTCAACCCGTACCGCTCCTCGCTCAGCCCGGCAAGCAGCTCGGCGTGCCGGCGGATCATGGCCGCGACCTCGCCGAGGCTGGGCAGCGTCCGGGTCGTCCGGCCGGCGAACGCATCCGCGAGGTCGCGGAACAACCAGGGCCGGCCGAGGCAGCCACGGCCGACGACCACCCCGTCCGCGCCGGTCTGCTCCACCATCGCCAGCGCGTCCGAGGCCTCCCAGATGTCGCCGTTGCCCAGCACCGGGATGCTGACGTGCGCCTTGAGGGCGGCGATGGCCGTCCAGTCGGCCTCGCCCGAGTAGGCCTGCTGGGCGGTACGGCCGTGCAGGGCGATCGCCGCCACCCCGCTCTGCTCGGCGATCCGACCCGCGTCCAGGTAGGTCTGGTGGTCATCGTCGATGCCGATGCGGGTCTTGATCGTCACCGGGACGTCATGCCGGGCTGCCGCCCCGACCGTGGCGTCCAAGATCATCTTCAGCCGGTCGCGCTTCCAGGGCAGGGCCGCTCCCCCACCCCTGCGCGTCACCTTGGGCACCGGACAGCCGAAGTTGAGGTCGACGTGGCCGACCTCGTGCTCGGTGATCAAGATCGTCGTCGCCTGCGCCATGATCAGCGGGTCCACCCCGTACAGCTGGACGGACCGGACGCTCTCGCCCGGGTCGAACTGCAGCATCTGCAGGGTCTTGCGATCACGGGCGACGACGCCGCGGCTGGTGATCATCTCGCAGACCTTGAGCCCCGCCCCCTGCTCCCGGCACAGCTGCCGGTACGCGGCGTTCGTCACTCCAGCCATCGGCGCGAGCACCACCGGGGTGTCCACGTGCAGGTTACCCAGCCTCAGCCCCGACACCTCGGTCGTGGTCAGCATCCGACGAGCCGGGCACCGAGGTAGGACTCGACCTGGCCCAGGGCGACGCGTTCCTGGCTCATCGTGTCCCGCTCACGGATGGTCACGGCATCGTCCTCGAGGGTGTCGAAGTCGACCGTGAGGCAGAACGGCGTGCCGATCTCGTCCTGGCGGCGGTAGCGGCGGCCGATCGCCTGGGCGTCGTCGAAGTCGACGTTCCAGTGCCTGCGCAAGGTCGCCGCCAGGTCGCGTGCCTTGGGCGAGAGGGCCTCGTTGCGCGACAGCGGCAGCACGGCGACCTTGACCGGTGACAGCCGCGGGTCGAGCTTGAGCACCGTCCGCTTGTCGACACCACCCTTGGTGTTCGGGGCCTCGTCCTCGGTGTAGGACTCGACCAGGAACGCCATCAGGGAACGCGTCAGGCCGGCCGCCGGCTCGATGACGTACGGCAGGTACCGCTCCCCGCCGGCCTGGTCGAAGTAGGACAGGTCGGTGCCGGAGTGCTCGCTGTGGGTCCTCAGGTCGAAGTCGGTCCGGTTGGCGATGCCCTCGAGCTCGCCCCACTCGCTGCCCGCGAACCCGAACCTGTACTCGATGTCGACGGTGCGCTTGGAGTAGTGCGACAGCTTCTCCTGCGGGTGCTCGAAGTGCCGGAGATTGCTGCCCGCGATGCCGAGGTCGGTGTACCAGCGGGTCCGCTCGTCGATCCAGTACTGGTGCCACTCCTCGTCGCTGCCCGGCGGCACGAAGAACTCCATCTCCATCTGCTCGAACTCACGCGTCCGGAAGATGAAGTTGCCCGGGGTGATCTCGTTGCGGAAGCTCTTGCCGACCTGCCCGATGCCGAAGGGCGGCTTTCTGCGGCTGGTCTGGACCACGTTCGCGAAGTTGACGAAGATGCCCTGCGCGGTCTCGGGCCGCAGGTAGTGCAGCCCCGACTCGTCCTCGAGCACGCCCAGGTAGGTCTTGAGCATCATGTTGAAGTCGCGTGGCGGGGTCCACTGGCCGCGGGTGCCGCAGTTGGGGCAGGGTACGTCGGTCATCGCGACGGCGTCCGGGTCGGGCTGGCCCTTGCGCTCGGCGTAGCCCTCCTGCAGGTGGTCCTCCCGGAACCGCTTGTGGCAGCTCAGGCACTCCACCAGCGGGTCGGTGAAGACGCCGACGTGGCCCGAGGCCACCCAGACCTGGCGGGGCAGGATCACCGAGGAGTCGAGGCCCACCACGTCGTCGCGGCCGTTGACCACGGACTTCCACCATTGCCGCTTGATGTTCTCCTTGAGCTCGACGCCGAGGGGCCCGTAGTCCCAGGCGGAGCGGGTGCCGCCGTAGATCTCGCCGGCCGGGAAGACGAACCCCCGTCGCTTGCAGAGGTTGATGACACTCTCGAGACGGTTCTGGTCGAGGCGGCTGGTCGGCACGGGACTACTCCAAGCGCATTGCGTGCGCCATCCCCGGCTGGGATGGCGCTAGGTGGTTCGAGGGGTGCCGCCTGGACGTGCCAGGCAGACGCCCCAGCCTACCGACTGCGCGGTGGTCGGTCCGGGCTGAGCCGACGAGCAGTGGCCAGTTCCGGCGCACTGGGCGGAAGAACCGACACTGGCTACCACCCGTGAGGCTGCACCCGACGTGGTTACGCTGCGGACGTGCAGGTTGGCCCGACGTCGCGTCCGCTGTGGGTCGGAGCGCTCCGCAGCCGCCTCGCGGTCAACGCTCTGCTGCTGCTGCTGGCCACGGTCGCGGTGCTGACGGCTTCCCTCGGGCCCCTGCTGGTTCGCTCGATCCAGCAGTCGAGCGTGGCCGACACCATCGCCTCGATGAGCCCGGCCGGAACGGCGGTGACCGTGGGCGCTGCCGTCGAGCTCGGGCAGGACCCGGCGCTGTTCGAGCCGGTCGTCACCGGCATCCTGGCCCCGACCGCCGAAGGCCACCCCACCGTCTGGAACCCCCCGGCCACCTGGGGCGAGAGCACGAGCAACCTGGCCTGGGCCACACCCGAGCAGCAGGGAACGGGAGAGAAGGCGTCCAGGGCCCGGCTCGTCGACGCGGGCTGTCCCGGCCTGGTGATCACCGCCGGGTCGTGCCCGGAGGGCAAGCGGGAGGTGCTGGTCAGCACCGACGACGCGGCAGCCGGCCGGATCCGGCCGGGCACGGTGCTGAACTACCGGATCAGCCAGCTGGCCAAGAACGTGGAGGGTCGGGTGACCGTGGCCGGGCTCTACGACCCCGAGCGGACGGCAGCGCCGCTGACGCGGCCGGGTGGGGAGGACGGAGCGGCGGCGCAGGTGACGGGAGACCCGATGATGGTGACCGACGCGCTCCTGCAGACCATGCCCCTCTCGGTCCTGGTGTCGAGTCGCCTGACCGTGCGCCAGCCGGTCGACCTGGCCGGTCTCGATGAGCTCCGGTCGTCGCTGGCCGAGATTCAGCACGCCATCGCCACCCAGTCCGTGCTGCTGTCGCTGGTGACCACGCTGGGCGACGTGCTCGACCGCGCCGGGGCGAAGTCGCAGGCCGCCCAGGTCCTCGTCGGGGTGACCGAGGCACAGGCGCTGGGCCTGGGGCTCTTCTCCCTGGCGGTGGTGCTGCAACGGATCGCCCGGTCGCGTGGTCCCGAATGGGCGACGGGGCGGCTGCTCGGCGTCCGCCGGCGTCGACGGTTCACCGCCGTCTTCGCCGAGCCGGGCGTGGTGCTGCTGCTCGCCGCTCCGCTGGGCCTGGCGGCTGCCGTCGGGGTGGCCCGGCTGACGGTCGCGGCGTCCCTGCGCCCCGACACGGTCGTCGAGGTGGCCCGGTGGCCGGTCGGGGTGGCCGCCGTCGCGGCCGTGGTGGCCTCGCTGCTCGCCCTGGGTGCCGTGAGCGCGCCCAGCGTGGTGCAGCCGCTGGCCGAGGTGGTCCAGGCGCGCTCCGAGGCGCGCCGGGTGACCCGGCTGGGCGCGGTGGCCCAGGCCGTGGTCGTGCTGCTCGCCGCCACCACGCTCTACCAGCTGCTCTCCGGTGGGGTGCTGACCGCCGGCGGCTCCCAGCTAGGGCTGCTCGCTCCTGGCCTGTTCGCCCTGGCCCTGGCCGTCCTGGCCGTCCGGTTGGCGGTGCTGGTCGTGCGGCGGGTGACCCGCCGAGCGTCCCGGAGCCTGGTCGCGATCGTGGTGGCGCGGCAGGCCGCGCGGGTGCCTACCTCGCTCAACCCGGCGATCGTGATCGCGGTCGGGGTGGCCCTGACGGTGTTCGCCACGCAGGTGCTGGCGCTCTCGGTCCGCAACCAGGAGCTCCGGGCTGACGCCGCCAACGGGGCCACCACGGTCCTCGAGGTCACTGCCCCGCCGGGGGTCGACCTCCGCACCGCGGTCCGGACGGCCGACCCCGGCGGCCGGTACGCGATGGCCGCGATGCTGCGGGCCCGCACCGGCTACGACGGGACCGACCGCATCATGGCCGTGGACTCCGAACGGCTCGCAGCGGTGGCCGCGTGGAACCCGGCCTGGTCCGGGGTGGCCGGCCTCGCAGCCGCCCTGCACCCTCCGACCACGCCGACCATTGTGCTGCGCGGTCGACGGGTTCAGGTCGACGTCGCCTCGGTCGGGGTCTCGCCCCAGGACTCGTTCGGCGGTCCGGAGGCGGCGCTCGACCCCGCGATGGTCATGGTGGTCGACGACGGGCGGGCCTGGAAGACCGTGCGGCTCGGGACGCTCGGGGAGATCTCCGACACCAGGTCGTTGACGGCCTCGATCGCCTGCTCGGCCGGCTGCCGGCTGGTCGGGATCGGGCTGCTGTCCGAGGGCCTGGCTCCCTTCAACGCCCACCTGACCGTCACCGGGGTCAGCACCGACGAGCAACCGGCCGCTGAGTCCCACGCGTGGCTGCGCGACAGTGCCCGCTGGCACGCCCGCGTCGGCGACCTCCACACCCCGACGCCGGACGCCCTGACCGTCCCCACCGGCACCGACCAGGGCCTTCTGCTCACGGTCACCGACAACCAGGGCAGCTCGGAGCCGCTCGCGGCCTCCTCCGACGTCACCGACCCGCTGCCGGCGGTGGTGGGGCCGCAGACCGAGCTCACGGACTATCCCGCCTTCGCGGACACGGCGTTCGGGCACGGCGTCGACGGCGACGGCCAGCTGCTGCACGTGGTGGGCACCGCCTCGGTGCTGCCGCGGCTGCTGGGTGACGGCGTGCTGGTCGACCTGGGCAACGCCGTCGGGCTCTCCGACCCGGCGAAGGACCAGGCCGTCGACCAGGTCTGGCTGGCCCCCGACGCGCCCGCCGGGGTCGAGCAGGCGCTGGTCGCCGCCGGGCTGCGCATCGACGCTCACGACCGGCTCGCCGACGCCACCGCGACCCAGCTGCGGGAGCCGACGACCCGTGGCGCCTCGGTCGCGGTCTCCCTCGCGTACGCCGGGCTGCTAGTCAGCCTGCTGGCCCTGGTCGCCGCCCGCGTCGCCGACGGACGCCGCCGCCGGGCCGACTGGAGCTCGCTGCGGGACGCCGGTCTCGCCCCGGGCACGGTCCGACGGCTGGCCTTCGTCGAGATCGCCGGTCCCCCGCTGCTCGCGACCGTCCTCGGCCTGGCGAGCGGCGTCGTGGCCCTGGTCCTGTCGGCACCGCGGCTGCCGCTGGTCGACCTGGGCTCGCCCGGTCCGCCGCTGGACCTCGGGGTCAGCCCTGGCTCCCTGGCGGTGGTCGGCGTGGTCACCGCGGTCGCGGTCCTGGCGGTCGCGACGGTCGGCACCCTGCTCGAGACGCGACCCCCCGCGGGGTGGGGCCGGTGACGTCGGCCGTCGGCGCCGAGGTCCGGCTGGTGGGTCTGGTGCACGTCTACCGGGTGCTCGGCACCGACGTGGCGGCGCTGCGCGGGGTCGACCTGGACGTCGACCCCGGCGAACGGGTGGCCCTGCTCGGGCCCTCGGGCTCGGGCAAGTCGACGCTGCTGTCCCTGCTGGCGGGCCTGCGGCGCCCCTCGGCCGGCTCCGTGCTCGTGGACGGGGAGAACATCGCGGCGTTCGGGGAGCGTCAGCTGAGTCGTTACCGGGCCCGGACGCTCGGGCTGATGCTGCAGGGGGTCGCCTCCACCCTGCTGCCGTACGCGACGCCGTCGGAGTGCGTCCGGTTCGCCACCGGGGCGAGCGCGTCCGAGGACCCGGTGCTGGTCGCGGCCGGGCTGGCGTCCGAACGCCGGCCCGTGGCCCAGCTGGACCGCGCCCAGCGACAGCTGACCGCGCTCGCCGTGGCGATGGCCCGGCGGCCCGCGCTGCTGTTGCTGGACGAACCGACCAGCGGGCTCGGCGAGGACGAACGCGACGCCCTGTTCGACGCCCTGCTCACCGCGACCGGCCGCTCGGGCACGACGGTGGTCGTGGTGACCCACGACGAGGAGGTCGCGGGCCGGATGCAGCGGATGGTGCGGATGCGCGACGGCCGGATCGGGGCCGAGGGGCTGCGCCACGAGCAGTACGCCGTCATCGGCGCCGACGGCTCGATCCAGCTGCCCGAGGCCCTGGCCGCCGGCTGGCCCGCCGGGGCGCAGGTCCGCGTGGAGCAGGTCGGCGAGACCATCCAGATCCGGCACCGGCAGACCGGAGGCGACCGGTGACCCACGCGCTGGGGCTGGTGGCGCACGGGGTCACCGTGCAGCGCGGGTCGCGGACGGTGGTCAGCGGCCTGGACCTCGAGGTGCCGCCCCGACAGCGGGTCGCGATCTCGGCCGGTACCGGTCAGGACGTCTCGGCCGTGCTCGGGGCACTGGCCGGGCGGCGTCCACGAGCGGCGGGCACCCTGACGCTGGACGGTCAGCCGTTGACGTCGGCCGCCGGCGCCGGGAAGGTCGGATTCGTCAGCGGCGAGCGCACCCTGATCGGCACCCTGACCGCCGTCGAGAACCTGGTCGTCGTGCTGCTCGGGATCACCCGCCAGCCCGCGGCCGCGCTGTGGACGCGCGCCGAGCAGCAGCTGGCGACCGTCGGCCTGCCGCCGTCGAGCTGGCACAACCTGGCCGAGCAGCTCTCCGGCGGGCAGCAGCAGCGCGTCGCCCTGGCCCGTGCCCTGATCGCCCGCCCGCGCCTGCTCGTGCTGGACCACCCGACCAGCGAGCTCGATCCCGACAGCGCCCAGCGGTTCACCGACGTGCTGGAGCACAGCGCGCAGCGGGGCACCGTGTGCCTGGTGGCCAGCAGCGACGAGATCCTGCTGGCGTCGTGCGACCGCCGGGTGCGGCTCGGCTGACCGCTCGACCGGCCCGGCTAGCCGGGCCCGGGGGCGCCGCGGGCCCAGTTCTCGCCCACGAGGTCCGCATCCTCGTACGCCGACGGTTCGTCGACCGCGAGCGACAGCAGCGGTACGACGACGGACTTCGACTCGATCCCGCTCAACGCCCGCCGGTACGAGCCGACGTCGGCCCACCGGGTGGTGATCGTCCACAGGTCCCGCTCGTCGAGGTTGCGGCCGAAGTCCAAGGACAACAGGCCCTCCCGCCGCCGCAGCACCGCGATCGCCGCCTCGGCCTGCGCGACGAAGTCGAGCTCCGTCTCGGTCGGCACCCGGAAGCGGCTGAGCACGATCACCGGGCCAGCGTAGGCGTCCGGAGGCGCCGTCTTAGCTCGGGAATCGCTCCGGGAGGCACGGACGGCCCGGGCGTCCGGCATCCTGGTGGTCCTCGGGCGAGTGGGAGGTGGGCAGGGGCGTGGGCGGAGGGGTCGAGTTCCGCAGCGAACGGCCGAGCTGGGGACGTCGCGGGCGGCTGCTCCTGTGGTGGTTCCTGCTCACGGTCGTGCTCCAGCTGCTGGTGGCGCTGCTCCCGGAACAGGTCGGCTCCGTCGGGCTGGTCGTCGGCCTGCTGAGCTCGCTGGGGCTGATCGTGCTCGTCGGCCTCACGTTCGTGCCCCCTCAGGCCCTGGTGCTGACGCTGGGTCCGGACGGCCTCCGCAGCACCTACGGCACCGACGTGCAGGCGTGGTCGGACGTGGCCGCGGTGTGGATCGGTGGTGACAGCGCCCTGGTCGGCCTCGAGCGGCTGGGCCTGTCGTCCCGGTCGCTGCGGGTCTACTCCTCCGCCGAGCTCCGGTTCGGCCGGCGCGCCGGTACCCGCCCCCGGTTCGGCCCCCCGGTGCCCGTGCCCGCCGGCGTCCCGCCCGAGGAGGTCGTGGCGGCCATCCGACGCTTCACCACAGTGCCGATCGTGGTCGGCGGCCGACGCGAGCGCCGCGAGCTCGAGCGGCAGCTGGTCGCCCAGGCCTGAGCTCAGACAGGACGGGACCGGCAACGCGAGCAGGCGCCGGCGCGGTGCCGATGGTGCCCCGGGCGGCCCGCCGCGTCGGAGCCAGAACCGTGACCCAAGTCTCAGCCACTTCTCATCGGCGCGACATCTCGGTGAAATGTCCGGCCCCTAACGTTCTCGCACAAGCCGACCTGCCGGACGCAGCGGAGCTCACGCACAGATCACCACCAGCCCGGCAGGAGGACCGATGATCGAGCACGTCGACCCGTTCATCGGCACGTCAGCGACCGACCTGCCCGTCCCGACCGGACTGGCGGCCACCTGGTGGTGGCCCAAGCCGCAGGTCGGCAACACCCACCCGGGTGCCACCTACCCCTTCGGCATGGTCTCGGCCTGTGCCTACTCCGGCTCCTACCCCACCGGCTACGGGCTGTACGAGCTCAACACCGAGGGCGTCCCGCCGCAGCGGCGCGACCGGCAGCTGGCGTCCGGCTTCACCCACTTCCAGCAGTCGGGGACCGGCGCGATCCGCAAGTACTACAACTACTTCAAGGTCACCCCGATGCTGGAGCCGCTGGACAGCCTCGGCGCTGACTGGGAGCTGCTCGACGAGCGGGCCGAGCCGGGCTACTACGCCGCGACCCTCAGCTCGGGCATCCGCGCCGAGATCACCGTCGGCCCCAAGAGCGCGGTGCACCGCTACACCTTCCCCGCCCACCGCGATGCCCGGCTGGTGATCGACTTCTCCGCCGGCGGGCTCGGGATCCCGTACGGGGCGACCGTCCCGCTGCGGGCGCACCTGGAGGCGCTGGGCCCCGGCGTCGCGCAGGCCGAGATCGTCGTCGAAGGGGCACCGCTGGCCGTCCACCTGGAGTGCGACGCCGGCGACTGGCGCCAGCTGCTCTGGTACGACCGGCGGCTGATGCCGGGCGGCACCCGGCTGGACTTCGACCGGATCCGGCCGACCACCTTGCGCCCGTTCGGGCTGATGTGGCGCGGCCGGGCCGAGCCCGGTCAGGTGGTCGAGCTGCGCTTCGGCTTCTCCCTCCGAGGGGTGGAGCAGGCCAAGGCGAACCTGCTGGCCGACTGTGGAGGCACCAGCACCGCCGCTGCCGGGGCCGGCGTCACCGCCACCTCCTTCGACGCCCGGCACGCCGAGACCTCGGCAGCCTGGCGTCGGCACCTGGGCAAGATCCGCGTCGAGACCCCGTCCACCGAACGCCGTCAGGTCTTCGCGACGGCGCTCTACCACTCGCTGATCAAGCCCTGCTTCGCCCCGGACGAGAGCCCCTTCTGGCCGACGGACGGACCCTTCGTCTTCGACCTCTGCACCATGTGGGACATCTACCGCACCCAGCTGCCGCTGATCACCGCCCTCTTCCCGGACCGGGCCGTCGAGCTGGCGAACGCGCTGCTCTACGTCTGCGAGGAGGAGGGGAACCTGCCGATCGGCTACCGGATGGCCAAGGGTGCCGACCGCTTCTCCCGTCAGGGCAGCGCGCTGGCCCAGACGTTCCTCGCCGACCTCTGCCAGCTCGGGGTGACCGGGGTCGACTGGGACTGGGCGCTTGTGCACATGGACCTCGACCTCCGCCGCGCGTACGGCGAGGAGTACCTGCTGCGCGGGGTGGCCCACCCCGTCACCCACACCCTCGACCTGGCCTTCGGCTACCACTGCACGGCCCTGGTCGCCCGCTACGTCGGCGACCTCCAGCTGGCCGCGCAGTGCGAGGAGCTGGCCACCCAGTGGCGGAACGCGTACGACCCCGGGACCGGCCTGCTGGTCGACTCCTCGTTCTACGAGGGCGGCAAGTGGAACTACTCCTTCCGCGTCCTGCACGACATGGCGGCCAGGATCGAGCTGGCCGGCGGTGACGAGGCGTTCCTCGCCCTGCTCGACGCCTTCTTCGGCTACGGCGCTGACCCGGTCACCCAGGTCGGCGTGCGGCCCGGGGTGGCCGAGCTGCTCGCCGGCTACGCCCTGAACCGCTTCGAGGGGCTGAACAACGAGCCCGACATGGAGGTCCCCTGGGCCTACCACTACGTCGGGCGACCGGACCGGACCGCCGAGGTCGTGCACGCGGCCGTCCAGGGGCAGTTCGGGCTGGGCCGGGGCGGACTGCCCGGCAACGACGACTCCGGGGGCTTGAGCTCCTGGTACGTCTGGGCGTCGCTGGGCCTGTTCCCCATCGCCGGCCAGTCGATGTACCTGGTCAACGCCCCGGCGTTCTCCCAGGCCCGGGTCGACCTCGGCGGTGAGGAGCTGGCCATCGAGACCACCGGCTTCGTCGAGCCGACGCCGGGCGGGCCGGTGCAGTACGTGCAGTCAGCCAGCCTCGACGGCCGGCCGCTGCACCAGAGCTGGGTCAGCGCCCGTGAGCTACACCGCGGCGGCCGCCTGCAGATCGACCTCGGACCCGAGCCCTCCGCCTGGGGAACCACCAGCCGGCCCCCGTCGGTGAGCCCCAGTTCACCGACTGCGGTGGCCTCGTGACGAACGGCCGCCGACGTTCCCCGAGCCTGTCGAAGGACGCCCTTCGACAGGCTCGGCGAGCCGATGCCCCGACTCCCGCCCGACCGCCGTCCACCCCTGACCCGAAAGGCCGGACCATGAATCGACGAGGACGTCAGGTCCCCCAGCCCCGCCGCAGGCTCGTGATCGTGGTCCGGGCCGATCCGGTGATCTGCGGGCACTCCGGCGAGGCCCGCAACCTCGCCGAGGTCGCCCTCGACCGGGGCTTCACCGAGGTCCGGATCGTCACCTGGCCGATCGACCGGCTGGTCGAGACCGGGCTGCCGCTCAAGCCCCTGGACGGCGTGAGCCCCTACAGCGTGGGCATCGAGGTCGAGCGCCCCGAGCCCGTGGGGGACTACAAGGTGCCCGACGGCCGCTACCTCTCCGGACTGGTCGGCCGGCTGGTCGAGCTGTTCACCGACGGCGTGCCGACGGTCTGCCTGTCGCTGTACCTCAGCCCGCACACCCTCGCCGTCAGCGAGGCGGTCCGCGTGGCGCAGGCGACGGGCCTGCCCGTCGACGTCACCACCATCGCCGAGGCCGTCGGGTCCGACGTCACCAACGTCGTCCGCTCGTGCGTCGAGCAGGGCCGCTTCGGGGCGGCCGCCCAGGTCCTTACCGCGTACCTGGGCTCCGACGTACCGGTCGCCGTCTCGGAGTACACCCGGCAGCTGATCATCTCCTCCGCCGAGGACATCGACGCCCGCCACGGCACCCGGTTCGCCGAGCGGTGCCGGGAACGGGTGGGCATCTCCTACCCCGCCATCAACACCGCCGACTACCTCGTCCTGGACCTCGACCGCTTCGCCGCCACGCTGGAGAACCGCGGCCTGCACCGCAACGGCTACGTGCTGTTCCTGTCCCGGCTGGCGCACGCCAAGGGGGTCGACGAGCTGATCGCCGGCTTCGCCGCCAGCGAGCGGGCTGCCGGCCTGACCCTGGTCATCGCCGGCAACGGACCGGAGGCGGGGCACCTGCGTCGGGTGGCCGCCGCTTCCCCGGCGGCGTCCCGGATCGTCTTCCTCGACGACGTCGATGACGACGAGAAGCCGTACCTGATGGCCGGCAGCGCCGCGTTCGTGCTGCCGAGCAAGCCCCGGCCCGAGTTCGTCGAGACCTTCGGCATCGCCCTGGTGGAGAAGATGCTGGCCGGCGGCGGCCCGCTGATCACCACCGACACGGGTGGCATCGGCGAGGCGGTCGGTGACACCGCGCTGATCGTGCCCGTGGAGGACCCGACAGCGATCGCCGCCGCCCTCGACGAAGCGCTGAGCCTGCCCGAGCACGAGCGGGAGGCGATGGAGCTGCGGGCGCGCGAGCACGCCCTGCAGTTCGACCGCGCTCGCGTCTTCGATGCGCTGTTGGCCCGGATCCCGCCGCGCCCCGCGGCGGTCGGGGTGCTCAGCACCCTCTGACACCGCATCCGGGCCGGTGCCGTTGCAGTAGCCTCGAGCCCTGCGGCTGCCCCGGCCGCAGGGCCGGACGGACCCCCCGCCCGCCGACCGCGTGGTCGGCGCCGACCGACGACGAATGAGGATCCGCGTGCGCGCGTTAGTGCTCTGGGCCGACGACAACTCCAGCAACCTCGGCGTCCGCGCCCTCGCGGCCGGCACCGCGGCCCTGGTGCAGCGGGCCTATCCGGGCACCGAGATGACCTTCCTGGCGTACGGGTCCGGGGTGGCGCCGGTGCGCGTCGGCGACCCGAAGGTGCTGGCCAAGGAGATGGTGACCAACCGCGGCGGACTGCGGGACTGGCTGCGGGGGTTCGACCTGGTGCTCGACACCCGCGCGGGCGACAGCTTCGCCGACATCTACGGCCTCAACCGGCTGTTCGCCCAGAGCCTGCTAGCCGAGGAGGTGCACCGCACCAAGGTGCCGCTGGTGATGACCCCGCAGACCATCGGACCGTTCTCGGGTCGACGCGCGAAGCTGATCGCGCGGCGCAACCTGCACACCGCGACGCTGGTCATGGCCCGCGACCAGACCAGCGCGGAGCACTCCCGGGCCCTGGGCCGGCCGGTCGACCACCTGACCACCGACGTGGTCTTCGCCCTGCCCGCGCCCGAGCGGGTGGTGACGCGGGACGTCGTGTTCAACGTCAGCGGCCTGCTCTGGGAGCCGTCGCCGCACGTCGACCACCTGGCCTACCGCAAGACGGTCACCGACCTGTACGCCCGGCTCGTGGCCGCCGGCCGCACGGTGACGCTGCTGGCCCACGTGCTCGACTCCCCCGTCGCGGACAACGACGTCCCGGCGATCCGGTCGTTCGCGTCCAGCCTGGACACCGAGCCGGAGATCCTGGTGCCGACCTCGCTCACCGACGTCCGCGAGATGGTCGCCAGCGCCGCCGTGGTGATCGGCTCCCGGATGCACGCCTGCCTGAACGCGCTGTCGGTGGGCACCCCGGCCATCGCGCTGGCCTACAGCCGCAAGTTCGCCCCGCTGCTCGCCGACATCGGCTGGAGCCGCAGCATCGACCTGCGCACCGCCCCCGACCCGGTCGACGAGGTCGAGGCGGCCCTGGCCGGCGGCACGCTCGACGAGGAGTGCGCCGCGACTCTCGCCCAGGCACGCGGGACGATCGCCGGGGCCGAAGGTCGGCTGCGCGAGCTCACGCTGTGAGCCGGGCCGAGGTCGAGCGGGCCAGCCGACCGTTGCTGGTCCGGCTGCACCGGCTGCCCCGGCCGACGGTCCCCCTGCTGACCGTCGTCCTGATCGCGGTCGGCGTGCTGGGTCCGGTGGCCGTCGGGGTGACCGCGCTGGTCGTGGTGGCGGCGTTCGTGGGCTGGATCGCGTACCTGTCCTGGCCGGTGGTCGGGCCGGGCGGGCGGACCCTGCGCCTGTTCATGGTCGTGCTGGTGCTCCTGCTGGCCCTGGCCCGGCTGCGAGCAGCCTGAGCCTCAGCCGCCCATCCGCCCGACCCGGTCGGGCCGGATCCGGACGATCAGCCGCACCTGGTCCCGGCCCCCGTACCAGGGGTAGGGCCCGCCCAGGTAGCGCTGGGCCAGCCGCTCGATGTGCTCCGCCCCTCCCTCGGCGGTGATCTCGACGACCTCGCCCCGGACGTGGAAGTAGCGCGACGGGTTCGCCGGGTCGGACACCGCCACCGCCACCCGGGGGTCGCGTTCCATGTTGCGGACCTTCTGGAAGCCCTGCACGGTGTTGATCACGATGTGCTCGCCGTCGGTGTCGACCCAGGTCTGGGTCAGCTGCGGCGAGCCGTCGGGCATGGTCGTGGCGATGAAGCACGGGCTCGGCTGAGTGAGCAGCTCGAGCAGGCCGGCGGGCAGGTCCGTCATGGTGTGAAGCCTTTCGGGATGGGTCAGGAGTCGTGCCGGGAGTACCAACTGGCCAGCTCGGCGAGGCCCTCGTCCAGGCTGATGGCGGGCGTCCAGGCCAGCGCCGCCCGCGTCCGGCGCTGGTCGAACCAGTGGGCGGTGGAGAGCTGCTCCACGACGAAGCGGGTCAGCGGCGGGTCCTGGTCGTCGCCCGGCCGGAGCGACCAGAGTGCCTCCGTCGCTGCACCGGCGGCCCGGGCCAGTGAGGCTGGGAGGTGCCGCACGGGCGGCGCCAGTCCCGCCGCGCCCACCCAGCCGGCGATGATCTCCGCGATCGGCCGCGGCTCGCCGTTGGTGACCACGAGAGCCTCGCCGTGGACGCCGTCGGGCGAGCAGCGGTCGACCGCGGCGACCAGGGCGTCGACCGCGTTGTCGATGTAGAGGGTGTCCACGAGGACCGCGCCGGTACCGATCAGCGGCAACCGCCCGGTCCGGGCCCGGGCTACGAAGCGGCCGACGAGCTGGGTGTCGCCGGGACCCCAGACCAGATGCGGCCGTAGCGACAGGACGGCCAGCGTGGATGAGTCGGCGGCCAGCGCGATCTGCTCCGCCTCCGCCTTGCTCCGGGCGTACGGGCTGCGTGCGTGCACCGGATCGGCCGGACCGGCGCCGACCCCCACCAGCGAGGTGCCGGCGTGGGCCACCGAGGGTGACGACACGTTGACCAGCCGCGGCACGCCGGCCTGCTCGCAGGCGGCCACCACCGTCCGGGTGCCGACGACGTTGGCCTGGTGGTACGCGGCTGGCGGACCGGTCACGTTGACCTTCGCCGCCAGGTGCACGACGGCGTCCTGGCCCTCGGTGGCGGCGGCGACGGCGGCGGCGTCGGCGACGTCGCCGAGGACCTCGCGCAGGCCGAGCCCGGACGGTCGACGCTGCAGGACGGTGACCTCATCCCCGCGTCCGGCCAGCGCCGAGGCCGTCCGCCCGCCCAGCAGCCCGCTCGCCCCGGTGACCAGGACCTTCATCGGTCGCCTCTCACCGGCGCACCTTGGCGAGGCGGCCCGCACGCTCACCGGCGAGCAGCCGACCGGCCCAGCGAGCGACCTCGGCGCGGTCGACCTTCGAGGCGTGCCGGATGTCCACCGGGAGCACGTCGGCGACCAGCACCGCGGCCAGTGCGACCGGTGAGGCCGCCCGGACCTCCGCGGCAAGATCCGGGGCGGCGAGGTGGGTGCGGGGTGCCGGGTGCCCGGGCGGCACGACGACGACCACCACCTGCTGGGTGCCCGTCGGGCCGACTCCGACCACGGCGGCGGCGGTGACCCCGTCCAGCAGCTCGATGCTCTGCTCCACCCCGACCGGGGTGACCGGGCCGTCCGGCGTGGTCACCACGTGCACCAGCCGGCCCTCCACCCACAGCCGGCCCTCGTCGTCGAGGTGGCCGACGTCGCCGCTGCGGTGCCACCCGGGGTTGCGCGAGCTCTGCTGCTCGGTGGCCCACAGCCGGTCGTAACGCTCCTTGCGGTGCGCGGCGGCGATCAGCACCTCACCGGTGACCCCGGGTTGGTCGGTCAGCTCGCCCTCGGCGCGACCGAGCTCGTCCAGCGGGCTCAGGGTCAGCTGGACGCCGTCCAGCGGCAGCCCGACGCAGACGCCGTTCCCGGCACCGGCCGCCTCGACCTGGGCCCGTTCGATCTGGGCGAGGGAGATGTCGGTCGCGGGCAGCACCTCGGTCATCCCGTACGGGGTGTGCAGCTCGGCGGTGGGCAGCAGCAGCTGCACCCGCCGCAGCAGGGTCGCCGGTACCGGGGCGCCGGCCGACAGCACCGTCCGGACGCCGGCGAGCGCGGTCCGCTGCCCGTCAGTCAGGGCGTCGGCCGTGGCGACGACGTTGCGCAGCGCCGCCGGTGAGGCGAAAACGCTGGTCGCGTCGATGGCCTCGACGGCGTCGGCCAGCGCGGACGCGGTCAGGGTGTGCGGAGCGGTGACGTCCATGTCGGGGACGGCGGCGCCGATGCCGATCGCCGGCGCGTAGAGGGCGAAGGGGGCGAACGCGGCCACCAGCCGGTCGTCCGGCCCCAGCCGCAGCACCGCGGCGATGTGGTCGATCTGGGCCCGGAGCTGGGACAGCCGGTAGACCACCCCCTTGGCCGGCCCGGTCGCGCCCGAGGTGAACAGCACCGCACCCTCGGCGTCACCGCTTGGCAGCTCGGGCAGGTCGAGGTCAGCGCCGAGCCGCTCGAGTCCGGACATCTCGGCGCGCCAGCCCAAGGCCTTCGCGGCCGCAGCTCCGCCTCCCACCACGATCCGACGGCCCGGGACCCGCAGCGCCGCCATGGCGACGAGCGCCTTCGGGATGCCGACGAGGTGCTGCGGGGCAGCGCTGCGCAGGGCGTGCGCCATCCCGCGCACGCCGAGCCCGGCGTCGGCGACCACGATCGCCGCCCCGGCCTGCCAGCACGCGTAGACCGCCACGGTCAGGTCGATTCCGGGCGGGACCAGCAGGGCGACCCGGTCCCCCGGCTGGACGCCCGAGGCGGCGAGCCCCGCACCCAGGTGGCGGATCCGGGAGTTCAGCTCGGCGAAGCTGACCGTTCGGCGCTCTCCGTCATGAATTTCGACCACGGCCGTGGTCGGGTCGTCGGTGTGCTCGAGCAGCGGGAGCCACGGCGCTTCGTCGGACTCGGCCGGCCGGACCTCCGGTGGCGTCGCGTCCGGTCCCGTACGTGTCGTGATCCAGCGCCAGGCGTCGGTCGCGGCCTGCGGCGCGTCCTCGGTGACCAGGTGGGACGCGCGCGGATAGCGCTGGACGTCGGCGTGCGGCAGCCGCTGGAGCAGGTCGTCGAGGTAGCGCTCGGCGAAGACGGGGTCGCGCGGTCCCCACATCAGCAGCGCCGGGACGTCGGTCAACGTGGGCAGGCTGTCGGCGATCGCGTCCAACGCCGACCGGCTCGGGTGGTCGCCGCCGAAGGGCACGTCCGCGACGAAGTCTCCGACGGCCACCCGGTCGCCCGCGTGGGCGTAGGGCCGCTCCAGCCCGCGCCGGACGTCGGTGGGCAGGGACGGCCGGGACAGCGCGCTGGCCCCGCGGACGAACACCGGCGTCCGGACGCAGACGGTGCCGCGCAGCAGCGGCGCCTGGGCCAGCCGGATCAGGCCCGGGCCCGCGTCGTCCTCGGCCAGGTGGACGGCGGTGTTGGTGAGCACCACCCCGCGCAGCTGGTCGCGGTGGGCCAGCGCCCAGCCGGCGGAGATGATGCCGCCCCAGTCGTGGCCGACGGTGACCACCGGTCCGGTGATGGCCAGCGCGTCGGTGAGGTCGCCCAGGTCGTCGACTCGTTGGGTGAGCGTCCGGGGGGCGGCCGTCCGGTCGGAGAAGCCCATTCCCAGCTGGTCCACGGCCACCACGCGCCACCCCGGCGGGGCCGCGGCGAGGAAGCGGCGCCAGAGGAACGACCACGTGGGGTTGCCGTGCACGCAGAGCATGGTCGCCACCGTCGGCGTGCCTTCGGGGACGGTCCGCTCGAGGACGTGCCAGCGGTAGGTCACCTCGGTGCGGTCGGTCACCTCGACGGTGCGGGACCACTGCGGGTCGAGGTCCGGGAGCCCGGAAAGCGCGTCGGGCCCGAGGATCACCAGGCGATCTCGGCGTAGGAGGTGTTGAGGCCGGAGCCGATGCCCATCAGCATCACGCGCATCCCGGGCTGCAGCCGGTCGAGGTTCTGGGCCAGGGTGAAGGGGACTGCCGCGGCGCCCAGGTTGCCGTAGGTCTCGACGGTCGTGGGGCAGCGGTCCGGGCTGACCCCGAGCACGGCCGCCATGGCGGCGATGTGCTTGACCGAGGTCTGGTGGCAGAAGAAGTAGTCGACGCAGGTCCAGTCGAAGTCGTCGCGGGCGTCCTCCCAGGTCTGCGTGGCCAGCACGATGCCGGCCTCGAACAGCGCCCGGCTGTCGGTCTGCATGAGGTTCATGTCGCCGATGCACAGCTCGTGGTGCTCGCTGCCCGAGCGGCTGACCCCACCGACCACCCGGTGGCCCTCGGGGTGCTGGTCGGTGCGACCGAGGACCATCGCCGCCGCCCCCGAGCCGATGGTCAGGCTGGCGAACTGGGCCTTGACCTCCTCGGCCGTGGCGTCTGGGCGCTCGAGGCGCTGGAGGGTGGCCTCGTGCAGCGCCCGGACCGACTCCGCGTCGACGACCAGCGCGTAGTCGACCTGACCCGAGTCGATCATCAACCCCGCCACCTGCAGCCCGTTGACGAACCCCAGGCAGGCGTTCGCGATGTCGAAGCTGAAGCAGCTGGTCGGCAGGCCCAGCTGGTGGTGGACCGCCGCGGCGGAGGAGGGTTCCAGGTGCGGACGGGTCACGGCGGTGCTGATGAGGACACCGACCTGCGAGGGGGTGATGCCCGCCTCGGCCAGGGCCTTGGCCCCCGCCAGGGAAGCGGCGTCGGCGAAGCTCACGTCCTCGGGCCACCAGCGCCGCTCCTGGACACCGGCCAGCTCCAGGAGCATCCCGCGGCGCATGCCGGTGCGCTCGAACGTGGCCGTCAGCCGGTCGTCGAAGGCCGCCGAGGTGGCGACGACGGGCGCCTCCACCCCCACGACGGAGAGGATGCTGGTGTTGCTCAGCCGATACGTTGCGTTCCCGGTCATGTCCGTGCCCTTATCCCGTTGCACCGCACCCGAAGTGCTCGCGCGCGGATTGTCGCCCAATCGAATCGCGCAATCATCTCACGGGCTCCCAGGTGCCCGATCCGGCTCGGGTCCCTGGTCAGGGGCCTTCGGAGGGCGGGACGGCGTTCGGGACAGCCCCGCCGTACCGGCGGTCACGGTCGGCGTAGAGCTCGATCGCCCGCCACAGGTCACGGCGGTCGAAATCCGGCCACAGCCGGTCGAGAAAGACCATCTCGGCGTACGCGGACTGCCAGACCAGGAAGTTCGAGGTCCGCTGCTCGCCGGAGGAGCGGACGAACAGATCGACGTCGGGGATCTCCGGTTCGTCGAGGAAACGCCGGAAGCGCTCCTCGGTCAGCTTGGCCGGGTCGAGCCGGCCGGCCGCGGCCAGCTCGGCCACCCGCCGGGCCGCGTCCACGATCTCGGCCCGGCCGCCGTAGTTGACGCAGAACTGCAGCGTCAGCACGTCGTTGTCGATCGTCCGGGCCTCGGCGTCCTCCAGCTCGCTGATCACGCTGCGCCACAGCCGCGGCCGTCGGCCGGCCCAGCGGACCCGGACACCCAGGGCGTCCATCTGGTCCCGGCGGCGCCGGATGACGTCCCGGTTGAAGCCCATCAGCCAGCGGACCTCCTCCGGCGAGCGCTTCCAGTTCTCGGTGGAGAACGCGTACGCCGACAGGTACTTGACACCGACCTCGATGGCCCCCTCGATCACGTCGAAGAGCGACTCCTCGCCGCGGGCATGGCCCTCGGTCCGCGGCAGCGAGCGGGCCTTCGCCCAACGTCCGTTGCCGTCCATCACGATCGCGACGTGGCGGGGCAGCTGCCCCGCCGGGACCGTCGGCGGCCGCGCCCCCGAGGCGTGCGGCGTGGGAGTCCGCGGGACCCGGTCGCGCTCCCGCGCGGCTCGGCGCTGCATCTTGGCCATGTGCGGGACACTATCGAGGTGCCCACCTACCGCGACGAAGCCGTGGTGCTGCGCACGCACAAGCTGGGCGAGGCCGACCGGATCATCACGCTGCTGAGCCGCCGTCGCGGGAAGATCCGGGCCGTGGCCAAGGGCGTCCGGCGGACGTCGTCGAAGTTCGGCGCGCGGCTGGAGCCCTTCTCCCACGTCGACCTGCAGTTCGCCGAGGGCCGGACCCTCGACGTGGTCACCCAGGTGGAGTCCCTGGACGCGTTCGGTCCGGCGCTGACCGAGGACTACCCGACCTACACCGCCGGCCAGGTGATGCTGGAGACCGCCGACCGGCTGGTGGTCGAGGAGGGCGAGCCGTCCCTGCAGCAGTACCTGCTGCTGGTCAGGGCGCTCCGGGTGCTCAACCGCGGCACGGCCGACGGACCGCGCCCGGCCTCGATGGTGCTCGACTCCTACCTGCTGCGCGCCCTCGCCGTGGCCGGCTACGCCCCCTCGTTCACCGACTGCGCCCGCTGCGGGCTGGTCGGTCCGCACACCGCCTTCTCCCCCGCGACCGGCGGGGTGGTCTGCGAACGCTGCCGCCCGGCCGGCTCGTCCCGGCCCTCCCCCGCGACCCTCTCGCTGCTCGCCGCCCTGCTCGAGGGCCGCTGGGTCGACACCCGTGAGGTCACCCCCGGCGTGGCCCGCGAAGCCAGCGGCATCACCTCCGCCTTCGCCATCTGGCACCTCGACCGCAACCTCCGCTCCCTGGTCCACGTCGAGCGCTGACGGGGAGACAATGCTGCGCTGTGCCGTGTAGTCACGGCACAGCGCAGCGACGTCTTAGCTAGAACTCGCTCTCGGGGATGTCGAGGCAACGGACGCAGCGGATGAAAGGACCGGCAAAGCCCCGGGCGGCCAGCACACCGAAGACCTGGCGGGCCACGAGGCAGCTCCGGCCGGCGACATCGCCGAAGCCGTAGCGCAGCGTGCCCTGGCCGAGCACCAGGGCGAGGTTGTCGCGGTGCATGTCGCGGAACCGCCCCATGCCCTCATGGCCCAGCCGGCCGTCGAGCTCGACGACCAGTCCGTACTGGACATAGACCACCTCGCGGCGGTGACGGTGTCGGGACAGGTGCTGACGGTCGGCCTTCGGGAGCCCGTGCGGTCTTTCGACATCGCGGAGGTAGCGCAGCTCCAACGGGGAGTCAATCCCGGGTGCGACGTCGCCCAGCAGCTCGGACAGCAGCTGCCGCTGCCCGTGACGGCTCCGCGCCTCGAGTGCTCGTCGGAGCCGGACCGACGTGGTCCGCCGGGTCTGGACAGCCCTGGTCACCCAGGAGGCCATGGCTTCTGGATCTGCCGATTCGCAAAGGTCGAGCACCGTGTCCTCCAAGGTGATGCGTGGCGGCTCGCCCGGAGAGCGTGCATCGCGGAACCCCGGCGTCTCGCGCAGGAAGGTCCACCGCCCACGGTCTCGCGCCCGCGAGGTCGGGGGCACGAGCACCTCAACGATGTCTGGCCGCTCGTCGGTGAGACGGTGCAGGAAACCAGCAGACCGACCACCCAGCCGGCTCGCGCCGCCCCCCAGCAGGACCCCTGTCCACGCCTCCCCCGTCCACTCGAGCGGAGGAGGTCGGACCGCGTAGACCGTCCCCTCGACCCGATGCCACTGGCCGCTTCCCAGCAGCCGCTGACGCGAGTGCCGCCCGACGCCGAGCGTTTCGGCCTGGGCAGCGCTGACCACCCCGGACTGGGCCGCAGCCAAGGAGAGGAGCTCCGGTCCGGGGTCGACTCGCCTGCGCACGGCTCCACCCTGCTGGTGCCGACAGCGCCACAGCCAGGTCCGACGAACGATCTGTGGACAACTCGGCTGATGGTGCTGCGCTGTGCCGGGTACACACGGCACAGCGCAGCACTATCCAGCGGTCAGGCGGTGGCGGCCCGGTCGACGGCGGAGACGACCGCCTTGAGGGAGGCGGTGACGATGTTGGCGTCCATGCCCACCCCCCAGACCACCTCGCTGGACTCGCCGTCGCCGACCTCGCACTCCACGTACGCCGCGGCGAACGCGTCGCCGCCGGAGGAGAGGGCGTGCTCGGCGTAGTCGAGGACGCGGACATGGTGGCCCAGCGCCAGTAGGGCGTCGACGAAGGCCGAGACGGGGCCGTTGCCCTCGCCGCTCAGCTCGGTCTCCCTGCCCTGGTGCACCACCGTCGCGGTGACCGAGTCGTGGCCGCCGCTCGTGGAGGTGGCGCGGACGCCGACCAGCCGCAACGGCTCGTCGACGGCGAGGTACTCGGCGGTGAAGATCTCCCAGAGCCGCGCAGCCCCGACCTCACCACCGTCAGCGTCGGTGTGGGACTGGACAGCCCGGCTGAACTCGATCTGCAGCCGCCGCGGCAGGTCCAGGTTGTGCTCGGACTTCATGATGTAGGCGACGCCGCCCTTGCCCGACTGGGAGTTCACCCGGATCACGGCCTCGTACGAGCGCCCCACGTCGTGCGGGTCGATCGGCAGGTAGGGCGCCTCCCACATCAGTTGGCCGACGGGCACGCCCTCGGCCGCCGCCTGCCTGTCCAGCGCTTCCAGGCCCTTCTTGATGGCGTCCTGGTGGGAGCCGGAGAAGGCGGTGTAGACTAGGTCCCCCGCGTACGGGTGGCGCGGGTGGACCGGCAGGTTCGTGCAGTACTCCACGGTGCGACGGATGTCGTCGATCCGGGAGAAGTCGATCTCGGGGTCGATGCCCTGGCTGAACAGGTTCATCCCCAGGGTGACCAAGTCGACGTTGCCGGTCCGCTCGCCGTGGCCGAACAGGCAGCCCTCGACGCGGTCGGCACCGGCCATCAGGGCCAGCTCGGTGGCGGCGGTGGCGGTGCCGCGGTCGTTGTGCGGGTGCAGCGAGATGGCGACGTGCTCCCGCCGCTGGACGTGCCGGCTGAACCATTCGATCTGGTCGGCGTAGACGTTCGGCGTAGCCATCTCGACGGTCGCGGGCAGGTTCAGGATGATCTCGCGGCCGGCGGCGGGCTGCCAGACGTCCATCACCGCGTTGCAGACCTCGACGGCGAAGTCCATCTCGGTGCCGGTGAAGATCTCCGGGGAGTACTGGTAGCCGAACTCCACGTCGCCCAGGTACTGCTCCGCGTACTTCATCACCAGCTCGGTGCCCCGGGTGGCGAGCGCGATGCACTCGGGCCTGTCGACGCCGAAGACCACCCGGCGGAAGAGGGGCGCCGTCGCGTTGTAAAGGTGGATGGTGGCGGTCTGCGCCCCGACCAGGGACTCGGCCGTCCGCTCGATCAGGTCCTCGCGGGCCTGGGTCAGGACCGAGATGGTGACGTCGTCGGGGATCCCCCGCTCGATCAGCTGGCGGACGAAGTCGAAGTCGAACTGGCTGGCCGAGGGGAAGCCGACCTCGATCTCCTTGTAGCCCATCTGGACCAGCAGGTCGAACATCTTGTGCTTGCGGGCGGGCGTCATGGGATCGATCAGCGCCTGGTTCCCGTCACGCAAATCGGTCGAGAGCCACCGCGGCGCCTTCGTGATCTGACGGGACGGCCAGGTGCGGTCGGGCAGGTCGATCGGCGGGAAGGCGCGGTAGCGGCCGTAGGGCATCGGGCTGGGCTGCTGCACCGGAACGGACTGGGTCCGGGTGCCGAAGGAGCCGGCGTCGGTGCTCGGGGCCGGTGGGTAGGACGCCGTCGGGTAGGAGATCGCCGCGATGGCGTCAGCCGGGATGCGGTCGGCCGGGATGGAGTCAGCCGGGATGGAGTCAGGGGTGGTGGTCATGGGGTCCTCGCTGGGTGGTGGGGAGCAGGCCGGGCACGCTCGACTCCGCAGCGAGGATGCCAGCCCTTAGCGGGCCTCGCTGCGGCGACGAAGGAGGAGCGAGGTGCGCTCGGTGCCGACCACGCCGCCACCCTAGCCCGCAGGCAGCGGCGTCGCCAAGCAGGGCGCGCATAATTCGGTGGCCTGCGTCACACCGCTGCGGCACCCTGGGGAGATGTCCTTCCACCGCGTGCAGCCCGACGACGACGCTGCCCTGGCCGCGACCATCGAGATCCTCGAGGCCGCGCGCCGCCTCGACGACCCGGGCTCCCCCGCCCCCGTGCTCGAGCTCCAGCGCCGATGGCTGCGCTACGGCTGGGACCTGCGTCCCGACGAGTGGTACCTCTACGCACCCGAGCCCGGCGCGGCGCCTGTAGGACTGCTCTCGATCGACCTGCCCTCGCGCGACAACCTGCACCTGGTGTGGGCCGACATCACCGTGCACCCGGACCACCGGCGCCACGGCCACGGCAGCGCGATCATGGCGGAGGTGATCCGCCGCGCGGACGAGGCGGGCCGGACGACGGTCTGGGTGGGCGGTCCGTCCGACGACCCCGCCCCGACGGCGTTCGCCACCCATCATGGTTTCCGCTTCGCGAGCCCCGAGGCCCGCCGCAAGCAGCACCTCGCCGAGGTGGCCCCCGACGCCGTGGGCGTCCTGCGCCGCGAGGCTGAGGCGGCCGCGTCGGAGTACGAGCTGCAGCGGCTGCTGCCACCGCTGACCGATGAGCTGATGACCGAGGTCGCCGAGGTGGCCGAGTCGATCAACGACGCGCCGATGGGCGACCTCACCTACGAGCCGGAGGTCTTCGACCTCGACTTGATGCGCGACGTGGAGACAGCGGCGAGGGGTCGCGGCGAGCACGTCTACCGGGTGGTCGCGCGGCACCGTTCCACCGGACGGCTCGGCGGCCACACCGTCGTCGCGGTCAACCCGTTGCGACCGAGTCGAGGTGTGCAGTGCGACACCGCCGTCAGCCGGGAGCACCGGGGCCGGCGGCTGGGCTTGCTGCTCAAGATCGAGATGATGGCCTGGCTCGCGGAGACCGAGCCGCAGCTCGAGTACATCGAGACCTCCAACCAGGCCGGCAACGACTACATGATCAGCGTCAACGAAGCGCTCGGCTACCGGCTGGACCGGATCTTCCACGTCTTCGAACGGCAGCTGACGCCGGCCCGAACCGGGACCGAGCCGGCCGTGGCGCTGGCCACAGCCTGACCCACCACCCGGTGAGGGCGGGGTCAGCCGCGGTGGTCGACCAGGACGGACCCGGCCGCGGCCTCGAGCGGCGTCGCCACATAGGGGGCGAGCACCTCACTCGTCCAGGACCGTGCGACGTCGTTGGCGCGGTCCGCGCTGGCCCGGTCCTGGAACACCCCGACGCTGGAGATCTCGTCGTCCCCGAGGTCGACCAGGGTGTAGGACACGAAACCGGGCACGGCCTCGATCTGGGGCACGTACTGGGTCTCGATCAGACTCGCGACCTCGCCCACCTGGCCCGGTCGGGTCTTGATCCTGCGCAGCGTGGCGTGCATCGGCTCTCCGGTCCGTCGAGGGTGGTGCTGCCACTGTGCTGCTCTCGGCGCCGTCGGGTCAAGGAACCCCCGGTCAGAAGCCCAGCCGGTTGAGGTGCTTGGCGTCGCGCTGCCACTCCTTGAGGACCTTGACCCTCAGGTCGAGGTAGACCGGAGTGCCCAGCAGCGCCTCGATCTGGTGCCGGGCCGCCTCGCCCAGGTCACGCAGCCGGCTGCCCCGGTGGCCGATGATGATGCCCTTCTGGGAGTCGCGCTCGACGATCATGCTCGCGTAGACGTCGAGCAACGGCCGGTCGGCGGGGCGGTCGGCGCGCAGGCCCATCTCCTCGACCACCACGGTGATCGAGTGCGGCAGCTCGTCGCGGACACCCTCGAGGGCCACCTCGCGGATGAGCTCGGCAACCAGGGTCTCCTCCGGCTCGTCGGTGATGTCGCCGTCCGGGTACAGAGGCGGGCCCTCCGGCAGCAGGCTGACCAGGGCGTCGGCGAGCTCGTCCAGCTGGTCGTCGCCGACCGCGGACACCGGGACGATGTGCAGCCAGGTCACGCCGAGCTCGGTCTCGAGGGCCTGGATGCGCATCAGGTGCTCGGCCATCCGGACGGGCGAGACGAGGTCGGACTTCGTGGCGATGGCCACGAGCTGGGGTTTGCGCGGCAGGGCCGCGATCTGGCCGACCAGGTAGGTGTCCCCCGGTCCGATCTTCGCGTCCGCCGGGAGGCAGACCCCGATCACGTCGACCTCGGTCCAAGTGCCCCGGACCAGGTCGTTGAGCCGCTCCCCGAGCAGGGTCCGCGGCTTGTGCAGGCCTGGGGTGTCGATCAGCACGAGCTGGGCGTCAGGCCGGTGGACGATGCCGCGGATGGCGTGCCGCGTGGTCTGCGGCTTGGACGAGGCAATGGCGATCTTGCTGCCGACGAGGGCGTTGGTCAGCGTGGACTTGCCGGCGTTGGGCCGGCCGACGAAGCAGGCGAAGCCGGAGCGGAAGCCCTCGGGGCGCTCGTGGTCGGACAGAGCCACGCCGGGCTGGGCGGGCGGGTCAGCGGGGGTCATCGAGGGCCACCTTCTGCACGACCTGGCCGCGCGGGTCGACGTGCCAGAGAACGACGCCGGTACCCGGCAGGTCCCGGAGGACGTCGAGGTCACCACCGCTCGGTCCGTCGGCCCCCGCGAGGGCGAGAGCCTCCAGGCCCTGGGCGCCTGAGGAGATGGCCATGGCCACCGCGACGGCGACCGCGGAGAGCCGGAGGTGCGGCAGGGCGACGCTGGACGCGGCGTAGGTCCGGCCGTCGGTGTCGCGCAGGCAGGCTCCCGAGGTTGCCGCCGTCCGGGCCAGGGCCGCGCGGGCCAGGGTGATGATCTTGACGTCCTCGGGGTCGGTCGGCGCGGGACCGGTGGTGGGTCCGCTCACGAGACAGCCGTCTCTTCGGCGACCAGCCGGGTGGCGGCCTCGGTCTGGGCGTCCTCGGCGGTCTCCGGCTCGTCGAGCCGGGTGACCAGCACCGAGCCGACCCGGTTGCGACGGCCGTTGGGCCGTTCGGCCACCAGCCGCAGGCCCTCGATCTCCACGACCGACCCGGCGATGGGCACCTTGTTCAGGTGCTTGGACATCAGGCCGCCCACGGTCTCGACGTCCTCGTCCTCGAGCTCGAGGCCGTACAGGTCGCCCAGCTCGTCGACCGGCAGCCGGGACGAGACCCGGTAGCGGCCCTCGTCCAGCCGGGCGATGTCGGTGTTCTCCTCGTCGTACTCGTCGGTGATCTCACCGACGATCTCCTCCAGGATGTCCTCGATGGTGGCCATGCCCGCGGTGCCGCCGAACTCGTCGACCACGATCACCAGGTGCACCCGCTGGGCCTGCATCTCCTGCAGCAGCTGGTCGACGGGCTTGGAGTCCGGGCAGAGCACCGGGTGGCGCATCACCGGCCCCACCCGCTCGGTGGACTGGGTGTTGGGCGAGTCGTAGACGCGCTTGATCACGTCCTTGAGGTAGAGCACGCCCACCACGTCGTCCAGCCCGTCGCGGATCACCGGGATCCGGCTGAAACCCGAGCGCAGCGAGAGCGAGACCGCCTGCCGCAGCGTCTTGTGCTCCTCGATGAAGACCATGTCGGTCCGGGGCACCATCACCTCGCGGACGATGGTGTTGCCGAGGTCGAACACGGAGTGGATCATCCGCCGCTCGCCCGACTCGATCACCTCGCTGGCCTCCGCCAGGTCGACCAGCTCGCGCAGCTCGGCCTCGGTGGCGAACGGGCCGTCGATGAAGCCCTTGCCGGGGGTCACGGCGTTGCCGACCATGATCAGCAGCCGCGGGATCGGCCCGAGGACCCGGGTGAACGCGACCAGCGGCCCGGCCGCGGCGCCGGCCACCGCGTCGGCGTGCTGCCGGCCGACCGTCCGCGGGGCGACCCCCCAGAAGATGTAGGAGACCACGATCATCGAGCCCGCGGTGAACAGGACCCGCTCGCCCGTGGCGCGGAAGTGCCCGAAGACCACCAGCGCGACCAGGACGATGGCGGTGATCTCGAACACCGTCCGCAGTAGCAGCGCGGTGTTCAGGTACTGCGGCGGGTCCTCGGCGATCTTGCGGACGCGGGCCGCGCCCCGGGCGCGGTCGGCGATGAGCCGGTCCGCACGGGACTTCGAGAACGAGTAGAGGGCAGCCTCGGCCATGGCGGTGAAGCTGGCCAGCACGACCAGGACCAGCGCGGCGACCAGCTGGACCCAGTCGGACTGGTTCATGACGCGACCCGGTTCATGAGTCAGCCCGACTCATCGGGCCGGCTCCCGGTCGGGACGCTGCTCGGCCCACGTGGCCAGGACCCGGTCCTTGAGTCCGAACATCTCCGAGCGCTCGTCGTCGTCAGCGTGGTCGTAGCCGAGCAGGTGCAGGATGCCGTGCATCAGCAGGTACTCGGCCTCGGCCGCCGCGGTCCGGTGGTGCTCGCGGGCCTGGCGGTCGGTCACGGCCGGGCAGAGCACGATGTCGCCGAGCAGCCCGATCGGCGGCTCGTCCTCCTCGCCCGGCGGCCGGAGCTCGTCCATCGGAAAGCTGAGCACGTCGGTCGGGCCGGGCTCACCCATGTACTTCTCGTGGTAGGCGGCCATCGTGTCCTCGTCCACGCACAGGATCGACAGCTCGGCCTGCGGATGGATCCGGAGCTGGTCGAGCGCGAAGGTGGCGAGCCGGACGAGACCCGGACTGTCGACCTCCAGACCGGACTCGTTGTTCAGGTCGACACTCATGCGCTGGTCACCGGTGGCCGCGGGACGACGGCTCGGGCTGGTCGGCCTCGAACCGGTCGTACGCCGCGACGATGCGGCCGACGAGCTTGTGCCGGACGACGTCGTGGTTGGTCAGGTGACAGAAGGCGATGTCGTCGACGTCGTCCAGGATGCCCTGGACGACGCGCAGCCCGCTCCGGGTGCCGCCCGGCAGGTCGACCTGGGTGACGTCACCGGTGACCACGATCTTCGACCCGAAGCCGAGCCGGGTCAGGAACATCTTCATCTGCTCCTGGGAGGTGTTCTGGGCCTCGTCCAGGATGATGAACGCGTCGTTGAGCGTCCGGCCCCTCATGTAGGCCAGGGGCGCGACCTCGATGGTGCCGGCCGTCAGCAGCCGCGGGATGGAGTCGGGGTCGAGCATGTCGTGCAGTGCGTCGTAGAGCGGACGCAGGTACGGGTCGATCTTGTCGTTCAGGGTCCCGGGCAGGAAGCCCAGGTGCTCACCCGCCTCGACGGCCGGCCGGGTCAGGATGATCCGGGTGCACTCCTTGTTCTGCAGCGCCTCTACAGCCTTGGCCACGGCCAGGTAGGTCTTGCCCGTGCCGGCCGGTCCGATCCCGAAGACCACGGTGTGCTTGTCGATGGCGTCGACGTAACGCTTCTGGTTCAGCGTCTTGGGCCGGATGGTCTTGCCACGCGAGGACAGGATGTTCTGGGTGAGGACGTCCGCCGGACGCGTCTCCTCCCGGGCCGCGAGCATCGAGCAGATCCGCTCGACGGCGTCCGCGGTCAGGCCCTGGCCCGTCCGTAGCACGGTGACCAGCTCCGTCACCACCTCGGCGGCCAGCTCGACCGCCGCGGTCGAGCCGCTGAGGGTGATCTCGTTGCCGCGGACGTGGATGGCCGCGTCCAGGTCACGCTCGAGGATGCGGAGGAACTCGTCCCGCGGACCCAGGATGTTGACCATCTCGACCGAGACCGGCACGGTCACCCGGCGGATGTCCTGCACCGCGGGTTCGTCAGGGGGTGGCGTGCCCAGGGAGCGAGGAGCGGGCGTGCGCGGGCCGGTGGGGCCGGTGGATCGAGCCGAGTTGTCTGACCTGCTCAGGGTTTTCCTCGCTGACGAAAGGACTCCGCGCACGGCGAAGCCCAGGGACATGTGGGGTTCATCCTAGTGAACCCCCGGCAAGCCCCCAAGAATTCCCGGCAGAATCCGCCAGGACGCGCACCTGCTGCCGACTCGTCAGGGCTGGTCGTCGGGGACGATGTGTATCGCCGCTTCCTCGGCGCTGGCGGCGCCGGCGTCGATGCCCGCGTCCTCACCGATCAGCTCCTTGTCCTCGTCCGGGCCGATGCCCGCGTTGGGGTCGATCAGCCGGCCGGCGCGCACGTCACCGACCTCTCCGTCGTCGACGAAGTCGCTCTCGCCGTCGGCGATGAAGTCGGCCTGCTCGGTGAGGTTGTCCGGCGCGACCTCGGGCTCGGCGTACGGGTCCGGCTCGGGAACCTCCTCGGCCAGCCGCTCGTCGAGGGTCTCGTGCGGCCCCTCGCGCAGCAGCGCGGACGGCTTCTCAGGCGGGGAGTAACCCTCGTCGAGAGCGTCGGCCACGCCGCGGTCGTCGAGGTTGTTGTAGGGCTGCAGCTGGTCCTGGTCGAGCTGGTCCTCCCGGTCGGGGGTCTGCTCGTAGGACTGCGTCTGGGGCTGTTCGCTCATGGCTCCAGCCTGCCACGCGCCGCCCCGACGGCCCGGCCGGGGACCTCGCCGACCGTGCCGGTGAGGTGGTCGTAGTCACCCCGCACCCAGGCGGTGTAGCGCTCGGCCGAGCGCCGTACCCAGCTGGCGGCGTCGGCCCGGACGCAGCCGCCGACGTTGTCGTAGAGCCGGTCGAAGTCGAGCGCCAGCACCCGCCGGGCGACCACCTCGACCACCGCGGCCGAGAGCGGGACCTTGTTCGGGTAGCTGCGGAGGAAGCTGACCCAGTGCTCGTCCGGCGTTCCTGCGACGGTGTCGCCGCTGAGCAGCACGCCGCGGCCGTCCGCCCCGGTCAGGTGGGCCACCGCACTGCCCGCGAAGTGGCCCCCGATCCGCACCAGCCGGACGCCGGGCAGCACCTCCACCTCGTCCTCGTACGCGCGGACCACCGGGTCCTCGCGCTGCACCCACTCCCGGTCGGCGCCGGCCACCCAGACCGGCACGCCGCCGAACCGGTGCGACCAGGCGACCTGGGCCCCGAACATGTGCGGGTGGCTGGACGCGATCGCGGCCAGCCCCCCGAGCGCGCGGACCTCGGCCTCGAGGTCGTCGTCGACGTAGCCGACCGGGTCCCAGAGCAGGGTGCCCGCCGGCGTCCGGACGAGGAGCCCACGCTGGCCGATGCCGACCTGGGGCTCGACGGTGACGCCCGTCAGACCCGGCTCGACCTCCTCGAGGTGCCCGCGACGACCGTCGGCGCGCAGCTCGGCCAGCGTGGTCCAGCGCTGGCCCGCCGGCAGTACGTACTGCCGGTCGTCGCTGCAGATCGCGCAGCGCTCCGGCGGCTCCGGGGTGTCGGCGTGCTCGACGGCACAGGTGCGGCAGCTCCAGACGGTCATGAGGCTCCTCTTCTCGACGGTCAGGCTCATCCTCGCCGGAGCTACTGACACAAACCAGTGGGCAGGACGATGGGCGCCCGGGCAGGATCGGGCCCGTGCCGCCACCCGAGATCGACGCCGCCCTGGTCCGCCGGCTCATCGCTTCGCAGTTCCCGCAGTGGGCGTCGCTGGAGGTGTCCGCCGCCAGTGTCGGGGGTTGGGACAACCGCACCTACCGGCTCGGCGACGAGCTGAGCGTGCGGCTGCCGTCGGGCGACTGGTACGCCCTCGAGGTGGCCAAGGAGCAGGAGTGGCTGCCCCGGCTGGCGCCGCTGCTGCCGCTGCCGATCCCGACCCCGGTGGCCAGGGGCGTACCGGGTGAGGGCTATCCGTACGAGTGGTCGGTCAACCGGTGGATCACGGGCGAGCCGGCGACGACCGCGAACGTGGCCGACCTCGGCGCGTTCGCCGCCGACCTCGCCGGTTTCCTGGTCGCCCTGCGCGGGGTCGACGCCGTCGGTGGGCCGGCTCCGGGGCCGCACAACTGGTTCCGCGGCGGACCGCTCACCGTCTACGCCGACGAGACCGAGCGCGCGCTCGAGACGCTGGCCGGCCAGGTCGACGTCGCCGCCTGCCGTCAGGTCTGGGAGCACGCGCTGGCGTCCGCCTGGCCGGCGGATCCTGTGTGGTTCCACGGGGACGTCGCGACCGGCAACCTCCTGGTCCGTGAGGGGCGGCTGGCCGCGGTGATCGACTTCGGTACCAGCGGCGTCGGCGACCCCGCCTGCGACGTCGTCGTGGCCTGGACGCTGCTGGACGGCCGCGCGCGGCCGGCCTTCCGGCAGGCGCTCGGCCTCGACGCCGCCACCTGGTCCCGCGGCCGGGGCTGGGCGCTGTGGAAGGCGTTGATCACGCTGGCCGACGACACGACCGGGGAGTCCCGGGCCGTCATCGAAGCGGTGCTGGCCGACCACGCGGACGCGACCTGACCCGGGGTCAGGGCTACCGGAGCAGCAGACCGGCGACGGCCACGACGCCGGCGGTCGAGGTACGCAGCACGCCGTCACTCACGGTCACCGGGTGGGCGCCGGCGGCGTCGAAGCGCTCCAGCTCCTCGGCCGAGATCCCGCCCTCAGGGCCGACGACGAGGGCGACCGTGCCGGCCTCGGGCAGCGCGACCTCACGTAGCGGGGTGGTCGCGTCCTCGTGCAGCACCAGCGCGAGGTCGAGCCCGGCGAGGGCGGCGGCGAGCTCCGCCGTGCTGAGCACCGGCCGTACGTCGGGCAGCCGCAGCCGCCGCGACTGCTTGGTCGCCTCCCGGGCCGTGGAGCGCCAGCGGGCCAGGGCCTTGTCGCCGCGCTCGGCCGACCAGCGGACGATCGAGCGGGACGCCTGCCAGGGCCAGATCTCGGCCACGCCCACCTCGGTGAGCATCTCGACGGCCAGCTCGGACCGGTCCCCCTTGGCCAGCGCCTGCACCGCGACCACCCGGACCGCGGGCTCCGGGGCGGCCAGCGTCTCGACGACCTCCAGCTGCAGGCCCGTCTTGTCCGCGGACAGCACGGTGGCCCGGACGCCCCGGCCCCGGCCGTCGCTGACCAGCACCGACTCCCCCGGCCCGATCCGTCGGACCACGGCCGCGTGCCGGCCCTCGTCCCCGCCCAGCGTCAGCGGCGCGCCTCTTGAGGGCAGCGGGTCGGCCAGGTCCTCGGCCAGGAAGAGAGGCGCGGTCACTGACCGGCGAAGGCGTCCCGGAGCCGCCCGAACACGCCCTTGCCGTGGCGCTGGACGGTGCCCTCGGAGTCGGTCTCCTCCCGCAGCGCGGCCAGCTGGCGCAGCAGCTCGCGCTGCTCGTCGTCGAGCCGTGTCGGGGTCTGCACCAGCAGGGTGACGCCCAGCTGGCCGCGGCCACCGGCGCGCAGCCGGGGCACGCCGTGACCGTCCAGGGCCACCCGCGTCCCGGACTGGGTGCCGGCCGGAACCCGGACCTGGACGGCGCGGTCGGCCGGGTCGGAGTCCTCCAGGTCGGCCTCGAGGGTGGGGACCGCGACCTCGGTGCCGAGCGCGGCGGCGGTCATCGGGATCCGGACGACCGTCTCGAGGTCGTCGCCCTCACGCCGGAACGCCTCGTGGGGCTGGACGGTGACGTCGACGTAGAGGTCGCCGGCCGGGCCGCCGCCGGGCCCGACCTCACCGTAGGAGGAGAGGTGGATCCGGTTGCCGGTGCTGACCCCGGCCGGGACCTTGACGGTGATGCTGCGGTTCGAGCGGACCCGGCCGTCGCCGGCGCACTCCACGCACGGGTCGGGGATGACCGTGCCGTAGCCGCGACAGGTCGGGCAGGGCTGCGTGGTCCGGATGTCGCCGATGAAGGAGCGCTGCACGTGGGTGACGTCACCCTGGCCGTGGCAGGTGCGGCAGGTGACCGGCTGGGAGCCCTCGTTCGCGCCGGACCCGCTGCAGCGCGGGCACAGCACGGCCGTCTCGACCTGCAGCGCCTTGCTGGTGCCGAACGCGGCCTCGGCCAGCTCGAGGGAGAGCCGGACCAGCGCGTCCTGACCGCGGTCCACCCGGGACCGGGGTCCACGCGTCCGCTGCTGGCCGAACATCGCGTCGACGAGGTTGCCGAAGTCGAAGCCCGCCTGGCCGCCACCGAATCCCTGGGCGCCGTTGAAGCCGCCCATCCCGCCGCCGAGCGGGTCACCACCGCGGTCGTACAGGTCGCGCTTCTTGGGGTCCTGCAGCACCTCGTAGGCCTCGGCGACCTTCTTGAAACGGTCGGCCGCATCGGGCTCGGCCGCCACGTCGGGGTGCAGCTTCATCGCCAGCTGGCGGTAGGCCTTCTTGATCTGCTCGGGCGTCGCGTCGCGCGATACCCCGAGGGTCTCGTAGTAGTCAGAGCTCATCGGTTCATCCTTCGGAGGGGCTCACGGGGGCCGCTCATAGGTCTGGGCGTCATCCTTCGGAAAGGAATCGACCGACGTAGCGGGCGACTGCACGCACCGACGCCATGGTCGAGGGGTAGTCCATCCGGGTGGGGCCGACCACGCCGAGGGTGGCAAAGGTGTCCACCTGGCTGCCGTAGCCACTGGCGACCACCGAGGTCGACTGTAGTTCCTTGTACGGGTTCTCCTGGCCGATGCGCACGGTCACCGCGTCGGCCGTGGTGGCCTCACCCAGCAGCTTGAGCAGCACGACCTGCTCCTCCAGGGCCGCCAGCACCGGCTTCACCCCCGCCTCGAACTCGGAGCCGAACCGCGACAGGTGGGGCATCCCGCCCACCACCATCCGGGCCGACGCCTCGCTGCTCAGCATCTCCAACAACGTCGCCACGGCCACCTGGCCGATCGCCCCGAGGGCCGGCGGCAGCTGAGCGAGCAGGTCGGTCAGCCGGGTCGCGGCCGTCGAGGACGGGTGGCCGACCGCTGCCGCGATCAGGTGGGCGCGCAGCTGGGCCAACGTCTCGTCGTCGATGTCGGGCAGCTCGAGGGCCCGCTGCTCGATCCGACCGGTCGAGGTGATCAGGATCAGCAGCAACCGGGACGGCGAGAGCGACACCACCTCGACGTGGCGGACCGTGGAGTGGTTGAGGTTCGGGTACTGCACGATCGCCACCTGCTGGGTGACCTGGGCCAGCAGCCGGACCGTCCGCCGCAGCACGTCGTCGAGGTCCACCGCCCCGGCCAGGAAGGTCTGGATCGCCTTCTGCTCGGCCGCCGACAGCGGCTTGACCGAGCCGAGCCGGTCCACGAAGAGCCGGTAGCCCTTGTCGGTGGGGATTCGGCCCGCGCTGGTGTGCGGCTGGGTGATGTACCCCTCCTCCTCCAGCGCAGCCATGTCGTTGCGGACCGTGGCCGGGGAGACGCCGAGGTCGTGCCGCTCGACCAACGCCTTGGAACCGACCGGCTCCTGGCTGGACACGTAGTCGCTCACGATCGCGCGCAGCACCTCGAGCTTGCGCTCGTCCACGGTTCTCCCTCCAGGCGACGTCGAAGGTTTGGCACTCCTGCAGTCGGAGTGCCAGTCTAGCCGGATGGACGACCCTGCGACGCTGGCCCTCTCGCCGTGGCGGGAGGTCGCCGACGGCGTCTACGTGGCCGTCGCCGAGCCAGCGAGGGTCAACCTCGGCCTGGTCGTCGGCAGCACCGGAGCCCTGCTGGTCGACACCGGCTCGACCCCTGACCAGGGCCGGCAGCTGCGGGAGTCGGTCGCCTCGGTCACCGACCGCCCCCTGCGCGCGGTGATCCTCACGCACTGGCACCACGACCACGCCTTCGGGCTGGGCGCCTTTCCCGACGTGCCCACGCTGGCCCACGAGTCGGTGGCCGACCGGCTGGTAGGTCCCGAAGCCCTGGTGGACGCCGCGGAGCTCGGCCTCGGACCCGACGAGCTCCGGCTCCCGTCCCGCGGTCTCGCGGTGGCCGCGTCGATCGACCTCGGCGACCGGCGCGTCGAGGTGGCGCACCTCGGAGCCGGTCACACCGAGGGCGACCTGCTCGTCGTCGTGCCCGACGCCGACCTGCTCTTCGTCGGCGACCTGCTGGAGTCGGCGGGGCCGCCCTGGTACGGCCCGGACAGCCGGCCGCACGAGTGGGCCGCCACCCTGGACGGCGTGATAGGGCTGATGACCGCGGGCACCCGCGCGGTGCCCGGACACGGCCAGCCGGTGGACCGTGAGTTCGCGTTCGAGGCGCGCGGCCGGGTCGCAGCGGTCTCCGGTGAGCTGATCCGGCTGGTCGACGCCGGCGTGGCCGAGGCCGACGCCCTCGCGGCCGGAGACTGGCCCTACCCGTCCGAGCAGATCGCCGCGGGCATCGCCCCTGGCTACGCCGCCCTCGCCGGCCGCGGCGTCAAGGGCGTCCGACCGATCCTCCCCCTCGCCTGATGTCGGATCAGGGTTCCGAGTTGTCAGAAGCACAGAGGCCCATAGCCCTCGGAGGTTCTGACAAGTCGGTCAAGGTGACGGTGAAGACGCTGGCCGCGGCGCTGGGGGTCTCGCCCGCGACCGTCTCGAACGCCTACAACCGGCCCGACCAGCTGTCCGCCGCGCTGCGGGAACGGATCCTCGCGAAGGCCGCCGAGCTGGGCTACGCCGGGCCCGACGCCGCCGGCCGGGCGCTGCGGGTGGGCCGCTCGGAGGCGGTCGGGGTGCTGCTGACCGAGCGGCTCTCCTACGCCTTCTCCGACCCGTTCGCGGTGGAGTTCCTCAGCGGGCTGAGCGAGGTGGTCGAGCAGCACGGCGTCAGCGTCCTGCTGATGCCGCTGAGCCTGAGCGAGGACGAGCCCGACGTCCGCTCGGTCCAGCGGGCGAGCATCGACGCCCTGACGATCCTGTCGCTGCCGGCCGACCACCCGGCCGGTGCGGTGGCCAAGGCCCGCGGCATCCGGCTGGTCAGCACCGACCTGGTCAGCGACCCCGACGGCAGCTGGGTGGCGATCGACGACGAGCGGGCCGGCGTCCTGGTCGGGGAGCACCTCACCGGCCTCGGGCACCACGACGTCGCGGTCGTCGTCGACACCAACGCGCCGGCCGGCGGCGAGGTGGTGGAGCTGGACGCCGACGTGGTGACGTTCGTGGACTACGCGAGCCGCCTCCGGGGGTTGCGGCAGAGCCTCACCGGCCGGGTCGAGGTCATCTCGGCCGGCCACAACGCCCTCGCCTCCGGCGCGGCGGCCGCCCGCTGGCTGATGCACCGTCCCGAGCCACCGACCGCCATCGTCGGGCTGAGCGACGTGCTGGCCCTGGGTGCGCTCACCGCCCTCACCGACCTCGGCTACGCCGTCCCGACCGATGTGTCCGTGTGCGGCTTCGACGACATCGCCGCGGCCGGTCAGAACGATCTGACCACGGTCGCCCAGCCCATCGGTGAGCGCGGTCGTGCGGTCGGTCGGCTGCTGGTCGACCCGGAGGCGGCCCCCCGCCAGGTGCTGCTGCCCATCGAGCTCGTCGTCCGGGCCTCGACCGGCCCGGCTCCGCACTGAGAGCTGCGGTCCCGAGCCCGGCTCAGGTCGCCTCCTCGTCCGGCCAGGCGGTCTGCCAGGCCACCGCCGCCTCACCGACCAGCTCGGTCAGCCGCGTCAGCAGCTCCTCGGCGGTGGTGCTGCGCAGCAGGGCGACCTGGTCGTACGCCGTGAGCGGCGCGATGGCGGCCAGCTGCCAGAGAGCGGCGACGGGGTCCTCCGACAGCTCGACGTCGGCCGGCCAGATCAGCTCGGAGAACTCGCTCGCCTGGGCGATCGAGCGGCGGACCAGCTGCTCGGTCTCCTCCCGCAGCGGCTGGAGCCACGACTCCCACACGAGCTCCGGCACGGGCTCGACCTCGGCCCGTGGGTACGGGTCGTCCGCCAGCCACTCGGTCACCCGGACCCGCTCGCTACCTTGGGCGACCAGGCCGACGATGCCCTCCGAGGCGCCCAGCTGGACCACCGCGGCCGCCGTCGCGATGTCGAACCGTTGTTCGCCGCCCCCGACCTCGAAGCCGCGCTCGATCAGCACCACGCCGAACCGGCCGTCCTCGGCCTTGACCAGCTGGGACAGCATGATCAGGTAGCGCTCCTCGAACACCCGCAGCGAGACGGGCATGTGGGGGAACAGCACGGAGCCCAACGGGAACATCGGCATGACCGGCACGTCTCCAGCCTCACACGTCGTCGCAAAGCCCGCGGTCCGGGCGGTTCGCTGCGGCCCGTCCGCCGTCCGCGCCCCTACGCTGCCGGGGTGACGCGCCAGGAACGAAGCCCGCAGCACCGCTACGCGACCGACGTCCTGAGCGCCGGCTGGCGCGAGGCCGGCAAGGTCGTCAGCACCGAGCTGGTGGTGAGCGGGGGCCAGGTGCTGGAGGACGCCACCACCGGCTTCGTGGGCGCGGTCACCCGGCTCGAGAACGGCATCGTGGTGCTCGAGGACCGGCGCGGCAAGCTCCGTAGCTTTCCCCTCGGGGGCGGGTTCCTGCACGAGGGACGCCCGGTCACCCTGGTCCCGGCCAAACGCGCGTCTGCGGGCGGGCCGCAGCGGAAGACGGCCTCGGGCTCGGTGGCCAGGCCCGCGGAACGCGCGAAGGTGGCCCTGCCCAGCCGGATCTACGTCGAGGGTCGGCACGACGCCGAGCTGGTCGAGCGGATCTGGGGCGAGGACCTGAGGCACGTCGGCGTGGTCGTGGAGTACCTGGGCGGCATCGACGACCTGCCGGCCATCGTCGAGGAGTTCGGGCCCGAGCGGGGCCGGCGGCTCGGCGTGCTGGTCGACCACCTGGTGCCCGGCAGCAAGGAGACCCGGATCGCCGAGCAGGTCGCGCGCCGCCGCGACGGCGAGTTCGTGCTGGTGCTCGGCCACCCGTACGTCGACATCTGGGCCGCGGTGAAGCCCGACCGGGTCGGGCTCAAGGCGTGGCCGCAGATTCCCCGCGACGTGGAGTGGAAGGCCGGCATCTGCGACGTGCTGCGGCTGCCGCACCGAGACCAGGCCGACATCGCCGCCGCCTGGAAGATGATCTTGGGCCGGGTTCGATCATGGTCCGACCTCGAACGTCCCTTGCTCACCACGGTCGAGCAGCTGATCGACTTCGTGACCCAAGATCATCTTGATGATCATGAGGACTGAGGCACGGCTTTCGCGGAACAGCGCGCCGGGAGCTTGTCGAAGGGTCAGCTGGTGGTGACGCGGCCGCCCTCGACCGACCAGCGCTGGTCCAGGGCGACGTTCCCCAGCAGCCGCCGGTCGTGGGAGACCAGCAGCAGCGCGCCGTCGTAGGCCGCCAGGGCGGACTCGAGCTGCTCGATCGCAGGCAGGTCCAGGTGGTTGGTGGGCTCGTCGAGCACCAGCAGGTTCACCCCGCGGGCCTGCAGCAGCGCCATCGCCGCCCGGGTCCGCTCCCCCGGCGACAGCCGGGCCACCGTGCTGGCCACCTGGTCGGCGCGCAGCCCGAACTTGGCCAGCAGGGTGCGGACCTCGGCCGGGGCCATGGCCGGAAGCGCAGCCTCGACGGCCTCGCCGAGCGGCACGTGCTCGGCCAGCCCGGTCCGCGCCTGGTCGATCTCGCCGACGGCCACCGAGGCGCCCAGGCCGGCACTGCCCCGGTCCGGGATCAGCCGACCGAGCAGCAGCTCGATCAGCGTGGTCTTGCCCGCACCGTTCGGGCCGGTGATGCCGATCCGGGCGCGGGCGTCGACCTGCAGGCTGGTCGGGCCGAAGGTGAAACCGCCACGCTGCACCACCGCCTCGTTCAGCACGGCGACCACCGAGCTGGACCGGGGCGCGGCGCCGACGCTGAACTGCAGGGCCCACTCCTTGCGCGGCTCCTCGACCTCGGGCAGCCGGGCGATCCGCGACTCCATCTGCCGCACCTTCTGGCCCTGCTTCTCCGAGGACTCGACGCTCGCCTTGCGCCGGATCTTGTCGTTGTCGGGGTTCTTGCGGATCGCGTTGCGGACGCCCTGGGAGCTCCACTCGCGCTGGGTCCGGGCGCGGCCGACCAGGTCGGCCTTGGTGGCCGCGTACTCCTCGTACGCCTCGCGCGCGTGCCGCCTGGCCACCGCGCGCTCGGCGAGGAAGGCGTCGTAGCCACCGTCGTGCACCGCGACCTGGTGCTGGGCGAGGTCGAGCTCCACGACACGGGTGACGCAGCGGGCCAGGAACTCCCGGTCGTGCGAGACCAGGACCACCCCGCCGCGCAGGCCGTGGACGAACGACTCGAGGATCTCCAGCCCGGCCAGATCCAGGTCGTTGGTCGGCTCGTCCAGCAGCACCAGGTCGAACCGGCTGAGCAGCAGCGCCGCCAGTCCGGCCCGAGCGGCCTGGCCACCGGAGAGACTGGTCATGAGCGCGCCCGGGGACGCCTCGAGGCCGAGGTCGGCCAGCACGGCCGGCAGTCGGTCGTCGAGGTCGGCGGCCCCGCTGGCCAGCCACCGGTCCAACGCCACCGCATACGCCTCCTCGGCCCCAGGAGCGGCCGAGCCGAGAGCGGCGGCGGTCTCCTCCATCACCCGGGTCGCCTCGGTCGCGCCGGTCCGCCGGGCCAGGTAGCCGGCGACGGTCTCCCCGGCTACCCGCTCGTGCTCCTGCGGCAGCCAGCCGAGGAACGCGTCGGTCGGGGCGGTGCTGACCGTGCCGGCCATCGGGACGACCTCGCCGGAGAGGAGCCGCAGCAGGGTGGTCTTGCCCGCCCCGTTCGCGCCCACCACGCCGACCACGTCACCCGGCGCGACGGTGAGGTCGAGGTCCTCGAACAGAACCCGGTGCCCGTGCCCGCCGGCCAGGCCCTTCGCCACCAGCGTCGCCGTCACCGCGCCATCGTAGGGGCCCGCGCCGGCGGAACGTACAGCTCAGCTCGACAGGGCGCTCGGTAGCCGTCGCTCGAAGTCGAGGACGTTGACCCACTCCGGGGTGATGCGGATCCTGCCCATGGGACGGCCGCGCAGACCGTCGGTCCAGGCCGTGCCCTGGTCGGGCCCGAAGTAGCGCACCGCAGCGGCGACGTACTCCGGGGCCACGTCGTCGAGGTGCTCGACGACGGCCGTCCCCCGGACGGAGAGCACGTGGTAGGGGAAGGAGTCACCGTCGATCGTGACGGCCACCCGGGAGCTCGCCTCCAGGGCCGCCAGCTTGGGGGCCTTGGCCGGGGTACCGATGACGATCGCCGATCCGTCCCAGTGGAACCAGAGGGGCACCACCCGAGGGCTGCCGTCGAACCAGGTGTAGGCGAGCCGGGCCAGGCGGGTCGACGCGAGCAGCTCCTGCGCGACTCGGTGCTCCAGCAGATCCAGGTTTCCCGCCGCCGTCTGCTCGACCGTTGCTGCCATGACGCACGCTCCTCCGTCGGAACTTCCATCGACGCTGCGCTCGTCGGCCTCTCCTGGGAAGGGTGCGCCGGCCCGCCCCGCCGGGAGTCAGTCGAGGAGGTCCCGGACCACGCCGTCGGCGAGCAGCCGGCCGGTCAGGGTCAGCACCAGACGTCCGTCGGCGGAGGTGGCCAGGCCGCGGGCCACCAGGTCGGGGACGCGCCGCCGCTCACTCGGGGTGAGCACGCCCAGCTCGAGCCCCTCGGACAGCCGCAGCTCCAGCAGCACCCGCTCGACCCGCCGGTCCTCTGCGGTCAGCGTCTCGCGGGCGTACGCGGGCGAGACCCCGCCGCCGAGACGGGCGGCGTAGGCGGCCGGGTGCTTCACGTTCCACCAGCGGACGCCACCGACGTGGCTGTGGGCGCCCGGACCGACGCCCCACCAGTCGTGGCCGCGCCAGTAGACCAGGTTGTGCCGGCACCGGTGCTCGCACCCACGCGCCCAGTTGCTCACCTCGTACGCGGCGTAGCCGGCGGCGGTCAGCCGCTCCTCGGCGAGCAGGTACTTGTCGGCGAGGTCGTCGTCGTCGGTCATCGCCACCTCGCCGCGACGGACCTGGCCGGCCAGCCGGGTGCCCTCCTCCACGATCAGGGCGTACGCGCTGACGTGGTCGGGCCCGGCGGCGATGGCCGCGTCCAACGAGGCGGCCCAGTCGGCCAGCGACTCCCCCGGCGTCCCGTAGATGAGGTCGAGGCTGGTGCTGGCGAAACCGGCCGCCCTCGCCTCGACCACCGCCTGCTGCGGCCGGCCCGGCGAGTGCACCCGGTCCAGCGTGGCCAGCACGTGCGGCACCGCGGACTGCATGCCGAACGAGACCCGGGTGAAGCCCAGCTCGCGCAGCCGCGCCAGTCCGGCGGCGTCGATGGACTCGGGGTTGGACTCCGTGGTCACCTCGGCGTCGTCAGTCAGCCCGAACCGGTCCCGCACGCCGGCGAGCATCGCGCCCAGGTCGTCGGGGGGCAGCAGGGTCGGCGTCCCGCCGCCGACGAACACCGTGCTCACTGCCGGCGCCTCCGGACCGAGGACGCGGGCCGCCAGCTCCAGCTCGGCCACGGCGGTCCGCGCGTAGCCGGCCTGGCCCGCGCCGGGATCGGGACCGAGCTCGGTGGCGGTGTAGGTGTTGAAGTCGCAGTAGCCACACCGCGTCCGGCAGAAGGGGACGTGCAGGTACACGCTCAGCGGCCGCTGGCCCATCCCCTCCAGCGCGGAGGCCGGCAGGGAGCCGTCAGCCGGTGCGGGCGCACCTTCGGGCAGAGCTGACGGCATCCCTCGAGCCTAGTAGGCCGCTCAGCTGCCGCCCGTTCCGGCGGACGGCGCGGTGGTGGGCGGCGCCGGCGGCTGGTCACCCTCGGCCGACGTCGGCGGAGCCGGCGCCTTCGGCGGCTTCGCGGTCTGGTCACCCTTCGCGGGCTTCGGCGGCTTGGGCGGCTCGGGGGCCTTGGTACCCGCCCCCGAGGCGGGAGGTGCAGGCGGCGTCGGCGCGGTGTCCCCCGGGGTGGCCGCCGGTCCTCCGGCCGGCGGGCACGCTGCCGGGCCACCGGGAGCGGCCGGAACGGCGGGGGCCGAGGGGTCCGCGGACGGCGCTGAGTCCGCCGTCGAGGGCGAGGCGGACGGGTCGGCGGCGTCGGACGGCGTGTCCGACGGGCTGGGTGTGTCGCTCGGAGCGCCAGGGGCATCGGCCGGCTGCCCGCCGCCGGCCAGCGCCGGCGCAACAGCGGTGGTTCCCGACCCGTTACCGCTGGCGGCGATCGCGGGTACGGCGATGCCCGTGGCGAGCACCGCGGCAGCGGCGATGGCGATGCCGATCCGGCGCCGCCGCGGCCGACGCATCGCCGGGATCTCCATCGTGGTCTCGCTGTCGGTCGGCGGCATCCGGTAGCGCTCGCTGTCCAGCTGCTCGGCACTCCGTCGGTCGGCGGCGGCGCGCAGCTGGTCGGCCGGGTCGGGCTGGTCCGGGAACCGGTCGCCGTAGGGGTCGTGAGGTGTGGTCATGCTGTCCTCCTGCTCGTGGGTCTTCGTTGGTGCCGAGCGTGGGCGGCCAGCCTGAAGACGACCTCAAGGCGGCGGGTTTTCGAGGAGGTTCTTGAGGGCTTCTTCAGGTCGGGCCCACACACTGGTGCCATGAGCGGAGAGGGATGGTGAGCGCCGCGCGCGTCCTGGTCGTCGAGGACGACGAGGCCATCAACACCTCACTGGTCGGTTCGCTGGCCGACGCGGGCTACGTGACCCGCGGCCTGCCGGACGGCCGTCAGCTGGAGAGCGAGCTCGACGGGTTCCGGCCCGACCTCGTCATCCTGGACTGGATGCTGCCGGGCCGCGACGGCCCCACCCTGGCCCGGCTGGTGCGCTCGCGCACCGCCGCCGCCGTGATCCTGCTCACCGCGCGGGACGAGATGCGGGACCGGCTGGAGGGCTTCGAGGCCGGGGCCGACGACTACGTGGCCAAACCGTTCGCGGTGGCCGAGATCATCGCCCGGATGCGGGCGGTGCTGCGTCGGTCGGGGGCCGCGCCGGCCGTCGTCCAGGTGGACGACCTGCTCGTCGACGCCGCGGCGGCCCGGGTCACCCGGGCCGGCGTCGAGCTGGAGCTGACGGCGACCGAGCTGCGGCTGCTGGTGTTCCTCGCCGAGAACCGGGACCGGGTCATGTCGACGGTGCAGATCCTGACGCAGGTCTGGGGATACGACGACTACGCCGACAACCTGGTCCAGGTGCACGTCAGCGCGCTGCGGCGCAAGACCGAGGCTGATGGCCCGAGGCTGCTGCACACCGTCCGAGGCGTGGGCTACGTGCTGCGCGCCCCCCGGTGAGGAGCCCCACGTGACCGCTGTCCCGGCCGTCGGTCCGGACGGGCTGCGGACACGCTCGCTGCGGACCCGGGTGACCGTCGTGGTCCTCGTCTTCGTCGCGGCGATGCTGCTGGTGCTGGGGGTGGCCACCGACGTGGCGCTCCGGGCCCGGCTCGAGGGTGAGCTGCGGCAGCGGCTGGCGGACCGGGCCGTCTACGCGTCGGTGCTGGTCGGGCAGGTCAGCAGCACCGATCTGGTCGACCGGCTGGAGGGTGACGGGGTGTCGGTGTCACTGCGGACCAGCGACGGCCAGGTCATCACCCAGGGACCGCTGCGGCCGGACGGCGATCCCAGCCCCGCTCCGCCGGCACCGGCCCCCGGGCCGAAGAAGGCCCCCACGCCGCCGGTCACCCAGAGCGGGCAGATCCTGCAGGTCAGCACCACCCTGAGCGACGGCAGCCTGATCACCCTGCTCGCCGACGCCGGCGACGTCCGCCGCACCCTGGACCAGGTCCGCACCACACTGCTCGTGGCGGGCATCGGTCTGCTGGTGCTGGCCGCGCTGACGCTGGGACCGGTGATCGGACGGGCGCTGCGACCGCTGGACCAGATGACGGCCACCGCCCGATCCATCACCGCGGGCGACCGGGGTCAGCGGCTGCGGCCCGACCGGCCCGACACCGAGCTGGGCCGCACCGCCACCGCCTTCGACGCCATGCTGGACGAGGTCGAGGGGGCGGAGACCTCGGCGCGTGCCGCGGAACACCGGCTGCGGACCTTCCTCTCCGACGCCGCCCACGAGCTACGGACCCCGCTGACGGGGGTGCAGGCGGGGGCCGAGCGGCTGCTGCGCGGCGACGGCGACCGGGCCAGGACCGAGGAGCTCAGCGTCACCGTCATCCGGGAGGCCCGCCGGGCGGGGCGGCTGGTGGACGACATGCTGACCATGGCCCGAATCGACTCGGGGCTGCAGCTGGACCGGGCCCCGCACGACCTGCGACCGCTGGCCGAACGCGTGGCCGCAACCGCCGAGCTGCGACATCCGGGCAGCAGCGTCGCCGTGAGTGGGGCCGAGAGCCTGCCGGCGCCGGTGGATCCTGACCGGCTGGTCCAGGTGCTCACCAACCTCGTCGAGAACGCGCTGACCGCCGGCGGGCCCGGGGCGACCGTCCGCCTCGAGCTCGCCGCGGCCGGGGAGCGGGCCGTGGTGGACGTCACCGACGACGGGCCGGGCATCCCCGCAGCCGACCGGGAGCGCGTCTTCGAGCGGCTGGTCCGGCTGGACCCGGCCCGGAGCAACCCGAGCGGGTCCGGGCTGGGCCTGCCGATCGCCCGCGGCATCGCGGAGGCGCACGGCGGCAGCCTCGTCCTGCTGCCCGACTCACCGGACCGGGATCGCGGTGCCTGGTTCCGGCTCGAGCTGCCCCACAGCTGAGCCCCGTCAACGCTCGGCAGCCTCCACGAGGACGCCGTCCGCCGTCGTCTCGGTGGTCTCGACCTCGAGGGTGTAGCGGCCCCCGAGGGCGAAGCCCAGGACCAGCGCGGCTACGGGAACGAGGGCGAGCACGGTGCTGACGGCGGCGCTGCCCCCCGTCACGAGAGTGAAGTTGGAGACGACCAGCCAGAGGCTGACCAGCAGCCCGACGATCGCCAGGACCGGCGCCACCCGGGTCTTCAGCGTGCGGCCGCCGGCCCGGTCGGGATGCCGGGCGAAGAAGACCAGCACGGCCACCGAGGTCAGCATCATCAGCAGCACCATGCCGACGGTGGCCACCCCGGCCATCGAGCCGAAGACCCCGACGAGCGGGTCCAGCCCGACGAGGGCGAAGACCAGCAGCAGCACCGCAGCGGTGATCGTCTGCACCACCGAGGCGAAGGACGGTGCGTGGTGCTTGGGGCTGGTGTCACCGAGCCGGCCCGGCAGCACCCCCTTGTTGCCCAGGCTGAACATGTAGCGGGCCAACACGTTGTGGAAGGACAGCACGCAGGCGAAGAGGCTGGAGATCAGCAGGGCGTTCATCACGTCCCGCAGCACCGGTCCCAGGTAGTCCTTCGCGGTGTCCAACATCATGTTGCCGTCGCCGTCGAGCGTCCGCTGGGCGACGGCCACCGCGTCCTGCGCGCCGGCCGCCCAGATCAGCGCCCAGCAGGACGCGGCGTAGAAGACCCCGATGATGATCACCGCGAGGTACGTCGCGCGCGGGATCGTGCGCTCGGGGTCCCGGGCCTCGTCGCGGAACACCGCCGTCGCCTCGAAGCCGATGAACCCGGTCAGGGCGAACAGCACGGCGACCCCGAGGCCCGAGCCGAAGGCGTGGCTGGGGGCGAAGGACTCCAGCACCGGCCCGTCCGCCCCGCCGCGGACGAAGACGGCCACGTCGAGGGCCAGCATGACCGAGATCTCCAGCACCAGGGCCACCCCGAGCACCTTGGAGCTGAGGTCGATGTGGCGGAAGCCGAGCACGGCGACCACCGCGACGGTGACGAAGGAGTAGACCCACCACGGGACCTCGGGACCGCCGAAGTAGGTGACCAGGTCGTTCGCGGCCCAGCCCATGTAGCCGTAGACCCCCACCTGGATGGCGGTGTAGGCCGCCAGGGCCACGAAGGCGGCGCCCAGTCCGGCCCGCGAACCGAGCCCGGTGGTGATGTAGGAGAAGAACGCGCCGGCCTCGCTCACGTGAGGGGTCATCGTCACGAAGCCGACCGAGAAGACGAGCAGCACCAGCGCGGCGAGGACGAAGCCCACCGGCGCCCCCACACCGTTGCCTCCGGCCACCGCCAGCGGCACGTTGCCGCCGATCACCGTCAGCGGTGCCGCCGCGGCGATGACCATGAAGACGATGGCCCCGACGCCGAGCCGGCCGGTCAGCCGTCGTCCGCGCTCGCTGGTGGGGCTGGTCGTGGTGGTGCTGGTGTCGCTCATGGTCGTCCTTCCGGCAGGGCGCGGGCCGCGTAGAGGTCGGGGCGGAGATCGTCGAGGTACGGGTTGGCCAGCCGCGCCTCGGCCACGACGGCCGGGTCGATCGTGGCCAGCACCAGGCCTTCGAGCTGGTCGGGCGGCAGCGCGCTGAGCACCGCACCGGACGGGGCGGCGATCGAGCTGCGACCGACGTAGCGGAGGTCGCCCTCGGCGCCGGTCCGGTTGACGTAGGCCACGTAGACCTGGTTCTCCCAGGCGCGGACCGGGATCAGCGTCTCGGCGATGAAGGCGAACGGCTCCATCTGGGCGGTCGGGACGATGACCACGTCGGCGCCGGCGAGCGCCGCGGCGCGCACGGTCTCGGGGAACTCGACGTCGTAGCAGATGAGCAGGCTGACCCGGACGCCGTGGTAGCTGACCGGCTGCGGCAGCGCCTCACCGGGCACGAAGAGGCCGCGGTCCAGGTCGGCGAAGAGGTGGGTCTTGCGGTAGCGGGTGACCTCGGTCCCCGCGTCGTCGAGGAAGACGGCCGCGTTGGCCACGCCGCCGCCCGGGAGCGGCTCGGGAACGCCGGCGACGATCGCGATGCCCACGTCGACGGCGATCCGGCCGACCTGGCCCACCAGGCCGACGTCGGCGAGCGCACCGACCTGCTCACCGATGTTGTAGCCGGTGAGGAACATCTCGGGGGTGACCAGCAGCTCGGCCCCGCGACCCTTCGCGTCGCGGGCCGCCGCGGCGAGGATCTCCAGGTTGGCCGCCACGTCGCCGGACCGGCCGGGATGCTGCAACCCCGCGATGACCAGCGACACCCAGCACCCCTCCCACGACCCGACCCGAGTCGATCACAGCAACTGCGGTCACTGGTGTCGCTCAGGTTAAAGGTGTCGCGCAGGCCCGCCCCCTGGCGTGCCTGCCGGGGTCAGGGGAGCAGCACCAACTTGCCGCGGACATGGCCACCCTCGCTGATCCGGAAGGCCTCGGCGGCGCGGTCCAGCGGGAAGGTCTGGACCTTGATCACCAACGCGTTCTGCTCGAGCAGCCGCGCGGCCTCTTCCATGGCGGCACGCGGATCGCCTTCGCCACCGAAGGTGGACTGCATCCCCGAGTCGCCGACGTCGTACTGGGCGATGGTGATCGCTTTCGCAGGCTCGGGGACCAGGCTGGCCAGGATGTCCGGTGCCGTCTTGCCGGCCACGTCGAAGACAGCGTCGAAGCCGCCGGGCGCGGCAGCCCGAGCCCGCTCCGCCATGCCCTCGCCGTAGGTGATCGCCGTCGCGCCGATCTCGCCGAGATAGCCCAGGTTGTCCTCGCTCGCGGTGGCGACCACGGTCGCCCCGCGGGCCACAGCGATCTGGACGGCGACCGCACCGACCCCACCCGCGCCGCCGTCAATCAGGACGGTCGAGCCGGAGCCGACCCCGACGAGGTCGAGGGCCCGGATCGCCGTCTCGCCAGCCACGCCGGCTCCGGCGGCCACCGACCAGTCGACCGAGGCGGGCTTGCGCGCGTACGCGTGCAGCACGGCGAGCTCGGCTGCGGTTCCCGAGCCCAGGCCGAAGACGTCATCGCCCACGGCGACGTCGGTCACGCCGTCGCCCAGCTCGTCGACCACGCCCGCCGCGTCGAAGCCGACGGAGCCCACGCCCTCGAGTGCCTTGCCGCCGGCCCTCATCCCGCTGCGGAGCTTCCAGTCGATGGGGTTCAGGCTCGACGCCCGGACGCGGACACGGACCTGGCCGGGACCCGGGTGCGGGTCGGGCGCGGCGCCCACCTGCAACACCTCGGGACCGCCGTAGGACTGGTACTGGAGAGCTCTCATCTCGACCGCCTCACCGGACGCCGCGTCATCGCCGACGTCCCCCGCACCGTTCATCCGCGGCGTGCCCGTGGGCGGTGTCAGTGGCGACAACTAGGGTGCCGTCATGGCTATTCCTCGTCGCCGTTTCCTCTCCCTCGCCGGCGGTCTCGCCGCCACCGCCGGCGGGCTCTCCGCCTGCGGCAGCAACACGGGCCGCCCCACGGCCAGCAGCTCGGCCTCGGCCTCGGGCAGCAGTGGCACGGCGTCGGTGGCGCTCAGCCAGTGGTACCACGAGTACGGCGAGAACGGGGTCGAGGACGCCGTCAAGCGTTACGCCGCCGCGTACGACCAGGCCAAGGTCACCGTCAAGTGGAACCCGGGCGAGTACGAGAAGCTCGTGTCCGCCGCGTTGTTGACCGCGAACGTCCCCGACGTCTTCGAGTACGGCAACGGCCCGACCCTGGACATGATCAAGGCCGGTCAGGTGCTTGATCTGACCGACACCCTCGGCGACGCGAAGAGCCAGTTCGCGCCGTCCGTGCTGGCGGCGATGACCTACGACGACAAGATCTGGGCCATCCCGCAGACGGTCGACATGCAGATGCTGTACTACCGCAAGTCGCTGCTGGAGAAGGCGGGGGTGCAGCCGCCGCAGACGTTCGCCGACCTGGTCACCGCGGCGCGCGCCGTCCAGACCAAGGACATCGGCGGCTTCTTCGCCGGCAACGACGGCGGCATCGGCGTCCTGGGCAACATGTTCATCTGGGCGGCCGGCTTCGAGCAGATCAGCGACGACAAGACCGGTATCGGCTTCGACGATCCGGCGATGTACGACGCCCTGTCCCAGTGGCGGGACTTCAGCAAGGACGGGGTGCTGCAGAGCGCCTCGAAGGACTGGTTCGACGGTTCCCCGTTCATCAACGAGGAGACGGCGATGCAGTGGACCGGGCTCTGGGTGCTCCCCGACGTGCAGAAGGCGTTCGACGACGACTTCGGGGTAGTGCCCTTCCCGGCTCTGGGCACGAAGGGGCGCCAGGCGGTGCCGTTCGGCGCCTTCAGCTCCTGCGTCAGCGCCAAGGGCAAGAACCCGGACGCCGCGAAGGCGTTCGCCAAGTGGCTGTGGGTGGACTCCGAGGACGACCAGGTCGACTTCTCCAACTCCTACGGTACCCACATCCCGGCCAAGCCGTCCCTGGCCCCGAAGGCCACCAAGCTGGCAGCAGGCGCAGGAGCGGATGCGGCCACGTTCGTGACCGACTTCGGCCACGCCCCGAACCTGCTGTGGACGCCGGCCCTCACCCAGGCCTACACCGCCGCGCTGAGCAACATCGTCCGCAAGAACGCCGACCCGAAGTCCGAGATCGCGAAGGTGGCCACCAAGGGCCAGGCCGAGATCAAGCGCGTCAAGGGCTGAGGGCCTGATCCGATGGCGGCCACCACCAGCACCACGACGGGGGCGGTCCGGGTCCGACCGCCCCGCCGCCCGGCCAGCACGATCCAGCGGGAGCGCAACCGCTGGTTCTGGGTCTTCGTCGGGCCCTTCGCCGCCGGTCTGCTGGTCTTCGTCTACCTGCCGATCCTGTGGAGCGTCTACCTGTCGTTCTTCGACGCCCGCAACACCGTGACGCCGACGAAGTTCGTCGGGCTCGGGAACTACCTCTACCTGTTGCGTGACCCTGCGTTCGTCTCCAGCATGGGGACGTTCCTGGTCTTCGCCGCCTTCATCGTCCCGGTCACGTTCGCGTGCTCCCTGGCGCTGGCCCTGCTGGTCAACCGAGCGCGCGTGGCCCAGGCATTCTTCCGCTCGGCCTTCTTCCTGCCCACCGCCTGTTCCTACGTGATCGCGGCCATGATCTGGCGCCTCTCCTTCTTCAACGGGGCACGCTTCGGCCTGGCCAACAGCCTGCTGCGGTCGGTGGGCCTGGACAACGTCAACTGGCTCGGCGGTGGTAACTACTGGTACTGGTTCGTGCTGGTCACGCTGCGGCTGTGGCTGCAGGTCGGGTTCTACATGATCTTGTTCCTGGCCGGGCTGCAGCGGATCCCGACCGACACCTACGAGGCGGCCGCGATCGACGGCGCCACCGGCTGGCGGGTGCTGCGCTGGATCACCCTGCCGCAGCTGCGCTCGACGTCGGTGGCCGTGGTGCTGCTGCTGCTGATCTCGGCGTTCCAGGCGTTCGACGAGTTCTACAACACCCTGATCTCCGTCGGCGGCTACCCGCCGTTCGCGCGACCGCCGCTGGTCTACCTGTACCTGATCGCCCTCGGCGGCGGCAGCCAGGACCTCGGTCTGGGTAGCGCCGGCACGATCATCCTGACCCTCGTGGTCGTGGTCATCGGGGTGGTCCAGCTGAGGATCTTCTCCGTCGGCGGCCGGGAGGACCGGGCGTGAGCGGCGCTCGTGGCGGCTCGAGGGGCTCGGCGGCGCTGCGGTACGTCGTGCTCTCGGGGCTGGCCCTGCTCTTCCTGCTGCCCTTCTACGTGCTGCTGCGCAACGGCTTCGCCAGCGATCGGCTGATGGCCGCGGCGCACTGGCGCTGGTGGCCCGACCGGCTGAACGCCGACAACCTGCACGAGCTGTTCGCCAACGACTCGGTGCGGATGGCCCGCAGCATGGCCAACTCAGCCGTGGTCTCGGTGGTCCAGACACTGGCCACGGTGGTCATCTCCGCGTTGGCCGGCTACGGGCTGGCCCGGATCGACCACCGGCTCAGCCGGCTGATCCTGGGCGCGACGGTGCTGACGCTGATGGTGCCGGCCGCGGTGACCTTCATCCCGAGCTTCGTCATCGTCTCCACCCTGGGCTGGATCTCGACGCTGCGCGGGCTGATCATCCCGGTGCTGTTCTCCGCGTTCGCCACGTTCTTGTTCCGGCAGTACTTCCTGGGCTTCCCGCACGAGCTGGAGGAGGCCGCCTACATCGACGGCGCCGGCTACTGGCGGACCTTCTGGCGGGTGGTGATGCCCAACACGTACGGCATCTGCGCCGCGGTCGGCACGATCACCTTCATCGGCTCCTGGAACTCCTTCCTCTGGCCGCTGCTGATCGGCCAGGACCGCGACTTCCG
>NZ_CAXTHT010000009.1:0-26606 GCF_964244285.1 uncultured Friedmanniella sp.
GGTGGGGGGGGGGGCGGGCGGGGGGGGGGGGGGGGGGGGGGGGGCGGACCGACTCGACTGAGGCGTCGGATGGCGAGTCACCCGGCTCGAGCCCAGCTGGTGACGAACGTTCGCACGAGGCCGACCGGGTCCGGCTAGCCTGCTGAGCGACGGCGGAGGACGTCACCCATGCTGTCGGCCGCGGCCGACCCGAGCACGAAGGACTCCCCTCATGCCCTCGCCGTTCGCCCGCCTCCTCCGATGAGCGCCTCGCCGGCTGCCGCCGCCCCGTCGGTGCAGAGCTTGACGGAGCGGGTCTTCGGCGAGCTGCTCGAGAAGAACCGGCCCGACCGCACCATCGACCTCGTCCTGGCTGCTCTCGAGGGACCTTCCGAGCTCGACGCCGTCCTCGACGGAGGCTCATCCCCTGAGCGTCCGCAACCGGTGGGCGAGCGGACTGCTCCTGCCGGCGCGTTCCTCGCCGGGCTGGAGGTGGAGGGATTTCGTGGGATCGGTCCGCGGACGCAGCTGTACCTCCACCCTGGTCCAGGGCTGACCGTCATCTCCGGCCGCAACGGCTCGGGGAAGTCCAGCCTGGCCGAGGCGCTCGAGTGTGCGCTCACTGGCACCACCACCCGGTGGCAGCGGCGGGTCGCCAACCGCGAGTTCCAGGCGGCCTGGCGCAACCTGCATCATCCCCACGTCTGCCGGATCGAGGTGGCGCTGGCCCAGGTCGAGGCGGGCGAGGCGACACTCACGGCGTCATGGCCCCAGGGCGAGACCGACGTCAGCCGGCCCGAGGTCAGTTACCAGGTAGCCGGTCAGCGGCAGCAGAAGGTTCAGGATGCGCTCGGCTGGCACGCCGCCCTCCAGACCTACCGGCCGATGCTGTCCTACGACGACCTTGGACACCTGCTGACGGCCAAGCCCAGCGAACTGCACGACTCGATCGCCGGCGCGCTGGCCCTCGACGAGCTGCAGACCGCGATCGCCCTGCTGCGCGACCGGGCGGCCCCTCTGAAGCGACCCGCCAAGGAGGCCAGCGACGCCCGCAAGACACTCAAGGCGACGCTCGAGCAGGCCGACGACGCCCGGGCAAGGGCCGCGGCGAAGCTGCTCAACAAGACCTCCCCCGACCTCGACGCCTTGACCGCTCTGACTTCAGGCGACGGCACCCCTGATTCCCGACAAACCGTCCTGGCCCAGATCGCGACGGTGCGAGCACCCGATCCCGCCGCGGCCCAGACGGTGGCTGACATTCTCGACGCCGCCAACGCTGCACGCGACCAGCTCGGTGGGGAACGCGACGAGCTCGACGCCCGGCGCGAACACTTGCTGCACGACGCACTGCGGTTCCAGGAGGTGTCCGGCGACACCAACTGCCCGGTCTGCGGCACCGGGGGGCTCGACGCGTCCTGGCGCAGCAGAACCGTAGAGACGCTGGCCCGCACCGACGTGCTGCGCGAGCAAACACGACAAGCAGAGCAGGCGCTGCAGGACGCGGAGTCAGCTGCCCACCGCCTGCTGACCAACCGACCCGCGGCTCTGCTCCAGAGCACCGTCGACCTGAGTACGCAGGCCGCGGCCGCCGACGCCTGGCTCGCCTGGGAGCAGCCGGCGGCCGGCGCCAGCCTCGCCGACCACCTCCGCCAGCAGGCCTCTCGAGTCGCCGAACAGGTACTCGCCTGGCAAGCCGAGGCGCGGACCCTGGCCGACGAGGCGGCCGAGCGTTGGCGTCCGCTGGCTCTCCGGATCAGCGGCTATATCCTCCGCCAGCAAGGCGCCCTGGCCTCTGCCGACCAGGCGCGTGACCTGGGCGACGCGTACACCGCTGCGGTCGCCACCGAGAAGATCATCCGGGACGAGCGGCTACAGCCGATCGTCGATCACGCCCGCGCCATCTGGGCGCAGCTCCGGCACGAGAGCAACGTCGAGCTCCTGGACATCGAGCTGACCGGGAACGCGACGCGCCGGGCGGTCGACATCCAGGCCGTGGTCGACGACGCCGGAAGTAACGCCCTCTCGGTGATGAGCCAGGGCGAGCTCAACTCGCTCGCTCTCGCCCTGTTCCTACCCCGAGCGGCGTCGGACGCCAGCCCTTTCCGCTTCCTCGTTCTCGACGACCCGGTGCAGTCGATGGACCCCAACAAGGTGGAGGGCCTGGCCTCGGTGCTGGCGGAGCTCGCCCGTACTCGTCAGGTGATCGTCTTCTCTCATGACGACCGGCTGGCCCAGGCGGCCCGGAGGCTCCCGGATCCCCCGAAGATCCTGGAGGTCAACCGGAGCAGCGGCTCGGCGGTCGTCGTGCGCAACGTGCAGCGGCCGACCGAGCGCTACCTGCAGGACGCGCACGCTCTGCTCAAGGAGCTCAAGATGAGTGACGCCGTCAAGCGGCGGGTGCTGCCCGGCGTGCTTCGACGCGCCGTCGAGACTGCCGCGTGGGAGCGCTACAGCGGCCAACGACTCAAGGCCGGAGTTCAGCTCGACGTCGTCGAGGCGGCTTGGGACGCCGCCGACCGCACGCGCGAACGGCTCGAGCTCGCCCTCGGCGCCTCGCTCCAGCCCTGGCTCGAGCGCGAATCGTTCCGCAAGCGCGCCGTCGCCGCTTGCAACGCGGGCAGCCACCAGGGGCTGACCTCGAACCTGGAGGAGACCTATAACGACGTCCAACGACTGGTCCGCGCCATCGAGAGCTCGTCGGCATGACCGCCTCGCCCTTCGTCGACGGAGCGCTGGCCGCGGCGGACCTGCTGACCGGCGGTGCACAGACCCTCGCCGGCTCGAACAGCGCACGCGCCGCCTGCCTGCTCGCTCGACAGGCTTTGGAGCAGGTGGTGAATGACCTACTGGCGGCTCGCGGCTTCGGCTGCCCCGACGCCAGCATGCGGAGTCGGCTCATCGCTCTCGGCCAGGCTTGGGCCGAGCAGCCTGCTGTCGGGTACCGAGCCGCCACCGCGTGGTGGCGGCTGTCCGCCTCCTGCCACCACCACGCCTACGAGCTGGATCCGACGCCCGCTGAAGCCGCCAGTGCGATCGCCGACGTCCGGTGGCTGGCCGAAAAGACCGCGTCATGAGTCGGGTCGGGGATGAAGGAGGCCGAATGCCGGACGGGCTGTACGAACAGCTGGTTACCCGCGGGCTCGACGCGCGGCTGCGCCTTCCTGGTGAGACCGCGGTGCGCAGGCGCGATGTGGACGCCGCTGATGAGGCGCACGTGATGGCACGGCACGTGGAAGATGCCGTTCGGCGGGTCCTGACGGGCACCCGAGACTCCGGGCGGCGCCTGGTGATCGTCAACGAGCTGCTCGAGAAGCTCGCCGAGGTGGAAGATCAGGTCCTCGACCCGCCTCAGCAGCTGATGGCCATCCAGACCTCCCCCGTACCGGGAGTCACCACGTACGAGGATGTCCGCCCCCTCACCCCGCTGGCGGAGGCGGCGTTGCTCACGAACACGCGCGGCGAGCCCAACCTGGGCTCTGAGCTCAAAGCCGAGCTGGACACCGCAGATGAGGTGGACCTGCTCTGCGCCTTCGTGAAGTGGTACGGCCTCCGCCTGCTCGAGCCCGAGCTGCAACGTCTGCGCAGCCGTCAGGCGCCCCTCCGCGTCATCACCACCACCTACATGGGAGCGACCGACCCAGCCGCTCTCGACCGGCTGGTCCGAGACTTCGGAGCCGAGGTCAAGATCCAGTACGACGCCCAGCGGACGCGGCTGCACGCCAAGGCGTGGATGTTCCGGCGCAACAGCACCTTCGACACGGCCTACGTGGGCTCGTCCAACCTTTCCCGGGCTGCCCTGTTGGAAGGGGTCGAGTGGAATGTCCGGCTCTCCCGCGTTGGTACGCCGGCGCTGCTGCAGAAGTTCAAGGCCACCTTCGATACGTACTGGAACGACCCGAGCTTCGAGACCTACGACCCGGACCGCGACCGCGACCGGCTAGACGACGCCCTGGCGGAAGCCTCCGGCCGGACCACGCACGACCGGGTCACCCTCTCGCTGTCCGGGCTACAGGTTCGACCCTTCCCATATCAGCAGTCGATGCTCGACGCCCTCGAGGTCGAGCGGCGCATGCACGACCGCCACCGCAACCTGGTGGTCGCCGCCACGGGAACGGGCAAGACCGTGGTCGCGGCCCTGGACTACCGAGCCTTGGCCGAACAGGCTTCACATCGGCCGTCGCTCCTCTTCGTCGCCCACCGCAAGGAGATCCTCGAGCAGTCGCTCCGCACCTACCGCGAGGTGCTCGCCGACCCGAACTTCGGCGAGCTCTACGTCGGTGGCACTCGACCAGAGCGCTGGTCACACGTCTTCGCCAGCGTCCAGTCGTTGACGTCCTACGGCATCGCGAACATCGCGCCTGAGTCGTACGACGTCGTGGTCATCGACGAGTTCCATCACGCCGAGGCCGCCACGTACCGTCGGCTGCTGGAGCACCTGCGACCCGTCGAGCTACTGGGCCTGACCGCGACGCCGGAACGAAGTGACGGCCTCGACGTCCGGGACTTCTTCGAGGGCCGGACCGCCGCCGAGCTCCGGCTGTGGGACGCGCTCGGAGCTGATCTGCTCTGTCCGTTCCACTATTTCGCCGTCGCGGACGGCACCGACCTCCGAGGCGTCAGCTGGGCCCGCGGTCGCTACGACGACGCCGAGCTCGCCGGCCTTTATACCGGCAATCGTGCTCGAGCGGCGATCGTGCTTTCCCAGCTGCGGGACAAGGTGCTCGACCTCGGCGGCATGCGCGCGCTCGGCTTTTGCGTCAGCGTCGCTCACGCCCAATTCATGGCGCAGGTGTTCCGCGAGGCCGGCGTGCCGGCGCTGGCGGTAAGCGGCGCGACCTCTCCCGAGCAGCGAGCGCAGGCACTGCTCGACCTGCGCGACCGCCGGGTCAACGCGCTTTTCGCCGCTGACCTGTTCAACGAGGGACTCGACCTCCCCGACGTCGACACCGTCCTCTTCCTGCGACCGACGGAGAGCGCGACGCTGTTCCTGCAGCAGCTGGGTCGCGGGCTGCGGCGGACACGCGACAAAGCCGTGCTCACGGTTCTAGACTTCGTCGGCCACCATCGCCAGGAGTTCCGCTTCGACCGCCGGCTCCGAGCCCTCACCGGTCAGACCAGGCGCGGCCTCGAGCGCGGCATCAAGCGCGGGTTCCCGTTCCTGCCCTCCGGCTGCCAGATCATCATGGACCGGCAGTCCCAGCAGATCGTGCTCGAGAACATCCGCAGCCAGATGGGCAACCGGTGGCCACAGGTGGTGGCAGAGCTGCGTTCGTACGGCGACCAGGATTTCCGGACCTTTCTCGAGGAGTCCGGTCTGGAGCTGTCGGACGTTCTGCGCAACGGCCACTCGTGGACCGAACTACGCCGCTCCGCAGGACTACCGACGCGCGATGGGTCGGCCGCTGAAGCCGCGCTGCTCCGCCGCGTCCGGGCGGTCGCCCACGTCGACGACCAATCGCGCGCCGAGACCTACGCGCGCCTCCTCGAGGACGACGGGCCTACGTACGGAGCACTCGGGCCGGTCGAGCAGCGGCTGGCTCGGATGCTGTACTTCTCGCTCTGGCCCGGCGGTGCCCTCGGTTCCTACGACGAGGCGCTGCTGCGACTTCGCGGCGAGGGAGCCGTGCGGGACGAGGTCCGGGCGGTCATCGACCTAGCCTTCGACCGGGCTCCGCACCTGACCGTCGACCTTCCGGATCGGCTCCAGCACGTTCCGCTCCGGATCCACGGCCGATACCAGCGGGAAGAGGTGCTGGCGGCCCTCGACTACGCCAGTCTCGAGCGAAGGCCGAACTCGTTCCGCGAGGGCGCGTTGCCCGTGCCCGACCTGGACGTGGACGCCTTCTTCGTCACGTTGCAGAAGTCGGAGGCCGACTACTCCCCCACCACGCTCTACCGCGACTACCCGATCAGTCCTGTGCTCTTCCACTGGGAGTCCCAGTCGACCACGTCGATCGCCTCGCCGACCGGCCAGCGGTACCTGCACGGCTCGAGTACGAAACTGCTGTTCGTCCGCCACCGGAAGGCCGACGAGCTCGGCACGAGCCCCTATCTCTTCGCCGGACCTGTCTCCTACGTGCAGCACACTGGCGAGCGGCCGATCGCCATCACCTGGCGGCTGAGCCACCCGTTGCCAGGTGACTTCTTCGCCGCGGCGACCGTAGCCGCCGGCTAGGGCCAGTTCCCCGCGTTGCTGGCTCCGGCGACCAGGACACGGAGCGCGTCTCGGGTTTCGGCGTCGGTGGCGTAGAGGACGGTTCCGACCATCCCGCGAGTGAGCAGGACCTTGTAGACGTTGCGCACCAAGACGTCGAAGTCGGCGTCACTCACGGCAGTCTGGCTGCGGAAGTCTGGGTCGCGGTTGGCGGACCGGACGCTGACGAAACGGCCGTCGCGCCACACCAGGTCGGGGCCGATGATGACCCCATTCCAGTCGTACTCGAACCCCTGGGCGGTGTAGACGCAGCCGACCTGGTCGATGCCCCTCGGGTCGCTTGACCACAGCGGGGCCGGGGGCGCACCGCCGATGGAGCGGTCGCCCTTGAGGTTCCAGGGCCGGGCCCACGGGCCGATCTGCACGTCCGGCACGAGAGTGCCGTCCTTGCACGGGTCGCTCCAGGACCAGCAGTATCCCGCCGCCAGCCGGGCACTGGCACCCGTCGCCGCTTCGTCGCGGACCCGCTGCTCCAGCTCCTCCGGACTGTCGGCCACGTCGAGGACGAACCGCTCGTCGCCCTCCCACGCGGCCGGACCGTCGCCCGCAAGACCGAGCAGCTGTTCCACCCAGCGGACGTCGCCGAGGCTGCCGCCGCACCGGTACTGCTCCTGCAACTCGATCTCCTGCAGGTCGAGACCCAGCGAGCGGGCGTAGTCGGCGATGCTGTCCACCGAACCCTGCTCGCCCGGCCGCACCACCTGATGGTTGTCGAGCAGGAACACCGGCACCCGAGCCGCGGCGATCAGCTCGTCGAGCTGGCTTCGGTCGGTTCGGAACTCCGCCCGGGTGTAGCGGTTGACCGACGTCTCACGGATGCGGTGCGCCTCGTCGAGGATCAAGACGTCAAGGCCGTTCCGCTCGACGTCCATGAACTGGTTGAAGTAGCGGAACATCTTCTGCACCCGCAGATCGCGGTGCCCCGCCACCCTGCGGAGGGTCTGCGTGAACGAGCGAGATCCGGTGGCGTGCAGCACGGTCCGACCCTCGCGAGCGAGGTCGCCGAGGAGTGAGAGGGCGATGACGCTCTTGCCACTCCCCGGACCGCCGTAGACTACGACGACCGTCTTCCGGTTGGATTGACGGGCCTGCTCGACCTCGTGCTTGACGATATCGACGGCCAGCTGTTGGTCGTCCTGCAGCACGAACTGCTCGCGGTCACGAACCTCGTCAGCCGCGACGGCGAGAAGCTGGCGTGATGGGCGGACGGCAGAGTTCAGCAGTTCGTCTGCCGCAGCGGCTCCAGCGACTGTCGGGTCCAACCGGGAGCGCAGGTAGGCGTGCAGCTTTGCTCGGTCGGCACCGGTGAAGAGCTGCCCCTGTCGATCAAGAGGTGCAAAGAACAGGTCACTCACGTAGTTCCGGTCGGTCACGTTGTGGAGGTAGGCCAGTCCAGCGACCGCATCCTCGTGGCCGGACAAGGAGCTGACAAAGTCGGTCACGTACTCGCAGTAGCCCCGAACTTGCCGAGCCGGATGGAGCCTCGGCCCGCCGGGCATCCCGTCCACGGTGACCAGCGACTCGTCGTCCTCCCACAGATGAGCCGACGTCCACTGCTTGAGCTCGACGACGACGTACGAGGCCTCTCCAGTCCGCGGGTGCCGGCCCGCCAGCACCACGTCGGCGCGCTTGGAGGTCAAGGGCAGCTGGTACTCGAGGATGACCTCCACCTCGGACAGTCCCGCATCCACCAGGTCCTGGGCGAGGACGCGAAGACTCCGTTCCCACGAGCGAATCTCCGACGGCGAGGTTCGCCGGCCGTATTCATGAAGCACCTGCTGGAACAACCGTTCCGCCACAGACTCGGTGGACGCCGCGAGGGCTCTCGCGGAGTAACGAAGGGTCAACGGGGGTCCCCAGGCAGCACGAAGTGTCTCGTGCGGGTGGGGGCATGAAGTGCGCTCGGCGTCGGGCCGGGCGCGCCCGTCGGGCCGCGCTCGCGATGCTATCCGCGATGCTGGCCCCCCGGCCGACTTCGACGCGCGGCAGCGCCGCTCAGCTGTCCGTCAGAACTGGTGCCGGTCAGCCCTGAGGATGTCCCACCACGGCCTCGTACAGCTGCTGGTATTCCGCCCGCCGGTCCCGGTAGTACTCAGCCCTGGCCGACACGGGCTCGAGGGTCGTGCCGGTCGTCGCGGGCGCCCGCTCGACGTCCGGGGCCAGCACCTCCAGGGGCAGCAGAGCCGTCCCGTGCAGCGTCGCGCGCTTCGTGGTGACGGGGACGACGGGAGCGTCGAGCACGTCGGCCAGGATTTGCAGGAAGGACGGCACCTCCTGCGCGACCCGGCCGCTGGCCAGGATGGTGGGTCGCCGGCCGGAGACCGAGAGCAGCTGGTCGGCGATGCGGGCGTAGGAGATGGCGACGCCCTCCAGCACCCCGCGCGCGATCTGTGGGCCCGTCGTCGCCGCGGAGACGCCCGTCAAGGTCGCCCGGGCGTTCGCGGCCCAGCCGGTGGCCCGCTCGCCGGAGAAGTACGGCAGGACCATCGGCGCACCCGGATCGGGCGCAGCGGCCGCGATCCTTTCCAGGGTGTCGGCAGCGAGTCCCAGTGTGGACTCGACCCAGCTGAGGGCCCGGCCGACGTCGTTGACCGCGCCCCCGAGCAGGGAGCGCGTCGAATCGACGCGGTAGCACCACAGCCCCGACGGCAGCTGCTCGGGCAGGGAGTGCACCAGGACGCGCATCGCCCCGCTCGTCGCTGCGGCGGCGGCCATAGCCGACTCGTCCTGCGCTCCGACGCCGAGGTTGCTCGAGAGTCCGTCGGCCACGACCGGGAACCAGGCCGCGCCCTCGAGCGCCGGCCACCGGGACGCCACCGCAGCCGAGACCTCCCGGATCGGGTCGGAAGGATCCCGGATCTCCGACAGCTGCCCGACCTCCACCCCAGCAGCCGAGACGAGCTCGGCGTCCCAGCCCCCCGTCCGACGGTCGAGCAGGCCGGTCCAGGCCGCCACCGCCGTCCCCGCGGCGGTCACCCCGAGCAGTCGCAGGTAGACGTACTCCCCCAGCGACATCCACCGCTTCGCCCGGGCGAACGTCGAGGGGTCGGTCTCGCGCAGCCAGCGCAGCCGGGGCGCGAGGTAGCTCGAGTGCAGCCGGGTGCCGGTGCGCTGGTGGATCGCAGCCTCGCCCAGCTCCTCGCGCAGGGCCACCACCTGGGCACCGCAACGGGAGTCGGCATAGGTGAAGCACGGCGTGCAGGCCCGGCCCTGGGCATCCACCCCGACCAGGGAGGAGGCGAAGGTGTCCATCGCGACCCCGCCGATCCGGCCTCGGAGTCGGTGTACCGCCAGGGCATCGATGATCTGGCCGAGCTCGTCCACCACCGCGTCCGCGTCGATGGTGGAGGTGCCGTCCCCGGCGGTGTGGAACTGGTGTTCGACCTTGTGCCGGCCCCCCTCGACCGGCCGACCCGTGGCGTCGTAGACGTCACCCCGGCTGGCCGTGGACCCGACGTCCAGAGCCAGCACAAAGGGTTCCACCGCCTGATCGAGCTCCACACCAACCTTCGAGTTGCTCACAGGCACATTCTGTCCCGCACCGGTGCGCGATCATGGGCGGGTGATGACGGGGAGCGCCGGGGCTGATGCGACAGCGGCGGCCCGGCAGGCGGGCGTGCTGATCAGCGCCGTCGACGACGAGCCGACCGCCCGTCTGGTGTCGGAGGTGGGCGAGCAGGTCTGGGGTCCCCGAGGGACTTTCGCGCCGAACGAGCTCCGGGCCCTGGCCTTCTCGGGCAACCCGGTGCACCTCGCGATCGACGAGCAGGACGGCGCCCCGGTGGGTTTCGCGGTCGGCTTCCTCGGCTGGGCGCCCCAGCTGCACGTGCACTCTCACCAGACGGGGGTGGTGGCCAGCCATCGCCGGCGCCGGGTCGGCTACGCGCTCAAGCTCGCCCAGCGCAGCACCTGCCTGTCGGCCGGGATCACCGAGATGCGCTGGACGTTCGACCCGCTGGTCCGGCGCAACGTTGCCTTCAACCTGAACGCTCTCGGAGCCCGGGCCGCGGCCTTCTACCCCGACTTCTACGGGGCGATGACCGACAGCATCAACGCCTCGGACTCCTCCGACCGGTTGGAGGCGGTGTGGGACCTGGCCCGCCCGCGGCCAGCCGGAACCGAGACGGCCCTGAAACCGGGGTCTCTGGCGCTGCGCAACCGCGACGGGCTCCCCGAGCAGACGGGTTCTTCCCACGCCGGCGCGGTGCTGGAGATCCCGGCCGACTTCGAGGCCGTCCGCGGCCAGGACCCCGAGCGGGCCCGAGCGTGGCGACACGCCGTGCGCGCGGTCCTCACCGAGGCGTACGCCGGCGGGCTGCGGATCGGTAGCGTCGACGACGCCGGGTACCGGCTGGTCCCGGGCGAGGAGGAGCGATGAGCGAGACCGCGGACTGGCTGCGGGCGCGCGTCGACGCCATGGTCGAGCTCACTCGTGAGCTCGTCGCCGCCGAGTCCCCGTCGGACGACGCGAACGCCCTCGCCGCCGCCGTCGACCTGCTGGTCGAGCGCGCCGAGCCGTTGCTGGCTGTCACTCCGACCCGGCTGGGCACCGCCAACGCACCGGCACTCACCTGGTCGCTGCCGGCGGTCCGCAGCGAGAGCCGTCCGGTCGTCCTGCTCGCCCATCTCGACACCGTCTGGGCCACCGGGACGCTCGCGCGCTGGCCGTTCACGGTCGAGGCCGACCGAGCCACCGGCCCGGGCGCGTTCGACATGAAGGCCGGCCTGGTCCAGGGGCTGTTCGCCCTGGCGGCGCTGGCCGTCGCCGACGAGGACCGGCCGCCGGTCGTGCTGGTGGTGACCACAGACGAGGAGATCGGCTCGCCGGTCGGCCGGCAGATCGTGGAGGACGCAGCGCGGGACGCCGCCGCGGTGCTGGTCCTGGAACCGTCGGTGGACGGCAGGCTGAAGGTGGCTCGTAAGGGCGTGAGCAACTACGACCTGCACCTAGTCGGCCGCTCGGCACACGCGGGACTGGAGCCGGAGCTGGGCGTCAACGCCCTGGTCGCCGCGGCCGGGCTGACGCTCGCGGTGGTCGACCTGGCCGCGCCGGAGCTCGGGACGACGGTCACCCCGACCCTCGCCAGTGCCGGCACGACGCGCAACACCGTCCCGGCGGCGGCGACGGTCGCTCTCGACGTCCGGGCCTCGACCGTCGGTGAGCAGCAGCGCGTCGACGCCGCCCTGCGGGCGCTGCAGCCCGAGCTGGGCGCCACCCTGACCGTGGACGGCGGGCCGAACCGCCCGCCGATGGAGGAGCAGAGCGCTGCGCCTCTGGTGCCGCTGGCCCAGCGCGCCGCCGCATGTTGCGGCCTGCCACCGTTGGAGACCGCTGCGGTGGGCGGCGGTTCGGACGGCAACTTCACCGCAGCCCTGGGCGTCCCGACCCTGGACGGGCTGGGCGCGGTCGGCGCGGGGGCGCACGCGGAGGGTGAGTACGTGGTGGTGTCCGCCATGCCGGATCGGGCTGCGTTGGTCGCCGAGCTGGTCGTCGAGATCGGGAGGAGCCTGTCGTGAGCTCAAACCAGATGAAGCTGGAGAGGGTCGAGCTGCTGCGGCTGGAGATGCCGCTGGTCAGCCCGTTCCGGACGTCGTTCGGGGTGCAGACGGCGCGCGACGTGCTGCTCGTCGTGGCCCACACCACCGACGGGGCCGTCGGCTACGGCGAGTGCGTTGCGTTGGCCGAGCCGGTCTACAGCGAGGAGTACGTCGACGGCGCCGCCCACGTCCTCGAGCACTACCTGGTACCGGCCGTGCTGGCCTGCGAGGACCTGACCGCCGCCCGGGTCGCCGAGCTGACCGAGGGCTTCGTCGGGCACCGGATGGCGAAGGCGGCGCTCGAGCTGGCCGTACTGGACGCCGAGCTGCGCCAGGCCGGGATGAGCCTGGCGGCCTACCTGGGCGGGACGCGGGAACGCGTGCCCGTCGGGGTCTCCGTGGGCATCACCGACACCATCGGGCAGCTCGTCGAAACGGTCCAGCGCTACCGCGAGCAGGGGTACGGGCGGATCAAGCTCAAGATCGAGCCAGGCTTCGACCTCGAGCCGGTTCGCGCGGTCCGGGAGGCCGTCGGGCCGGACGTGCCGCTGCAGGTCGACGGCAACACTGCGTACCGGGCGGCCGACCTCGCTCACGTCGCGAAGCTCGACGACCTCGGCCTGCTGCTGATCGAGCAGCCGTTCGAGCACGACGCGATCGCCTTGCACGCAGAGCTGGCGCGGCGGTGCCGGACGCCGATCTGTCTGGACGAGTCGATCACCTCCGCCGCGGCGACGGCGCGGGCGATCCTGGCCGGCGCGTGCAGCATCGTCAACCTCAAGGCCGCCCGGATGGGCGGCTACCTGGAGGCGCGGCGGGCGCACGACGTCGCCCAGGCCCTGGACACGCCCGTCTGGTGCGGCGGGATGCTGGAGACGGGCCTCGGACGCGCGGCGAACCTCGCTCTGGCTGCGCTGCCCGGCTTCGCCCTGCCAGGCGACATCTCCGCCTCGGCCCGCTACTACGCCGAGGACCTCACCGAGCCGTTCATCATGGTCGACGGCCAGATCGAGGTGCCGCGGGGACCGGGACTCGGCCTGACCGTCCGCGAGGACGTGCTGGGCTCGGTCCTGACGGAGCGGCGCGAGATCCGAGCCTGATCGGAGGGGGTAGCGCTATGCGGACGGACAGGGTCTTCGGCTTCAACTACGACGGGTCGTGGGGCTCCAGCGGTCTGGACCTGTGGCAGCACCACGACCACGGCCGGATGGCGGTCGAGGTGGCCCGAGGCAAGGCGTACTTCCCGGCCTGGAACACCGCGCGCTGGTGGCTATCGTTCGACGCCTACCAGCGCGATCCGGCGCTCTTCCTGGCCAACCTCGACGCGGGGCTGGAGCTGTTCGCCCGACACGGGATCGGCGTCATCCCGCTGCTGTTCAACCGCTGGCTCGACCCGGTCTGTGACTTCGGCGGCGTGCCGCTGGACCACCTCGTCCCGCACCACAGCGCCTGGAGCCGGGCCGACGACCTGTTCGCCGACGTCGAGGGGACGGGCCGCGACCTGGCCCCGGTCGAGCAGGTGCACCGCCGCTACCTGCTCGACGTCGTCGGCCGCCACCGCGACGACGAGCGGGTCGTGCTCTGGGACCTCTGCAACGAGCCGCTGATGGGCGGGTACGTCGACGACGCGGCCAGCTCCATGCGCGCCGCTGAGCTGCTGTGGCTGGGCTGGGTCCGCGACGTCTGCCGCAGCACCGGCGCCCAGCAGCCCCTGACCGTGGGCAACTACACCCACCCGACGGCCGTCGCCCTCACCGAACCGCTCAGCGACGTCATCAGCTTCCACCCCTACTGGATGTGGAACCTCGATCCGGCCGGCCAGCCGATGGCCTCGAAGGAGGGGTTCGAACGGCACGTGGATGAGGTCGTCGCGCTCGCCGCCGCGGCCGGCAAGGGCCTGCTGGCCACCGAGACGGTCTGGGGGGCGCGCGAGGACGCCACCCACGTCGAGGTGCTGCGATACACCCTCGGCGTGCTGCGGGACCGCGGGATCGGCTTCACCGTGCACGCCCTGCAGGCCAGCCTTGTCTCCGACCTGCACCGCGACGCCGACGGGCCGGTGGGTCTGCCGGAGTGTCTGCACTTCGTCGAGGCCGACGGGACCCTGCGCGCCGGCCACGAGGCGGTCCTCGAGTTCGCGCCCGCCGGTCCCCTGCTCCCGACGGACCGTCCCACGTGAGCGCACCGCCCCGGCCGAGCCCGACCGCCGCCGGGATCGGGCGGGCACGGCAGAACGCGATCTACCGGGCCGGCGTCCTGGGCCGGAGGCCGAGTGTCCCCACCGACGCCGAGGAGCTGGAACGTCGGGGCCGTCGGGCGATGAGCCCGACCGCCTGGGCCTACGTCGCCGGCGGCGCGGGCAGCGGAGCGACGATGCGGCACAACCTCGAGGCCTTCGAGCGGCACCGGATCGTGCCAAGGATGCTGCACGGCGTCACGCAACGCGACCTCGGCACCGACCTGCTAGGTGTCCGGCACCCCTCGCCGCTGCTGGTCGCGCCCGTCGGCGCCGCGGGGCTGGTCCGCCGGGACGGGGACCTGCTGATCGCCGAGGGTGCGCACGCGGCCGGCGTCGGATACGTCTTCTCCAACCAGGGCGACGTCGCCATGGAACGGACGGCGACGGCGATGGGCACGACGCCGTACTGGTCTCAGCTGTACTGGTCCAGCGACGAGGCCCTGGTCGACTCCCTCATCGGCCGCGCCGAGGCGTGCGGGGCGGGCGCCCTGGTGGTCACCCTCGACACCACCGTGCTCGGCTGGCGTCCCCAGGACCTGAACCTCGGCTCGCTGCCCTTCGCGCGCGGCATCGGGCTGGCCCAGTACACCTCGGACCCCCGCTTCACCGCTCTGGTCCGGGACCGGCTGGATGCTGCCGCTGGAACCTCCGCTGAACCGGCGAACGTGACCCTCGGCGCCCTGCGCAGCCTGTGGTCGATCAGCCGGCACCACCCCGGACGGCTGCTGGCCAACCTGCGCTCCCCCGAACCCCGGGCCGCCGTGCAGGCGTTCCTCGACGTCTACTCCAACCCCGGCCTGTCCTGGGACCACCTGGCCACCCTGCGCGAGCGGACCCGGCTGCCCGTCCTGCTCAAGGGCGTGCTGCACGCCGACGATGCCCGCCGCGCGCTGGACCTCGGCGTGGACGGGCTGGTCGTGTCCAACCACGGCGGCCGCCAGGTCGACCGCAGCATCGCCTCGCTGGACGCCCTGGTGGCGATCCGTGCGGCCGTCGGCCCCGAGCCGACCCTGCTGCTGGACAGCGGCATCCGCACCGGCACCGACCTGTTCGTCGCGCTCGCCCTCGGAGCGGACGCCTGCCTGGTCGGCCGCCCGCACCTGTACGGGCTCGCCCTCGCCGGCGCCGACGGCGTCCGCCAGGTGCTGCAGAACCTGCTCGCCGAGCTGGAGCTGACCATGGCGCTGACCGGCGTGCCGGACCTGGCCGGGATCACGCCGGCGCTGCTGCAGACGTGATCGGGGCGGCTGCGGTGCGAGACTGGACCCCCAGCACCGCGACCCCGAGAGGCAGGGCGTGACCTCCAGCACCGGCCTGCACGCCCCGAGCCTGGTCGAAGTGGCCGTTCGGCAGCTGCGCGCCGAGATCCTGGCCGGCGAGCTCGAACCGGGCCAGCGGCTGATCGAGGACCAGATCCGACTGCGCTTCGACATCAGCCGCGGACCGCTGCGTGAGGCCCTCCGGCTGCTGACCCAGCAGGGGCTGGTGGAGCACCTGCCGCGTCGGGGCGCCCGTGTCACCGAGCTCAGCAGCACCGACGTCGAGCAGCTGTTCGGCATCCGCGGGGCGCTCGAGGGGCACGCCGTACGGCTGGTCTTCCCGCGCGCGACGCCTCCCGGGGACGCCGAGCTCGCCGAGGTCGACCACTGGCTGAACCGGATGCGCTCCGCCGAACGTGACGGCGACGCGCTGGCCAAGGACGACGCCCACCGGGCCTTCCACGCCGCCGTCGTCGGGCTGGCCGGCAACCGACAGCTCGACCTGGCGCTGGAGCCGGTGCTGCTCAAGCTGCAGCGGCCGATGGCGGTCAACCTGCGGCGCGAGGCGCAGCTGCTCGGACCCGAGGAGGGGCTGGTCCGGCACCAGCGGATCATCGACGCGTTGCGCTCGAACGACCTGGACCGCATCCTCTACGAGCTCGAACACCACGGCGGCCGCCGTTTCCTCACACCGCAGCCGGCCGCGGTGGTCCCGGGCGAGCACCAGCCATAACACAGCCGTAACGCCACGGTCGCCGCACCGACTCTGAAACTGTCAACAATCGACCGTGTGACCACGACGGCGGCCCGACACGTTCTCACCGGGACGGGACCGACTCTCGGCCCGACGGTCGGGAGGGTGCTCGACGCCCACCGCGGGGGTCGCCTCACCCCCACCGAGACCATCGCGCAGACCCTCGACCTGGTGGACGCGCGCGGAGCCGACGGCACCTGGATCACGGTCGTCGACCGGGCGGACGCGCTGGCCCGGACGGCCGCTCTGGAGGCCGAGACGAGTGCGCGCGACCTCCCGCTGTACGGCGTCCCGTTCGCGGTCAAGGACAGCATCGACATCGCGGGCTGGCCGACCACGCTGGCCTGTCCCGCCTACGCCTACACCGCGACGGAGACCGCCCCGGTGGTCCAGCGCCTCCTGGACGCCGGCGCAGTGCTGGTGGGCAAGACCAACCTCGACCAGTTCGCCACCGGCCTCAACGGCACCCGGACCCCCTACCCGGTACCCCGCAGCGTCTACGGCGGCGACCTCATCTCGGGCGGCTCGAGCTCCGGCTCGGCCCTGGCCGTCGCGCTGGGACAGGTGCCGTTCGCCGTGGCGACCGACACGGCCGGCTCCGGCCGGGTGCCGCCGGCGCTCAACGGCGTCCTCGGCTTCAAGCCCTCCCGCGGCCTGATCAGCACGGTCGGGCTGGTGCCCGCCTGCCGCTCGCTGGACTGCCTCAGCCTGATCGGCACCGACGTCGCGGACCTCGCCGTGGTCTTCGACGTGGTGGTCGGCGAGGACCACCGCGACCCGTGGAGCCGCCCCCGCGTCCGGGACGCCACGCCAGCGGCGGAGCTGGTCGTCGGCCTGCCGGACGTGGACGAGCTCGAGTTCTTCGGCGACGAGCCGATGGCCGCTGCGCACCGGGCCGGTCGCGCCCAGATCGAGCAGCGGTTCGCGACTACCACGCCCGCCCTGGCGCCGTTCACCCAGGCCGGCGAGCTGCTCTACTCCGGACCCTGGGTGGCGGAGCGGCTGGTGGAGTTCGGCGACTTCCTCGACCGGCATCCCGGTGCGGTCGTGCCCGTGGTGGAACAGATCATCCGCGGAGGCGGCCGGTTCTCCGCCGCCGACGTGTTCCGCGCGCAGTACCGGCTCGCCGAGCTCAAGGGCGTAGTGGCCCGGGCGTTCAGCACCATGGACGTCCTCGTCCTGCCGACGATCGGCACCACCTTCAGCGTGCCGGAGGTGCTGGCGGACCCGATCGCCACCAACACCGTCCTCGGCCAGTACACGCACTTCGCCAACCTGCTCGACCTGTGCGCCGTCGCGGTCCCGGCCGGCCTCACCGCCGACGGCCGCCCGGCCAGCCTGATGGTCCTCGGACCTGCCCTGAGTGACGACAAGGTGCTGGCCGTCGCGGCCCGCATCGCCTCCACCGACTGATCCGGGCCCACCCGGTCCCCGTCCCGTTCCCGCCCGAGGAGCTGCCGCATGCCCGAGCCCATCGCCGTCCCTGCCCGACCTCAGCCGTTCCGCTTCCCGCCCGGCAAGGTCGCCCTGCTGATGATCGACATGCAGCGCGACTTCCTGCTGCCCGGGGGGTTCGGGGAGACCCTCGGCAACGACGTGGGTCAGCTGGCCTCGGTCGTGCCTCCGCTGCAACGCGTCCTGTCCGCCGCCCGCGAGGCCGGGATGGTGGTCATCCACACCCGCGAGGGCCACCGGCCGGACCTCTCCGACCTACCGGCGGCCAAGCTGCGCCGGGGTCAGCCCTCCCTGCGGATCGGCGACCCCGGGCCCTACGGTCGCATCCTCGTCCGCGGTGAGTACGGCCACGACATCATCGACGAGCTGGCACCGCTGCCCGAGGAGGTGGTGCTCGACAAGCCGGGCAAGGGTGCCTTCTACGGCACGGACCTGCAGCAGATCCTCACCGACGCCGGGATCGAGGCGCTGGTGGTGACCGGGGTGACCACCGAGGTGTGCGTCCACACCACCGTCCGCGAGGCCAACGACCGGGGCTACGACGTCCTGGTGCTCTCCGACTGCGTCGGCTCCTACTTCCCGGAGTTCCAGCGCGTCGGGCTCGACATGATCGCCGCCCAGGGCGGCATCTTCGGCTGGGTCACCGACTCCGCCGCCCTGCTGGACGTCCTTCCCCGTGCCGCCGTCGCGGCCGCCTGACCAGGAGCTGATCATGACCACCGACACCGCCGTGCGCGCCGAGACCCCTGCCAGTACACGGATCCGCGTCCCCTGGTGGACCCGCGGCGACCTCAACGCCTTCTTCGGACTGGCGTTCAACATCCTGGTCAACGTCCTCACCCTGACCGGGCTGTTGATCTTCGTCGTGCACCTGCCGTCCGACCGCGTCCTGGGCACGGTGCTGCCTGCACTGGGGATCGCGCTGATCGCCGGCAACGCGTACTACACACTGCTGGCCCGCCGGCTGGCCCGGCGCGAGCAGCGGACCGACGTCACGGCCCTGCCGTACGGGCCCAGCGTGCCGCACATGTTCATCGTGACCTTCGTGATCATGCTGCCGATCTACCTCAAGACCGGGGATCCCATCAGGGCTTGGGAGGCGGGGCTTGCCTGGGCCTTCATCATCGGCGTGATCGTGCTGATCGGCGCCTTCGTCGGGCCGTTCATCCGCAGAATCACCCCGCGGGCCGCCCTGCTGGGCACGCTGGCCGGCATCTCGCTGACCTTCATCTCGATGCGGCCCGCCGGGCAGATCTGGGAGGCGGCCTGGATCGGCCTGCCGGTGCTGGGCATCATCCTGGTCGGCTTCTTCACCGACCTGAAGCTGCCCGGCGGCATCCCGATCGGTCTGGCGGCCCTGCTGGTCGGGACCGCGATCGGCTGGATCGGCGGCTACCTGTCCGTGCCCGACGTCACCGCGGCCGCGGCCGACGTCGCCGTCGCGCTGCCGAGTCTCAACGTCGGTCTGCTGGTCTCGGGGCTGAGCGGAATGGCCCCGCTGCTGGCTACCGCGGTCCCGCTCGGCGTCTACAACTTCCTCGAGGCGATGAGCAACGTCGAGAGCGCGGCCGCCGCCGGCGACAGCTACAACCTGCGCAGCGTGCTGCTGGCCGACGGGACCGGCGCGATCATCGGCTCCGCCCTCGGCTCGCCCTTCCCGCCCGCGGTCTACATCGGGCACCCGGGCTGGAAAGAGGCCGGCGGCCGGACGAGCTACTCTCTCGCCAGCGGCGCGTTCATCGCCGTCCTCTGCTTCGCCGGGCTCTTCGGGCTGCTCTCGACCGTGCTGCCGCTGCCCGCGATCGTGCCGATCCTGCTCTACATCGGGCTGCTGATCGGGGCCCAGGCTTTCCAGTCGACGCCCCGGCTGCACGCCGCTGCGGTGGTCGCCGCCATCATCCCCAACGTCGCCTCGTGGGGCGCCGGCCTGATCGACAACGCCCTGTCGGCTGCCGGTACCACGGCCGCCCAGCTCGGCGAGGCGAAGCTGACCGACGCCGGGCTGGTCTACCACGGCCTGCACGTCCTGGGTCAGGGAGCGACGCTCGCCGGCATCGTCCTGGGCGCGATCGTCACCTTCATCCTCGAGAAGCAGCTGCGACGAGCCGTGATCGCCGCCCTGGTCGGAGCCGCCCTGTCCTGGGTCGGGCTGCTGCACGCCGACCAGGTGGGCTGGATGGCCGCGCCCGGACCCGCCCTGGGCTACTTCCTGCTGGCCGCGACCCTCGGAGCCATCAGCCTGCTGCCGCAGCGGGTCGCTCCCAGCGCGGCCGACATCCCAGCCACCGACGCCGTCGCCGCGGAGGCGTGACGACCGTGTCGGTTCAGACCGCGGGGACGGGGCGGCGCTCGGGGAAAGCGCTCGCCTCGTCCCCGACGGTAGAGCTGCTCGTGCTGGGGGCCCACCTCAGCGGCCAGCCCCTCAACCCCGACCTGCTCCGGATCGGCGCGACACTGGTCGGGGAGGCGCGGACCGCGCCGATGTACCGGCTCTGGGCCCTGACGACCGTCCCCGCCAAGCCGGGTCTGCTACGGGTGGACACGGGTGGCGCGATGGTGACGGGCGAGCTGTGGCGGCTGTCCGCGGCGGCGTTCGGGCTGTTCGTCGCCGCGCTGCCGACGCCGATGACCATCGGCTCGGTCGAGCTGGCCGACGGACGCCGCCGTCCGGGCTTCCTGGTGGAGCCGGCGGCCACCGCCGGGGCCATCGACATCACCGCCTACGGGGGCTGGCGGCAGTACCTGACCGCTGGGCGCGACAAGCCGTGAACGAAGGTGGGGTACTCCCCTCCTTCGTTGGCGGACTATCTCCTCCGGGCCGGCAGGGACCGGGCGTAGGCGGCTGCGCCGTCCACCCAGCCGTGCAGGTCGTCGTCGCTGACCGACTCGTCCGCCTCGACGTGCAACCAGCCGCGCATGGTCCGGTCGCCCATCACCGAGGTCGAGATCCGCGGGTCCTCCAGCAACTCGGTGAGCACGGCCGGGTCCGCCCGCAGCAGCAAGCCGCCGTGGTTGCCCGCGGCGACCGCCAGGTGCCCGTCGACCAGGAACGCGAGGCCGCCGAACATCCGCTTCTCGCTCACGCCGGGCTGAGCGCTCAGCCGTGCCCGTAGCCGGTCGGCCAGCTCGGTGTCGAACGCCATGGACCGAAGTATGGCGGTGACCAACCCTGCCCCGAGTGAGCCTGGCCTAGATTGCCCAGCGGAGGTGGAGCGTGGACCCAGGCTCAGCGACCGCCGCGTGCCCCAAGCACATGGTGCACGGACCGTGCGGCGGCGTCGAACACGACGGAACGTGCGAGCTCGGGGACCGTCCGTGCTCGTTTCTCGGCGTGCCCGTCGTGCCGTACCAGCCCCCTGACGGCTCGGCGGCCGCGCCCGACCGGCGTCCCGGCGACGACCTGCGACGGCTGCTCGCCCAAGGCCGGGCGGTCGTCGCCGACTTCCCCGCGGCCGCGCTCGACGGCGCCTCGGCGTCCGCCACAGGTGAGGTCCTGCGGGGCACCGTGCACGCCGTGCTCGCTGGCGACTCGCCCCGGAACCGGGTCCAGCTGCCGCCGGCCTACCGGGCCGCGCTGATCAGGTCTGCAGGGCTGCGCGCCTGGACCGGTCTGAACTGCCGCGACCGCAACCGGGTCGCGCTCGAGGGCGAGCTGGCCGCGCTCGTCGACCTGGGTGTGGACGCGGTGCACTGCGTGACCGGTGACCATCCCGCCCTCGGCTCGCGTTGGGACGCGGCGGCCGTCTTCGACCTCGACTCGACCCAGCTGACCGGCCTCGCCGCGCGCTCGGGCCTGCTCACCTCGGTCGGGGAGTCGCCCTCGGCACCGCCGACCGACCGTCGGGCCGGCCGGCTGGTCGAGAAGCTGCGCGCCGGGGCCGAGGTCTGCTTCGTCAACCACTGCGGCGGTGTCGACCCCATCCGGACCTTCGTCGACCAGGTGCACCAGCTCGGCGGCCGCCCCTGGTTCGTCCCCTGCGTGCCGGTGGTGCTCGACGTGAGCAGCGCCCAGCTGCTGGCCTCGTTCCCCGGCTTCGTGCTGCCGCCCGGTTATCTCGAGCCCATCCTGGAGGCCCGGGACCCACGCGCGAGGGGCATCCGGGCCACCGTCGACCTGTGCGAGCAGCTGCTGGCTCTCGATGGGGTCGCCGGGGTCAACCTCTCCGGCGGCGGCGCCCCCGGCCGAGAGCTGGCGTTCGCCGAGGGGCTGGCGGAGATCGGACAACAGCTCGGCACCCAGGACTCCTAGCCGTCACTAGCCGGGTAGGTGGTCGACGCTCCAGCCGCCGTCCGCGCGGACGTACTCGGTGCGCCGGCTCGCGGCGTCCGGCCCGCCCTCCCAGAAGACGTAACGGTGCGGCACGACCTCGTAGCCCCGCCAGGAGGTGGGCGGCTCGAGCGGGCCGTCCGGAGTCTGGGCCACGGCCGTCGCCCAAGCCCGCTGGCGATCGGCCGGGGGCAGCCGCGCGTGCTCCGGGTCGTTCACCCAGGCCAGCTGCCGCAGGTACGCCGACCGTCGCCCGAACGCGGCCAGGCTCTCCGCCGCCGACTCCGGCACTGCGTCACCCTGCACCACCAGCTGCTGCGCCCGCTCGGGGAACGCGATGACCAGGCTGACCCGCGGGTCGGCGGCCAGCTCGGCCACCTTGGCCGAGCGGGCGTCGGTGTGGAAGCGGAGCCCGACGTCGCTCACCGAGGACAGCAGCACCGTCCGGGCCGCCGGCCAGCCGTCGAGCCCGAGCGTGGCCAGGGTCATCAGTGGGCGGACCGGGTCGTCGTCGGCCGGCAGCCAGGACCGAGCCCAGGCATGCGGCCCTTCGACAGGCTCACCGAGCGTGGCCGTCACGGCAGGTGCCGGAAGGCCGCGATCTCGTGCAGGGCGGCGACCGTGCCGGCGACCGAGGCCTCGAAGATCACCCGGCCGGCTTCGGCCGAGGCCTGCGTCGGGTCGCCGATGACGCCTGTGGGACCGAAGTCGTTGCTCAGCCAGCCGAAGGAGACAGGCTTGCCGTTGATGCCGATGTACTCCAAACCGGCGAGGTGCTCGGGCACGTGCCGCTCGGCCAGGCCCAGGTCGACCAGGTCGGGCCGGACGTGCATCACCAGGGACGTCTCGGCGTGCCCGGCGTGGATGCTCTGCCCCATCTCCTCCGGCAGGACCCCGACGCCACGGGTGCCGGCGACCGGCAAGCCGGCCGGCATCGCGAAGGTGACCAGCCCGAACCGTCGCCGTAGCTCGCGGTTGGCCACCTGCAGCAGCGCCGAGTTGCCGCCGTGGCCGTTCATGAAGACGAGCTTCTTCGCCGGCGTCGCCGCGACGGAGCGGCCGAGATCCACCAGGGTCGACATCAGCGTGTCGTAGTTCAGCCACATCGTCCCCGGGGCCCAATGGTGCTCGTCGGACTTGGTGTAGGTGAGGGTCGGCAGCAGCCACAGGTCCAGTCCGTCCGCCACTCCCTGCTCCACCGCGGCGGTCGCCACCGCCTCGGCCAGCAACGCATCGGTGACCAGGGGCAGATGGGGCCCGTGGTGCTCGACGGAGCCCGTCGGGAGGATGATCACCGAGTCGGCGGTCAGAGTCGTGCCCACGGCCGAGCCGGCCAGCTCGACGAGCTTTCGCGCCGCCATCAGGACGCTCGGACCGTGGTCCGGCCACCCATGGTCTTGCCCGCTCCCGGCGCCCGCTCGGTGACGAGCTTGCCGGGGTTGAGCAACCCCTGCGGGTCGTTGCGGGCGGCGAGCGCCCGTGTCCGGTCGACCTCGAAGTCGACGTGCCACTGGTGCGGGCTGTGCACCCCGACGCCCAACGCCCGCAGTGCGTCGATCCCGGCGTAGACCTGCTCCGGGCTCGCATAGACGCCCGCCAGCATGCCGATCGGCGAGCCGTCGTACTGGGCCTCGATGTGCAGCATGCCGCCCTCGAAGACCGCGTGCACCTCCTCGAGCCGGTCGATCAGGGCGTGCCCGCCCACCTCGAGGTGGAAATAGGTGCCGGGCGAGGTCTTCTGCAGCCACTCGATCGGGTGGTTGTAGGAGAGGGTGCTGATCTTGACGCAGGGTTGCGGTCCGGGCCGCACGTCCTCCAGCCGGCCACCGACGGACTCGACCAGGGCCGTCGCCTGCTCCACCGTCGACGCGTCCAGGATCGCGCGCAGGCTGGCCCGGTCGGCCGGGATCGCCGGGTCCTCCGGCAGCGCGTTGGCCAGGGTCGGCAGGTCTCCCGACACCAGCCGAGGCGTCGGGGTGAGGTTGCCGATCGGTCGCAGCACCCTGAGCAGGTCCTCGAAGGTGTCGAAGCTGGCGTAGTAGCCGCACCAGTCGTGCACCGGGTCGAGCCGGACCGTGGCCCGGGCGATAATGCCGGTCACGCCGTAGTTGTGGAGGTAGGCCTGCGCCTCCTCGCCCTCGACGTGTACGAGAGTGGCGTCGGGGACGGCATGCACCACGTCGAGCGCGACGACGAAGCCCATGCTGCTGCTGCCGTGGACCAACGAGCCGGTGCCGCCCGAACCGCCACCGAGGAAACCGCCGATGCTCGACTGCGCCGTGGAGGGGTAGATCCAGAGCTCCTGGCCAGTCTCCCGCGCCGCCTGCTCCAGGCTGACCATCGAGGCGCCGGCCTCGGCGGTGACCACGCCCTCGCCCACCTCGACGACCGCCCGGGCGCGGGACAGGTCGAGCACCAGCCCACCGGGCATCGGGATCGCCTGGCCGTAGTTGCCGGTGCCCTTGCCGCGCGGGGTGATCGCGACGCCGTGCCGAACGGCCGCCCCGACCACCTGGGCGATCTGCTCCGCGCTGGTGGGAAAGGCGACCAGGTCGGCCATCCCGAGCGGCAGCTGCTCGACGATGATCGGGCTCATCTTGGCCCCGTCCACCGAGGCCCGCTCGCGCACCCGGCGGTCGACCGAGACCCCGCGCGGCCCGAGCAGCGCCAGCAGCTCGGCATGCAGGGCGTCGACGTCCGCGGAGCCCACCTGCGCAGCGGCGACGCTCACTGGGGCAGGCCGATCGAGGTGTCGATGAACTCGTTGGTGGCCAGGTCGTCGACGGTCAGGCCGGCGGCCGGCGGCGTGCCCAGCTTGTCGGCGATCGGACCCATCACGTCGAGGATCTTCTGCACCCGCTTCAGGTCGAAGTCCCCGATGGTCGCGTTGTCGCCGTTGCCGACCAGCTTGAGCTTTTTCTGCTGCTCGACGGAGAAGTCCGCGACGCCCTGGGAGTAGACCCAGCCGGTGTCGTAGGAGTCGACCAGGTCGAGGATCAGCTTGTTCGTCGCGGTCGGGTCGGTGTAGAAGTCGACCTCCGCCTGCTGCATCACCGGCACCAGCTTCTTGAGGCAGGGCGTCAGCTTCTCGAAGTCGGCGGTCTTGACCGACATCTCGCCGGCGTAGATCTGCCAGCCGGCGTCGTGGACCAGCTGGAAGGCCACCGGCTTGTCCCAGTCCTTGATCTCGTTCTCGTAGATGTAGGGCTCGGCGCTGGCGAAGCCCTGCTGCGCGTCCTTGCCCTGCGCGGCCACGAAGTTGGCCGGGGTGCCGTCGTAGCCCTCGTCCACGTTCTTGCGGTCGATCTGGCCGCTGTCGATGAGGTACTCCATGTACGAGGCGCCGCCGAACACCCGGACCACGGCCCCGGTCGCACCGAGGTCCTTGATCGTCTTCACCTGGGGATAGGTGGCCGGGTCCCACATGATCATCTGCGGGTTGATGTCCAGCGGGGCCATCACCGCCTTCACCGGCAGCTCCTTGGACGTCTGGATCTGGCCGTCGGTGCTCGCGTAGCCGATGGTGATCTTCTTGTCCTTGTACATCTGGGTCGCGACCGACTCGAACCCGATGGCCGGCCCACCGGCACGGATCTCGACGTTGACGCCGGTGGTCTTGCCGGAGCTCATGAGCGGTCCGGAGACGGTCTTGAGCTTCTTGTTGACGGTGTAGTCGCTGCCCAGCAGCGCGTACTGGGCGCCGTGCTCGGACTCGGGGTTCCAGTCGGTCTGGATCACCACCGTGGCGGGACAGACGTCGGACAGGTCGACGGCGCCGGCCGCGGCGCTCGGCGCGGGAGAGGCGGCCGGTTCGGCCGAGGAGCCGCAGGCCGCAAGCCCGGCGACCAGGACGAGGGAGGCGGCACCGGCAAGGGTGCGGGAGGCGATGATCATGGTTCTCCTAGGCAGGGCAGGCGAGTAGGCAGGCAGGCGGTTCGGGCGGGTGCGGCAGGGTCAGGCGGACGGTTCGTACCAGCGGCCGACGGCGAGCTTGCCGATCCAGCCGAAGACCAGGAAGATCACCACGCCGAGCAGCGAGGCGGTGAGGACGGCGGCCCACAGCTCGGCGGTCTGCAGCCGTGAGGCGTAGTTGTTGATCAAGACCCCGAGACCGGCCTGACCGCGACGGAAGAAGAAGTCGCCGACGATGGCGCCGATCACCGCGAGACCGGCCGAGATCCGCATCCCGGCGAAGATCGCCGGCATCGCGCCCGGGAACTGCAGCTTGGTCAGGACCGTCCAGCGGCTGGCCCCCTGCAGCTGGAACAGCTCTCGAGAGCTGCGGTCGGCGGCCTGCAGGCCGAACAGGGTGTTGGAGACCATGGGAAAGAGCGAGATCAGGACGCAGACCAGCACCCGGGACTCCAGGCTGTAGCCCAGGCTGGAGCCGATCAGCGGCACCAGTGCCAGGATCGGCACGCACTGCAGCATCACCGCGTACGGGAACAGCGACCGCTCCACCCACCGCGCCTGCGACATCAGCACGGCCCAGACGATGCCGATCACGATCGAGATCGCCAGCCCGGTCAGGGCCACCCCGGTGGACAGCGCGAGGCTGGACAGCAGGTCGGCGGTGATGGGGGTGTCCCGCGGGTCGGCGGGCGCGAAGGAGTCGACGATGATCCGCGTCGGGTTGGGCAGGATGGTGGTCCGCCCCTGCGCGGCGAGGTAGCCCGCCAGCGCGTACCAGACCACGAGGATCACCCCGAACGCGAGCAGCGGTGGCCCGTAGGTCTTGAGCCGGTCGCCGCGCCGGGCCGGCGGCCGGGCGACGACCTTCGGCTGGCTGTCGGCGGCGGCCTGCTTCACCGCGGTGGTGGTCATGGGCGAAGCCTCTCGGGAGTGAGGAGGGGTTCCGGACGACGCGCGGACCTGGCACGACGCCGAACCCTGTCGTCCGG
>NZ_CAXTHT010000009.1:26706-86644 GCF_964244285.1 uncultured Friedmanniella sp.
AACCGCGACGAACGACCGAGATGCGGCGAAGCCCAGGACCCCGGAGCGCGGAGCGCGACCAGGAAGCTCGGTCATGGGCGAAGCCTCTCGGGAGTGAGGAGGGGTTCCGGACGATGCGCGGACCTGGCACGACGCCGAACCCTGTCGTCCGGAACCGCGACGAACGACCGAGATGCGGCGAAGCCCAGGACCCCGGAGCGCGGAGCGGGGCTACCGAACTTGCTCACGAGTGGGCTCCGCGTAGCGCGTGCGACACCTGGCCGCTGAGGGCCGCGAACTCCGGGGTGAAGCGGAAGTCCGGATCCCGCGGGTAGGCCTGGTCGACCTCGAAGCTGTCGACGATCCGGCCGGGCCGGCCGCTCATCACCACCACCCGGGTGGAGAGGTAGACGGCCTCGGCCACGGAGTGGGTGATGAACAGGCCGGCGAAGCGGCGCTCGCCGAAGATGCGGAGGAGCTCGTCCCCCAGACGTTCGCGGGTGATCTCGTCCAGGGCCCCGAACGGCTCGTCGAAGAGGAACAGCTCGGGGTCCAGGGTGAGCGAGCGGGCCAGCGACGTCCGCATCTTCATCCCGCCGGAGAGCTGGCGTGGCAGGTCACCCTCGAACCCGGTCAGCCCGACGAGGTCGATGGCCGCCTTGGCCTTCGCCGCCCGATCGCGCCGCGGCTCCTTGGCCAGCTCGGCGAGCAGCTCGACGTTGGCCTGGACGGTCCGCCACGGCAGCAGCGTCGCGTCCTGGAACACGTAGCCGATCCGGCCGGTCCCCAGCGTGACCGAGCCCTCGCTCGCGGTCTCCAGCCCCGACGCGATCCGCAGCAGGGTGCTCTTGCCGCAGCCGCTCGGCCCGACCACGGTGACGAACTCGCCGCGGCGGACGGTGAGGTCGACGCCGGAGAGCGCCACCGTCCCGTTCGGGAACTGCATGGCCACGCCGCGGAAGTCGGCCAACGGTTCCTCGGCTGCCGGGGCCGACCCCGCGTCGGAGGGGACGGCAGGTGTGGTGGGTGCGGTCACCGGAGGGCCTCCACGGGGGTCGGTTCGGACGAGGACGCCTCGAACGAGGACGGGGCGAACGAGGACGGGGCGAACGAGGACGGGGCGAGCTCGAGGGAGGTGGTGGTGCGCGCGACCAGTCGGCCGGCCCGGAACACCAGCCGGTCGGCGGGGGCATCGGCGACGACCTCGGCGAGGTCGGCGCCACGCACCGCCAGCAGGTCGGCGGCCGCACCCGCGGTCGGCCCGGCGAGCGGCAGCCGCATCACCTCACGGGCCCCGGAGCTGACGGCGGCGTAGGCCTCCGCCACGGTCAGGTGGCCGGCGACGACGAGCAGCATGGCCGTCTCGAGCGCGTCGCCACGGCCGAGCGGGTTGAACGGGTCGCGCACGTTGTCCGCACCGGCGGCGAAGCGGACGCCCGCGTCGACCAGCTCGCGGACGGGGGTGAGCCCGCGTGGCGTCGAGGTCGGGTGCTGCCAGCCCTGCAGGTAGAGGTTGGTGATCGGGTTGGCGATCACCCCGACGTCGCTGGCCAGGACCTCGGCGATGATCCGTTGGCGTTCGGAGGTCTCCAGCGTCCCGAGCCGGCAGCAGTGCCCGGCCGAGACGTTGCTGCTCCAGCCGCGGACGGCCAGGGCGAAGGCGTCGAGGGTGACGGGGCCGTCCAGGGACTCGTCCACGTGCAGGTCCACCCCGACCCCACGGCGCTCGGCGATCGCGAGCAGCCGGGCCAGGTCGGCGTGGGGTTCCAGCGCCAGGTGGGGGGCGCCGCCGACCAGGTCGACCCCGGCATCCAGCGCGGCCTCGATCGACGCGTCGGGGACCTCCGGCCCGGCCAGGGCCACCAGCTCGAGGTCGACCAGCGGGGCCAGCTCGTCGCGGACCCGGACCAGGGCGCGGGTGTTCAGGGTGGGGTCGTCGCCGCGGCGGATGTCCACGTGGGTGCGGATGGCGGTGGTGCCCCTCGCGAGCATGGCCAGGGCCTGCGCCCGCGCCCGCTCCGCGACGTCGTCCTCGCTCATCACGGCCGCGTAGCCCACCCAGGAGGTGATGGCGGTGACCAGGTCGCCCATCGGCGGCCTGATGGCCGTCCACGAGCGGGCCTTGTCGAGGTGCGCGTGCGGGTCGGCCGCGGCCGGCAGCAGCACGTAGCCCGCGAGGTCCAGCTCACCCGCGCCCAGGGCCGCCCTCGGGTCGCCGACAGGCTGCGCCGGCCGGACGGCCAGCACGGTACCGCCGGCGAGGTCGACGTCCACCCGGGAGCCGTCGGCCAGCGTCGCGTCGCGGAGCGACGACACCTGGGCGGGTAGCGCCACCGTCCCCCCGTCTTGAGGCTGGTTGGGCTGGTCGAGCGGAGTGGTCGGACGACCCGCTCCTGCAGGGTGCTGCTGGCTATTGACTCTGTCAATATCCCCTCACCGTAGGGGGGATGTGTTCCGGTCGTGTTGCCGCGGCGTCTCCCGGTCGTAACGCCGGAAGTACCGCCTAGAGTCAGGGTTCTGATGGCGACACCCACCACCACCGACGACGCGCGCATCGGCCAGTACGTGCGCCGGCTGAGGCACGCCCGAAGCCTGACGCTGACCCAGCTCGCGGGCCTGTCCGACCTGTCGCAGCCCTTCCTGTCCCAGCTCGAACGCGGCCAGGCCCGGCCCAGCATGGCTTCGCTGGGCCGCATCGCCCGGGCGTTGGGCAGCAGCCAGCTGGAGATCCTCTCCGGCGCCGCGTCGCTGACGGCCGAGCCGACCGTGCCGGTCCCCGGCCTCGTCCGCGCGGACGAGGGCGACCAGGGGCCCTACGGGCTGGGGACGGCCCGGCTGCTCGTCAGCGGCGACCGGCCCTTCTACCCGATGCTCGTGGAGTCCTCGAACGTCGACGCCGGCGGGTACCACCGCCACGCCGAGGACGAGTTCCTGCACGTCCTGGGCGGCCGCTGCCGGGTGGACCTCGACGACCAGGGAACCCATGAGCTCGGCCCGGGAGACTCGCTGTACTACGCCGGCGGCACCTCGCACCGGTGGTCCTCCCCCGACGGGGCGGCGTACCGGGTCTTCGTGGTCAAGCAGCACCTCACGGTCACCGGATCGGCTCCCGAGCTGGGCCCGGACGACCCGTCGCCGCGGACCGAGGCGACCTGATGGCCGGCATGTTCAGCGACGTCGAGCGGGAGTGCGTGGTCACGGCCTGCACGCCGGTGGCCGAGGACGTCGTGCTGCTCGAGCTCGTCCCCGCCAACGGCCGCGACCTGCCGCCCTGGGAGCCCGGCTCGCACATCGACCTGCTGCTACCCCGCGCCGGAGGCGCACCCGGTGAGCCCGGCACCGAGAGGCTCCCGCTGGAGCGGCAGTACTCCCTCTGCGGCGACCCGGCCGACCGCTCGCGCTACCGGGTCGCGGTGCTGCGCGAGGTCGACGGCCGGGGCGGCTCGGCCGCGGTGCACACCGACCTGTCGCCCGGAGCCGCGTTGCGGATCCGCGGCCCGCGCAACCACTTCGCCTTCGAGCCGCCGGCCGGCGTCCCGGTGGTGTTCGTGGCCGGCGGCATCGGGATCACGCCCTTCCTGTCGATGACGGCGGCCGCCGCGGCCGACGGTCACGACCTGACGCTGCTCTACGCCGGCCGGGCGCGACGCCGGATGGCCTTCGTCGACGAGCTGGTGCAGCGCTACGGCGAGCGGGTCCGGGTGCACGTCAGTGACGAGCAGACCCGGCTGGACGTCGCGCTCACTGTCGCCGGCCTGCCGGCCGAGGCCCACGTGTACGCCTGCGGGCCCGTCGGGCTGATCAGCGCCGTCGAGCAAGCCTGGGGCGACCGGCCCAGCGCGCAGCTGCACGTCGAGCACTTCGAGGCGATCGAGTTCGGACCGCCCGTCTGGCCGGAGCCGTTCGAGGTCGAGCTGGCCCTGACCGGGGTGACGGTCGAGGTGCCGCTGGACCGCAGCATCCTGGACGTGGTCGAGGAGCAGGGCGTCCTGGTGGTCTCGTCCTGCCGCAAGGGCACCTGCGGCACCTGCGAAGCGCCGGTGCTGGAGGGCGAGATCGAGCACCGCGACTCCGTGCTCTCCCCCGACGAGCAGGAGGCGGCCGACACGATGATGATCTGCGTCTCCCGCGCCGCCGGCCCCCGCCTGGTCCTCGACCTCTGACCAAAGAGGGGTCCCGAGCCGGTGGAAGGGCAAGCCCCCGCGCCCTTCCATCAGCTCGCAAGGTTTCGCTCAGCGGCCGACGCGGGCGTGCAGGTCGGCGGCGACCGACCGCTCGTCGGCGGTGACCAGGCGTCCGTCTCGGACAACGACCCGGCCGGCCACGACGACGTGTCGGGGACGCCGCCCGGGTGCGGCCCAGACCAGCCCCGCCACCGGGTCGGCCACGCCGGCGTCGGCGACCCCCGAGACGTCCCAGACGCAGACGTCGGCGGCCGCACCCGGCCGCAGGTGGCCCAGCTCGGGTCGGCCCAGCCCGGTCGCCGAACCCGTGGTCGCCATCTCGAGCACGTCCCGGGCCGCGAGCGAGCCCCCGGCCAGCGGGGCGACCTGCAGGGCCAGCCGGGCGTCGGCCAGCAGGTGGCCCGCGTCGTTGCTGCCGCCACCGCTGGTCCCCAGCCCGACGGCGACGCCCGCCGCCCGCAGTGCCGCGACAGGGGCCACCCCCCACCCCATCGGCAGGTCGCAGCCGGGCGCGTGGGTGGCGCTCACCCCCGCCGCCGCGATCCGTGCGATCTCGGCCGGCGTCACGTCGCAGAGGTGGGCCAGCGTCACGTCCTCAGCCAGCCACCCCCACTCCTCGAGCAGCTCCAGCGGGCGGCGGGCGTAGCGTTCCGCCGCCACGGCGACGTCGACCTGCTCGTTGCTCTGGGTCCGCCGGCGCAGACTGAAGCGGGCCGCCACCTCACCGAGCAGGCGGAAGGTGGCTTCGGAGTCGCTGTGCACGCCGGCCGGACCGACGGCCAGCTGCAGCATCCCGTCGGCGCTGACCCCGCCCGGGCGCCCGGGCACCAGGTTCTCCGCGATGGCCGTCGCGGACGCCGCGGCGGTCTCCGGGTCGTCGCGGGCGGTCCCCCGGACGAAGACCAGCCGCGAACCGAGCGCGCGGGCCGCGTCGGCGGCGGCCCGGGCCAGGGCGACCGTGTCCGCATCGGCCGGCCAGGTCAGGTGGTGGTCGGCCACGGTGGTGACGCCGCAGAGCAACGCCTCCGCCAGGCCGGCGCGGGCCGCGAGCCAGCAGAGCTCGGGATCCACCCCGGCCGCGGTGTAGGCGGCGGCCATCGCCGGCAGCCACGCGGCCATCGGTACCCCCCGCGTGCCGGGCAGCGTCCGGAAGGCGGTCTGCAGCAGGTGGTGGTGCGCGTTGACCAGACCGGCCGTGACCACGCAGCCCGACACGTCCAGGACCTCGGCGCCGGGCGCCGGCCCGACGACGACCTGTCCGCCGTCGAGGTGGACGGGCCCGGTGGTCACCGTGGCGGCGTCGACCAGGACGGCTTCCGCGCCGACCAGCGACAGCGCCGGCACGGACCCTGGACCTGCCGCAGAGCCCGCCGTCACGAGGTGGTCCAGATCGCCGCCTGGCTCACCGGGGTGGCCTCTCCCGTGCTGACCACCGCCTGGACGCTCAGGGTGTAGGCCTGCCCGACGGCCAGGCTGGTCATGGTGAAGGTGCGGGTGCCGGCGGACACCACCGTCGTGTACGCGCCCACCCCGACGCTGTCGGTGCCGTCGCGGGACACACGGTAGCCGGTGACGGTCTTGCCGCCGCCGATGATGGGCACGTTCCAGGTGAGCGTCGCCTGGCCGGACGCCGGCTGCCGGACCGAGACCGAGGAGGGCGCGGAGACCGTGCTGAACGAGCTCGGCACGACCTCGGCGCTCACCGGGGCTCCCGCCCCGGCGGCGGTGACCGCCTGCACGGTCAGGCGGTAGGTGCGGCCCGGGACCAGCGAGGTCAGGGTGTTCGTCTGCGTAGTCGCAGACAGCACCGTGCTGTACGGCCCGACGCCCTTCTCGTCCGTGCCGTCGCGGGAGACCCGGTAACCCGTGACCGCCGGAGAGCCGCCCGCGGGCGGCGACCAGCTGATGCTGGCCCGACCCGGGTCGGTGGGCCGGACGGACACCGTGGTGGGCGCGGTCACCAGGCCCGGACCGAGCACCGTCACCCGGACCGACGCGGCCACGCCGGCGCCCTGGGCGTTCACCGCCGCCACCGTCAACGTGTAGATCCTGCCCGGGACCAGCCGGGTCAGCGTGAAGCTGCGCGCGGTCGCGGCGACCGTGGTCGCGTACGCACCCTCACCCGCGCTGTCCACGCCGTCGCGGGTGACCCGGTAGCCGCTCACGGCGGACTTGCCCGGCGCGGTCGGTGGGGACCAGCTGAGAGTTGCCGACGCGGTGGCGCCCTGCCGGGCCGTGACCGCCGTGGGCACCGACGGTGCGGGGGCGAGGTAGCCCGTGAGGGTCGAGGCGGACGCCGGCGTGACGTAGCTGTGCGTGGCCGTCCCGTGGTCGGACCACCACTCGAAGCCGTAGGGGCGGCCGCCCAGGTTCTGGGCGGGCACCATGACCTGGAGCCCGTAGCCCTGCCACGACGTGACCGTGGTCGGACCCGTTACCGACACGCCGTTCACGGTCACCTTCGCACCCGTCGGCGAGCTGGCGAGGGTGACCGGCACCTTCACCGGGTTGAAGGTCCGGCTGACCGTCGTGGTCACCCCGGCGGAGTCGGTGGCGCTGAGCCGGATCTCCAGGTAGCTGCTGGCCGCCGCGTCCAGGTCCTCCGGCGCCGGCCCGGCGAGGGGGATGTCGTTGCCGCTGACCGGCCCCAGGCAGGGGTGCGTGTGGGTCTGGTGGTGGCGCAGCACCGTCCAGCTCAACGCGGACGCGGGCAAGGCGCCGTCCTCGGCGTCGGTCGCCGTCCCGCTCAGGGTGTACGCCCCGCCCACCACGAACTGCTGGCCGGACGTCGGCGTGCTGATCCTCACCGCCGGGGCCCGGTCGCCGGGATGGACCACTACCGACGCCGACGAGGACGCGCCCGCGGCGTCCCGCACCGTCAGGATCGCGGTGAAAGCCCCGGCCCTGGCGTAGGTGTGGGTGGTCGTCGCGCCTGTCGTCGTGGTCCCGGCGGTCCCGTCGCCGAAGGCCCAGCTGTAGCTGAGGGAGCCGCCGTCCGCGTCGGTCGAGGTCGAGCCGTTCAGCGTGACCGTCAGCGGGAGGGCGCCCGAGGTCGGCGAGGCGGTGACCCGGGCGACCGGAGCCCGGTTGGCCGTTCCGGTGGCCGCCAGCCTGCGCACCTCGCCGCCGCCGGCGTAGCTGGTGTAGTAGAGCGACTGGCCGGCGCCGTCCCCTCCGCCGGCCACGTCGGGAGCGAAGGTCATCGCCACGGCGCTGCTCGAGCCGAGGCCGCTGACCAGCGTGGTCCGCACCCCGCCCGGGCTGAGCGCGAAGATCGTGCCACAGACGTAGTCGCTGAACAGGTACGAGCCGTTGTAGGCGGCCGGCCAGACGCCGGTCGGCACGTAGGCCCCGCCGGTGATCGAGCCGCAGGAGACCCCGCCCACCGTGGTCGAGTGCGGGTAGTCATAGACCGGGTCAGTCAGACCGGCGGGCGTCGGGGAGCCGCAGCTGGACTCGGAGTCGGTCCTCTGGCAGTGCCCCTCGCGGGTGTTCCAGCCGTAGTCGGCTCCGCGGGCGCCCTGGTCGATCTCCTCCCAGACGTTCTGGCCGACGTCGTCGATCCGGAAGGTGGTACCCGTCGCGTTGGGGTCGAACGCGAACCGGAACGGGTTGCGCAGGCCCACCGCGTAGGCCTCCTGACAGGTCGTGCCGGCGGCGGCCGGACCGGTGTTACAGCGGGCGGTGCCCGTGCCGGTGAACGGGTTGTCGGTCGGGATACCGCCGCTGGTCGTGATCCGCAGCACCTTGCCGTTGAGGACGTTGCGGTCGCGGCTCGTGTCGTTGTCCCCGCCGCAACCGCTGCCGCCGGCGTGGGTGGCGTCGCCGTGGTAGTCACAGCCGCCGTCGCCGGTGGTGACGTAGAGGTAGCCGTCGTGGCCGACGTGCAGGTCGCCGGCGTTGTGGTAGCCAGCGGTGGAGTAGATGCCGTCCAGCAGCCGCACCTCGCTGGCCGGGTCGATCACGTCGCCGGTCATGGTGAACCGGGACACCCGGTTGCGCGGCGCGCCGGCCGGGTTCGGGCCGCTGCCGGCCACCGGACAGGTCGCGTCGCTGCCCCTGGCGGTGTAGAAGACGTAGACGGTGCGACTGGTCGGGTCCGGGTCCGCGGCCACCCCCAGCACCCCGCGTTCGGAGTTGGTGCAGTTCTTCCCGGCCAGGTCGAGGGCCGGCGTCGCCAGCAGCACACCGTTCTTGACCACCCGGATCTGACCACCCTGGGACGCCACGAGCAGCCGTCCGTCCGGGGTGGCCGCCAGGGCCGTCGGGGACGGGACGGAGGCGACCTGTGAGTCGGTGAACCCGACCGGCACCGCCGCGGCGACCGCCGGCCGCGAGCCGGCGGTCAGTGCCGTGGTCAGCAGCAGGAGCGCGAGCAACGGGCGAAGCGGACTCACGCGAGGTCCCATCGGTGGTGGCTTTCGACCCCTCCACGATGACCGCAGGATGCTTGCCCGTCGAGATAGTCGGGAACGTGCCTGTGCTCGACCGCGAGGGCCCGGCTACTCTGTGGAATCCCTGAGGCCGGATGAGGTAAGTCCATGATCGAGTTCCGTTCGGTGACCAAGAGTTTTCCTGACGGCACGGTAGCCGTGGAGAACTTCAGCTTCACCCTGCCCTCCCGCCAGACCACGGTCCTCGTCGGGTCGTCCGGCTGCGGCAAGACCACCCTGCTGCGGATGATCAACCGGATGATCGACCCCACCTCGGGGACGATCACGATCGACGGCGAGGACATCGCCGGCCGCGACAAGGTGGCCCTGCGGCGCAGCATCGGCTACGTGCTGCAGTCCTCCGGGCTGCTGCCGCACCGCAAGGTGGTGGACAACGTGGCCACCGTGCCCGTCCTGAACGGCGTCCCCAAGGCCAAGGCGCGCACCCAGGCGCTGGAGCTGCTGGACCTCGTCGGGCTCGACCGGGCCATGGCCGAGCGCTACCCGCGGCAGCTCTCGGGTGGCCAGCAGCAACGCGTCGGCGTGGCCCGGGCCCTGGCCAGCGACCCGAACATCCTCCTGATGGACGAGCCGTTCGGTGCCGTCGACCCGATCGTCCGCACCGACCTGCAGGTGGAGCTGAACCGGCTGCAACGCGAGCTGGGCAAGACGATCGTCTTCGTCACCCACGACATCGAGGAGGCGTTCACCCTCGCCGACCAGGTGATCATCTTCCGCAAGGGCGGCGTCATCGCCCAGGCCGGCTCGCCGGCGGAGATCCTGGCCCACCCGGCGGACGACTTCGTGGCCACCTTCATCGGCGCCGACAAGGGCAAGCGCGACCTGCACCTGCAGCAGCGCCCCGGCGACGACGGCCTGACGCTGGTGGTGGACGGTGACGGCCGTCCGGTCGGCCTGCTCGGCGACGCCGGAGCCACCGCCCCAGCCGAAACCTCCGTGTCATGAGCTGGACGACGGAGAACCTCGACCTGATCGGTCAGCTGACCCTCAACCATGTCCGGCTGGCGGTCATCCCGATCGTGGTCAGCTTCGTGCTCTCGATCCCGCTGGGCTGGCTGGCCAACCGCAACCGGGCCCTGCGCGCGGTGGTGATCACCGGCGGCAGCCTGTTGTTCACGATCCCTTCGCTGCCGCTGTTCGTGATCTTGCCCTTGATCATCCCGACGCGGGTGCTCGACGAGACCAACCTGGTGGTGGCACTGAGCATCTACGGTGTCGCGATCATGGCCCGCTCGGCCGCCGACGCCCTGGCCTCGGTGCCCGACCCCACGCTCGACGCGTCGACCGCCATCGGCTTCTCCCCGCTGGCCCGCTTCTTCCGGGTCGAGCTGCCCCTGGCCGGGCCGGTGCTGCTGGCCGGTATCCGGGTGGTGTCGGTGAGCACCATCGCCCTGGTCTCGGTCGGGGTGATCATCGGCTCGGCCAACCTGGGCTACCTGTTCCAGAACGGCAAGCAGCGCGGCATCCTCGAGGAGGTCGTCGTCGGGATCGTGGTCAGCCTGCTGCTGGCCCTGTTCTTCGACCTGCTGATCCTGGGGATCGGCCGGCTGCTGATGCCCTGGCGCGAGGACCCGCGGGCCGGTCGCCGAGGGGACTCCCGGTCGGCTCGGCAGCCCGTGCGCCGCCCCGACGAGGCTCCGGCACTGAGCGGGAGCGCGCGGTGAACCTGCTCCTGAGCGCCCTGCGCTGGCTCTTCGACCCGACCAACTGGGCGGCGGGCAGCCAGAGCCCGCTGCCGATCCAGGACCGGCTGGTCGAGCACCTGGCCTACACCGCCATCGCCGTGGTCATCGCCGCCCTGATCGCGCTGCCGCTGGGCTGCTACATCGGCCACACCGGGCGCGGCCGGCAGTTCGTGATCGGCTTCACCGGTTCGATGCGGGCGCTGCCGACGCTGGGACTGCTCTTCTTCCTGCTGATGGTGTTCGGCTACTTCCTGTCCTACGACACCGCGCCGCTGGTCGGGGCCACCATCGCCTTCGTGATCCTGGCCATCCCGTCGATGCTGGCGGGGGCGTACTCGGGGCTGGAGTCGGTCGACCGCCAGACCATCGACGCGGCCCGGGCCAACGGCATGACCGAGTGGCAGATCCTCACTGCTGTGGAGATCCCGCTGGGGCTGCCGTTGATCATCGGCGGCATCCGGGCCGCCGTGCTGCAGGTCATCGCCACCGTGACCATCGCCTCCTACGCCGGGCTCGGCGGCCTCGGCCGGATCATCACCAGCGGCATCGGGCTGAACGACTACGATCTGATCCTGGGTGGGGCCCTCCTGGTCACTGCCCTGGCCCTCCTGGTCGACGGAGCCTTCGCTCTGCTGCAGCGGGCCACGGCCACGAAAGGTCTGACGGACAGCAAGGCGGCCGGACGCCGCACAGCCAGTCGGTCGCCACGGCCGCGAGCGCGTCAAGACGCGTAACACGAAAGGGACCCCTATGTTCTCCTCCTCACTCCTGCGCTCGGCGCGGCTGCTGCTCGTGGTCGGCCTGGCCGGCTCGCTCGCCGCCTGCGGCTCCAGCAACCCGACCGCCGCGCCCCCCGCCTCCTCCGCGCCCGCGGGCAAGATCGTCATCGGCTCCTTCGCCTTTCCCGAGAGCGAGATCCTCGGCAACATCTACGCCCAGGCCCTGGAGGCCAAGGGCATCCAGGTCCAGACCAAGTTCAACATCGGGCCCCGCCAGCAGACCATCCCCGCCCTCAAGGACGGGTCGATCAACCTGATTCCGGAGTACAACGGGAACCTGCTGGCCTTCTACGACACGAAGTACACGGCGCGGACCACCGCCGACGTGGACGCCGCCCTGGTCGACAAGGTGGCCGTCGACAAGCTGCGGGTGCTCAAGTCGGCGCCCGCGGAGGACAAGGACGCCTACGTCGTCACCCGCAAGACCGCGGACGCGAAGGGCCTGGCCGCGATCGGCGACCTGTCCAAGCTGGTGCCCTTCAAGCTGGGCGCCAACCCCCAGTTCGGCGAGCTCGGCTACGGCATCCCCGGCCTGAAGAGCGTCTACAAGGTCGGCGCCAACGCCAAGGACGTCACCTTCGTCCCGATCGAGGACTTCGGCGGCCCGGACACCGTCAAGGCACTGGTGGACGACTCCGTCCAGGTGGCCGACATCTACACCACCTCCCCGGCGATCAAGACCGACGACCTGGTCGTCCTGCAGGACCCGGAGAACATGATCAGCTCGCAGAACATCGTGCCCCTGGTGGCCGACTCGGTCTACACCGACCAGCTCGGGACGACGCTGGACGCCGTGTCGGCCGCGCTGACCACCGACGACCTGATCGCCCTGAGGGACCGGGTCGAGGGCAAGGAGAAGGCCTCGGCCGAGACCGCCGCCAAAGAGTGGCTGTCCTCCAAGGGCCTCATCTGAGCCCGGCACCCGGTTGGGTATCGGCAGGGCGGGGTAGCAGGGTGAGCGGTGACACACGGCAACGACGCTGAGGACGGTTCGATGGGCGCGCAGAGCAAGGGAACGGACGAGTCGGTCCGGACGGACCAGACCGAGGTCGGCCAGATCGAGATCGCGCCGGGGGTGCAGCTCGCCCAGATCGGGCTGGGGGTGTTCCAGGTCCCGCCGGACGAGGCGCAGCGCGTCGTCGAGGACGCACTCGAGCTGGGCTACCGGCACATCGACACCGCAGCCGCGTACGTGAACGAGACCGGGGTGGGGGCTGCGATCAAGGCGAGCGGCCTCGCACGGGAGGAGGTGTTCGTCACCTCCAAGCTGCGCAACGGCGACCAGGGCTACGACTCCACGTCCCGGGCGTACGCCGACACCTGCGGTCGGCTGGGCCTCGACCGGCTGGACCTCTACCTGATCCACTGGCCCTACCCCTCGGCCGGGTTGTTCGTGGACAGCTGGCGGGCGCTGGAGAAGCTGGCGGCCGACGGCAGCGTCCGTTCGGTCGGGGTCTCCAACTTCCTGCCCGAGCACCTGGACGCGATCGCCGCCGCAAGCGAGCTGCGTCCCGCGGTCAACCAGGTCGAGCTGCACCCGACCTTCCAGCAGACGCCCGTGCTCGCCGCCACCCGGGCGGCCGGTGCGGCGGTCGAGGCGTACTCCCCGCTCGGCCAGGGGGCCGACCTGGACTCCGCGCCAGTGCTCGCCGCGGCCCGGGTGCACGAGGCGACCCCCGCCCAGGTGGTGCTGGCCTGGCACCTGCAGCAGGGCCACATCGTCATCCCGAAGACGGCCCGGCGCGAGCGGATGGTGGAGAACCTGGCCGCCGCTTCGCTCCGGCTGTCGGAGGGGGAGCTGGCCGACATCAGCGGTCTCGACTCCGAGGCTCGCATCGGTGGCGACCCGGCCACGTTCGCCCTGACCCAGATCCGCTGAGACCGGGACGACATGAGCACGTCGACGTCCGGCCCCGCCGTCCCCTCGGCGGAGGCCGCAGCGCCCACCACCCGGCAGGTCCGTACGGTCGTGCTGGCCGCGTCCTTCGGCAACCTGGTGGAGTGGTTCGACTTCACCACCTACGGGCTGTTGGCTGCGGTCATCGCCAAGCACTTCTTCACGGCCCAGGGTTCGAGCGGCGGCAGCACCCCGCTGTTGCTCGCCTTCGCCACGTTCGGGGCCGGCTTCCTCGCCCGGCCGCTCGGCGGTCTGGTCATCGGCCTGTTCGGGGACCGGCGGGGCCGTAAGCCCGCCCTGCTGCTCTCCATCGCCCTGATGGGGTTCTCGACGTTCGTGGTGGCGATCCTGCCCGACCAGGCCGCGATCGGGGTGGCCGCGCCGACCCTGCTCGTTCTCGCCCGGCTGCTGCAGGGGCTGGCGGCGGGGGGTGAGTGGGGCGGGGCTGCGTCCTTCCTGGTCGAGTGGGCGCCGACCGGGCGCCGGGGTCTGCTCGGCAGCGTGCACACGGCCACGATCTTCGTCGGCACGCTGGTCGGCTCGCTGGTGATCGCGGCGTTGACGGCCGGCCTCGGCGCCGACCGGATGGGCGACTGGGGCTGGCGGATCCCGTTCGCGATCGGTGGCCTGCTGGCCCTGATCGCCATCCCCGTCCGGCTCAAGGCCGAGGAGACGCCGATCTTCCGCGCCGAGGCCGAGCAGGGCCTCCGCACGCTCGCCGACCTCGAGCCGAGCGAGGTCGCCTCCTCGATGCCGACCACCCGCGGCGCGCTCACCCGGCGGCTCGCGTTCACGTTCTGTCTGGTCGGGATGCAGTCGGCCGCCGTCTACACCTACACCAGCTACTTCCCCACCTTCGTCACCAAGTACACGACGAACCACGGTCAGGCCGTCGGCTCCGGGGCGGCACTGTTCTCGAACGCGTTGGCCAGTGTCGTGGTGATCGCGGTGGTGCTGCTCTCGGGCCACCTCTCGGACCGGATCGGACGCAAGCCCGCCATGCTGGTCAGCTGCGTCCTGGTGCTGGTGCTGTCCTACCCGCTGATCCGGTTGGCCGCGGCCGCGGACAGCCTGGTCGTCACCGTCCTGGTGCAGTGCGTGCTTGCCGCGTCCGTCGCGCTGTTCCTCGGCTGCCTGCCCGTGGTCCTGGTCGAGCTCTTCCCCGCCCGCGTCCGCGTCGCCGGGCTCAGCACGTCCTACAACATCGCCTCGGCCGTCTTCGGCGGCTTCGCCCCCCTGATCGCCGCCGCCCTCGTCGCCGGCACCGCCCAGCCGGCGAACGCCTCCCTCTGGGCGGTGTTCGCGGCGCTGGTGTCCACCGCCGCGGTGCTGTTCTTCCGCGAGACCCGCGGCGTGGACCTAGCCTGACAATCCGTTCGCTCACTGGTATCAGCGGTGATACCGTCACGGTGTGACCATGACGCTGCGCCTGACCGACGACGAAACCGCGGCCCTGCGCCGCCGGGCGGAGCAGGAGTCACGGTCGATGCAGGAGGTCGCACGCCAGGCAGTCCGCGAGTACGTCGAGAACCACAGCCGGTCCGAACTGCTCGACGCCGTGCTCGACACCGAGTTGCCGCGTTACGCCGAGGCCCTGGAGCGGCTCGGTCAGTGATCTACCTGACCCTGGCCGAACTGCTGCACGTGGCCGAGCGGGTTCTGGGACCTGACGTCGGTGTCCGCGACCACGGCCTGCTCGAGTCGGCGCTGGCTCGGCCGCAGACCACCGTTTTCGGTAGGGATGCCTATCCGACACTGCCCGAGAAGGCAGCCGCGCTGCTGCACTCGGTCGCCCGTAACCACGCACTGGTGGACGGCAACAAGCGGCTGGCCCTCGCCGCCACCCTGGCGTTCCTCGGTATGAACGGCTACCGGCTGACCCTCAGCAACGACGAGGCGTACGAGCTGGTCATGGCCGTCGCCATCGGCACACTCGACGAAGTCGCCGCGATCAGCGACCAGCTCTCCACCGCGGTGGAGCCACGCTCGAGCTGACGCGAAACGGTTGACTTCTCCCGCGCCACGCCCGACGCTCAGAGACCAGGACGGCCGACCACCGGTCGGAACCGGGGACGCGGACGGGGGCGGGATGGCGGACGAGGTCACGGGTGGGACGAGGGCGACGATCGACGTGGCGGCCGCGGTGCTCGACTACGTCCGCGGGGCCGAGCAGCTGGAGGGAACGACGCAGATCGCGCGCTACACCGTCGACCACGTCCGTGACGTCACGGGCGCGGAGTGGGCCGAGCTGGTCACCACCAGTCGCGGCGGTGCCGTCGAGGTCCTCGCGACCGCCGACCGCGAGGTCACCGACGAGCTGATGCAGGCCAGGCTGGAGACGGCCAACCCTCCCCCACCCGACGCCGCGCTGGCGACGCAGACGGTCGTGGTCGAGGACCTGTCGGCCGGATCGCCCTGGGGCGACTTCGGGTCGGTCGCGGTCGAGCGGACGCCGGTCCGGTCGGCCGTACTCCCCTACTTCACGGTGGCGGGTGGGCCGGCGGCGGTCCTCCCGGTGTACGACCGGCGGCCCGGGTACTTCTCCGCCGACCGGCAGCGCTACGTCCGGCTGCTCGCCGAGCTGTCGGCCCTCGCCCTCAGCCGGGTCGCCGCCGGTCGCGAGGCGGGACAGCTGGCCGCCGGCCTGCGCAGCCGCGGCGAGATCGGTACGGCGGTCGGACTGCTGATGGCGACCCTCGGGGTCGAGGCGGACGCGGCGTTCGACCTGCTCCGCGTCACCTCCCAGCGCCGCAACCGCAAGCTCGTCGACCTGGCGCGCGAGGTCGTCGCCACCGGAGCGCTCCCGGGCACCTCGCCCAGCGCCGGTTGATCCGGGCGCTGCGGGAACTGGCTACCGTCGGGGGTCGTGTCCTCCGGGCGGGTCAGGCAGGACGGGCTGACACTGTGGCCGTGGCTGACGCGGACCCGCTCGAGGAGGAACGAACGCGGCGACGGACGGCCCCGGGGGAGAACCGGCTGCCGCCAGCCGTCGCGGTGGTGGTGGCGGCGGTGGCCTACGCGTTGCTGCCCGAGCAGCTGCTGTTCGCTCCCCGGTTGGCGATCCCCATCGTCGAGGCGGCCCTGCTCGTCGCGCTGGTCGCCTCCAACCCGCGTCGGATGGTCCGCCGGACCCGATGGTCGCGGGCCGTCTCGATGGCCCTCGCCGGGCTCGTGATCGCCACCAACCTCGCCGCGCTCGGGATGCTCGTCGCCTCGCTGGCCAAGCCGGAGTCCGGCGGGTCGTCGCTGCTCGTCGCGGCCATCCAGGTCTGGCTGACCAACGTGATCGGCTTCGGACTCCTGTACTGGGAGCTCGACCGGGGCGGGCCGGTCGCCCGCCGCGAGCTGCGGCGCGACGAGCTGCCGCCGGCGGACTGGCGCTTCTCCCAGGACGAGAACGGGGACAACGTGACCGAGGTCGCGGCCTCCTCGAGCGAACACGGCGGCTGGATCCCGACCCTGGTCGACTACCTCTACCTGTCGACGACGAACTCCAGCGCCTTCAGCCCCACCGACACCATGCCGCTCAGCACCCGGGCCAAGATGCTGATGGCCGTCCAGGCCACGGCGGCACTGTTCATCACCCTGCTGATCGTCGCCCGCGCCGTCGGGTCGCTGGCCGGCGGCGGTTGAGACGTTCTGGTGACGCCGACCTCAGAGGAAGGCTATGTTCTCACCTGGACGTCGAGCGTCGTCGCCGCTGCCAGGGAGGGTGCTACGGATGCCGCCGTCGGACAACAAGCCCCGGGTGGTGGACCTGACCCTGCTGCTGGCCGAGGAACTGCCGTGCTGGTGGTCCACCCACATGCCGTTCCAGCAGAAGACGTTCTCCTACTTCGACGAGCGTGGCGACGCGGCGCGGCACGTGGTGAGCCGCAGCGGTGCCTACCAGACCCGCTGGCTGCTGGTCGACGAGCACACCGGCACCCACTGCGACGCCCCGGCGCACTTCTTCCCCGAGCCGGAGACCGGGCTGGAGGGGGCGGCCGAGATCGGCCGGGTGACCGTCGAGCAGCTGCCGCTGGACCAGCTCATGGGCCCAGCCGTGGTCATCGACGTGCCGCCGGACCTGCCGGGCGCAGGCCCGGGGGTCAGCCCGATCATCGGCCCGGAGCTGGTGACCGGTTTCGAGGCCGCCCACGGGCCGGTCGAGGCCGGTGACGTGGTGCTGTTCCGCAGCGGCTGGGACCGCCACTACGTCCGCGGCGAGGGCGGCTCGGCGTACTGCTACGACCCGCTGGTACTCAGGTCGGCGCCCGGCTGGCCCGCGCCCGAGCCGCCGGTGATGCGGCTGCTGGTCGAGCGGGGCGTGCGCTGCGTGGGCACCGACTCACCCAGCATGGGCTCCAGCCACGACGGGGCGCCGGTGCACCGCGAGGGTCTCGGCGCGGGCGTCGTCTTCGTGGAGGCCCTCGGCCGGCTCGACCAGCTGCCCCCACGCGGTGCCTTCTTCGTCTTCGCCCCACTCAACCTGGCCCGCGGTACCGGGGCCCCCGGTCGGGCCCTGGCCTGGCTGCCTACCGAGGAGGACTCCCACGACCACTGAGACCCCGGCGACGGCGCGCACCACGCCCGACCGCCGCTACCTGACGTACCTGATCATCGTGGCCGTCGCGGGCTGGGCCCTGGCCAGCTACGACAGCAACCTGCTCGTCCTCACCCTGCCGGACATCCAGAAGGACCTGCAGCTCTCCGACGGCAAGGTCGGCCTGCTGGGCTTCATCGTCTTCAGCGCCGAGTTCGTGATCGCCCTGTTCATCGGCTACGGGATGGACCAGAAGGGCCGCAAGTGGATGTGGATGTTCTGCCTGGCGATGGCAGCGGTCTTCACCGGGCTGACCTTCTTCGTCCAGAACTACTGGCAGCTCGCCCTGGTCCGTTCGCTCGCCTCCGCCTTCGCCCAGGCGGAGCTGGCCGTCTCCATCACCCTGGTCAACGAGCAGGTACCGGCCAAGCGCAGGGGCCTGCTCTACAGCGTCGTCCAGGGTGGCTACCCCCTCGGGGTGTTCCTGGCCTCCGGGGTCTACCTCCTGGTGGCCTCGCACGGCTGGCGGTCGGTCTTCCTCTGGGGCGTGGTGCCGCTGGCCGTGGTGGCGATCGGCCGCAGCAAGATCCGCGAGTCCGAGCGCTTCACCCACCTCAAGGCCATGCGCGTGGCCGTCGCCGCCCACGACACCGCCCGGGTCGCCCAGCTGGAGGATCAGTACCCCGTCGACGTCGAGGACCTCGAGCGCGGCTCCATCCGCGGCCTCTTCGCCACGCCAGGACCGGTCCGCAACACCCTCGTCCGGCTCAGCGTCGTCTGGCTGCTCTACGCCTCGGCCTTCGTGGCCGTGAACATCTACATCACGGTGTGGCTCACGAAGGAGAAGGGGTGGACCGAGACGCAGGTAGCCACGCTGCTGCTGGTCTCGGGCGGCATCGGCTACCTCTTCTACCTGCTCGGGGGCCTGCTGGGGGAGCGGTTCGGACGGCGCAACGTCCTGGTGGTCACCGGGCTGCTCGTCGGTCCGCTGAACCTGATCCTGCTGCTGACCACCAATCACGCGGCCATCGCGGTGATCTACTTCCTCGCCTTCCAGGCCACGAACGGGACGTGGTCCGGCGCCGGCTACTCCTACCAGGCCGAGAGCTTCCCGACCCGGGTGCGCGGACTGGCCATCGGCTGGATGAGCTCGATGTTCGTCGGCGGCCTGATGATCGGCAGCCTGCTCTGGACCCTGCTGGTCGCAAGCTCGAGCTTCACCGTCGCCTGGGTCGTGATCGGGGTGGTCATCGGCTTCGCCCAGGGCGTCAGCACCCTGCTGCTGCCGAACATCAAGCCCGGGCAGGAGCTGGAGGCCATCGCCCAGTAGCGCGCGGATCGACTGTGCGCTGACGCAGGTTTGCCAGGCCCGTTGGCCCGCTTCAGCGCACAGTCGAACCAATGGCGGTCCGTTCAGGACCTCCTGCTGTGGTCCGCGGGGCGCGCGACCCGCCACGCCCACCACACCAGCGGCACCTGCAGGGGCAGCCGGAGCGCGGTGACCAGCCGGGCGCGTGGTGATCGGGCGACCTGGGCCATGTAGAGGTTGCCGGGGAACACGCCGACGAACAGCGCCGCCGTGGCGAGGCCGCCGGTCCGGCGCGTGCGCGGCCAGGCCAGCAGCGCGGCGCAGGCCAGCTCGGCGACGCCGGAGCCGAGCGCCCAGGCCCGCTTGGTGCCGGGCAGCCAGGGCGGCAGGGCCGCGTCGAAGGTGTGCGGCCGCACCAGGTGCACCGTGCCGGTGAAGGTCAGCAGGCCGCTCAGGCCGAGGGCGGTCGGGTCGTACGCGTGGGTCCTCACCTGACCAGGGTCTCTCAGTTGCGTGCCGGCGCCGGCGGCGGCCCGAAGCGGGGCCTCGTCAGCGGCCAGTCCGCGGCGATCCAGCGGGGCACCAGGGCGTCGAGAGCGGCCTCGACCTCGGTGCCGACATACTCCTCGCGCACCCACCACGAGATCTCCGCGTCGAAGCCGGCGACCTCAGCGGGGTCGACGTAGACGCAGCCGATCAGCTCGGTCTCGTCGGCGTCGAAGACCGCGTAGTTGAAGGACTCGTGGGTCTCAACCTCCTCGGCGTGCCGCTGCAGGTCCTCGCGGTCCTGCTCACGGGTCATCGTCGCGGGCGGCCAGCCCCACGCGTCGCCGTAGACCGACCAGAGCCGCTCGCGCGAGCCCATCACCGCCAGCATGTCCAGGTCGACGTCCGCCGCGCGGATCGGTCGCAGATGGTGCCGCGGGGTCAGCTCGACGTGGACTGGGTGCTGCCAGTCGTCGGGGAGCCAGCTCACGAACCGATGGTGGCACGGTCGGGCTCGAGCTGCGAGCGGAGCTCCTCGACCAACCGGGCCCGGACGGCCTCCCGCTCGCGGTACTCCGCCTGCTGCTCCGCGGCCGCCCTGGTCGCCTCGTCGACGAGCTGGTCGATCCGCTGGTGGTCCGTCGCGATCGCCCGGAGTGCCGCCACCCGGTTGCGCCACGCCACGACCGCCGCGACGGCTCCGGCCACCGCGCCGAGCAGGAACAGGACGACGAGGGCGGTCGGCCAGCCGAGCGCCAGACCGACCAGGGCGAGGAGCAGCAGCACCCCGCCGACCAAGGCCGGCACCAGCGGTCGGGAGGTGGCGCGGGGGTTCGCCTGGACCACCCGGGACCGCACCTTCGCGAGCAGGGCGGCGTCCGGGCCGTCAGGACCCACGACGACGCTGCCGAAGGGGAGCGAGCGACGGATGCCCTCAGGCTGCGGGGACGGCTGGGCCGCCGCCGCCGCGACCGCCTGGGCCAGCCCCGGGCGCAGCCAGCCGAGCAGGACGGCGCGCCGGCCGGGATCGGTCGTGGTCTCGAACTCGGTTCGCACCACCGACCGCACCGCCACCGGATCCGGAGCCAGCGCCAGCCCGACCCTCGGGTGCTCGATCTTGCGACGCAGCTCGCCCGCCCGCTGGACCAGGTCGCGCTCGGGGTCGGACCCAGCGGTGACCACGGCGATCGCGACCGCCTGGAGCTCCGAACGGGGGTCCGCCGCCGGGGCGCCGGCCTCGGGGGCGTCGGCCGCCGGCGAGCTGAGCGGCATCAACACCCGGCCCTGCAGCAGGTCCGCGACCCACTGCAGCTGCGCCGTGCTGTCCTGGTCGGCGTGCTCGACCACCCACCGCTGCCAGTCCTTCGCGTCGCCCGTTGCGAGCGTCCCTCGCCACGCCTCGCCGACCGCGTCGATCAGCACCGTCCCCCCGGGCTCCGGTTCGGGGTAGACGCCCGCGAGGACCGCACGCCACAGGGCGACCTGCGCCGGGGTGAGGGTGCCGTCGCCGACCAGCAGGTCGGGCACCCGGGCGGCCACCAGGGCGCCGCGGTCGAGGGCGCCGAGGAGGACGACGATGAAGAGGTCGGTGTCGTGGGAGAGGGAGCGGGCCTGCTCCTCGGCCTCGGTGTCGGCTCGGCCCTCGACCAGGGCGATGACGGCGTTCGTCGCGTACGGCAGCCAGTAGCCCTCGGCCTCGGGCGCGATCCGGGCGGGACGGCCACCGGCCGCGAGGGCCTGCAGGGTCGCGACCACCTTGCGGCGGATGGTGGCCTCCGCGCCGTAAGCCGCCAGCTGCTCGCGGACGTCACCCAGCTCGACGTAGGCGTCGAAGGCCGCCGACAGCGCGCTCAGCCGGCTGTCGAGCGAGCCCTCCAGCGAGGCGAGCTGGCTGCTGAGCCGGCTGTTGGTCGCCCGGGCGGAAGCCGCCTGCGCCGACAGCTGGTCGACCTCCGAGGCCAGCATCTTGTCCCGGCCGTAGTCGCTCGCGAAGAGCCAGTTCCAGTCCGTCATGCCCGACATCATCACCTGTCCCGGGGCCGCGTCTCAGCCGTTCGGACGAGAGAGCACCTCGTCGATGGTCGCCAGCGTCACCGGGTCGACCAACGGCCGGAAGTGGCCGACCGTCCGCAGCACCACGTTCTCGGCCCCGTCCAGGTGTCCGGTCTCGGGGATGTGCGGGTCGAAGGCGCTGTACAGCGAGGTGATCGAGGCGTTGGCCGCGGCCTGCGCGGCGAGCTCGCGGATCACCCGTCCTCGGGGCGCGAAGACGTGGACGGCCGGCAGCGGCAGGTAGGTGGCCCACCACGAACCGTTGAAGGGGGAGTTGACCGCGACCAGGCGCCGGACCCGACGCCGGGTCGCGGCGTCGGCCAGGGCGTACTTGACGATCAGGCCGCCCTTGCTGTGGGCGATGACGGTGACGTCGCTCAGGTCGAGCCGCTCCAGGTACGCACCGACGACACCGGCCGCCTCCGCGATGGTGCCGGTGTTCCAACCGAGCCCGTCCAGCACGTGCACCGGGTGCCCGGCCCGGTAGAGACGGACCCCGACGGGCTGCAGGAACCGCCAGTTCTCGTACACCCCGGGCACCAGCAGGACCGGTGGGCCCGGCTCGGCCACGGGTGGCGTCAGCAGGTCCTCCGGCGTACCCCTCGCCACTACCGCGCGAGCCAGCCAGGCCGCCACGTAGCCGTAGTCGGTGAGCCAGCCCCACGCCTTCTGCCTCCGCGTGAGCGTCGGCGCCCGGGCCTGGTCGGACACGTGCCGAGGCTCAGACGGGGCGGACGGCGCCCGCGTAGGGCATGTAGCTCATCTTGATGTACTGCACGTTCTTGCCCGGCCGCGGCGCGTGGATGACCATCCCGTTGCCGACGTACATGGCCACGTGGCTGGGGCGAGCACCGTAGAAGAACACCAGGTCGCCCGCGCGCAGCTGGGACTTGGCGATCCGGTGGCCCTGGGCGTACTGCTGCTGGGAGGTCCGGGGCATCGACACCCCGACCGAGCGCCAGGCCGTGAGGACCAGGCCGGAGCAGTCGTAGCTGCTGGGGCCGGTGGCGCCGTAGCGGTAGGGCTTGCCCAGCTGCGACTCGGCGAAGGCGAGGGCCTGGCGACCCTTGGCGGCGCTGGTGGTGGGATAGCTGCCGGAACCGCCGTTCTCCGAGCCGCCGCTGCCGGAGCTGCTGCCGTCCGAGCCTGCCGCGCTGGCCAGGTAGGTGGCGGAGACCCAGCGCAGGTGCCCGCGGTAGCTCGTCTGGGCGAAGCCGTGGCTGAGGCGTCCGGTGAGGGTGATCCTGCTGCCGACGCGAAGGCTGCCGACGACCTTGCGCTCGGCGCCCGGGCCGCTCCGCACGTTGACCGTCTCGGTCACCAGCTTGGTGCCGCCGGTGCTGATCGTGGTGGGGGCGGCGGGCAGGCTGCGTCCCGTCCGGTTGAGGTACTTCGACGCCACGGCGGCCGAGGACCCGCCCAGGTCGACCTTGACCCAGCCGGCCTTCGCCTTGCCGACGACACTGATCCGCTGCCCGCGGGACAGCTCGCCGAGGATGCGGTGGTTGGTCCCCGCGCCCGAGCGGATGTTGACCGTGGTGGTCGCCACCGCGGGAGGTACCGCAAAGGCGCTACCTCCCGAGATCGCGAGGACCACCACACCGGAGACGGCGGCCCCGCACGACGACCGAATAACACGCTTGGAATTCACCACTGTATTCCCATCAACATCACTAATCACTGCAGTCACAGTGGTCACAAAGTAGCGATATCGAATCGTGATAGCAAGGAATTCGCGGGGACGGAATGAGGCTCAGTAATTCCATCAAGGTAATTACCTGAATGTTATTTGGCCGGCCAGGGTCAGATGATGACTGAGGAGTCGCCGCTCTCGGCGTAGTCGTACGCGACCCGGGGCACCTGGGTGGCGAGCTTGCCGCCGCTCACGTCGATCAGGGTGCCGGTGATGTAGGCGGCCTGCTCCGAGGCGAGAAAGCAGATCAGGTTCCCGATGTCGGCGCTGCTGCCCCAGCGGCGCAGGGTCAGCGTGTCGAGCAGCCGGTCCTGCTCGGCCCGCGCGCGTTCGGTGAAGCCGTTGAGTGTGGTCGGCACCATGCCCGGGGCATAGGAGTTGACGGTGATGCCCCACGGGCCCAGCTCCCCGGCCAGCGCGCGGCTGAAGTGGGCGACCGCGGCCTTGGCCGACGCGTACGCCGAGTGGGCCACGCTGGGCACGATCGCGGCGAAGGACGAGGCGTTGATGATCCGGCCCGAACGCTGCGCCTTCATGGTGGGGATGACCGCGCGCGAGGCGAGGAACGTGCCGGTGACGTTGACGTCGTAGCAGCGCCGCCAGGCCTCCTCGCTCAGCAGGTCGACCGGGCTGGTGGCGGTGATGCCGGCGTTGTTGACCAGGATGTCGATGCGGCCGAAGGCGTCCAGCGTCTGCTGGACGGCCGCGTCGAGCTGCTCGGCCGAGGTGACGTCAGCACGCAGCTGCAATGACGGCGGCGTGTCCGAAGCCAGCTGCTCGGTCACGTCCGCCAGGTCGGACTCGTTCACGTCCAGCGCGACCGTCCGGACGCCCTCGGCGGCTAACCGCTGGACCAGGTCGCGTCCGATCCCCCGTCCGCCGCCCGTGACGATGGCCACCTTGCCCTCGAGGTCGATGTGCATGCGAGCCAGTCCACCACCCTCGTTAGCCTCGGATGGTCGGGGGGGCGGACGCTCCCTGAGGACGAGGACCTGGTGACGAAGAGAACCAGGCGACGAGGAGGACGACGTGACGGCAGCAGAGCGGGCGACCGACGTGGTGACCTACCACGGGGAGGGCGCGATCTGGTTCGACGGCGGGCTCCGGCTCGTGGACATGCTGGCCGGAGCGGTGCTGACCCTGGACGAGGCCACGGGCACCGTGACCCGGACCGAGGTCGGCTCACCGGTCGCGGCGTGCGTCCGGCCGCGGGTCTCGGGCGGCTTCGTGGTGGCGACCGAGCGCGAGTTCGTCCTCTTCGGTGCTGACGGCGCTCGGGAGTGGGCGTCGCCGGCGCTCTGGAGCGAGCACACGCGCTTCAACGAAGGCAGCTGCGACCCGCTCGGGCGCTTCCTGTGCGGCTCGATGTCCTACGACGGCGACGAGGGCGCGGGCACCATGTGGCGGCTCGAGCCGGACCGCACCGTGACCCGGCTGTTCGGCGACGTCACGGTCTCGAACGGGCTCGGCTTCAGCGCCGACGGGCTGCGCGCCTTCTACGTCGACACCCCGACCCGACGGGTCGACACCTTCGACGTGGTCGACGGCCAGCTGCGCGACCGGCGGCCGTTCGCCCGGGTGCCCGAGGGCCCCGGCAGTCCGGACGGCCTGACCGTCGACGCGGACGGCGGGGTCTGGGTGGCCCTCTACCGCGGCTCGGCCGTGCACCACTACGACGCCGACGGCGCGCTGACCGACGTGGTCGAGGTCGACGCCACCCAGGTCACCTCGTGCACCCTCGGCGGGCCCGACCTGAGCACCCTCTACATCACCACCTCGCGGGAGGGTCTGGCCGAGAAGGAGCAGCCTGCCGCCGGCTCCATCTTCCGGGCCGACGTCGGCGGCCGCGGCCTGGCGACGCTGCCCTGCACCCTGTGACTCTCGTGCCCTGAGCCTGTCAGGGCGCGGCTAGCTCGGCCAGGCTGCTCAGCGGACGCACGGCCCGCCAACCGAGCACCCGCTCGGCCGCGCGGCAGTCGGCGGTGATGTGGCGGACGTCGCCGAGACGGTACTGAGCCGTCACCACCGGCGGCGGCCCGCCGAGCAGCCGGCTCATCTCCGCCGCCATGCCGCCGATGGTCGTCACGTCCGGCGAGCCGACGTTGAGCGGGGTCACCCCGGGTGGGAGCTCGACGGCCAGCGCCGCGGCCACCGCCCCGGCCACGTCCGCCACGTGCACGAAGTTGCGGCGCTGCCGGCCGTCCTCGTAGACCCGCGGGGCCTCGCCCCGGGCGAGGGTGCTGGCGAAGAGGGAGGCCACGCCGGCGTACGGGGTGTCCCGCGGCATCCCCGGTCCGTAGACGTTGTGGAACCGCAGGGCCGCGACGGCGCCACCCGTCTCGCGGCACCACGCGGCGGCGAGGTGCTCGCCGTGCACCTTGGTCGCGGCGTAGACGTTGCGCGGGTCGAGCGCCGCGTCCTCGGGCACCAGCCCGGGCACCAGATCCGCACCGCAGCGCGGGCACAGGGGGTCGAAGCGGCCGGCGTCCAGGTCGGCCGGCTGCCGCGGTGGGGGTGAGATGGGCCCATGCTGCGGGCAGGCGTACGCGCCCTCGCCGTAGACCACCATCGAGGACGCGAACACCACCCGCGGCATCCGGGCAGCCGCCGCAGCCCGCAGCACCACGGCCGTCCCCAGGTCGTTCTGCCGGACGTAGTCGTCGATGTCGTCGATGTCCTGGCCCAGCCCGACCTTGGCGGCCAGGTGCACCAGCCCGTCGGCCCCCTCGAGCGCGGCGGCCACCCGGGCTTGGTCGATGACGTCGTCGCGGACGTCCGCGGCCACGTCGAAGACCACCGGCTCGTCACCCTGCTCGGCCAGCTTCGCGACCACGTGCCGTCCGATGAAGCCCGCCCCGCCGGTCACCAGCACCCTCATCGACGGCTCACGTGGACGAGGATAGGGAGGTGGCCACGCTGTCGGACGACCCGGGCCAGACGTGGCGCCACGGCGACCCGCTGGCCCTGGCCGGGGCGCTGGCCCTGATCGCCGTCGCGGCCGTGGTCGGTCGGGTGCTCCTGGACCGGGGCGAGCCGATCGTGCTGCCCACGCCGCCGCTGCTCGCCGCCTGGCACCCGCACGTCGGGGCCGGCACATCGCTGGCGCTGCTCTGCGTCCTCGTCGGGGTCCGGCTGCAACGGGCGGCCGCCCGGCTGCCGTGGCGTCGGCTGCTGCTCAGCGGCTGGCTGCTCGCCCTGTCCTGGCTGTGCTCGCTGGCCCTGGTCGACGGCTTCCGCCGCGGCTGGACGGCGATCCTGCTCGACCCCAACGAGTACCTGCACGACCTCCCGCGGATCCACGACCCGGCGACCTTCCTGCGGACGTTCACCCACTACATCGCCTTCGGCGACGGAGTCACGGGCGACCAGGTCTGGACCACCCACGTGGCCGGGCACCCGCCACTCGCCACGCTGGTCTTCTGGACGCTGGACCGGGTCGGCCTCGGTGGCGGCTTCTGGGCGGGGGCGACCTGCATCCTGGTGGCCTCGACGGCCGCGGTGGCGATGCCGGTGACCCTGCGCGAGCTCGGCGCTCCGGACGGGGCACGACGGCTCATCCCCTTCGCAGCGCTGTTCCCCGGGGCGGTCTGGATGGGGGTGTCCGCGGACGGCCTGTTCGCCGGGGTCGCGGCCAGCGGGCTGTCGCTGGTCTGCCTCGGCGCAGCCCGCCGCCGGTTCACCGTCGCGCTGGCCGGCGGGGTGCTGCTGGGAGCCGCGGTGTTCCTCAGCTACGGCCTGGTCCTGTTCGGTCTGGTGGTGCTGGCCGCGTTCGGGCTGACCGTCCGCCGGCACGGCTGGCGCGCCGTGCTCACGCCCTGGCTGGTCGCCGCCGGGGGTGCGGCCGCCGTCGCCGTCGCCCACCTGGCGCTCGGCTTCAACTGGTTCACGGGGCTGTCAGTGCTGCGCGTCCGCTACTACCAGGGCATCGCCTCCCAGCGGCCGTTCTCCTACTTCGTCTACGCCAACCCGGCCGCCTGGCTGGTGGCGAGCTCGCCCCTGCTCGCCGTGGGTGCGGTCCGCGCGGTCGCCGTGCTGACGGGGGGACGACGCCCGCCCTGGAGCCAGGACCGGGTGGTGGCGGTCCTCGCGCTGGCCGGCGTCGCGGCCGCGGCGGGCGCGGACGCCTCCGCCCTCTCGAAGGCCGAGACCGAACGGATCTGGCTCAGCTTCGGGGTGGCCGCCTACGCCGGGCTGGCGCTGCTGCGTGGCCGGGCCGCGACCTGGGCCCTCGTCGGTGCGGCCGGGTGGGCCCTGGCCGTCAACCACCTGCTCTACACCGGCTGGTAGCCCGAACCGCTGACGGGTTAGCACTCTCTATGGCAGAGTGCTAACTCAGAGAGGAGCGGGTGGATGACCACGTTGACGCTCGGCGCCTCGTACCGGCGGTTGTGGTCGGCCACGCTGCTGTCGAACCTGGGGGACGGCATCCGGGCGGCGGCGTTCCCGCTGCTCGCGGTGACCCTGACCCGCGACCCGGTACTCATCGCCGCGGTGGCCGTCGCCACCCAGCTCCCCGGTCTCCTCCTGGGACTGCCGGCGGGCTCGCTGGCCGACCGGTTCGACCGCCGACGGATCGTGGTCGCCGCCGACGCCGTCCGCCTCGTCGTCCTGCTCGGGCTGGTCGGCCTGATCGCCGGCGGCGGGACGACGATGGGCATCCTGCTCGCCGTGGTCTTCGTGTCCGGGGCCACCGACGTCGTCCGCAACACGGCCGCCAGCACCTTCGTGCCGTCGCTGGTGGCCCTCGACCAGCTGGACCGGGCCAACGGGCGGCTGGTCGTCGCCGAGATCGCCGGCAACGAGTTCGTCGGACCGCCGCTGGGCGGCTACCTGTTCGGCGTGGCCCTCGTCCTGCCCTTCGCGGTCAACGGCGGCACGCTGGCCATCGCGGTCGCCCTGGTCGTCAGCATCCCCGCCACCCTGACGAGCGCCGCGACCGGACCGCGGCCCACCCGTCAGCAGTCCCAGATCCGGGTGGGCCTGCACTGGCTGCGTCAGCACCGCAGCTTCTGGCCGGTGCCCGCGACCAGCGCCGCCCTGGCCATGACCGACAGCGCGTGGTTCACGCTGCTCGTGCTCTACCTCGAGGAGGTCCTCCACCTGAGCTCGGCCTGGTACGGGATCCTGCTCGCCGTCGGCGCCGTCGGAGGCCTGGGTGGCGGGATCCTCGCCGCCACGCTCACCCGGAGGGTCGGGGCCAAGAGCACCACCTTGATCTGCCTGGTCCTCGCTGCCCTCGGGCAGCTGGCCCTGGGCACCACCAGCTCCGTGGTCGCCACGACCGCCGTCCTCGGCACCAGCAGCATGGCCTTCGCGATCTGGACGGTGCAGGCGCGCACGATCATCCAGCGCGCCGTGCCCTCGGCCCTGCTGGGACGGGTGATCAGCGTCAACCGCGTCATCATCACCGCGGGCTCGCTCCTCGGGGCGGGGCTCGGTGGCGTCGTCGCGAGCCACCTCGGGCTGCACGCCCCGTTCCTGCTGGGCCTGCCCGTCCTGGTCGTCGCCGGGGTCCTCGTCGCGGCCAGCCGCACGGCCTTCGCCGCGGTCCGTCCCCTCAGCGAGGGCTGAGCGCGTCCCGCCACGAGTAGCTGGGCGTCCACCCGAACAGCGCCTGCATCCTGGCGCAGTCGAAGGCGGACCGGGAGTCGTCGTGGTCGGCGTCGAACCGGTCGTAGCCGTCGTAATACCGCGCCATCAGCTCGCGGAGGCCGCGCTGGGCCCGGGTGTCGGCGGCCGCGATCAGGCACACCTCATGACCGGTGCTCGAACCCTCGAGGGCGGCACGGTAGGCGGTGCCGACGTCGCGGGCGTCGATGTAGCTCCAGAAGTTCGAGCTGCTCATCTACAGGTCGTCCCACTCGGCCCGGAACCGTTCGTAGCCGTCCGGGTCGATGACGTTGTTGATCCGCAGCCCCACCCAGGCGGTGCCGGGGTGGGCGAGGACGAGGGAGTCGACGATCACCTCGCTGAGGTACTTGCTGAGCGCGTACGCGTTGGGCGAGGGGCGGCGCTCGCTCTCGTCGAAGGGGATCCGGTCCGGCACGACCCCGTCGGTCAGCAGTCCGGTCGCCATCTCGCTGGAGGCGTAGACGACCCGGCCGACCCCCAGGTCACCCGCGGCCTGCAGCACGTTGTGGGCGCTGACCACGTTGTTCCCGAAGACGTCGATCCGGGCCTGACCGGTGGGCGACGGGTTGGCTGCGAGGTGGGCGATCCCGTCGGGGCGGATCTGGGCGAGGACGTCGTAGACCTGGCCCGCACTGGTCAGGTCGGCCCGGCAGAACTCTCCCGGCAGCTCCAGGTCGGGACGGGCCGTGAGGTCGACGTTGACGACGTCGTGCCCGGCCGCTGCCAGGTCACGCACGACCCAACGCCCGGCCCGGCCGTTGCCCCCGGTGACGACCACCTTCATGTGCGTGCCCCATCCCTCGTCTGCGCCAGAACTCCACCACGAGCCTGACATGAGGTTCCCGAGCAGCACACGAAGGGCCCCCTCGGTCCCAGGTGCATCACCCCGGGGGTTACCAGGCCGACGGACTGGACAGCTCGACCAGACAGCCGTTGAGGTCGCGGAGGTAGCCCAGCGTCTGCCCCCAGGGCTTCTCCACGAGTGGCACCTCGGCGACGGCCCCGGCGGCCACCGCCCGCTCATAGGCAGCGGCCACGTCGTCGGCCACGAACGCCAGCTGCGAAGCCGCCGCCTGCTCCGAGCTGCGGTTCGCGCGGACCGACACCCCGGTGGCCACCGCCGCTCGCTCGTCGGCGAACTGCAGAGTCGTCTCACCGGTGCTCATCATCGCGAACTGCTGGGTGTCGTCCATCATCTGCACGGTGAGCCCGAAGGCCCGCTCGTAAAATGCCACCGTCGCCGGCACGTCCTGGACCCAGATCATGACGCCGTCAAGCCTCATCGTTCTCCTCCTCGGACCGGTGCCGGTTGCGCTGGGGTGACTACCGTACTTCGGCACTTACAATGTATCAAGCGGTTGATAGGAGACTTCGTGGCTGGACCCGACTGGGCGACCGCCGACCGGCTGATCTACCAGCTGCAGCGGTGCTTCGCCGCCGTTGAAGGCCGCAAGGCCGAGCTCCTGGCGGAGGTCGAGCTGCTGCCCTCGCACTACGCGCTGATGATGAACGTGCGCGCCCACCCCGGCATCATCGGGTCGGAACTGGCACGGCTGCTCGGCGTCACCCCGCAGAACGTCACCGGTCTCGTCGCCAAGCTGCTCGCGCGCCAGCTGCTGGAGCGTCGTCCTCACGAGCGGCACCCGAACCTCCTCGAGCTGCGCCTCACCGACCAGGGCACGACGCTGCTCAAGCGGGCCGACACGCTCGTGGCCGCCCTCGAGGAGCAGGCCGTGACCAGCCTCGGGACGGTACAGACCCGCGCCCTGAAGTCGAACCTCGAGCAGCTCCGGGCGGCAGTCGCCGAGCACCCCACGCAGAGCCAGGTCCCGGCCGCCCGCTGACCGGGGTTCCCCGGATCCCGGGGTCAGGTGGCTCGACGCCTCGGAACCCGGCGGCCCAGCACCAACAGGACACCGACCGCGAGGGCCAGAGCCACCAGTCCCACGACCAGACCGACCAGCGGGTCGGCCGCGAGGACCGTGGAGTTCTGCCGCACCCCCCGCGCTCCGACGAGCGCCCCGGTGATCAGCAGCACGCAGAAGCCGCCGATCAGGGCGGCCCGGCCCACCGCACGGGTCCGGGGCGCGGCGTGCCGCAGCGCCAACCAGCCGAGGACCACCTCGAGCGGGGCGAGCACGGCGTCGTGCAGCACGATCCCGAGCACGAACCAGCGCGCCACCGGCCACAGCTGGCCGAGCGGGTAGCGGCTGACCAGGGCGTACACCCCGTACAGCCCTGCGAGCACCCCGAGCGTGCCGAGCAGCAGCCGCAGCGATAGCGGGACGCCGTCCGAGGCGGGGACGGACGGTTCGGCGGTCACGGCAGCAGCCCGTCGATCCGCTGCACCCACTTGGTCTGCAGCACCCCCGGTCGGTTCGGCGCGATGATCCGGGCCGGGTAGCCGTGGTCGACCTCGAGCACCTCACCGTTGAGCCGGGTGGCCAGCAGGGTGTCCTCGTGGTCGGCGAAGGCCGGCGGCAGGGTCGAGACGCTGTAGCTCGAGCCCTGCTCCAGCGAGGTCACCCGGGCCGCCCAGCCGCCGGCGCCGCCGACCAGGGCCAGCAGGTCGCGGACCCGGACACCCGTCCAGCTGGCCATCACGCTCCAGCCCTCGACGCAGGCGATGGGCAGCCGGACGGTGGTGGCCGGCAGGGCGAGGAGGTCGGCCAGCGTGAGCGTCCGGACCGCCCCGGTGGGTCCGGTCAGGGTGAGCGTCCAGGTGGTGTCGGCGTCGGCGACGAGGCTGGTGACCTTGGCCATCGCCGCGGTCTTGTTGATCGGCACCCCCTGCCGGTTGGCCTGGCCTGGCTGCCGCGGCGCCAGCAGCGCCAGCCGGCTCAGCGGGGTGAACGACTGGCCCACGGTGAGCAGGCCGAGCACCCCGCTGACGGTGAGGACGCCGCGCACGAAGGTCCGGCGCTCCACCTCTGCTCCCCGAGCTCGTCGAAGGGTGAAGACGGGCCCGTCGACAGGCTCAGGGATCGGGGAGACCGGCTCCGGGAGCAGGGATGCCTCGGCCTGTCCGGCCCGGGTGAGGTGGCGCCGGATGATGGGCAGCTTGACCGCCACGTGCACCAGCAGCGCTCCGGCCATCACCCAGGCCAAGGCGTAGTGGACGGGCACGAAGAGAAAGCCGAAGACGTACCACTGGTTGATGTTCAACAGTCCGGTGGACAGCTCGAAGAAGGCCGCGCCCACCAGGACGCCGATCGAGGCCCGTTCGAGCATCACCGGCAGCCCGTCCAGGCTGGGCCTGGGCAGCACCGGGCGGACGAAGAGCCGCGGGTAGGCCGCGAACACCTTGCCCAGCAGCAGCGGGATCGCGGCGATGCCGCTGGCCACGTGCAGGCCCTGGGTCAGCCGGTAGCCCCAGCTCGGCCAGGGCACCAGCCCGATGCCGGTCGCGCTCTGGGCGTTGTGGCTGATCAGTCCGGTCACGAAGCAGATCGCGATGGCGATCCCGAGCCAGCGTCCGATCCGCGCCACGACGGCGGTGTCGTGGACCGGCGAGCCGAAGTCGTCCGGACGCGGTCCACGCAGCCGGAGGAGCGTGCCGAGGAGACTCACAGGTCTGACCCTAGGGAGATCGCGCTCCGGCGTCTGCGCCTGGACGCTTACCGATCGCGAACGGCACGCCCGCCCTGACGGTCGGCGTCCGGGGCGTCGGGTGGGGGCAGCTGCACCTCGAAGCGGCAGCCGCCGTCGACGTTGCGGACCCTGATCGAGCCGGCGTGGGACTCCACCACGCTGCGGGTGATGGCCAGCCCCAGGCCCGCGCCGCCGTCGTCGCCGCTGCGGGACGGCGTCCCGCGCCAGCCGGTGTCGAAGACCCGGCCGAGGTGGGCGGCGGGGATGCCGCCGCAGCCGTCGACCACGGCCACCTGGACGTGGCCGTCCACCGAGCGGGCTGCCTCCAGCCGGACGACAAGGCCGGGCTCGGTGTGCCGGACGGCGTTGGCCACCAGGTTGGCCAGCGCCCGGGCCAGGTCGTCGGAGGACCCCAGCACGGCCAGCCGGTCCTCAGCGGGTAGGTCGACCTCGAGCCGGACCGCCGCGGCCGCGGCGGTCGGCGCCAGCTCGGAGGCCACGTCGGCGAGCAGCTCGGTCAGCGACACCAACGCGGCCGCCCGCGCGGGCTGGGCGCCCTGGACGCGGGACAACGCGAACAGGTCGTCGACCAGGCCCGACATCCGCCCGACCGTCGTCCGCAGGTGGGACAGCGCCCGCGGGACGTCGGCGATCATCCCGTCCTCGAGCGCCTCGGCCAGCGCCCGCAGCCCCGACAGCGGCGTCCTCAGGTCGTGGGACATGAACGCGACCAGCTCGCGACGCGCGTCCTCGGCGGCACGCTCGCGGGCCCGCGAGACGGCGAGGGTCTGGCGGGTCTCGGCCAGCTCCTCGATCAGCTGGGTCAGCTCGTGCGGACCGGCGTCCTCACGCGACGGGTTCGCGGCCGGCGCCGCGGTCGCGACCCGACCCTTCGCCGCACTGTCGGCCACCAGCTGGCTGAGACCCCGCCCGACCGCCCGCGACGCCGCCGTGATCCGCCGCGTCACCCACCAGGCGCCGCCGACGGCGAGGATCAACGAGGTGGCCAGCCCGATCAGGATCACGCCCGCGTCGTGCGGGGAGAGGAACATGTAGCCGACGTTCACCAGCGCGGCGGTGACCACCGCCAGCACCGGCAGCAGGGTGGCGACCATCAGCAGGAAGCGGGTCGAGCGGCGCCGCCCCGTGTGCAGCAGCGCCGCGCCGACGAGTCCGACGGCCAGGCAGCTGGCCAGGCTCAGGCCGACGATGACGACCAGGTCACCCATCTCCAGCCCCCGGCTCGTCCGTCCCGAGCTCATCGACCCGGGCCATCCGGTAGCCGGCTCGCCCGACCGTCCGCACCAGGTCGGGTGAGGAAGGGTCGCGCTCGATCTTCTCCCGCAGCCGCCGGACGTGGACCGTCACCGTGGACGTGTCGCCGAAGTCCCAGCCCCAGACCCGGCGCAGCAGCTCGGTCTTGCTGAAGGTCTGGCCGCGGTGCTGGGCCAGGAAGGCGACCAGGTCGAGCTCGCGCATGGTCAGCGGCACGAGCCGGGTGCCGTCCCACAGCTCCCGGGCGGCGAGATCCAGGGTCAGCCGGCCGAGGTGGACCGACGGCAGCGGGTCCGTCGTGGCCAGCCGTTCGCTGCGCCGGAGCAGCGCCTCGACCCGGAGCACCATCTCCCGCGGCGAGAACGGCTTGACCACGTAGTCGTCGGCGCCGGTCTCGAAGCCGACCAGCCGGTCCTCTTCCTCACCGGCCGCGGAGAGGACGATCACCGGCGCGCTACCGCCGTCGCGCCGGTGCCGGCGCAACAGCTCCAGGCCGGAGAGGCCGGGCAGCATCAGGTCCAGCACCACCAGGTCCGGCCGCGCCCGCGGCCACGCGAGCGCCGCCTCGCTGCCGTCGGCACACCACTCCACGTCGTGGCCTGCCCGGCGCAGGTAGGCCAGCAGCACCTCGGCGATCACGTGGTCGTCCTCCACGACCAGGATCCGGGCAGCCACGCCTGCACTCTAGGACGGCCGGACCGGGCCGGGCACCAGCCGTAAGCGAACCGAAAGCGACCCCCGCGCCCTCGCCGGCTCGCGCTGGTTACGGTCGACGGGTGAGCGAGGACCTGGCCGGAGCGCCGTGCGACGTGGTGCTGCCCTGCCTGGACGAGGCCGAGGCGCTGCCGTGGGTGCTGGGCCGGCTGCCGGAGGGCTACCGCGCACTGGTGGTGGACAACGGGTCTCGCGACGGCTCGCCGGAGATCGCGACCCGACTGGGCGCCACCGTGGTCCGGGCGAGCCAGCGGGGGTACGGGGCCGCCTGCCACGCCGGGCTGCTGGCGGCCACGGCGCCGCTCGTGGCGGTGATGGACGCCGACGCCAGCCTCGACCCGCAGCAGCTCCCGACGCTGCTGGCTCCCCTGCGCGCCGGGACGGCGGACCTGGTCGTGGGCGCCCGACGGCTGGTCAGCCGCGACGCCCAGCCGTGGTCGCTGCGGCTGGCCAACGTCGAGGTCGCCCGTCGGGTCCGACGACGGACGGGGGTGGACCTCCGCGATGTCGGCCCGATGCGAGCCGCGCTCCGGCTGCCGCTGCTGGCTCTGGGCCTGGAGGACCGCCGCTCCGGCTACCCCGTCGAGACGGTGGTCCGCGCCGCCGACGCCGGCTGGCGGGTCCTGGGCCAGGAGGTCGACTACCTCCCCCGCCGCGGCCGCTCCAAGGTGACGGGCACGCCGCTGGGGGCCTGGAGGGCCGTGCGGGACATGAGTGCGGTGCTGGCGCGGTGACGCCCGGCGATCGTGCCGACACCGTGGTGGTGCTGGCCAAGGAACCGCGTCCCGGGCGGGCGAAGACCCGGCTGCAGGCCCGCTTCTCCCCCGACGAAGCCGCCCAGCTGGCCGCAGCCGCGCTGCGCGACACCCTCGACGTGGTCCGCGGCGCCGACGTCGGCCGTCGGGTGCTGGCCTTCGACGGCGACCCGACCGGCTGGGCCGACGGCTTCCAGGTCGTCCCCCAGGCCGAGGGCGGCCTGGCCGACCGGCTGGACGCCGCCTTCACCGCGGTCTGGGCCGGGCCGGCCGAGCGGGCGCTGCTGGTGGGGATGGACACCCCACAGCTGCACAGCCGCGAGCTCGAGGTCGACTGGGGCGGCGCCGACGCCCTGCTCGGACTGGCCGAGGACGGCGGGTACTGGGCGATCGGGCTGCGTCGGGGCGCGGCGTCCGGGGTCTTCGAGGGGGTGCCGATGTCCACCGACCGCACCGGCTCGGCCCAGCTGGCCCGACTGTTCGACCTCGGACTGCAGGTCCGGCTGCTGCCGCCGAAGCGGGACGTCGACCTGCCCGAGGACGCGGAGGCGGTGGCCACCCGCTACCCCGACCTGCGGTTCTCCCGCCGCTGGGCCGCACTGGTGGGGGCCGAAGCCGAGCAGAGCTGCGACCGGCTGTTCGACACGGTGTACGCGGGTGCGGCGCGGGTCACCAGCGCCACCACAGGCTCGGAGGAGTCGGCGCTGGTGCTGGACGTGGGCCGCTGGTCGGCCGAAGCCGACCGGGTGGACGAGATGGTGGTCTCCCGGTGCGAGGCGCCCGTGATCGATCTGGGCTGCGGTCCCGGCCGGATGGTCCAGGCCCTGACCCGCTCGGGTCGCTCGGCGCTGGGCGTCGACATGTCGCAGGGGGCCGTCGAAGCCACCCGGACCCGCGGTGTCCCGGCGCTGCGTCGCCTGGTCAGCGAGCCGATGCCGGCCGAGGGCCGGTGGGGCACGGCGCTGCTGATGGACGGCAACCTGGGCATCGGCGGTGACGTGTCGGCCCTGCTGCAGCGCTGTCGCGACCTGGTGGGGCCGGGCGGGCTCGTGATCTGCGAGGTCGACCCCGACCCCGACCGGGACGAGGTCGCCCAGGTCGTCCTGCAAAGCCCCGACGCCGCCTCGGCCCCGATGCCCTGGTCCCGGGTCGGCGCCGCCGCCCTGGCCCGGGTCGCCGCCGCGCTCGACCTGGTGCTGCACGAGGAGTGGGTGGCCGAGGGTCGTGCCTTCGTCGCCCTGAGAAACTCAGGCCAGTTCGCTGACACCATCCCGCCCACGCGGGCGGCCCAGGCCACGAGCCCAACTGGACTGAGTTTTTCAGGGGCCGGCCGGTCAGAGCCTGTCGAACCAGGGTTCCAGCCGCCGGTAGGCCTCGAGGAAGAGAGCGTGCTCGGGCCCGTAGCGCTCGTGCCGGGCCAGGTCGGGATGCTGGGTGGTCAGCTCGGAGGAGAAGCGGCCGGCCACCGCGAAGTCCTCGAAGATGCCGACCCCCACGCCACCCACGATCGCCGCGCCGACGGCGGTGGCCTCGTCCACCAAGTCCCGCCGGGTGACCGGAACGCCCCAGACGTCGGCGAAGATCTGCAGCAGCAGCGCTGAGTTGGCCGCCCCGCCGATCGCGTCGACCGCCGTGATGGCGATCCCGTTCTGCACGAAGGCCAGCAGGCCGGTGTAGAGGTTGAACGCCACCCCCTCCAGCACCGCGCGGGTGAGGTGCGCCGGCCCGTGGTGGCGGCCCAGCCCGGCGAAGACGGCCCGGGCCGCCGGGTTCCAGTAGGGCGAGCGTTCGCCGAGCAGGTGCGGCAGGAAGTAGAGCCCGTCCTCGCTGGCCTGGACGTCGGCCGCCTCGGCGAGCAGCCGACGGTACCGGTCCCCCTGCCCGGGCGCCAGCGTCTCCACCACCCACTCCAGCGAGGCCCCACCCGCCTGCATCGTCGCCGTCGGCACGTAGCGTCCGGGGACGACGTGGTTGAAGGTCATGCTGCGCATCTGCGGGTCGTGCAGCGGGGCGTCGGCGGCGACCGAGACCCAGGAGGACGAGCCCAGGTAGGCGTACGCCCCCGACTCGGGGGCGATGATGCCCGCGCCGAGGGCGCCCATCGGGCCGTCGCCGCCGCCCATCACCACCGGGGTGCCGGCCCGGAGACCGGAGGCGCCCGCCGCCTCCGCGGTGACGGTGCCGATCACCGCGGTCGAGGCCACCACGTCCGGGAACAGCGACCGGGGCAGGGCCGCAGCCTCCAGCAGCTCGGCCGACCAGTCCCCCGCCGCCTGGTCGTAGGCGTTGGTGCTGGACGCGTCGGACGGGTCGGTGGCCAGCACGCCGGTCAGCCGGTAGGCCACGAAGTCCTTGGCCAACAGCACCCGCTGCGCCCGGGAGAACGCCTCCGGCTCGTGTTCGCGGACCCACACGATCTTGCTCAACGAGTAGGTGGGATTGAGCCGGTGCCCGGTGATCGCGTAGCCGCGCTCCATCCCGACCCGCTCCACCAGCGTCGCCGTCTCGGCCACGGACCGCGTGTCGGCCCAGATGATCGCGGGCCGGACGGGGCTGCCGGCCCCGTCGAGCAGCACAGCCCCCATCATCTGGCCGGAGAACGAGACGACCTCGACCTCACCGGCGTCGGTGGCGGACTGCTCGAGCAGGCTGCGGGTGGCGGCGCAGACGGCGGTCCACCACGCCTCCGCGTCCTGCTCGGCCTTGCCGCGCGGCCCGAAGTCCGTCGCGTAGGGACAGGTGACGGCGGCCAGCAGCTTCCCCTCGAGGCTGACCAGCGTGGCCTTGTCCCCCGTGGTGCCGAGGTCGTGGGAGATGATCATGCCGGGAGGACCGTGTAGCCGAGATGATCGTGGTTGGGTTGGACGGCCCAGCCGTCGCCGTCCCTCACCACCAGGGAAGCCATCCCGCCCGCCCGTTCGATGATCGCGTAGTCCTGGCCGGCGTCGGCGGCGTAGCAGAACAAGGTGGAGAGGCGCTCGGTACCGACGTTGGCGCTGCGGTGCACCCAGCCGCCGGGGACGTAGACGGCCTGGCCCGGGTTGATCTCCACCACCTGGCTGTTTCCGCCCAGGTCGTCCAAGATCATCACGCCTCGGCCGGCCAGCCCGACGTACAGCTCGGAGCGGTCGGCGATCGCGTGCAGGTGGCCACGCGTCATCGCGTACTCCTCCCCCACCGTGCCGGGTTCGAGGACGCTGATGCCGGTGATCAACCCGCCCGGACCGTCCTCGGTCTGGCTGCTCTCGACCCAGTAGACGGGACGGCCGTCGTCGGCGGCCAGCGCCCGCCGGTACGCGTCGGCGTCGCGGTACAGCCCCTCCAGGTCGGCCAGGAACCTCTCGTAGCGGCCGTTGCTGCCGCCCAGCCGCCCCACCTCGGGCCGCAGGGTCAGCGCGACCGGGGGTACCGGTGGTGCCGTCATCGTCGTCCTCCCTCGTGCGCGTCGTCCCCGGCGAGCCACCGGGCGGGGTTGGTGACCAGGAGCGCCTCGACCAGCTCGGGGGACGCGTCGCGCGCCAGCCGCGGCAGGACCCGCTCGCCCAGGTAGGCCAGGCCGGGCAGGCCGCCGTACGCGCGGTACCGGCTCCGGCGCGCGACGTCCCCGCCCAGCAGAATCCGCGTCGCCGCCCCGTCCCCGGCGGCCCGCAGCAGGCATTCCAGCAGCACGCTGTCGGGCCAACGCTGGGTACGGGCCCACCCGTCGTAGCCGAGGTAGCAGCCGAGGTCCGCCAGCTCGGCGTGCAGGCCCGGGTCCGGCAGCCGGTCCACGTGGGCCAGGGCCACGGCCGAGGCGGGCACGCCGTGCCCGGCCAGCAGCTCGAGCACCTCGAAGGCCGCGCTGCCGTGCTCGAGGTGCACCATGACGGCCGCGGACGTCTGGTGCCAGGTAGCCGCGACGGCCGCCAGGACCCGTCGCTCGAACGCGCTGATGCTCCAGTGGCCGATGCCGGCCTTGACCACCCCGGCCCGGACCGGCCCACCCTCGGGGCTGCGAGCCGGAGGCCCGGACGCCGGACCGTCCGACTCCGGCATGCCCTCGACGACGTCGCGGCGAAAGCGCTCGGCCAGCTGGACCTCGGTCAGGTCGAGCAGCCAGTGCCCGCTCCCGTAGTGCGGCTCCCGGTGCGCTCCGGTGGTGGCGACGACGCGCAGCCCGGTGGCGGCGCTGATCCGGGCCAGCGCGGCGGAGCGCCGGCCCAGCCCGGTGGGGGTGGCGTCCACCACCGCCGTGAAGCCCGACCCGGCCAGCGAGGCCGCCTCGGCCCGGCTCGCGTCCTCGTCGTCGAGCTCCTCGCCGGGCAGCAGCGGGCTGACCTGGAAGAGGTGCTCGTGGTAGTTCGTGTGGCCCAGGTCGGACGGGTCGAGGTCGCCGAGGACGGTGCGGACGGGGCCGGGCATCAGGTCGTGGTCACCGGAACCGGGCGGCAATCCGGCCGAGCTCATCCACCGTGGCCGCCGGCATCGCCACGTCGAACACCTCGGCCACCGCCTGCGTCCAGCCGTGCACGAAGTAGCGCCACCCGTCCACGACACTCAGGCTGCGGGACTCCTGCTGGGCGAGCGCCTGGTGCCAGAACTCCAGGGAGCCGCGGTAGTTGAACTCCCAGACCACGCCCTGCTCCGGGAACACCGCCGCCTCGGAGAGCGGTGAGCCCCGGCGGTCCTTGCCCATCCCGGTGGCGTTGACCACCAGGCTTCCCGGCGGCAGCGCGGCCAGCAGCCGGTCGGCGTCGTCCGGACCGGCGGTGAGCTCGTAGCGAAACCGACCCGGGGGCAGCCCGGCCCGCTCGTGCACGGCACGGGCGTGGTCGAGAGCGGCCCGGTCGAGTGCGGTGCAGACGATCACGGCCGGTGCGTCGGCGCGACCCCCCAGCTGGTGGCTGAGCGCCGTCCCGGCCCCGCCCGAGCCGAGGACGAGCGCGGCCCCGCCCGTCCGGCCGAAGTGGTCGGGGGCCACGAACTCCTCCAGGGCCAGCCGGGCGGTGACGGGGTCCTTGGCGCTGCCGACCAGCCGGTCGTCACGCTTCGCGATGCAGGAGATCTCGCCGAACGTGGTGGCCAGCTCGTCGAGCTCGTCGAAGAGATCAGCCGCGGCGGCGTGGACGGCCACCTTGTGCGTGGTGACCAGGGCGCCCCAGTGCCGGGGGTCGTCGCGGATCATCTCGACCACGGCCCGGTACGCCGCCGGCGGGGAGTCCAGCGGCAGGTCGTGCCCCACCAGGGTCCGGGTGGGCAGCCCGAGAGCGTCGGCCCACTCGGGGAACACCCGTCGTATCGACGAGCCGGCGGTCCTCACCCCGACGAAGCCCATCACGGAGTCCGCGCCTGGCGTCATGCCGCAGGCCCCCGAGCTGCCCGGACCGCCGCGGAGAACTGCCGGGCCGTCGCGGTGATCGTCTCCCAGTCCCCGGCAGCCATGGCCGCGGACGAGCAGAGCTCGCTGCCGGCGCCGACCGCGACCGCTCCCGCGGCCAGCCACTCGGCCAGGTTGTCGGCGTTCACGCCGCCGGTGGGGACGAAGGGGACGTCGGGGAACGGGCCACGCAGCGAGCGCAGGAACGCCGGACCGCCGAGCGAGGCGGGGAACAGCTTGACCACGTGCACGCCGGCGTCGACCGCGACCATCACCTCGCTGGGGGTCAGCGCGCCGGACAGCACGGTCACTCCGGTGCCGAGCATCGCCGCCGCGAGCTCGGGCCGGGTGCCGGGGCTGACCAGGAACTGGGCACCGGCGTCGACCGACTCCCTCGCGTGCGCGGACGTGAGCACCGTGCCGGCACCCAGGTAGACCTCGTTGCCGTGCCGCCGGCGGAGCTCCGCGATGACCTCGGCCGCGTCCGGTGTGCTGTAGGTGATCTCGATCCCCCGGACGCCGCCGGCCAGCAGGGCCTCGGTCGCGCCGAGCGCGGCTGCCGCGGACGGGGCCCGCAGCACCGCGACCACCGTGGCGCGCCGGAGGTCGGCGAGCGGGTCGGTGCTGCTCACGCGGCTCCTCCAGGAGTCGGTATGAGGTTGGCGGGTCGTTCGCCGCGCAGTTGGGCGAGGACGGCGTCGACCGCCCCGCGGCCCATCGCGTCGACCGCCTGGACGGTCTGGGCTCCGGCGTGCGGGGTGAACAGGGTCCGGTCCGCCAGGTCCTCGGCGAGCAGCGGCGACGTCGCGCCGGCCTCGGTGGCCAGCACGTCCGTGGCGTAGGTCCGGAGTCGGCCGCTGCGCAGGGCCGCCGCGACCGCGTCCTCGTCGACCAGACCGGCACGCGCGGTGTTGACCAGGACCGCGCCGGGCCGCACCACGTCCAGCAGACGAGCGTCGACCAGCACGTCCTCACCCGGCGCGTGCAGCGTGAGCAGGTCGCTGCGACCCACCAGCTCGTCGAGGCCCACGGGCGTGATCCCCAGCGCGATCGCCTGGTCCTCGTCCACCCAGGGATCGTGCCCGAGCAGCTGGCAGCCGAAGCCGGCCAGCCGGGCGGCGACCGCACGACCGATCCGGCCGAGGCCCACGATCCCCACGGTGAGGCTGCCCAGCTCGCGGGTGCGCTGCACCGTCCAGCGGCCCGCCCGGACGCCCCGGTCGCCGGGGGCGACGTCGCGGAGAGCCGCCAGCAGCAGGGCGACGGTGTGGTCGGCGACCGCACCGGTGTTGGCACCCGGGGTGTTGGTGACCAGGATCCCGCGCGCGCCGGCCGCGGTCAGGTCGACGGCGTCCGTCCCCACCCCGTAGCGGGCCACGATCTCCAGCTGTGGAGCGGCGTCCAGGTGCTCGGCCGTGACCGGTCCGGTGCCGGCGACCCAGGCCCGGGCCTCGGCCAGCAACGGCCGCAGGGTCTCCAGGTCGTGACCCGAGGGTCCGGTGACCACCCGACAGCCGGCCTCGGCCAGCTCGCCGGTCAGGTCGAGGTCGCCCGAGGAGAACGACCGGCTGGTGGCCAGCACGACCGACGTCGACGTCTGGGGGCTCGGCACCCGCAAAAGGTAGTCCTGTACGTACAGGACGTCAACGATTACGCTCAGGCCATGTCTGCAGCGATCGACCGCTCGTCGCCGTTGCCCTTCTACCACCAGCTCAAGCAGATCCTGCTGGCCGACCTGCGTGAGCGCCAGCTGGCCCCGGGCGACCGGCTGCCCGGCGACCACGACCTCTGCGCCGCCTACGACGTGTCCCGGACGGTCGTCCGGCAGGCCCTCGCCGAGCTCGAGACCGAGGGCGTGATCGAGCGGGTCAAGGGCCGGGGCACCTTCGTCGCGCCGGAGAAGACGCCCGAGCACCTCGTCCAGTCCCTCACCGGTCTGTACGAGGACGTGGCGGCCCGCGGCTCCCACCTGCGGAGCGAGGTGCGCCGGCTCGAGCAGGTGCCCGCCGACGAACAGATCGCGGCCCAGCTGGGACTGCCGCCCGGCGCGCCGGTGGTGGTGCTGGAACGGCTGCGCCTCGTCGACGACGAGCCATGGGTGCTGGCCACCACCTACCTGCCCGCCGACCTGGCGCCCGGGCTGCTCACCGCCGACCTGGCCGACCAGTCGCTCTACGCCCTGCTCGAGCACCGCTACGGCGTCGTCCTCACCCACGGGCGGCGTGGGGTCGAGGCGGCGGTGGCCTCCGACGACCTGGCCAGCGCCCTCGCCATCCCGCCCGGCGCGCCCGTCCTGGTGCTGCGCAGCACCTCCTACGGGAACGCCTCCGACGGGGCGCCACGGCCGGTGGAGGTCTTCGTCGCCTACCACCGCGGCGACCGCAGCCGCTTCGAGGTCGTGCTGCAGCGCCACGCCGACCCACTCGTCGAGCCGCTGATGCGGGTCTTGACCTGAACGACGCAGGATTGGGGTAGACGACGACCGCGACTACCCGGCCTCTGTTCACCCACTGAGCTCAGGGGACCAGCACCACCTTCACCACGCTGCTGTCGGCCACGGCCGCGAGCGCGTCGGCGTACTGCTCCAGCCCGAACCGGCGGGTGATCAGGCCCTCAGAACTGACCCGGCCGGTCCGCAGCGCGCTGAGCGCCCGGTCGAAGGAGAACTGCTGGGCGAAGGAGCCTTTCACCGTCAGCTCCCGCCGAAAGATGTCGTAGGGCGAGACGGGCCACTGCGTCGCCTCCGGCGTCATGCCGTAGACGAAGACGGTGCCGCCGGTCCGCGTGAGCCCGAGGGTGGGGGCGAGCACGGCCGGTGCACCCGTCGCGTCGATCACCACGTCGAAGCCGTCCGGGGCCAGCTCACGCAACCGGGCCTCGGCTGCGGCCGGGTCGGCGCGGTCCAGCTGGACGGTCTCGTCCGCGCCCCGCGCCCGGGCCAGCTCGAGCTTCGCCGGGGTGGGTGCGGCCACGACGAGCCGGCCGGCTCCGGAGCGGGCCAGCAGCGAGGTGAGGATCAGCCCGGTCGGGCCGGCGCCGAACAGCAGCACGTCCGAGCCGGGCGACAGGTCGAGCATGTCGAGCCCGTGCACCACGCAGGCCACGGGCTCGGAGAGGACGGCGACCTCCGGCTCGAGGTCGTCCACGAGAAAGCAGCGGTCGGCGTCGGTGACCACCTGCTCGGCGAAGCCTCCCGGGGCGTTCACCCCTTGGGCCACCAGGTGGCGGCAGTACGCCGGACGCGCCCGCCGGCACTCCACGCAACGGCCGCAGGAGGCGGTGTTGTCGACGACGACGCGGTGGCCGAGCAGGCCGGGACCGACCCCCTCACCCAGGGCCACCACCTCGCCGACGAACTCATGGCCGGGCGTCAACGGGTAGGTCGGGCCGAACTCGCCCGCGTGCAGGTGCAGGTCCGTGCCGCAGACCCCTGCGACCAGCACCCGCAGCCGGACCTCACCCGGCCCGGGCTCGGGTACCGGCAGCTCCCGGACGGAGAACTGCCCCGGACGGTCGTAGACCACCGCGCGCATCGTGCTCATCGGGCTCCTCCGTAGGTGGCGTCCTCCCTCAGGCGAGGGAGTAGCCGCCGTCCATCAACAGCTCGGCGCCCACGCAGAACGCGGCCTCGTCCCCGAGCAGCCAGGCGGCCGCCGCGGCGACCTCGTCAGGCTCGGCGAACCGGCGGACCGGGGTCGCGGCCTTCCAGAGCTCGTGCAGGTCGTGCTTGCTGCCCAGCAGCGGCGTGTCCACGTAGCCCGGAGAGAGGGCGTTCACCCTGACCCCGCGGGGCGCCCACTCGTACGCCAGCGACTTGGTCATCGCGACGAGACCGCCCTTGGAGGTGTTGTAGGCCACCTGCTGCTGGGGCACGTTGACGACGTGCCCGCCCGACATGGACGCGACCGTGACGATCCGACCGGCGCCCTGCTCGAGCATCACCCGGCCCACGGCCTGGCAGGTCAGGAAGACCCCGGTCAGGTTGACCCCGAGGGTCCGCGACCAGACCTCCAGGCTCATCTGCTCCGCCGGCGTCGGCTCTTCCGACAACCCGGCCGCGGCGACGAGCCCGTCGATCCGGCCGGACGCCGCCACCACCTGCTGCACCGCCTCCTCGACCGCGGAGGGCTCGAGCACGTCGACGGGCACGAAGGTGCCGACGGGTGCGTCCGGTCGGCGCCGGTCCAGGGAGAAGACCGTGGCGCCCCGCTCGGCGAGCCATCCGGCGGTGGCCTGGCCCACTCCGCCCGCGGCTCCGGTGACCACGACGACGGCGCCCTCGACCCAGGTCACCGGGCCACCGCCCCGGTCGACCTACCCTCGACCGACATGGTCACCGGCTGCCCGCCGGCGATCGACCCACCGACGGCCAGAGAGATCGGGTGGTCCGCACCGGCCTCGGCCAGCGGGTTGCGCTCAGACGCCGCCGGCACCTGGCGGGCGAGCCGGGCGACGAACTCCGACCTCCAGCCGGTGCCGATCGGTCCGAGACGGACGGGGGTCGAGGTAGCCACATCGCTCCTGGGGTGCCTGCGCCGGGCTAGCATCCTGTCATTACAGGTTTCACCCTGTCAATGACGGTCCCTCGACCCTGAGCCTGTCGAACGGTGTCCCTTCCGACCTCGGAGCGCTCACCAGGCCGGGTTGACCGCGCCGTCGCCGAAGTCGGGAACGGGCAGGCGAGCGCCGCCTTGACGCGCCGATTCCCAAGCCACCACACCGGGCAGCGTGAAGCGAGCGGCCTTCCAGGCGCTGACGGGGGGTGGGGTCCCAGTGGTGACGGCGCGGACGAAGTCGTCGGCGAGGAAGTGGTGGCTGCCCTCGTGCCCGTTGTGGGCGCCTTCGAACTCCTTCGGCAGCCGCGAGCGGTCCTGGACCGGTGCGGTGCCGGAGGCGAAGCTCTGCATCAGGGCCGGGTCGACATCCCCGAAGTCCTCGGGGAGCTGCCCGCCGTGGGTCACGAAGAGAGCGCTGACGTCGCGGGTCTCGCCCTTGGCGTAGTCCTCGCCCGCGGTCTTCACGCTCAACGTAGCCCCGTGACCGGACTGCTCGAAGACCTGCTCGGTGCCGTAGAAGCGGAACCGAGACTCGTGCCCCTTCCAGTAGCCGAGCCGGCGGAACTCGTTGGTGCGCAGGGCGCTGCCGTCGGCGAGCTCGAACAGCGCGGTCATGTTGGAGAAGTCGTTGCCCCACCGGGAGACCTCCCGATCGAAGACGCCGTCCCCGCGGTCGTCGGGGATGCCGATGCAGCTGACGGAGGTCGCAAAGGTCGGCAGCGCCCCGAGCACCCCACCGATCGCGTGGGTCGGGTACAGCATCGGCGGGTAGCTGGCCGTGGGCTTCCAGTCCTCGCCGCCGCTGTACTGGTAAGCGGCGTAGAAGCCGTTCTCCATGTCGTGGAGGTAGTCGCCCTCGGAGTAGAAGACCCGGCCGAAGGCACCGTCGGCGATCTGGCTGCGGGCCCAGACCACAGCGGGGTTGTAGTAGCTGGTCTCCCCCATCATGTAGATCAGGCCGGTCTGCTCGACCTGCCGCACGATCGCCTCGATCTCCTCGACGCTGATCGCCATCGGGACCGCGGAGTACACGTTCTTACCGGCGTCGAGGGCCTGCAGGACGAGCGGACCGTGGCTCCAGCGCTGGGTCATCACCGCGACCGAGTCGACGTCGGAGGCCAGCAGCTCCTCGACGGAGGCGAAGCTGCCTGCGAGCTGGTGCCGCTCCACGTGCTCGGCCGCGCGCTCGGGTACGAGGTCGGTGACGTACACCTCCTCGACGTCGGGGTGCAGCTGCCACAGGGCGAGGAAGCTCCGGGCGAACTGTCCGGTGCCGATGACGCCGATCTTCATGATGCGAGCCCTCATTGTCGTGGTGGTTCGTGGGCGAGCGGGTTCACCCGGGGTCCATCCTCGCCCCGCCCCGGAGATCACCGGACAGCAGCCCGCACCGAGCTGGTCATCGTCGGCATGTGAGCAGCACCGGCGGTGGCTGACCCGGCGCGCTGGCCGCGCTGCCGGAGCCCGCGGCGACGTCCCGCCGGTCAGGAGGCGGCGGCCTCCACCAGCGTCGTGGTGCCGTCCGCCCAGACCACCAGGCCACGCCGCCCGGTACGGGTACCCAGCCAGCGGGCGGCGTCCAGGCCGTGCGCGTACGCGGCGGTGGCGTCGATGTCGGCCCAGGTCAGCGAGGGTGCCAGCACGGTGACCGAGGCGACGCCGGTCGGGGCCCGGCCGGTGCGCGCGTCGACGAGGTGACCACCGCGCCGGCTGGTGCCCGAGGTGGCGACGGCACCGTTGGTCACCGGGACCACGGCGACGAGCCGGTCCGGGTCGAGCGGGTTCTCGATCCCGACCCGCCACGGGGCGCCGTCGACGGTGCGGAGCCGGCAGGTCAGGTCCCCGCCGGCCGAGAGCGAGTAGTCGGTGTCGGGCAGCTGGTCGAGCTGCGTCGCGGCGCGCTCCACCGCCCACCCCTTGACCACACCCGTAGGGTCCAGCGCGAGACGGCCGTCTGCGTCCGGTCGCCGGACCGCGAAGGCGCCGTCGGACTCTCGCTCCGCCTGGTCACCCAGGGCGAGCACCTCGGCCACCTCGGGCGGGCACGCGTCCAGGGAGACGTCACCGCGACCGAGCCGGCTGACCCACGAGTCGGACCGGTAGGTGCTGAACACCCGGTCGACCTCAGCCAGCTCGGCCACCACGCGGTCCCACGCCTGCCGCCCCTCGGCGGTCGCGGCGTGCCGTCCGCGCAGGGCCAGGCTGACGGGCATGCCCATCGTCTGCACGACGAACCGCGCCACCCGGTCGGCCACCTGGCTCATCAGAAGCCGGCGCTGTCGAGTGCGGCCTGCAGCGACTCCAGGTAGCCCTGGCTGGTGACCGTGGCTCCGCTGACCATGTCGATGTCGGCGCTGGAGGCGTCCTTGGTCTCCGAGATCAGGGTGGGCAGGGCCTGCTCGTTGATCTCGACATCGCGCTGGTTGCCGTCCGGCTGCTGCACCACGGTGACCTCGGTGATCGTGTGTCCGCTGGTGGTGATCTGGACCTGGACGGGACCCCACCGGGTCTGGGCCACTGAGCCGAGGGTGGTCTTGGTCGTCAGCGCAGTGCCGCCGGCCGTGCTGCCCGAGCTGGCGACGGTCTGGGCGTCGGAGGTGTCGTTGGTCGAGGTGTGGTAGCCGAAGAGCAGCACCACCACCGTCACCGTGCTGGCGAACCAGAGCACGATCCGCCTCATCGCGCCACCACGCCCACCGGGGACGGCGCGGTCGCGCCGCTGCCGAAGCTCTCCACGTGGATGTGGTCCCGCGGCGTCCCAGCCTCCTCGGCCAGGCGCTGGACGGTCATCGCCCAGGCGTCCGGGCCGCAGACGAAGACGTCGCGATCCGCCAGGTCGGGCACCCAGAAGCGCAGGGCGGCCGCGTCGCTCACCTCGGCCGGCACCCGGTCGCCCAGCCAGGACCCGGGGTCGCGGCGCCGTCCCGGCAGCGGGACCACCTGCAGCCCACGGTCGGCGGCCAGCCGGGAGAACTCGTCGGCGAAAAGCGGCTGGCCGGCGTAGCGGTGCAGCAGCACAGCCTCACCCGGTGCGTACTCCAGGCCCTCGGCCAGGGCCCGGAGCGGCGTGATCCCCACGCCGGCGCCGATCAGGGCGACGCGGCGACGCGACCGGGCGCGCGGGCTCAGCCGGCCGTAGGGGCCTTCGACGACGACGCGGGTGCCGGGCGCCAGGGCCACCAGCCGGGCGCTGCCGTCGCCGACCGCCTTGGCCGTGATCCGCAGCGAGTGGCCGTCAGGCGCCGCCGAGAGCGAGTACGGGTTTCCGCGGGACCAGCCCGTTCCCGCGAGGAACCGCAGGTGGACGAATTGTCCGGCTTCGACCGGCAGCCGGTCGAGCGACCGACCGCCCAGCCAGACCGAGACCACGCCGTCACCCTCGGGAACCACAGCGGTGACCCGCAGCCGGTGACGCAGCGTCCGCAGCACCGGCAGGCCGACCCGCCAGACCACGACCGCCACCGCCGTGGCGATCCAGAGTGTCCACCAGAAGACCGTGCGGGCCGGTGAGAGCAGGAACTCCTGGCCCGCCCACAGCTGGTGCGGCAACGCGAGACCCGCACCGAGGTAGCCGTAGAGGTGGATCAGGTGCCATGACTCGTACCGCAGCTTGCGCCGAGCGGCGCGGATGCTCGTGAACACCACCATCACCAGGCAGACGAAGCCGGCGACCGAGAGCAGGACGCCGCCGTAGTCCTTGACGAGGTGCCAGGCGGTGGCCGGGGTGGCCGACAGCCGACCCTCCGCGTAGCCCCAGATGATCGTCACGAGGTGCAGCAGGAGGAGGTCGAAGGAGGTGAAGCCGACGATGCGGTGCAGCTGAGCGAGCCGGTCGGCGCCGAAGGCGTGCTCGAGGAACGGGAGCCGGGCCATCATCAGCACCTGGACCAGCATCAGCACCGAGGCCAGCAGGCCCGACAGCCGACCGACCGACATGAGGCCGGACGCCCAGCCGGCGAGGTCACCGATGCCGCCGTCGACGTCCCACCAGTAGGTGACCAGCAGCAGACTGCCCCAGAGCCCGAGCAGGCCCGCCAGCCGCACCGCCGCGTCCAGCCGGGCGCGACGGTCGTCGACGGCGGGCAGCGGTAGTGCCGCGCCGACCGCCCGCGAGGTCAGTGGTGTGGTCAAGGCGTCCCCTAGGTCGTTCCGCCGAGGAGCCTCGGCCGAGATCGATCATGCCCGTCCGGACTTGTGCTGGACCTTGGTCGACCTGTGCGTTAGCTGTGACTGCTCCGGCTCTGCGTCAGGCGGGGGTCTCGGTCAGCTCGGGCTGCTCCAGGCCGTGCGGGATGTCGATCCGCTCCTCGCCCGTGACCAGCATCCGCAGCACGATCCGGCCGACGTAGCCGGCGCTGTGGGCCACCATCCCGGGCCGCGGTGTGCGACCGTCACGGAACGCCCCGCCGGCGAACTCCGTCGCGGTGATCGAGGGCAGCAGGAGCGACACCGCGACGCCGGTGTCCTGGAGCTCGCGGCGGGAGACCGCGCTGATCATGTTCACCGCCGACTTGGTGGAGGCGTAGGCGCCGACTCCGGGCGCCACCATCGTGGTCGTGCCCGAGCTGATGTTGACGATCCGGCCGGCGCCGCTGGCCTGCAGCGCCGGCAGCGCGGCCTGGGTCATCCCCACCAGGCTGACGACGTTGAGGTCGAGCACCCGACGGAACTCCTCGAGCTCCACCTGGTCGAGCGGACCCTGCAGGCTGACGCCGGCGTTGTTGACCAGACCGTCGACCTGGCCGTGCCGGGCCAGCGCCGCCTCGACCAGCGCCGCACGCTGGCCGGCGTCGGTCACATCAGTGGGTACGGCGAGCGCGCCATCGAGGTCGGCGCTCAGCTGCTGCAGCCGGTCCCCCCGTCGCGCGGCGAGCACCGGCAGCGCCCCCGCCTCGTGCAGTGCCCGCGCCGTCGCCTCACCGATGCCCGACGATGCGCCGGTGACGATGACGACCTTGCCCGAAGGGTTCCACCTGTCCATGTCCACGACCTTAGACGCGGCCCCGAGAGCACGAGCCTCGACCGAGGTCGCCGTCCGCGCCTCGGAGTATCTTGACCCTCGGCTGCGACCGGTCGGTCGTCACCGCAGGCGCGAGCAGGGAGGAGCCCGGTGGCCGAGCTCGGGGTGATGACCACGGAGTTCAGCGGATCCCTCGGCCAGGTGCTGGACGCGGTCGTCGACCACGGCTTCCGAACCGTCCAGCTGCAGCTCGGCTCGGCCGTCCCGGGAGTCCGCGTCACCGACGCGCTGCTGCGGGGGCTCGACGTGCTCGGCGACGCGCTGACCCCGCAGCTCGTGGAGGGGAGCCGGGCCGCCCTCGACGAGCGGGGCCTCCGGGTCGCGGCGGTGGACGGCACCTACAACATGGCCCACCCCGACCCGGAGCGGCGCCGGCGGAACCTCCAGCACCTGCTGCGCCTGATCGAGCTCGCTCCGGCGCTGGGGACAGACGTGGTCACGCTGTGCTCCGGCACCCGGGCCGACATCATGTGGGAGCACCATCCGGACAGCCGGACCGCGACCGCCTGGGACGACCTGGCCGCTCAGCTGCGGGTGGCCGTCCCGGTCGCCGAGCGGGCCGGCGTCCGGCTGGCCTTCGAGCCCGAACACAACAACGTGATCGACACCGCCGCCCGAGCCCGGGCTCTGATCGACCAGCTGGGCAGCCCCGCGCTCGGGGTGGTGATGGACCCCGCCAACCTCTTCCACCGCGGCGATCTGGAACGGCAGGCCGAGCACCTGAGGGACGCCTTCGCCCTGCTCGGGCCCGACATCGTCCTGGCCCACGCCAAGGACCTCGACCACGACGGCGACGCCGGCGGGCGGGCCGCGGGATGCGGGCTGCTCGACTACCGCCTGTTCCTGGCCGAGCTGGCCGGTTGCGGCTTCGACGGCGCGGTCGTGCTGCACCAGCTCTCAGAGCTGCACCTGGCCGGGGCCGGGGTCGACCGGATCGGCGAAGCCACCGCCCACCTCCAGCGGAACGCTCCCGTCGGCTACCTGCCCTGACCCCGCAAGGCGCGGCCAGTCGCGCGCCGAGGGTGGCCAGATCGCGCCCGCACGTCCGGCTCGGAAGGGGCACAGTCCATCGGGTGTCGGCCAGCCTCGACGGGGTCGAGGGCAGGGGCTTCCCCTACGCTCCGCACCCCATGGGCCAGGGGCGAAGCGGGACGCCTCGGGGCGACTGCGAGGCTGACCCCATGTGGGTGCTGCTCGCCGTCGCCATCGTGGTCGTGGGGTTCGCCCTCAAGATCAACTCGATGCTGGTCGTCACCGTCTCCGGAATCGCCGCCGGACTCATCTCCGGCCTGTCCCCGCTGGAGATCATCAACGCCTTCGGGACCGGGTTCGCCGGCTCGCGCTCGGTCACGGTGTTCATCGTCGTGCTGCCGGTGATCGGCCTGATCGAACGCTACGGGCTGCAGGACCAGGCCCGTCGGCTGATCGAGAAGCTGCGCGGGCTGACCGCCGGCCGGCTGCTGGCGGTCTACCTGCTGATCCGACAGGTGACTGCGGCCCTCGGCCTGACCGCCATCGGCGGACCGGCGCAGGCCGTCCGGCCGGTGGTCGCCCCCATGGCCGAGGCGGCGGCCGAGCGGGTGCACGGCCAGCTCTCGGACCCGACGCGGGAGAAGGTGCGCTCCTACGCGGCGTCCGCGGACACCGTCGGGCTGTTCTTCGGGGAGGACATCTTCGTGGCCGTCGGCTCGATCCTGCTGATCACCGGCTTCGTCGACGCGACGTACGGGCTCAAGCTCGACGCCCTGCAGATCGCGGTCTGGGCCATCCCCAGCGCCGTCTGCGCCCTGGCGATCCACGGCTTCCGGATGCTGCGGCTCGACCGCACCCTCGCCCGGCTGCCTGCCGCCGACCTCGAGGAGCCGCTTCGATGAGCGGGGGCGACCGATGATCAAGGTCGAGTGGTTCTACTGGCTGGTGGGGTTGTTCTTCGCGATCGTCGCGGTGCTGCGGCTGACCGACCGGGGCGCTCCGAAGAGGGTCGGCAGCGCCGTCTTCTGGGGCCTGCTCGCCTTCACCTTCGGCTACGGCACCTTCGTGGTGGCCAAGACCGGGCCCGCGTGGGTCGAGGGGGTGGCCGTGCTCGCGCTCGCCGTCCTGGCCGCCGTCGGCTTTCCGGGCCGCGGCAGTGACCAGACGACCACACCCGTCGAGCGCAAGCAGCTGGCGGACCACTTCAGGAACCGGCTCTTCATCCCCGCCCTCGTGATCCCTCTGGTCGCAGTGATCTTCGGGGCGGTGCTGAGCAAGATCAACACCGGCGGCCAACCCCTGCTGCAGACCGGCTCGGCCACGATCATCGGGCTCGGCGTCGCCGCCCTGGTCGCCTTTGCGGTCAGCCTGGTCCTGCTCCGGGTCCCAAGCCCGATCACCCCGCTGCGGGAAGGTGACCGGCTGCTCGGCCACATCGGCTGGGCCGCGATCCTGCCCCAGTTCCTGGCCACGCTGGGCCTGCTGTTCACCGCGTCCGGCGTCGGTACCGCGGTCCAGCGGATCACCAACGCCGTGCTGCCCAAGGGAATCCTGCTGCTCGCGGTGATCATCTACTGCCTCGGGATGGCGCTGTTCACGATCATCATGGGCAACGCGTTCGCGGCCTTTCCCGTCATGACGGCCGCAGTCGGGTGGCCGGTCCTGGTGCAGCAGTACGACGGGACGCCAGCCGTCGTCTTCGCGCTCGGCATGCTGGCCGGATTCTGCGGCACGCTGGTGACGCCGATGGCCGCCAACTTCAACCTGGTGCCGGCCGCCCTGCTCGAGCTGAAGGACACCTACGGCCCGATCAAGGCCCAGATCCCCACCGCCATCCCGTTGTGGGTCGGCAACGTGGCGATCCTCTACCTCTTCGCGTTCCCCCGATGAGTGAGGTCCCGGTGACGACTCCGCCGAGGTCCGACTGGCGCACGACTCGGGCCCCGCGTTGGGCCGAGACCGTGCTGCGGGTGCTGGGCACGACCTACCCCTACGGCGCGGCGCACGTCACGCTCCGTGCCGAGGACACCGACGCCGATCCCGTCCGGTTGCACCCCGCGTTCCACGGGAGCTTCGACTGGCACTCCTCGGCCCATATGCAGTGGTCGGCGGTCCGGCTGCTCACCCTCGCCCCCGACGGGCTGAGCGACGACCTCGCGGCCCGGCTCGCGGCCGTCCTCGACGACCGGCTGACCCCCGGGCACGGGCAGGTCGAGGCGGCGTACCTGCGGGCGCGGCCCTCCTACGAGCGGCCGTACGGCTGGGCCTGGGCGGCGACGCTGGCCGCCGCCACCCAGGACTGCCCGCACCACCGTGCCCCCGCCTGGAGCGCCGCGCTCGAACCGGTCGCCGACGCGGTGGCCGACCTGCTGCTGGACTGGCTGCCGCGGCTGGCCTATCCCGTCCGCCACGGCGTGCACAGCAACACCGCCTTCGCGGCGGCGCTGGCGCACGAGGCGTTCGGCCGGATGGGCCGCGCCGACGTGGTCGCGGCAGTCGCTGAGCACGCGCGGCGCTGGTTCGCCGCGGACCGCGACTACCCGGCTCACTGGGAGCCCAGCGGCAACGACTTCCTCTCACCCGCCCTCTGCGAGGCGGACCTGATGAGCCGGGTGCTGACCCCGGCCGAGCTCGCCGACTGGCTGCCCGCGTTCCTCCCCGGCCTGGGGCAGGCGGGCGACCGGTTGCTGGAGGTTCCCGAGGTACGGGACCGGACGGACGGCCAGCTCGTCCACCTCTTCGGCCTCGGACTGTCGCGCGCCTGGCAGCTGCGGCGGCTCGCCCCCCACCTGGCCGCTCCCGAACAGCAGCGGGTCGCGACCGCCACCACGGCCCAGGTCGAGGTCGTCGAGCGCGAGATCGTCACCGGGGACTTCATGTCCACCCACTGGCTCGTGTCCTTCGCCCTGCTCGCCGCGTCCGGTTCGTGAGGGGCGGCTCGCGCACGAGCGGTTCGTCAGGTGACTCGGCTGAGCGGCTCGACCACGACGAGCGGGGCGGGCAGAGCCGGCGGATCAGGGCCGGCTCTGCCCTTCCTGGCTGGAGTGCGATCCCCCGATCGTCCCAACTCCTCGCTTGACGTTACAACCGAACTTACGGTCGATCCAGCATTCGCATCCCGGTGTCCTGAAGCGGACATGTCCAGAACTGGACATGACGAATGCTGTACTCAGGGGTTTCTCAGGGCGTAGCGTCATCCGCGAGGGGCGAGGGGATGAACCCCCGAGCATTCTCTCGCCTCTCACTCACCCTCGTCCACCGCAGCCTCGTCGCCCATTCCGGCGATGGGGCTTGTGCTGCTCGGACCTCGGTGTTGACCGAGCCCGGAGCCCGGACCCTCGAGACCGGCCGGCTCACAGGGCCGGCGGAGTCAGTCGCAGCGCCGGCGCAGGCCGGGGTCTGCTGTCGGTGAAGGCGTCCGCGGGCGCCTCCGCCCAGATCGCGATCTCCTCGCGCAGCTCGGCCACCCGGGTCCGGGCTGCGGCCAGCCGCCCGTCCGAGACCGGGTACGAGGGCTGCTCGTCCGGCGAGGCCAACGTCTTGTCGTAGAAGGGGGAGGACCCCTCGTACCCGTGCTCGAAGGCCGCAAGCCAGTCGCTCAGGCCGGCCGTGGCCGTGCGCAGGCGGATCCAGCGGTGGTTCTCCCAGCCGCCGCCCTCGGGACCGAACCGCGTCACGAGCTTCTGCGCCGCGCACCGACCGCGGTAGCTCAGCCGCTCGACGACCGCCGGCGGCATCGCCAGGTTCAGCCCGCCCTCACCCGCGCTGCCGTCCTGGTAGACCGTCACCACGCGGTCACGGAACCCGGGCAGCACGAGCGACGCCTCGTCCACCCAGCCGCGCGCCGTCTGCACCAACGACATCCCGAACGACAGCAGCTGCGACAGCGCCCCCTGGTCCTCCCAGTGGGCCGTCCGTCGGTAGTCGCCCACCACCTGGTTGAGCGTGGGCAGATAGCTGTTCTCACACTCGTCCGCCTGCCGCCGCTGGCCCGGGGCGAAGGAGGCGAGATCGATGGCAAAGGTGGGCCGGGTGGGCAGCGGTGAGTCGAAGAACTGCACCGGCAGGTTCGCCGTCAGGCCACCGTCGGAGAACCAGTTGCGGTCGAACTCGGGCTTCGCGGTCAAGGGCTTCGGGTGCCTCTCGACCGTGCCCACGGGGTACTCGGTCAGCCACGCGGCCGCGGCCGTGCGGTAGGCCAGGTTCGCCGCCGTGGTCGGGTCGACGGTGTAGAGCGGGACGGCCGCGATCAGCAGCGGAAAGCTCAGACTCATCCGGGCGGCCACGATGACCGGCAGCTGGTCGGCGAGCGGGAAGGGCCGTTTGGGTAGCGCAGCGGCGAGCAGCAGCTCGCGCTCGCGGCGCTCCGCCGGGTCGGTGGGCAGCGGCGGTGGGTTGTCCACCATGGCCTCGGTGACGGTGAGGCCGAAGAGGTGCCGGAACTCGTCGGGGTCGAAGAAGTAGGTCTCGTCGTTCCAGGGCATCGCCAGCGGTTGCGCCCGGCTGAGGTTGGTGGTCATCACCTTCAGCTCGACGTCGTCGGCCCGGAGGTCGCCGAAGGTCAGGGGCTGGTCCGTCGGCCGGCCGGCGAGCTCCTGCAACCGCTCGTACAACCACGGCGTCAGCGCCAGGTCGCTGTCGTTGCCGCCGCGCCCGGACGAGATGCCGAACCCCACGGCCGGCAGCTGGCGGAGGTCGCTCAGCACCGCGGTGAGGGCGCCGACGAACAGCCCGACCAGGGCGACCGCCAGCCCCAGCACCACCAGCAGCGCCGACGGGACCAGCGAGGGCCAGCCCCAGGTGTCGACCATCCCGACCACCCCCACGGCCGCGATGACCAGGCCGGGCAGGACACCCAGCACGGCCCGCAGCTTCGACCGGGACAGCAGCCCGGTCAGCAACCGCCGGACGGCGCCCACGATCGCCCCGGCCCCCGGGTTGCCGCGCAGCCGGGAGACCTCGTCCAACCCGGCCGTGAGGAACGCGAAGAGCCGCCGGCTCGTGGGCTGGGGCCGGAACAGGTGGAACAGCAGGGACCGGCCGTCGGCCTGCAGCGCCGAGAGCAACGTGGGGAACTCCGCCAGGCCGAGGAAGCCGGGCGGCAGCTGCGGCTTGGCTCCGACGGCTGCCGCGGCTGCCGCGGCTGCCGAGACCGGAACCTGCCGTCCGGCCGCCGAGCGTCCCACCTCGGCGGCGGCGGCCGCGGCCGCGGCGATCGCCCCGGCGGACGCCCCGCCGACCGAACGCAGCCGATAGGTCTGCGCCAGCTCGCAGACCGCCAGCGGGTAGATCACCCCGCTCGTGATGCCGCCCTTCATGACGATGTCGCACTCGAGCGCGGGGTTCTGGAACGACTTCTCCACGAACGGATCCGGCTGCTCGACCGGTCGCTCAACAGCTACGGACATCGTCGTCTCCTCCTCGGCCAGCGGCCTCGTCTGGTGGGAAGAGCGGAGCCGGCGCGGCCTGATACCTCGAGCGGGCGACTCGGAGGTCAGTCTGATCATCGCACCGCCGGACACCCTCGCGACGGCTCGTTTTGCCTCTCGTTCGGCTTGCACTTGACGCAACTTGCATTCACTGCAATGGTTTGGAGATGACTCCGGAGGTCGCGGCACGCGAGCACGGGCGGGACCGCCGCAAGAGGCTCACCCGCGCATCACTGCGCCGTGCGGTACTCGAGCTGGGTCTGGAGTACGGTCTGGCGTCCGTGTCCGTGGAGGCCATCGCCGAACGAGCAGGAGTCTCGACTCGGACCTTCTTCAACTACTTCGAGTCGAAGGAGGAGTCGGCACTCCTACCGCTGTTCCAGCTGGGCGACCCGCAGCTGGAGGCGCTGCGCCAGGGGCCTCCAGAGCTCGCGTGGCCGGACCTGACGGAGCTGTTCGCCGACGACCTCGACCGCGCCGTGGAGGACGAGGCCTTCCTCGGCTTCCTCCAGCTCCAGGAGCACAACCCCGGCCTCGCCGGTCGTCAGCTGGCCACCTTTGCGCGGTTCGAAGCCCGCATCTCGGGAGCGCTGGTGACCCGTCTCGGTGACGCGCCCGACGCCCGGGTGCGGGCTCCCCTGATGGTCGGCTGCTGCTTCACCGCGGTGCGGATCGCGCTGGGCAGCTGGACTCAGGAAGGCCGCTCGGGGCCAGTCCGCCCCCACCTCGAACGCGCCCTGTCTGTCGTGGAGCCGGCCTTCACCGCCCCCTGACTCAGTTGGGCACCGCCCTCGGGTCCCTCCTCCTCATCCGTCTTCAGCTCACCAGACGGCTGCTCTGCCATGCCTTCTCTCCCCGGCCACCCGGCCATCCGTCCACCCGTCCACCCGTCCACCCGTCCACCCGTCAAGGAGAGACCTCCATGAAGATCGCTCTCGTCGCCTTCGACACCCGCGGTGGTGTCCAGCCCTACGTCGCCCTGGCTCTGGGCCTGCAGACTGCCGGACACGAGGTCATCATGATCACCACGGCCGGCTTCCGCGAGCTCGTCACCGGCCACGGCGTCCACCTGACCGCCACCACGGGTGACACCGAGGCCTCGGTGCGCGAGCTGGGCGGTGCCGCCGAGCTCGGCGCCCGCGAGCGCAACCGGCTGATGCGCCGGCAGATGCAGGAAACCATCGGCACGACCACATCCGAGGTGCTGGCCGCGGCCGACGGCGTCGACCTCGTGATGGCCGGCATCGGCGGCTCCCTCACCGGACGCCCCGTCGCCGAGAAGCTGGGCGTCCCCTACGTCGAGGCGCACCTGCAACCGCTCGGCCCACCCACCGCGGCCTTTCCTGGCCCGCTGCTGCCCCAGGTTCCCGGCTGGCTCGGTGGACCGGGCCGCAGGCTGAGCCACCGGGTCACCGCTCTGGCCCTGCAGGCCATGTTCGGCGCCGCCAACCGCGGGATCCGGGCCGAGCTCGGCCTTCCCCGGCGCCGGGTCCGCACCAGCGACAGCCCGACCGCCGTCTACGGCTTCAGCCCGCACGTGGTCCCCCAGCCACCCGAGTGGGGCCCGCGGCGTCGCATCACCGGCTACTGGTCGCTCCCGGCCGCCGCGGACTGGGTCCCCCCGGCCGCGCTGGTCGACTTCCTGGCCGCCGGTCCGCCAGCGGTCGGGGTCGGCTTCGGCAGCATGTCCAGCCGCGACCCCGAGGCGCTCAGTGACCTGGTCCTCGCCGCCGTCCGCCGCGCCGGTGTCCGGGCCGTGCTGCTGTCCGGGTGGGGTGGGCTCGCCGGCCGGAGCGGCGACGACGTCTTCGTCACCGCCGAGGCCCCGCACGACTGGCTCTTCCCGCAGCTGGCCGCCGTCGTGCACCACGGCGGAGCCGGCACCACTGGCGCCGCCTTCAGCGCCGGGGTCCCGGCCGTCGTCGTCCCGTTCGCGGTGGACCAGCCGTTCTGGGCCTCTCGTGTGCACGGCCTCGGCACCGGACCGACCCCCATCCCGCGCAAGCGGCTGACGGCGGAGAACCTCGGGGACGCTCTGCTCGCCGCCACCACCGACGCCGCCATGAGCCGTCGCGCCGCTGACCTCGGCACCCTCATCCGGGCAGAGGACGGCGTGACGGCGGCCATCCACCACCTCGAGTCCTCCTTGGGCTGACCGAACTCGTGGGATGGTCTGTTGGCGAGAAGCTTCACGGAGGCCCAGATGGCGAGCAGTGGCGCTCCGGGCCTTTGACGCAGGCCCCTGATGCATCCGGTCGCGCTCGACCGGGCAGAGCCAGTCCGACAGCCCAGCGGGATGCAGCTATATGTCTGTGGCTGATGCCAGACTTGGCAACGTGCCAGCATTGACTGTCCTCGACCGTGAGATGTACACCGAGTCCCAAGCGGCTCGGCTGCTTCGCCTTGCCCCCTCGACGCTGCACTACTGGCTCGAAGGCGGCACCCGTCGCAACAAGACGTACAAGCCGGTCATCCGAGCCGAAGCCACCGGGTCGAACCGAGTGACGTGGGCCGAGTTCATCGAGGCTGGCCTTCTCCGGCAGTACCGGCAAGACCTCCAGGTTCCGATGCTGGAACTGCGGAGCTTCATTGCGCTGCTGAGGGACCACTTCGACGTGCCCTACCCTCTCGCCCACCAGCATCCGTATGTCGCCGAACGCAAGCTGGTCGTCGAGGCTCAGGACGAAGCCCACCTCGGAGCGGACTTCGCTCTCGTCGCACCCGTCAGCGGTCAGTACATGCTCCTGCCGGCTGCTCAGGCCTTCTATGACCGAGTGACCTGGGTCGATGACATTGCCCAGCAGTGGCGCCCTGACGACCGAGGCGACTCACCCGTCACCATCGATCCCGACATGCGGTTCGGTTCTCCCTCGATCGGTGGCATCAGCACGTCCATCCTCTTCGAGCAGTCAGAGTCCGGTGAGGACGAAGAAGACCTGGCCGGAACCTTCGGTCTCAGCCTCGCCGAGGTGCGCTGGGCGCTCTCATACGAGCTGGTCAACAGCGCAGCGTGAGTCAACCCAAGCCGGTCGCACCCCGCTTCTATCTCGATGCGGACGTGCTCGGCCTGGCGAAGCTGGTCTCCCAGGAGCGAGCTGACTTCACCTACCCGGGCGATCCGGGCGCCCGGATCAAGAAGCGACTGAGGCCACCGTGCATCGTCACTACGCCAGCCACCAAGGACCCGGTGTGGATTCCGGCGGTGGCGGCTCAGGGGTGGCTCATCATCACCCGAGACAAGGAGATTCAGGGTAACCGGGCCGAGATCGATGCCGTACGGGACAACGCCGCCAAGATGGTCAATCTCGCCAGCCAGGATGCGAAGAACACCTGGGCACAGCTGGAGGTGCTCATGACTCGATGGCGAGAGATCGAGGCGCTGGTCGATCAACCAGGCCCGTTCATCTACGTCGTCAGCCGCACAGGCCGCCTCCGCCCCGTCGACCTGAAGCCGTGACCGTCCGAGATCGCATCTTTCGTCTGGACGTGGCCGCATTGGTCGACTGATAGATCAGTTGCCCCCCACGAGCTGTTGGTGGGCCTGTTCAGCTTCGGGTGATCCTTGACGGACCTACTCCGCTTGATCCTTGACACTC
>NZ_CAXTHT010000010.1:0-48073 GCF_964244285.1 uncultured Friedmanniella sp.
TCACCCGCTTGAGGTAGACCGCCGGGATGATCTGGTCGGTGTCGACGTTGCTGCGGCGCAGCGGCAGCGCCGTCCCGGTGTGGGTCGTGAACGCGTCCATCTCAGACCTCCTGCAGATCGGCGGGGGCACTCAGGGTGCCGGTCACCGCGGTGGCGGCGGCGACGGGCGGCGAGACGAGATGGGTCCGGCCACCCTTGCCCTGGCGGCCCTCGAAGTTGCGGTTGGACGTGGAGGCCGCCCGCTCGCCCGGAGCGAGCTGGTCGGGGTTCATCCCCAGGCACATCGAGCAGCCCGCCGCCCGCCACTCCGCGCCGGCCTCCTTGAAGATGAGGTCCAGGCCCTCGTCCTCGGCCTGCAGCCGGACCCGGGCCGAGCCCGGGACCACCAGCATCCGTACGTGCTCGGCGACGTGGCGACCCTCGATCACGGCCGCGGCAGCGCGCAGGTCCTCGATCCGGCCGTTGGTGCACGAGCCGAGGAACACCGTGTCCACCGCGATCTGGCGCATCGGCTGGCCCGCCTGCAGACCCATGTACTCCAGCGCCTTGCTGGCCGCGGTCCGGTCGGCCTCCTCGGAGAACGTCTCCGGGTCGGGGACGGCCGCGCCGAGGGGCACGCCCTGGCCGGGATTGGTGCCCCAGGTGACGAACGGACTGAGCTGGGTGGCGTCGAGGTCGACCTCGGCGTCGAAGACGGCGTCGTCGTCGGTGCGCAGCGTGGACCAGTACGCGACGGCGGCGTCCCAGTCGGCGCCCACCGGAGCGTGCCGACGGCCCTCCAGGTAGGCGAAGGTCTTCTCGTCCGGCGCGATCATACCGGCCTTCGCGCCCCACTCGATGCTCATGTTGCAGATGGTGAGCCGGCCCTCCATCGACAGGTTCTCCACCGTCGAGCCGCGGTACTCGACCACGTAGCCCTGGCCGCCGCCGGTGCCGACCTTGGCGATGAGCGCGAGGACGACGTCCTTCGCGGTCACGCCGGGCGGCAGGTCGCCGTCGATGTTGACCGCCATCGTCTTGGGCTTGGCCTGGGTCAGCGTCTGGGTGGCCAGCACGTGCTCGACCTCGGAGGTGCCGATGCCGAAGGCCAGCGCTCCGAACGCGCCGTGGGTGGAGGTGTGGGAGTCACCGCAGACCACCGTCATGCCGGGCTGGGTCAGGCCCAGCCACGGGCCGATGATGTGCACGACACCCTGGTCGGCCGAGCCGAGGCTGTGGATGGGGACGCCGAACTCGGCGGCGTTGCGGCGCAGCGTGTCGACCTGCGTCCGCGACACCGGGTCGGCGATCGGCTGGTCGATGTTCAGCGTCGGGGTGTTGTGGTCCTCGGTGGCCAGGGTGAGGTCGGGCCGTCGGACCGGACGACCGGCCTGGCGGAGGCCGTCGAAGGCCTGGGGACTGGTGACCTCGTGCACGAGGTGGAGGTCGATGTAGAGCAGGTCCGGCTCTCCCTCTGCTGAGCGCACGACGTGCGCGTCCCAGACCTTCTCGCTCAGTGTCCTGCCCATGCTTCTCCTTCGTCTGCGTGCACCCGGGTCGACCGCCTCCCGGTCCGGAACGGCGGTTCCCACTGTTGCGCCCGACGCCGCCGCCGGAGCAACTTGAGTTTCAACATCCGAGACGGCAGTATCAAGGCATGGACAACTCTAGCGGGGTCGGCGTGCTGGACAAAGCCGCCCTCGTGCTGGGCGCTCTCGAGACCGGACCGACCACGCTGGCCGGTCTGGTGGCGGCGACCGGGCTCGCCCGGCCGACCGCCCACCGCCTCGCCGTGGCGCTCGAGCACCACCGCCTGGTCAGCCGCGACCTGCAGGGCCGCTTCATCCTGGGGCCGCGGCTCGGCGAGCTCGCGTCGGCCGCCGGTGAGGACCGGCTGCTCGCGACGGCAGGTCCGGTGCTGGCCCGGTTGCGCGACATCACCGGCGAGTCGGCCCAGATGTTCCGGCGCCAGGGCGACTACCGCGTCTGCGTGGCCACCGCCGAACGGATGTCCGGGCTGCGTGACAGCGTCCCGGTCGGTACCCAGCTGACCATGACGGCCGGGTCGGCCGCCCAGGTGCTGCTGGCCTGGGAGGAGCCCGACCGAATGCAGCGCGGCCTGCGCGGCAGCCGCTACTCCGCCGTCGCGCTTGCTGCGGTCCGTCGTCGCGGGTGGGCGCACTCGGTGGGCGAACGCGAGCCGGGCGTCGCCTCGGTGTCCGCACCCGTGCGCTCCCCCTCCGGCAAGGTCATCGCCGCGGTCAGCGTCTCCGGACCGATCGAGCGGCTCTCCCGCCAGCCCGGTCGGCTGCACGCTCCAGCCGTCATCGCCGCCGCCGAGAGGTTGAGCGAGGTCCTGCGCCGCAGCGGCGCAGAGTGACCGCGGGCGGACGCAAACCGTTAGGTTGACGCCATGACGACGGAGACGGCCGACGCCCAGCAGGAGGGGTCGATGCCTGAGTCGTCCATGCACCGGGCGGCCCGGATCGACCTCGCGGTCCTGCGCTGGCGGGCCAAGCGGGCGCGTCGGGCCGGCTGCCACGCCACCGTCATCCCCTACACCGGCTACGGCTCCACCACCTGGATCCGGCTGCTGGGCCGGGTGCTGCTGACCCGGGGCGACCAGCAGCCCGACGTCGAACCGACCGGCGCGCGCGGCTGGCGCAGCTTCACCAGCGTCCCCGTCGAGGACGCCCAGGTGACCGTGCTGGTGGAGGGTCGCTCGTATGAGGTGCGTGCCGACCACAGCGGCATCGTCGACACGGTGCTCGCCGTCGAGCTCGGTCCCGGCTGGCACGAGATCAGCCTCAGCTCCGAGGGATCGGAGCCGGTGACCTCGGAGGTCTTCGTCGTCGACCCCACGACCCGCGTCGGCCTGGTGTCCGACATCGACGACACGGTGATGGTGACCGCGCTCCCCCGGCCACTGCTCGCGGCCTGGCACACCTTCGTGGTGAACGAGCACGCACGGTCCACCACCCCGGGGATGCCGGTGCTCTACGAGCGCCTGACCAGCCACTTCTCCGGGGTGCCGGTGGTCTACCTGTCCACCGGCGCCTGGAACGTGGCTCCGACCCTGACCCGCTTCCTGTCCCGCAACCTCTACCCGCCGGGCCCGCTGCTGCTGACCGACTGGGGACCGACGGCGGACCGGTGGTTCCGCAGCGGCCAGGAGCACAAGCGGGGGAATCTCGAACGCCTGGCCGAGGAGTTCCCCGACGTCCGGTGGCTGCTGGTCGGGGATGACGGCCAGCACGACCCGATGATCTACGGCGAGTTCCTCAACCGGCACCCCGACCAGGTCCTCGCCGTCTGCATCCGCCAGCTGACGCCAGGCGAGGCCGTTCTGGCCGGCGGCAGCACCCGCGTCCGCCCCGTCGACGAGGCGTCCGACGTCCCCTGGCTCTACGCGGCGGACGGGGCCGGTCTGGCCGAGGAACTCGACCGGGTCGGGCTGCTGCCCGATGGTCCGTCGCAGCCGGAGATCGACTCCCGCGACAGCCCGTCCGGCCGCCTCTGACTCCCACGGGAGGCGTGCGGCCGGCGACGTCCGCTCGCCGGTCCACATTCCCAGGCAGGTAAGGATAGGCTAACCTCATCGAGTGACCGTCTATGTCCCGCCGCCGCTCCTCGCTCTGAGCCCAGCCCAGCGAGCCCGGACTGCCGTCGTGGCGTGTCACGCCGTCCGCTGGTCGGCCGGTGATGACGAGGTGATCGTGCCTTTCGTCGAGCAGCGCGGTTCGCTGCTCCTTCTGGTGAGCGGGCACCAGCGGGAGCGTCTGCTCGACAGTGGCGGCGGGTGGGTCACCCTCGACGCCCACACGCTGGGCTCGGTACGCCTGACCGGAGAGTTCCGGGCGGTGGCGCAAGCGACGTCGCGGGAGGTGCTGGACCGTGTCCGGGCCTGCCACCGGGAGTGCCTCGACTGTCCGGCCAGGGGGCTCTCGGACGTGGTGGCGCTGGAGGTCGACCTGGTCGAACTGGGGACGCCGGGCTGCGGGTACCAACCCATCGACGTGGTCGGCTACGTGCAGGCGCAGCCCGACTGGATGCTGGCACTCGGGGTGCAGATCCAGCAGCACCTCAACGCCGACCATCTCCACCTGGTCGTGGCTGCAGCCTGCGCCTTCACCGGTGTGCGGACCGAGCAGGTGCTGTCGGCTCAGGTCGAGTGGATCGACGGCTGCGGGTTCGACGTCGGCGTGATCGACGAGAGCGGCGGTCGTCGGCTCCGCGTCGAGTTCGCGAACCCTGTCGTCGATCCGGACCAGCTCTCCGACGCCGTCCACGTCGAACTGGAGCGTGCAGCAGGCCCAGCGGGGGCATGAGCGGAGTCCGCTGCTGGCGATCCTCGCCGCATCCCGGAACGGGACCGTGCTCGACCTCGACGACCTGCGTCGCCGTACCAGGCCGGTTCACGTCGTCGCGAGAAAGTCGGCGAGGTCGGCCCACAGCGCCATCCGTAGCGGCAGCGGCATGCCGTTGTTCGCTCCGGAGGGGCCGGGGAGCACGAAAGCCGGGCGCCCGGCTACGGTCCAGCCTGGCTCGCCGTAGCCGCGGGGTACCCGCTCCCCGGCACCGCGGGCGTACCAGGTCGCCGCGGTCTTGCTGACGAAAGCCACCACTCGCGGTGCCGTTCCCTCGATGGCGCGGTCGAAGGGCTGACGGTGGACGACCATCTCCGGCTCGTGGCCGGCGCGCGCGACGCGTTCGATCACGAGATCGGTGAGACCCAGCCCGAGCGCCGGCAGCCGTACGGCGTCGTCGGGTCCGAGGCGTTCGGGGACCAGCCCGCTGCCGTGGAGGAGCTCCCAGAACCGGTTGCCGACGCCTGCGTAGTACCGGCTCGGCGCCCGCTCACGACCTACGGTGCCGGCGATCACCAGCCGCACCCCGGGCCGGAGCAGGGTGCGGTCGGGCTCGGTGTTCCTCACATCTGGGCTGGTCACGATGCTGACCATCTCACCTGGTTTCGGGAGAGCAGAACGACTGTCGGCGGCTTGCAGGCTCAGCGCGGCGACCGCTACCACGGGATGGTGGTGTTCTCCCAGCGCGTGAAGGTGTTGGTGGGCCCGTCGGGGCCGAGGAGTGCGACGCGGACGACCTCGCGCGAGCCGTCCTCGATCGACTCGGTGCCGGCGAAGTTGTTGAGCGCGGTGCTGGTGAAGCCCGGGGAGACGAGGTTGATCTTGATGTCGGTCTGCTCGAGCTCGATCATCATCGCCAGCGTGATGGCGTTCTCCGCGGTCTTCGACGCGGCGTAGCCGGGTGCATAGGCCAGGCGGTACGGGAAGCTCGGGTCCGCGTTCAGAGCCAGCGAGCCGACCCCGCTCGACACGTTGACGATCCGGGCGTCGGACGACTCGCGCAGGAGCGGCAGCATCGCCTGGTAGACGGCGAGCACGCCGAAGACGTTGACGTCCCAGATCGCGCGGACCTCGTCGAGGGAGACGATGCTCGCGGTCGACGACGCGGCCAGCTCCTCAGGCGTCGCGCGGTCGGTGCGGGTGTTGGAGATGCCCGCGTTGCTGACCAGCAGGTCGAGACGGCCGTGCTCGGCGCGGATCCTCGTCGCCGCGGCGGCGATCGACGCAAGGTCGGTGACGTCGATCTGGATCGCGGTCGCTCCCGTCGGAATACCAGCGGCGGCGGTCTCGCCGCGGGCGAGGTCACGGGAGCCGAGGTAGACGGTGACGCCGTTGGCGGCGAGCTTGGTGGCGACTTCGAGGCCGACTCCCTGGTTGGCCCCGGTCACCAGGGCGATGCGTTCTGCGGACATGTGGTCTCCTGTTGGTTTGCTGACGATGGGGCTGGCTAACGGCAGATGCCCGGACAGGGCTCGGCGTCCCGTCCCCTCCCGTGGACGTCGGTAGTCGGGACTGGGCTAGAGGATGCCGTCGCGGGCGGCGTGGTAGACGGTGGGCACGCTCGGGGTGAAGCCGAGGTCGCGGATGATGGTGCCGTCGAGGTGCCCGAACCATGGGTTGACCAGCGGTTCGGCCGACCCTTCGATCGGCTGCCCGGCGAGGCGGGCCATCTCGTAGATGGTGGCGGGGGCATCGGAGGCGACGTTGACGATCCGGCCGTCCATTCCTCCTCTCAGCGCGAGCCGTACGGCGGCGGCGATGTCGCGGTGGTGCGCCACCGCGTAGGTCTGCGCCGGGTGCAGGCCCAGCTGCGGGGCGAGCACGGAGAGGGAGGCGAGGTGACCATCGCCTTCGCCGTAGACGAACGGGAACCGCAGGACCGCCCAGGTCAGGCCGCTGTCGCGGAGCAGCTGCTCGGCGGCGACCTTGCTCGCGCCGTAGGCGGTGGTGGGTGCGCAGGCGTCGGTCTCCAGCGCCGGGCGGGTGGCGTCGGCGTTGTAGACGTTCCCGGTGCTGCTCATGACGAGCCGGGCGTTCGGCGCGTGCTTCCTGACGGCGGCGGTCAGGTTGCGGGTGCCGTCGAGGTTCGCTCGCCAGATGGCGGCCTCGTCCTGGGTGCGAAACAGCGCCGCCAGGTGGACCACCGCGTCGACGCCCTCGACCGCGGTGCGCAGAGTGCCGGGGTCGGTCAGGTCGCCGCGGACGGGGGTGACCTCTGGCGGCAGCGCCGCGTCGCCGCGGACAAGCGCGCGGCACTCGAAGCCGTCCCGGACCAGACGCGGCACGAGCCGCGATCCCACCAGACCCGTAGCGCCGGTGACGAGCACGCTGGCCATAAGACTCTCCTCCCAACTGATCGTCAGTACAACTGATGATCAGCGTAGCGTAATCTGGGGGAATGGCAACCGAGTGGGACGTAGGTCCGCGGCTGGCTGCGCGGCTGACCTATGTGCTCAAGCGCGCTCTGCTCGACCTCGAAGACCTGCACGCCGAGTACCTGGCGGAGGTCGGAGTCAGCGGCCGCGAGCTGGGGGTCCTGCTCCTCCTGGACAGCAAAGGTCCGGAGTCACAACAGGAGACAGCTCGACGCCTCGGGGTCGACCGAACCACGATGGTCGCGCTGCTCGACGGGCTGGAGGCCAAAGGGCTGGTAGCCCGTCGCGCGGACGCCGCCGACCGGCGACGCAACGTCCTCGAGCTGACCGACGCCGGGCAGACGGCCCTCGAACGAGCGGTCCACGCCAGCGACGAGGCAGAACGGCAGCTCCTCGCCGGCCTCGACGACGCCGAGTCCGCGCGACTGCGCACGCTCCTGACCCGCCTGGCCCCGGACCGCACGAAGCACTAGGCACCAGGCGCTAGGCACGCCTCGGCCAGACGCCGAGGGCGCTGAGCGAGGTCTACCCCAGGGTGGGTTGTAGCCGTCGGGAACGGTTCCACGTGTCGCCAACCCTCGTGCACCTAGGAGGCAGCGGCGAGGCCGAGGGGGTGCAGCACCTGGTCGAGAGACGCCTCGAGGGGCCAGGGGTCCCGCTCGGGCTGGCTGAGGACGAGACCGCCCTGGATTGCGGACAAGATGGCTGCGGCCAGGCGTTGGGGATCGGCGTCGCGACCGATCTCGCCCACGTCCTGCATGCGACGGACGCCTGCCGCCAGCAGGTCGCGCCACTGGGTGAACGAAGTGGCAATCATGCTCGCGAGCTCTGGGTCAGCGGAGGCCGCCTCCGTGGCCAGGGACCCGATGGGGCAGGCCCACCGGCCAAGGCCGATGTAGTAGTCCACCAGCCGGGTCCGCCACCTCTCCCAGGACGCCCAGCTCGAGAGGTCGTGGATCTCGGGCTCCTGGGCTGCGAGCAGCTGTTCGCCTTCCCACTCGGCGACGGCACGGACGAGCTCGTTCTTGCCGCCGGGGAAGTAGTGGAACAGCTGAGACTTGCTGGTCAGGGTCGCCGCGCGCACATCGTCCAGGCTCGTGCCGCCGATTCCTGCCGCCAAGATCTGATGGCCGGTCGCCTCGACGATCCGCTGCCGCGTGGCGCGGCCACGGTCGGTCAGTCGGGGCTGGGTCACGAACGTCAGCATAGTTGACTGGACCAATCGGTCCATGTCTGATAGAAGACTGGACCATGCAGTCCAATAGCGAACTCCTCGACTCCCTCCCTCCCGACCAACGACTCACCGGCCGCACCGTCGTCGTCACCGGCTCCACCAGCGGCATCGGCGAGGCCGTCGCCCGTGTCCTCGCCGCCTCCGGGGCCACCGTCGTGATCAGCGGCCGCGACCAGACTCGGGCCGACGCGGTGGTCGCCACCATCGCCGGAACCGGCGGCCGCGCGGTGGCCGTCCCGGTGGATCTCACCGCGTCCTACGCCGACCTGCGAGCTTTCGCGGCGGACAGCCGCGATGCGCTGGGCGGCCGCGTCGACGTGCTCGTCAACAATGCCGGCGTCTACCCCGTGGGCGCGACCGAGAGCTTGGCCGACGTTGATCTCGACACGATGCTGGCCGTCAACGTCCGGGCACCGCACGTCCTGGTCGGTGCGCTCGCGCCCGCGATGGCCGAGCGGGGCGGCGGGGCGGTGATCAACATCGGTTCGTGGATGGCCCGCGTGGGCAGCCCCTTCGGAGCGATGTACACCGCCACCAAGGCGGCGCTGGAACAGCTGACCCGGGCCTGGTCGGCGGAGTACGGTCCGCGCGGGGTCCGAGTGAACACGGTCGCCCCCGGGGTGACAGCCACCCCTGGCAACGCCGACGCGGCGGACATCGTGGCCGCGATGACGCGCAGCACCGTCGCCGGGCGACCGGTTCGCCCCGTCGACATCGCCTTTGCTGTCCGCTACCTGGCGAGCGACGAGGCGGCTTTCGTGCACGGCACGACCCTCGACGTCGACGGCGGGCTCCTCGCGGCGCGGCTCGGCTGAGGCCATCACCCACCCTGTCCGACCGGGGACACGAGCCCTGCTCCACCGAAGTCGGTGGCGGATCGATGGTCGACCTGACCATCTGTCCTCGTGAGCACGATGATCTGAGAGGTAGCCCCGACGGGATTCGAACCCGCGCTACCGCCTTGAGAGGGCGGCGTGCTAGGCCGCTACACAACGGGGCCCTAGCGCCTGTACGTCTGACCAGGCCGCAGAATCTTACCAACCCGCCGGCTGTCCGGCGAATCCGCAAGCTCTACGTGGCTGGGGTACTAGGACTCGAACCTAGACTAACTGAACCAGAATCAGCCGGGCTGCCAATTACCCCATACCCCACCGGGCGGCCTTGGCTGTCCTTGCCGCCTGGGTGCGCCCCGAACGGGGCACGAGGAAAGACTTTACTGTAGTGACCGGCCGCCGCCCAAACCGCCTGGCCGCGACGCCACGAGCTCGACGGTGTGCCGCAGCCGTAGCGCCCGGAAGGTGAGGTAGGCGAGCACCGCGAAGAGCGCGAAGCTGCCGACGTCGAGGCTCGCGTCCAGCCAGCTGAGGCTCTGCACCGCCTTGAGGGTGGCGATCGAGCTGGTCAGGCCCGCGATCACGAACGCGAAGATGTTGTTGACCACGTGGGCAGCGATGCCGGCCTCCAGACCGCCCGTCCGCCACACCAGGAGTGCGGCCAGCAGACCGAAGGCGAGCCGGTCGACGAACAGCGGCAGGTTCTGGCTACCGTGCAGCAGCGCGAACACGACCGACGAGCCGACGATCCCCACCCACGGTCGAGCGGCGAGGCTGCCCAGCGCCTGCAGCAGATAGCCCCGGAAGAAGACCTCCTCGGCGGCGGCCTGCAGGGGCGAGCTGACCAGGATCACGACCAGGAAGCCCCAGAACCCGTGCTGTGGGTGAAAGGCGGTCGTGCCGGTGACCACACCGGGTACCACCTGGACGCCGAGCAGGCTCACCACCGCGACGGGCCCGCAGAGAAGCAGATACCGCCACCGCAGCCGCGGCTGCACCGAGGACAGCCAGCGCGGGCGAACTCGGTGGAGGACGGCCAGCATGGCCCAGGCGATCGGAATCAGCGTGGCGAGGCCGAGATTGACCCCCAACATGCCCACGGGGCGCTCGAACGCGAAGGCTTGCCGGTAGTACTCGGCCCAGGACTCGCGGCGGCCGCTGACGGAGTAGCCGAGCGCCACGACGACCTGACTGACCAGTGAGGCGCTCAGCAGGTAGAACAGCACCAGCCCGAACACCACGCCCGCGCCGGAGCGCAGCCGCGACGCGTGGGGCCCGCGCAGGATCTGCGGGTAGGTGGCTCCCTCCTGCGGCAGCACCTCGTTCGTCTCGTCCAGCGGCGGGGTGAGCGGGACGCTGCGACGGGCCGGCCGCTTCGGCGGCTTCGGGGGCGCCACCGGCGCCAGCTGAGCTCCCGACCGCACGGCCGGGTTGCCCGAACGTGAGCCGCGGGCGGGCGGGCGGGCAGCCATCTCGGCCTACGCCGAGGGCCGGGTCAGCGTGGCCCGGGCCGACTCGATCCGGGCGAGGGCCGATGCGCGGCCCAGCAGCTCGATCGACTCGAACAGCGGTGGGGAGATCTTCCGTCCGGTGATCGCGACGCGAACCGGCCCGAAGGCGAGCTTCGGCTTCAGCCCGAGGCCCTCCACCAGGGCGGAGCGCAGCGCCGCCTCGACGGATGCGTGGTCGAACGTCTGCAGCTCCGTCAGCGCCGCCGCCGCTGCCGCCAGCGTCGCGTCGGCCTCGGGGGCGAGCGCGGCCGCCGGGTCGATGACCACGTCGGCGTCGGCCCGGAACAGGAAGCCGAGCATGTCGACGACCTCGGACAGCGTGTTCATCCGCTCCTGCACCAGCGGCGTGGCCGCGTGCAGCAGCTGCGCCTCCTCGGCCTTCGGGGGCTCGGCCACCAGGCCGGCGCCCTGCAAGAACGGCAGTAGCGCCCGGGTCAGCTCCGCGGGCTCGAGGGCGCGGATGTGGAGTGCGTTGATGGCCTCGCACTTGCGGGCGTCGAAGCGGGCCGGATTGGCGTTGACCCGGCGGATGTCGAACGCGTCCACCATCTCGGCGAGGCTGAACACGTCGCGGTCCTCCGCGATCGCCCAGCCGAGCAGGGCCAGGTAGTTGAGCAGCGCCTCCGGCAGGTAGCCGGCCTCGCGGTACTCGCTCAGGCCCGAGCCGCGGTCGCGCTTGGACAGCCGGCGGTTGCCCTCACCCAGCACCGTGGGCAGGTGCCCGAAGACCGGGGTCCGGCCGCTGCCCACGCCGATCGCCGCGAGCGCCTGGTAGAGGACGATCTGCCGCGGCGTGGAGGGCAGCAGGTCCTCACCGCGGAGGACGTGGGTGATGTCCATCAGCGAGTCGTCGACCGGGTTGACCAGGGTGTAGAGCGGCTCGCCGTTCCCGCGGACCAGGACGTAGTCGGGGACGTGCTCGGGCCCGAACCGGATCGGGCCGCGGACCAGGTCGTCGAACTCGATCGGGGCGTCCGGCACCCGCATCCGCACCACCGACAAGGTGCCCGCCCCCTCGAGCTCGGCCCGCCGCTCCGCGCTGAGGTCCCGGCAGAACCCGTCGTAGCCCGACGGTGCACCCTTGGGTCGCACCGCCTCGCGGGCCTCGATCTCCTCCCGCGTGCAGTAGCAGCGGTACACCAGGCCGGCCCTGAGCAGCTTGTCCACGATGTCGCTATAGATGCTGCCGCGTTCGGATTGGATGTAGGGGCCGTACGGGCCACCCTTGACCGGGCCCTCGTCCCAGTCCAGGCCCAGCCAGGTCAGGGCTTCGAGCAGTCCGGTGTAGGACTCCTCGAGGTTGCGGCCGGCGTCGGTGTCCTCGATCCGAAGCACGAACGTGCCGCCGTGGTGACGGGCGAACGCCCAGTTGAACAGGGCGCTGCGGACGTTGCCGACGTGCAGGTTCCCGGTCGGGGACGGGGGGAAGCGAACCCGGACCTGGTCGGGGCGGAGGTCGCCCAGCACCACGTCGAGGGGGGCGTCGAGGGGGGCGTCGGGAAGGGTCACGATGCTGCTTCCGGTTCGGGAGAGGCGCTGGCGGTCGTGCGTTCCGGGTCGGCGGTGACGGGGTTGGTCAGGGTGCCGATGCCTTCGACGGTGATGCTGACCTCCTGGCCCGGCAGCATCGCGCCGACGCCCTCGGGCGTCCCGGTCAAGATCACGTCACCCGGCAGCAGCGTGGTGTAGGAGGAGATGAAGGCGATCAGCGAGGGGATGCCCAGCACCATCGAGGCGGTGTTGCCGTCCTGGCGCAGGTCGCCGTCGAGGGTGGTCCGGATCGACAGCCCGGCGACCTCCTCGAGGCTCTGGTGGGTGGTGATCCAGGGTCCGAGCGGACAGAAGGTGTCGGACCCCTTCGCGCGGGCCCACTGACCGTCGGTGAGCTGCAGGTCGCGGGCGGTCACGTCGTTGGCCACGGTGTAGCCGAAGATCACCTCCGCGGCCCGGGACTCCGGCACCTCCTTGCAGATCCGGCCGATCACCACGGCCAGCTCGCCCTCGAAGCTCACCTCACGACTGGCTCGCGGATAGACGATGGCGTCGCCCGGCCCGATCACGGAGGTGTTGGGCTTGAGGAAGGTGAGCGGGGTCTTCGGGACCTCGTTGCCCAGCTCGGCGGCGTGGGCGGCGTAGTTGCGGCCGACAGCGACGATCTTGCTGCGCGGGATCACCGGGGCCAGCAGCCGGACCGCGTCCAGCTCAGAGCGCTCCCCGGTCAGCTGGACCGGCATGGCGATCGGGTCGCCGCTCAGGACGGAGACGGTGCCGGGGTGACGGCCACCGTCCTCGGGCAGCTCGACGATGCCGAACTGGGGGTCACCCCCGGCGGCAAAACGGGCGATACGCATTCGCCCAGCCTATCGAGGATCGGCTGTCCCTCCGTCCGGCATACTTCGGCCATGCCCAGCCCCGCCCCCGCCTTCGACGTGGTCGACCTGATCCGGACCAAGCGGGACGGCGGCGAGCTGGAGCCCGACGCGGTCGACTGGCTGATCGCCGCGTACACCGACGGCCGGGTCGCCGAGGAGCAGATGTCGGCGATGGCCATGGCCGTGCTGCTGCGGGGGCTGTCCCGGACCGAGCTGGCCCGCTGGACGGCCGCGATGATCGCCTCCGGCGAGCGGATGAACTTCTCCGGGCTCTCGCGACCGACCGTGGACAAGCACTCCACGGGCGGGGTCGGGGACAAGATCACCTTGCCCCTGGCCCCCCTGGTCGCCGCGTGCGGTGCAGCCGTCCCTCAGCTCTCGGGCCGCGGGCTCGGCCACACCGGCGGCACCCTGGACAAGCTGGAGTCGGTACCCGGCTGGCGCGCAGGCCTCGGCGTGGCCGAGATGACGGCGCAGCTCGAGGACGTCGGCGCGGTCATCTGCGCCGCCGGGTCCGACCTGGCCCCGGCGGACAAGAAGCTCTACGCCCTCCGCGACGTCACCGGCACCGTCGAGTCGATCCCGCTGATCGCCTCGTCGATCATGAGCAAGAAGATCGCCGAGGGCACCTCGGCCCTGGTGCTGGACGTCAAGGTCGGCTCCGGTGCCTTCATGAAGAGCGAGGCCGACGCGCGGGAACTGGCCGAGACCATGGTCGGGCTCGGTCAGGACGCCGGTGTGACCACGGTCGCGCTGCTGACCCAGATGTCCACCCCGCTGGGACTGACGGCCGGCAACGCGCTCGAGGTGGCCGAGTCGGTGGAGGTGCTGGCCGGCGGCGGACCGGAGGACGTGGTCGAGCTCACGCTCGCGCTGGCCCGGGAGATGCTGGCGGCGGTCGGGCTCACCGCCGTCGACCCGGCTGACGCTCTCGCCGACGGCCGTGCGATGGACGTCTGGCGGGCCATGATCGGTGCCCAGGGCGGCGACCCCGACGCGACGCTGCCGCGAGCCCGGGAGACCGAGGTCGTCCGGGCCGGACGTGCCGGCACCGTGCAGCGGGTGGACGCGATGGCGGTCGGGCTGGCGGCGTGGCGGCTCGGGGCCGGGCGGGCCCGGCGTGAGGACGCCGTCCAGGCCGGTGCCGGCGTCCAGCTGCACGTCCGACCGGGCGACCGGGTCGCCGCCGGTGCCCCGCTCTTCACCCTGCACACCGACACCCCGCAGCGTTTCGCGCGCGCCCAGGCCGTGCTGGCCGAGGGCTACGCCGTCGGCGACGAGCCGGTCGGGGCCCAGCCCCTGGTCATCGACCGGATCGGCTGACCCGTTCCCTGAGCTCTGAGGATCAGACGTTGAGCGGCTGGCGCTGGGGGCGAGGCGGGATGGCCGAGGCTTCCTCGGCGTGGATGAGGCCGAAGAGGTAGGCGTCGCTGAGGGCCTCCCAGGAGGCCTCGACGATGTTCTGGCCGACGCCGACGGTGGTCCAGGCGCGGCGCCCGTCGGTGGTCTGGATCAGCACCCGTACGGTGGCGTCGGTGCCGTGGCCCTGGTCGAGGATACGGACGCGGTAGTCGATCAGCTCGAACGCGTCCACGACCGGGTAGGCGGGCCGGAGGGCGTTCCGGACGGCGTGGTCGAGGGCGTTGACCGGGCCGTTGCCCTCCCCCACCACGCGCTGGCTCTGGCCCTTGGCCGTGAGCCGGACGGTGCACTCGGTGTCGGTCTCGTGACCGCCCGCGCCGGGAGCGGCGTCGCTGCCCGCGGGGGCCGGCTGACCCTGGGTGAAGACGCGCCAGGACTGCACCGCGAAGTACTCGGGCAGCTGGTCGAGCTCCCTACGCAGCAGCAGCTCGAAGCTCGCGTCTGCCGCCTCGTAGGTGTAGCCCGCTGCTTCCGCGTCTTTCACCCGGGCCGTGATCCGAGCCGCGAGGTCGCGGTCGGAGAGGTCGAACCCCAGCTCTTCACCCTTCATCTGGATGTTCGCCCGGCCCGCCATGTCCGAGACGAGCATCCGCATGTCGTTCCCGACCGCAGCCGGCTCGATGTGCTGATAGAGGTTGGGGTCGACCTTGATCGCGCTGGCGTGCAGCCCCGCCTTGTGGGCGAAGGACGACAGACCAACATAAGGCTGACGGGCGCTGGATGGTGCGTTCGTCACCTCTGCGATCGCGTGCGCGAGACGGGTGGCCTCACGCAGCGCGCCGGCCGGAAGCAGCGGCCAGCCGTACTTGAGCTCGAGGTTGGCGACGACCGAGATCAGCTCGGCGTTGCCCGTGCGCTCGCCGTAGCCGTTGACGGTGCCCTGGACGTGCATCGCCCCGGCGTCGACGGCAGCGAGGGTGTTGGCCACCGCGCACCCGGTGTCGTTGTGCGCATGGATGCCCAGCGGCACCCCGGTGGCGGCGGTCTCGGTGACGATCTCGCCCACCCACGGCGGCAGCATGCCCCCGTTGGTGTCGCAGAGCACGACCACCTCGGCACCGGCCTCGGCTGCCGTCCGGACCACCTCCAGCGCGTACGCGGGGTTCTCCCGGTAGCCGTCGAAGAAGTGCTCGCAGTCCACGAAGACCCGCTGGCCCTCGGACGTGAGGTGACCCACCGTGTCGGTGATCATGGCCAGGTTCTCCGCCAGGGTGGTGCGCAGAGCCTGCTCGACGTGCCGGTCGTGGCTCTTGGCCACCAGGCACGCCACCGGGGCACGGGAGTCGCGCAGCGCCGCCGTCAACGGGTCGTCGGCCGCTTTCATCCCGACCCGGCGGGTGAACCCGAACGCCACCAGGGTCGCGTTCCGCAGCGTCGCGCCGCCCTCCATCGCCCGGAAGAACGCCGTGTCGTTGGGATTCGCGCCCGGCCAGCCGCCCTCGACGAAGGTGACCCCGAGCTCGTCCAGCAGCCCGGCGATGGCCAGCTTGTCGGCCACGGAGAGGTTGAGCCCCTCCTGCTGGGACCCGTCACGCAGGGTCGTGTCGAAGACGTGGAACTCGGCCGGCATTGGCCTCAGGGTGGCGAACATTGCGGATCCCTCGATGTGTGGTGTGGGTGCGGTCCGGGAACGAAAAAACCTCCCGCACGAGGACAGGAGGTTTGGCGCGCTGACGAAGGAGTCAGCGCGCTAGGTAATGAGGACGTTCAGGTTCCGCATGTCGTCAGTCTTACCCCAGATGCCGACGTCCGTCCAGCACCGACCAGACTCTGGTCGCCGCGTCGCCAGCCGCTTCACAGCACCCGGCGCAGCCAGCTATGGGTGTCCTCGGCGCGGCCGTACTGCACGTCGAGCAGGTTCTTGCGGAGCGCCGCTGTGGTCTCCCCGGTCTCACCGGACCCGACCTGGTGGGTGCCCTGCTCGCTCTTGAGCACGCCGATCGGGGTGACCACGGCGGCTGTCCCGCAGGCGAAGAGCTCGGTGACGGCTCCGCTGTCGATCCCCTCCAGCAGCTCGTCGACGCCGATCCGACGCTCCACCGGGGTGAGGCCGAACTCACGAGCCAGGCTGAGGATCGAGTCGCGGGTGACCCCTTCCAGGATGGAGCCGCTCAGCTCGGGGGTGATCAGCTCCGCGTCGGCGGTGACCACGTAGACGTTCATCCCCCCGAGCTCCTCGACGAAGGCGTGCTCGGCCGCGTCCGCGAACATCACCTGGTCACAGCCCTGGGCCGAGGCCTCCTGCTGCGCGACCAGGCTGGCGGCGTAGTTGCCGCCCGTCTTGGCCGCGCCCATGCCGCCGGCGGCCGCCCGGGTGTAGGCGGTGGAGATCCAGATGCTCACCGGGTGCACGCCGCGGGCGAAGTACGGTCCGGCCGGGCTGGCGATGCAGCAGTAGGTGACGCGCTGGGCCGCCCGGACGCCGAGAAAGGCCTCGGACGCGAACATGAACGGTCGCAGGTACAGGCTCTGCTCGGCCTCGGTGGGGACCCAGGCCTGGTCCGCCGCCACGAGGGCGTCGATGCTGGCGAGGAAGTCCTCCTCCTCCAGCACCGGCAGGGCCAGCCGGTGGGCCGACCGGGCCATCCGCGCGGCGTTCTGGTCGGGCCGGAAGAGCCAGACGCTGCCGTCGGCGTGCTGGTAGGCCTTCAGCCCCTCGAAGATCTCCTGCGCGTAGTGCAGCACCGCGGTCGCCGGGTCGAGGGAGAACGGGCCGTACGGGACGACGGCCGAGTCGTGCCAGCCGTCTGCGGCGGTCCAGGTGGCGACCGCCATGTGGTCGGTGAAGTGGACCCCGAAGCCGGGAGCGGCCAGGACCGCCTCGCGCTCGGCCTGGGAGCGAGGATTCGGGTTGGGCCGGAGCTCGAACGGAAGACTCACGATCGCCACGCTAACAGGGGGCGCGGAGACCGGACCGGCCTCGGGAGCCCGCTCGCTGGTGCCGCGAGGTGCGCGGCTGGGCGCCGCTCACCGTCAAGAGACTTCGGCCTCGGGGCACTAGCATGCGCGGATGAGTGAGACGACCGCCCGCCGACCCTTCCAGCTCGCCGTGATCCCCGGTGACGGTATCGGACCGGAGGTCGTGGCCGAGGGCCTCAAGGTCCTCGGGGCCGTCGCCGGCCCGGGCACCTTCGCCCCCACCAGCTACGACCTCGGCGCGGCCCGCTGGCAGCGGACCGGCGAGGTGCTGCCCGACTCGGTGCTGGCCGAGCTGGCCACGGCCGACGTGATCCTGCTGGGCGCGGTCGGCGCGGCTCCTGGCGCGACCGACGTGCCGAGCGGCCTCCTGGAGCGTGGCCTGCTGCTCAAGCTGCGCTTCGCCTTCGACCACTACGTCAACCTGCGGCCCAGCCGGCTCTACCGGGGTGTGCCCACCCCGTTGGCGCCGAGCGTGACCGACCGGGGCGAGATCGACTTCGTCGTCGTCCGCGAAGGCACCGAGGGCCTCTACTGCGGCAACGGCGGCACCGTCCGTACGGGCACGCCGCACGAGATCGCCACCGAGGTCAGCGTCAACACCGCGTACGGGGTGGAGCGGGTGGTCCGGGACGCCTTCGAGCGCGCCGCCCGCCGCCGCAACAAGATCACCCTGCTGCACAAGCACAACGTGCTGGTGAACGCGGGCGGGCTGTGGCGCCGCGTCTTCGAGTCCGTGGCCTCGGAGTACCCGGGCGTCAGCACCGACTATCTGCACATCGACGCCGCGATGATCTTTCTGGTCACCGACCCGGCCCGGTTCGACGTAATCGTCACCGACAACCTGTTCGGCGACATCGTCACCGACCTGGCCGCGGCCGTCACCGGGGGCATCGGGCTGGCCGCCAGCGGCAACGTCAACCCGGACGGCACTCATCCCTCGATGTTCGAGCCGGTGCACGGCTCCGCACCCGACATCGCCGGCCAGGGCATCGCCGACCCGACCGCCACGATCCTGTCGGTCGGGCTGCTGCTGGAGCACCTCGGGCTGACTGAGGAGGCGGCCCGGGTGGAGCGGGCCGCCCTGGCCGACATCGCCGGCCGGGGGTCGTCGAAGCGCTCGACCAGCGAGATCGGCGACGCGATCGCCGGTGCCCTCTGAGCTGAGCCGTCTCCCGTCCGCGACGGGTCAGTTCGGTCGGGGGTGGGTCAGCCGAGTCGCCGGGACTCCCCGGCCTGGATGGCCCGCAGGATGACGGCGGGCAGCACGACGTGTTCCCTGCGAGGCCGGCGGCGCGGCCGTTCGGGCGCGCTGCCGAGGGTTCCCTCGTCGAGGGCCCAGGCCTGGGGGTACATGTCGTACATCGTCGTGCTCCTGATCGCCGCGTTCCCGATCCCGAGATACTAGGACACCCGACTATTTTCTGTGCGGTGTCCCGTGCGTCGGTACCACATCGTGGACCGAAGCTCGCGGGCGGGCGTTCCTGGCACAATTCGACGGTGAGCGCTCCCCCTGACCTGCCCGAGCTGGTCGTGCGCGCGTTGCGGATGTCGCTGCTGCGGGGGTACGTGCAGGCGTCGCGGACCGAGACCGGGCGGCTGCTGGCCACCCTGGCCGCCACCCGGACGGGCACCATCGCCGAGTGCGGCACCGGCTGCGGCGTGGGCGCGGCCTGGCTGCGCAGCGGCGCCCCGAAGACGACGCGGGTGATCACCGCCGAGCTCGACCCCGAGCTCGCCCACGGGGTGATGACGATGTTCGCCGACGACGACATCGACGTCATGCACGCCGACTGGGGCAGCCTCCGCGAGCATGCCCCGTTCTCGCTGATCTTCCTCGACGCCAGCAGCGCCCGCGAGTGGCCGCGGGCCGAGATCGTCGAGCTGCTCGACGACGGCGGCATGATCGTCCTGGACGACTTCACCCCCTGCCCCACCTGGCCGCCGCTGATCCGCGGCCGGGTGGACACGCTGCGGCTCGACTGGCTCTCCGACGAGCGGTTCACTAGCGTCGACGTGATGGTGGCCGAGGACACGTCGGTGCTGATCGCGGTCCGTCGCTGACGGGAGTCCCCGCGTCAGGCATCCTGTGGGGGTGGCGGCGAGGGGGCGGTGGGGCAAGGTCGGGCGGGTGCTCGGTGGCATCGCCCTGATGCTGGCCTTCGTGGCCGTCGTCGGCGGCGTCCTCGTGAGCCGGGCCGGGCGGTGGGGCGTCCCCTACTTCTCCTTCACCTCCGCCCACGGGTCGCACTGCACCAACAACCTCACCGGCTACACCTGCTCGCCGCTGACCCTGGCCGACGTCGAGTTCTTCGGCGACGTGCGGCTGCCGGAGGACACCACCGTCGGCGCCAGCACCTACCGCGCCACCCACGACTTCGCCCTCGACGCCCGCCTGGAGGTCCCGCGGGCCAGTGCCGCCGCCGCGTCGAAGCAGCTCCGGTCGGCCTACGGGCGCTGCCAGAAGGACGCCGCCTCGCCCCTGGTGACCGCCGGCCTGCGCGACGTCTGCGCCATGGTCAACCCCGACGGCGCCGAGGCCGACGGCCAGCTCTCGAGCCGCGTCTACGCCGTCGGCACCGGCCTGCGACGCGACGGGACCCTCGTCGTGGCCATGTCCGTCCGCTCCCGCTAGTCGGGCAGCGGCGACACGCGCCCTGACCTTGTCGAAGGGTCGAGCGGGTGCTCGGCGCGGAAGCCGAGCAGCGTCCTGGCCCTGGTGAGGTCGATGGGGACCTCGCGGTCCACGAAGCGACGCAACCGCGGGACGCCCGGCGCGTAGCGCTCGAGCAGGTCCTCGGTCGGGTAGGGCACCGAGGTGGTGTCGGCCGCGACGAAGACGGCGTGGGCACCCGTCGCCTGACTGAGCAGGGACAGCTCGATGGCCCGGGCGGCGTCGCGCGCGTCCAGGTGCGCCCAGGCCTCCAGGGCTCCGTGCCGCAGGTCGAGGTCCCGGGTCCGCTCCACCAGCTCCTCGTGGCTGGCGGTCAGCGGGAACCGTAGCGCGATGATGTCGGTCCCCCAGTGCCGTGCCGCCATCTCGGCGGTCCGCTCGTCGGTGAACTTGGACAGCGAGTACGGGTCGTCCAGGTCCGCCGGCAGCCGCTCGTCCAGCGGGTAGTAGGCGGGCAGCACGTCGTGGGAGTTGAACGGGCCGCCGTAGGCGTTGATGCTGCTGGCGATGACCGCCCGGCGGATCCCGCGCTCACCGGCATGGGCCAGCACGGTGAAGGTCGAGACGACATTCGTGGAGAAGACCTTGGTCCAGTCCGCCAGGTGCGGGGCCGGGATGGCGGCCAGGTGGACCACGAGCTCGATCCCCTCGAGGGCCTGCTGGACGGTCTCGTCGTCGCGGGTGTCACCGTGCAGCACCCGGTCGGCCGCGTGCTCGACGGCCGTCCGGCCCTCCTCGGGCAGCGACAGCGCCGTCACCGAAGCGCCCAGGGAGGTCAGGTGCTCACACGTCGCGCTGCCGATCCGTCCCTCGGCGCCCGTGACCAGGACCGTACGGCCCGCCAGGGCGCTGCGCTGCTCGCTCACCAGCCGAATGCTGCCAGCACGGCCGGGCCGAGAATCATTGGGTAGACCTGAGCCGGGTAGTCGCGGCTCAGGTCTACCCAATGTCGGCTCAGCGGGCGGCGGTGCCCTCGACGTAGTCGTCGTCGTGGCTCTTGACCCAGGCCATCAGGTCGCGCAACTCGCTGCCGACCTTCTCGATCGGGTGCTGCTCACCCTTCTCGCGCAGGGCCTTGAACTCCGGGGCGCCTGCGTCCTGGTCGTCGATGAAACGCTGCGCGAACTTGCCGTCCTGGATGTCGGACAGCACGCCCTTCATGCTCTCCTTGACGTGGGCGTCGATGACGCGCGGGCCGGAGACGTAGTCGCCGTACTCGGCGGTGTCGGAGATGCTCCAGCGCTGCTTCGCGATGCCGCCCTCGTACATCAGGTCGACGATCAGCTTCAGCTCGTGCAGACACTCGAAGTAGGCGACCTCGGGCTGGTAGCCGGCCTCGGTGAGGGTCTCGAAGCCCGCCTGGATCAGCGCGGACGCGCCGCCGCAGAGCACGGCCTGCTCACCGAAGAGGTCGGTCTCGGTCTCCTCGGTGAAGGTGGTCTTGATGCCGCCGGCACGCAGCCCGCCGATCCCCTTCGCGTACGCCAGGGCGAGGTCCCACGCCTTCCCGGTCGCGTCCTGCTCCACCGCGACGAGTACCGGGACGCCGCGACCCTCGGCGTACTCCCGACGGACCAGGTGACCGGGGCCCTTCGGGGCGACCATGGCCACGTCCACGCCTTCGGGAGGCTTGATGTAGCCGTAGCGGATGTTGAAGCCGTGGCTGAAGAAGATGGCGTCACCCGGTACCAGGTTCGGCTCGATCGCCTCGGCGTAGACCTTGCGCTGGATGGGGTCGGGGGTGAGGACCATGATCAGGTCCGCCTCCTCGCACGCCTCGAACGGGGTCAGGACGCGCAGGCCCTGCGCCTCGGCCTTGGCCCGGCTCTTGCTGCCCTCGGGCAGGCCGACCCGGACGTCGACCCCGGAGTCGCGCAACGACAGCGCGTGGGCGTGGCCCTGGCTGCCGAAGCCGAGGATGGCGACGTTGCGCCCCTGGATCAGGGACAGGTCGGCGTCGGAGTCGTAGAACATGGTTGCTGGCACGGGTGGATCTCCTTGGTTGTCGTGCAGGGCTTGTCGTGCGGGGTGCAGGGGCTCCGGGGACCGTCGATCAGACGGCGTGGACGGCTTTGGTGCGCTCGGCCCGGGCCGCCCGGTCGGTCATCGAACGGTTGCCGCGGCCCAGGGCGACGAGCCCGGACTGGACCAGCTCGCGGATGCCGTAGGGCTCGAGCAGGCTGAGCATGGCCGTCAGCTTCTCGGGCTTGCCGACCGCCTCGACGGTGATGATGTCGGCGGTGACGTCGACGACCTTGCCCCCGAAGAGCCCGACGACCTCGATCAGCTGACCGCGGGTCTCAGCCGTGGCCCGCACCTTGACCAGGATCAGCTCGCGCCGGACCGGGTCACCCTCGAGCTCGACGATCTTGAGCACCTCGATCAGCTTGTTCAGCTGCTTGGTGATCTGCTCGAGGACCTGGTCGTCGACGGTCACCGCCAGGGTGATCCGCGACATCGTCGGGTACTCGGTGGGCCCGACCGCCAGCGACTCGATGTTGTAGCCGCGGCGCGCGATCAGGCTGGACACGCGGGCCAGGACGCCCGGCTTGTTCTCCACCAGCACGCTCAGCGTGTGCGTGGACCGCTCCTCGCCGCTCACAGGCCTCTCCCCGACTCGTTCGCTCCGCTCACAACGTCTCCCCGTCCCAGATCGGGGCCATGTCGCGGGCCACCAAGATGTCGTCGTTGGCGGTCCCGGCGGCCACCATCGGCCACACCATCGCGTCCTTGTGGACCACGAACTCGACCACCACCGGCACGTCGTTGATCGAGTTCGCCTTGTCGATCACCGCGTCGACGTCGCTGGCGTCCTCGGCCCGGAGCCCGACGCAACCCATCGCCTCGGCCAGCTTCTGGAAGTCCGGGACCCGGTTGGTCTTGAGGTCGGTGTTGGAGTAGCGGCTCTCGTAGAACAGCGTCTGCCACTGCCGGACCATGCCGAGGCTCTGGTTGTTGATCACCGCGATCTTGACCGGGATCCCTTCCAGGGCACAGGTCACGAGCTCCTGGTTGGTCATCTGGAAGCAGCCGTCGCCGTCGATCCCCCACACGATGCTGTCCGGGACGCCCACCTTGGCGCCCATGGCCGCGGGCACGCAGTAGCCCATCGTGCCGAGGCCGCCGGAGTTGAGCCAGTGGCCGGGCTTCTCCCAGGGCAGGTAGTGGGCGGACCACATCTGGTGCTGGCCGACGCCGGAGGCGTAGTAGGCGTCCGGTCCGGTGATTTCACCGATCCGCTTGATCACGTGCTGAGGGGAGAGCGAGCCGTCCTCGGGGAAGTCGAAGCCGGCCGGGTAGCGGCCCTTGAGCTCGGACAGGTAGTGGGCCCAGTCGGTGATGTCGGGGTGGGTCTCGGGCGCACGCAGCAGGGTGATCAGCTCGGAGAGGACCTCCTTGCAGTCGCCCACGATCGGCACGTCGGCGGTGCGGTTCTTGGAGATCTCGGCCGGGTCGATGTCGGCGTGGATGACCTTAGCGCCGGCGGCGAAGCTGGACAGCTTGCCCGTGACCCGGTCGTCGAAGCGCGCACCGAGGGTGATCAGCAGGTCGCTGCGCTGCAACGCGCCCACCGCCGCGACAGTGCCGTGCATCCCGGGCATGCCCATGTGCTGGGGGTGGCTGTCGGGGAAGGCGCCGAGGGCCATCAGCGTCGTGACCACGGGGATCCCCGTCATCTCGGCGAGGGTCTTGAGCTCTTTGGACGCACCGGCCCGGATCACGCCGCCGCCCACGTAGAGCACCGGACGCCGCGAGGCGCTGATGAGCTTGGCGGCCTCCCGCACCTGCTTGCTGTGCGGCTTGGTCACCGGCCGGTAGCCCGGCAGGTCCAGGCTGCGCGGCCACTCGAAGCTCCCGGTGGCCTGCAGCGCGTCCTTGGTGATGTCGACCAGCACGGGTCCGGGGCGGCCGGTGCTGGCGATGTGGAACGCCGAGGCGATCGCGCCGCTGATGTCCTCGGGCCGGGTGACCAGGAAGCTGTGCTTGGTGATCGGCATCGTGATGCCGCGGATGTCAGCCTCCTGGAAGGCATCCGTCCCGATCGACGGGCCGGCGACCTGACCGGTGATCGCCACGATCGGCACCGAGTCCATGTGCGCGTCGGCGATCGGGGTGACGAGGTTGGTGGCGCCGGGGCCGGAGGTCGCCATGCAGACGCCCACCTTGCCCGTGACCATCGCGTAGCCCTCGGCGGCGTGCCCCGCGCCCTGCTCGTGCCGGACGAGGATGTGCCGCACGGTCGTGGACTCATAGAGCGGGTCGTAGGCCGGCAGGATCGCCCCGCCGGGGATCCCGAAGACGACGTCGGCCGCGACCTGCTCGAGCGACTTGACCAGGGACTGCGCCCCCGTCAGGTTCTCTGCTGTCGTATTCGACTCTGACATCGCCTGCTCCTTGGCCGTTCTGGGTCCGTCCGAACCCGGGATGGATGTTACGCCTGTGCTACGCCGGCCCCTCGTCACGAGATTCAGGCCAGAAAAAAACCCCCGCCGCCGTGAGGCAGACGAGGGAGCGCGTCGGGAGTGAGGAGAACTCAGCCGACGCGCTGACCAACGACGAGGAGGGGGTGAAGCACGAGCAACACGATAGGTCCCCCGTGGTCGCCCGGCCAACGCGGACACGAGATGTCTTGACATGCGGAAGGACGCTCGGGCGTCCTAGCAGTTCGCGTCGAGCAGCAGCTCAGCCGAACGGAGGAACGGGGCCCCGGCGCGGTCGGCGCCGAAAGAGCGCAGGTAGAGCCCGGTCGAGACCCGCTCGAGGTAGCTCCACTCCCAGATCCGGGTGGCGTCGACGCCGCTGCGCTCAGCCAGCAGCCGGCACCACTGCGCCAGCCGGGGTCGCGCACCAGACCCGGCCAGCCGACCGGACCAGTCGCGCAGCACGACCCCGAGGTCGTAGGCCCGGTCCGCGACGAAGCCGCTCGGGTCGATGAAGCACCACCCGGTCTCGCCACCGGGGCGTCCCGACGGCACCGCCAGCAGGTTGCCGGGATGCGGGTCGCCGTGCAGGAAGACCGGCTCTCCCGGGTCGGACCGGCGACGCTGGGCGTACGTCAGGGCCCGGTCGACCACCGCCTCCGGGCACGGCCGGTCCTGCTCGATCCAGGCCTGGGCCACGAAGTCGCCCAGGTCGCGTGCCTTGTCCCGGGCGGCGTCGGGGTGCTCGTCTGCCGGCTGCCAGGCCAGTGCCAGGGTGTCGGCCAGCAGGGCCAGCTGATCGGGGACCGGCAGAGTCGCGTGCTGCAGGCTCACCCCCAGCGCCTCCAGCAGCAGCGCGCCGCGTCCCGGGTCGGCCGCCAGCAGCCGGACGTAGCCGCGACCGTCGGCCCGCCGGAGGGTGTCGGCCTCGTGCACCAGCTGCGGGTCCGGCAGGCTCACCTTGAGCACCACCTCGCCGCCCGCGCCGGTGCGGGCGCTCGTCACGTAGGAGCTGCTGCCTCCGGGCTTGGGACCGCCGAGGGTGAGTGACCACTCAGCCGCCAGCTCGGACAGCAGCCGGGGCAGGCGGGCCTCCCAGGCCGAGCCCTCGTCCCCGAGCGCGCGGATCCGGGCTCGGGTGAGGGGCTGCAGCCGCAGCGGCGCGACCGGCCGCGTCACGACGGCGGCCGGGCCCGGGCCGCGTACTGCGCGGGGGTCTCGCCCAGGAGCCGACGGAAGGCGTTGGTGAGGTGGGCTTGGTCGTACCATCCGAGCTCCACCGCGAGTGCGGAGAGGTCGACGCCCGGGTCCTGCTCGAGGGCCAGCGCCGCCTCCTGCAGCCGGAACCGGGCCAGTGCCCACTTCGGTGAGACCCCGAGGTTGGCGCGGAACCGCCGCTGCAGGGTGCGGGCCGACCAGCCGCTGAGGGTCGCGACCTGCTCGACCCGGACCAGGGTGGCGTCCTGCTCCATCCGCCGGACCAGCTCCGTCAGGTCATCGTCGGCCGGCGCGGCGGCGCGATGCTCCGTCAGGCCCGCCGTGAAGGCGGCGGCGCGCTCGCCGGGACCCAGCCCGGCGGTCCGCTCGTGCGTACCGGCGAAGCGCGGCAGCAGCTCGCCCACGAGCGCGGCCCGATCGGTCAGCGCCGCGGCGTCGACCCCCGTCCAGGCGGCGAACCCCCCGGGGGTGAACCGGGCGCCGACCACCGAGCCCGTCCCACTGAGGGTGATCCGGAAGACGTGGGTGCCCGAACCGTGCAGCAGGGTGGCCGGCAGCACGACGCCGTGCCGGACCTCGCCGGGGTCGCCGTCCTCGGCCGTGAGGTGCAGCGCGGGATAGGTGATCACGGTCGAGGTCAGCGGCTCAGCCCCGCGACGGTCCCAGTCCACGGTCCAGAGGTAGGCGAACCAGGGCCGCAGCTGCTCGGGCACCGCGAACCGCTGGGTGTCGAACGCGGCCGTGCTGGCCGGCCGCCGGACCAGCGCGCGGACCGGCTCCACGGTCGCTGGCGCGTTCCTCCAAGTGCTCACCACCCGAACCTAGCCAGAGTGACTGACATGACCGACACCATTCCTGCGGGATACACCAGCCTCACCCCCTTTCTCTGCGTGGCCGACGGCGACGCGGCCATCGCCTTCTACACCGAGGCCTTCGGCGCCACCGTGGTCAGCCGGATGGATACCCCGGACGGCGGGGTCGCCCACGCCGAGCTCGACTTCGGAACCGGTCGGCTGCAACTCGGCGACGCGGCCGAGGCGTACAAGCTGGTCGCCCCGGACGCACCCGTGGGCGGCGGCGAGGACCGCGCCACCCACTCGATCGCCCTCTATCTCGCTGAGGTCGACGCTGTCACCGCTCGGGCGGTCGAGCTGGGCGCCGTGCTCCGGGAGCCCCCGACCACCTTCGTCACCGGCGACCGGTTCGCCTCCGTCCTGGACCCCTTCGGCCACCGCTGGTCGATCATGACCCGCGTCGAGGAGGTGTCCCCCGCCGAGCAGGAGCGCCGGCTGGCCGAGTGGGCCGCGAGCCGGCCAGGCTGACGCCAGCCCCTTGCTACCGCGGTAGCATCAGGGTGTGAAACTCAGTGTGAGTCTGCCCGCGACCGACGTGGCTGCGCTCGACGACTTCGTCCGCACCGCGGGTCTCCCCTCCCGGTCCGCCGCGGTGCAGCGGGCCATCCGGATGCTCAGGCTCGGCGAGCTGGAACAGGACTACCAGGCGGCCTGGGACGAGTGGGAGTCCGGCGGCGAGCAGTCGGTGTGGGACAGCACAGCGGCGGACGGACTCGACCGTGCGACGCGGTGAGATCTGCCTGACCGACCTGGAGCCGGCTCGCGGCAACGAGGCGAACAAGCAGCGGCCGGCGGTGGTCGTCAGCAACGACCAGGTGAACGCGGCGGCGACGAGGTCGGGCCGCGGCGTGGTGACCGTGGTCCCCGTGACCAGCAACGTCGAGCGGGTCTACCCGTTCCAGACGCGGCTGAGCGCCGACGCCACGGGCCTGCGGGTGGACTCGAAGGCCCAAGCCGAGCAGGTGCGCTCCGTCAGCGTCGAGCGGCTCGGTCGCGTCCTGGGGCGAGTTCCGGCGCCGGTGATGGCTGAGCTCGACGACGCGCTCCGGCTGCACCTGCAGCTCTGAGGAGCGGGTCCGGGTCAGCAGCTCAGCCGGCTTCGGCGAGGATCCTCGGCTGGATCAGACCGGGGAAGCGCACGGTGAACCGGGTGTCGCCGATCTCGGCCGCGAGCACGGCCAGCCGCTCGGCGAGCTGGTCGCGACGCTCGGCGGGGACGCGCTCGAAGTAGTGGGTGCTCAGCCGGCCGTCCTTGGCCTGCGCCCAGGCACCGACGACGCGGCCGTCCACCCAGAGGGTCGGGCCGGCGTTGCCGCGGCGGTCGAACGCGTCGGTCGCGCCGCTGGGGAGGTACCAGGCACGTTCCTTCCAGCCCATCGTGGTCGGATCGAGGCTGGGCAGCACGGCCACCCACGGCTCCGGGTCGGGCGAGCCCTCGTCGCCGGCGGCCAGCCAGGCCCGGCCCTCCTCCAGCTCGACGGGCACTACGGCCGCGGCGGCCAGCGCCCGTACCGTCCCGGTCTTCGTCCAGCCCGTCCACCACTGCAGGTCGACGGTCGTCGCCGGGCCGAAGCGCCGTAGATAGTGCTCGGCCAGGTCGGCTGCGGCCTCGGCCGGGTCCTGGCCGCCGAGACCGCCGGGGAGCCAGTCCTCCGCCCGGGCGTACCGGTACGCCCCGTTGACCCAGCTGCCCGTGGGTCGGGTGCGCAGCACGTCGCCGGTGAAGCCGAGGTTCAGCGTGACCCGGGTGTGGGCGGCCTGCGTCGCGGCGTACTGGGTGCCGGAGGCCAGCTGGAGCGGCCGGGCCAGGGCCGGGATCCGCCGACCCAGCTCACGCGCCGTGCTGGGGCCGTGCGTCTCCAGGTCGGCGAGCACCAGGTCACGAGCCCCGTCCAGCCAGGACTCCGGGTCGGCCACCCCCGACGCGGCCAGCATGCCGAGGGTCCGCTTGCGTTCCGGGGCCACCAAGGCCCGCGTCGCCGCCGCGTGCAGCCGCCGGACGGTGGCTGGCGTACCCACCCAGAGCGTCCGCCGCATGGCGTGGTGCCGGATCAGCGTCCGGTCGTCGTAGAGCGCGCGCCCCACCGCCAGCAGCGAGGGCGTCACCATCCGGGCCAGGGCCGAGAGGTAGACCGTCACCGGGTCGGAGGAGTGCAGCGCGACGAGGTCGTCGGACAGCTGCGGCAGGTCGTCGGTACGCGCTGAGGACAGCAGCCGGTGCCGTGCCGCCAACCGTGCCCGCCGCTCCTCGACCCCGATCACCCGCACGGGACTGCCCACCTCCTGGCCGAGTTGTCAGAATCCAGTTGTCCCCTAGGACAACTGAGGTCTGACAAGTCGGTCGGGGACCCGAGCCTCAACTGCAGACGGCACCGACGTTGGCGGACTTGACGAGCTTGGCGTACTTGGCCAGGACGCCGCGCCGGACGGGGCGCGTCGCCGGGACCCACGTGGTCCGACGCTCGGTCAGCTCGGCCTCGTCGACCTCGAGCTCGAGCGTGCCGCCGGCGACGTCGAGGACGATGGGGTCGCCGTCACGGACCAAGGCGATGGGACCGCCCTCGGTGGCCTCGGGGGCGATGTGGCCGACGCAGAGTCCCGTCGTGCCGCCGGAGAAGCGGCCGTCGGTGATCAGCATGACGTCCTTGCCGAGTCCCGCACCCTTGATCGCGCCGGTGATGGCCAGCATCTCGCGCATGCCGGGGCCGCCCTTGGGGCCCTCGTAGCGGATGACCACCACGTCGCCCTTGGTCACGGTGCCGTCCTCGAGGGCGTCCATGGCGGCGCGCTCGCCGTCGAACACCCGGGCGGTCCCGCGCCAGACGTCGGTGTCGAAGCCGGCGCTCTTGACCACCGCACCCTCGGGTGCCAGCGAGCCGCGCAGGATGGTGATGCCGCCGGTGGCGTGGATCGGGTTGCTGAGCGCGCGGACGATGGTGCCGTCCACGTCGGGTGGCGCGATGTCGGCCAGGTTCTCCGCCATCGTCTTGCCCGTGACGGTGAGGCAGTCACCGTGCATCAGCCCGGCGTCCAGCAGGGCCTTCATCACCACGGGCACGCCGCCGACCCGGTCGACGTCGTTCATCACGTAGCGACCGAACGGTTTGAGGTCGCCCAGGTGCGGCACCTTCCTGCCCACCCGGACGAAGTCGTCCAGGGTCAGCTCGACCTCGGCCTCGGCGGCGATGGCCAGCAGGTGCAGCACGGCGTTGGTGGAGCCGCCGAAGGCCATCACCACGGCGATGGCGTTCTCGAACGCCTCCTTGGTGAGGATCTGGCGGGCGGTGATGCCCTGCCGCAGCATCTCGACCACGGCCATCCCGCTCCGCCGGGCGAATCCGTCACGGCGCCGGTCGACGGCGGGCGGGGCGGCCGAGCCGGGCAGCGACATGCCCAGCGCCTCGGCCGCACTGGCCATCGTGTTCGCGGTGTACATGCCGCCGCAGGCACCCTCGCCCGGACAGATGGCCTTCTCGATCTCGGTCACCTGCTCGCGCGTGATCAGCCCGCTCAGGCACGCCCCGACGGCCTCGAACGCGTCGATGATCGTCACGTCCCGGTCCCCCACCTTGCCGGGCATGATCGAGCCGGCGTAGAGGAAGACCGAGGCCAGGTCGAGGCGGGCGGCGGCCATCAGCATCCCCGGCAGCGACTTGTCGCAGCCGGCCAGCAGCACCGATCCGTCGAGCCGTTCGGCGCTCATCACCGTCTCGACCGAGTCGGCGATGATCTCCCGGCTGACCAGGGAGTAGTGCATGCCCTCGTGGCCCATCGAGATGCCGTCGGAGACCGAGATGGTGCCGAACTCCAGCGGGTAGCCGCCGGCCGCGTGCACCCCGTCCTTGACCGCCTTGGCCAGCCGGTCGAGCGACAGGTTGCAGGGCGTGATCTCGTTCCAGCTGGACGCCACCCCGACCTGCGGCTTGACCCAGTCGTCGTCGCCCATCCCGACCGCCCGCAGCATCCCCCGTGACGCCGTCGCCTCGAGGCCGTCGGTGACGACCCGTGAGCGCGGCTTGATGTCCACCCCGGTAGCGGCGGCGGGAGGGGCGGTCGGGTCGATCGTGGTGGTGTCGGCGCTCATGGCCGCCAACCTACGCCGCCGGCGCCGCCGCCCTGGAAGCGTCCGTCCTGCGGAGCGCGTGCTGGCCACGGGCGCCGGTCACCAGCCCCAGCGCGAGCCCGACGACCAGCACCACGCCCAGCGCCGGCCCCAGGTTCGCGACCAGCTGCTGCAGCGCGGTGAAGCTGCGCTCGCGGCCGCCGCCGTAGGGCAGCACCGCCAGCGGGAGGCACGCGCAGACCCACAGCACCCAGGCGCCGGCCAGCAGCCGGCTCCAGCGCGGGATTCGCGCGGTGACCACCGCGACCGCCATGGGCAGGATCCAGACGTAGTGGTGGGTCCACGAGAGCGGGGAGGCCAGGCAGGTGCAGAGCCCGACCAGCGCGACCGCGAACACCCGCTGGCCGCGCCCCCACCAGTGCGCGCCCACCACGGCACCGAGCAGGGCCACGATGCCGGCGACGCCGAGCCCCAGCAGGGTCGTGGTGCGCGAGCTGTCACCCAGACGGAAGAACACCCCGAGCAGCGACTGGTTGCCGGAGTAGAGGGGGGAGGCGGTCCGGGTGTCGCCGCCGGACAGCCCGGTGAAGAAGCTCAGGGTCTGGTGCGGCAGGAAGATCGCGCCGATGCCGGTGAAGACCGCGAAGCTGACCGCCCCGGTGAGCGCGGCCCGCCGGCGCCCGGTCAGGAAGAGGAAGACGACGAAGAGCAGCGGGGTGAGCTTGATCGCCGCCGCGAGGCCGATCCAGACGCCTTGGGGGACCCGACGCCGCCGGCCGGTTCGGCTCGGCAGCAGGTCCAGGACGACCAGGGCCATCAGCATGGTGTTGACCTGGCCGTAGCCCAGTGTCGTCCGGATCGGCTCGACCGCGAGGACGACCGCGACGCCGAGCAGACCGAGCTTCCAGCCGCGCGGGATCCCGCAACGCTGCAGCACCGCCTGCTGGGCCAGCACCAGGACGGCCGTCCAGATCACCTGCCACATCACGTAGGGCCCGAACGCCAGCGGCACCATGAGGACGGCCGCGATCGGCGGGTAGATGAAGTAGAGGTTCCAGAACGGCGTCTTCGTCTGGAAGATGTCGAGACCCGCGAGCATGTCGTGGACGGCGTAGACGTACACCTGCAGGTCGATCGTCGACGGCGCCCACGGCCGGAACGTCCCGTAGGAGATGACGTACGGCAGGATCACCAGAGCCACCACGAGCGGGGGCAGCAGCTCGACCAGCAGCCGGCCGGACCTCAGCCGGTCCCGGTGCCCCGGGGCCGCGACGGCGGAGCTCACGGCTCCCCCTCGAGCTGCCGCCGGACCGACTCCAGCTCACCTTCGGGCGCGCTCGCCGGGTTGACCAGCCGCTGGATGCCGGGCTCGTCGGCGTACCGCGGCACCACGTGGACGTGCAGGTGGAAGACCTCCTGGCCGGCCACCGGACCCGCCGAGGACAGCAGGTTGACCCCGTCCGCCGCGAGCCGGTGCTTCAGCAGCCGGGCCACCGCGTCGACCGCGGGAGCGATCTCGGCCAGCACGGGTTCCCCCGTCACCAGGTCGGGCACGTGCCGCCGGGGCACGACGAGGGTGTGCCCGCGGTGCCACGGGGCCAGGTCGAGGAAGGCCACCGCGTACTCGTCGGAGTAGACCGGGTAAGACGGCAGGGCGCCGGCCACGATGGCGCAGAAGACACAGTCGGGGTCGACGACGAGGTCGATCACCGGATGACGTTCTGCAGGTCCTCGCCGGCGGCGAAGCGACGCAGCTGCGAGGCGATCAACCGGTCCGCGCGTGGCCAGAACGCCGTGCTGGCTCCACCGACGTGGGGTGAGATGAGCACGTTGGGCACCCGCCACAGCGGGTGGTCGGGCGGCAGCGGCTCCGGCTCGGTGACGTCCAGGGCGGCGCGCAGCCGGCCCGAGCCGGTCTCGGCGAGCAGTGCGTCGGTGTCCACCAGCTTGCCCCGGGCCACGTTGACGACCAGGGCGTCATCGGGCAGCAGGGCGAGCTGCTCCGCGCCGAGGAGGCCCTCGGTCTGCGGGGTGTGCGGGGCGATCACGAACACCACGTCGGCCTCGGGCAGCAGCGCGGGCAGCTCGGCGATGGCGTGCACGGTCGGCGACCCTTCCCGTGCCCGGCGCGCCACCCGGGTCACCGACGCGACCTCGAAGCCGGCGAGCCGGGCCTCGATCGCCTCGCCGATGTGGCCGTAGCCGAGGACCAGCACCCGCCGGTCGGCGAGCGCGCTGCCGAAGCGGGGCTGCCAGGTGCCGGTGCTCTGCAGCCGGGCGAACTCGTCGAGGTGGCGGCCCTGGGCCAGCGCCAGGGCCAGGGCGATCTCGGCGGTGCTGGCGTCGTGCACCCCGGCGGCGTTGCAGAGGGTGACGCCCTCCGGCACGACCGGCAGGAAGTTCTCCACGCCGGCTGTGAGGGTCTGCACCACGGCCAGGCTGCTCATCTCCCCGGCGCGGGACAACACCTCCGGCCCCTTGAGGTAGGGGACCACGAAGAAGCTGACGTCGGCGATCGAGTCCGGCCAGTCGTCCTCGCCCTCGAAGCACGCGACGGTCACGCCGTCCGGCACGCCGCCGATGCGGGACTCGGCTTCGGCCAGGCTGCGGTAGGGCAGCCAGGCGAGGGGGTGGGAAGACACGGACAGCTCCTTGTTCGAGCGGCGGATCAGGCGGTGCGATCAGGCGGCGCTGAGGCGCACGGGGAACCCGGCCTCGCGGAGCGCCAGCTTGACGTCGGCGATCCGCACGCTACCAAAGTGGAACACCGTGGCCGCGAGCACCGCGTCGGCTCCGGCCGCCACCGCGGGCGCGAAGTCGGCGAGCCGCCCGGCCCCGCCCGAGGCGATCAGCGGCACGTCGACCACAGCGCGGACCGCGGCGATCATCGCCAGGTCGAAGCCGTCGGTCGTGCCGTCGGCGTCGATGGAGTTGAGCAGGATCTCCCCCACGCCGAGCTCGGCGGCCCGCTCCGACCACTCGACGGCGTCCAGGCCGGCCGACTGTCGGCCGCCGTGGGTGGTCACCTCGAACCCGGACGGGGCGTGCGCCGCGCGCCGGGCGTCCACCGAGAGCACCAGCACCTGGTTGCCGAACCGGGCGGCGATCTCACGGATCACCTCGGGCCGCCGGACGGCGGCCGTGTTGATCGAGACCTTGTCCGCGCCGGCCCGCAGCAGCACGTCCACGTCCTCGGCCGAGCTCACGCCGCCGCCGACGGTGAGCGGGATCAGTACCGTCTCGGCCGTCCGCCGGACGACCTCGAGCGTGGTGGCGCGTCCCTCGACCGAGGCCGAGACGTCGAGGAAGGTCAGCTCGTCGGCCCCCTCGTCGCCGTAAAGCGTGCCCAGGGCGACCGGGTCGCCGGCGTCGCGGAGGTCGGCGAAGTTGACGCCCTTGACCACCCGACCCTCGTGCACGTCCAGGCACGGGATGACCCGGACGGCGACCGACATGGCCGTCACTCTAGGCGAGCGAACGGGCCGGACGCGCTGTCACCCGGGCCGGTTAGGCTGCCGCCGTGCCGGAACTGGACCCCAGCTTTCTCGACCTGCCCCTCGAACGACTGACCGACGCCGCCCTGTCCCGGGCGGCCGAGCTGGGCTGCTCCTACGCCGACCTGCGGGTGGAGCGGATCCGCGGCGCCGGTCAGGAGTTCCGTGACCTAGCCCTGGAGAGCTCCTCGACCAGCCAGACGCTCGGGCTCGCCGTCCGGGTGCTGTTCGAGGGGGTCTGGGGCTTCGCCTCCGACATCGCCCTGACCGCGGAGGTGGCGACGCGGCTGGCTGAACGGGCCGTCGCCACCGCGCGGGTGGCCAAGCCGCTGACCAGCGAGATGGTGGAGCTGGCCGACGAGCCGGTCCACGCCGACGCGCGCTGGGTCTCGGCCTACGAGGTCAACCCGTTCGACGTCGACGAGGCCGAGCAGCAGGCGCGGATGCTGGCGTTGAGCGAGACGCTGCTGGCCGCGCCGGGGGTCACCCACACCAGCGCTGGCGTGGAGTACGTTCTGGAGAACAAGTACTTCGCCAACCTGGCCGGCACGTCCGTCCGGCAGCAGCGGGTGCGCACGCTGCCGCGGCTGACCGCCATCCGGGTGGGCAGCTCGGGGTTCGACACGATGCGGACGCTGGCCCCGCCGGCCGGCCGCGGCTGGGAGTACCTGACCGGCACGGGCTGGGACTTCGACGCCGAGGTGGCCCAGCTGCCCGAGATCCTGGCCGAGCACGTCGCCGCGCCGAGCGTCGAGGCCGGCCGCTACGACCTGGTGATCGACCCGACGAACCTGTTCCTGACCATCCACGAGTCGATCGGGCACGCCACCGAGCTCGACCGGGCCCTGGGCTACGAAGCGGCCTACGCGGGCACCTCGTTCGCGACCTTCGACCAGCTCGGCGCCCTGCACTACGGCAGCCCGGTGATGACGGTCACCGGCGACCGCACCGTCGAGCACGGCCTGTCCACCATCGGCTACGACGACGAGGGAGTGGCCGCGCAGGAGTTCGACCTGATCCGCGACGGCACCCTGGTCGGCTACCAGCTGAACCGCCAGATGGCCGCGGAGAAGCAGCTCGGCCGCTCGAACGGCTGTGCCTTCGCCGACGGTCCCGGCCACATCCCGATGCAGCGGATGCCGAACGTCTCGCTGCAGCCGGCGCCGGACGGGCCGAGCACGTCGGAGCTGGTGGCCGGGGTCGAGCGCGGCATCTACGTCGTGGGCGACAAGTCCTGGTCCATCGACATGCAGCGCTACAACTTCCAGTTCACCGGGCAGCGGTTCTACCGGATCACCGACGGCCGGATCGTCGGGCAGCTGAAGGACGTGGCCTACCAGGCGACCACGACGGACTTCTGGCGCTCGATGGAGGCCGTCGGCGGTCCCGGCACCTACCTGTTGGGCGGGGCCTTCAACTGCGGCAAGGGCCAGCCCGGGCAGGCGGCGCCGGTCTCCCACGGCTGCCCGTCAGCCCTGTTCCGCGGCGTCAACGTGCTCAACACCGCCGCCGAAGGAGGCATCTGATGACCGACGCGAGCCCGCAGGACCCGACGGTCCAGGAGCTGGTCGAGCTGGCGTTGGCCGCCGCGACCCTGCCCGTCTGCGTCCACCTGACCGAGCGCTGGGAAGCCAACCTGCGCTGGGCCGCCAACGCGCTGACCACCAACGGTGAGATGCACAGCCGCACCCTGACCGTCGTGGCCACGGCCCCGGTCGAGGGCGGCACCGCGGTGGGCACGGTCAGCCGCGAGCTCTCCGGGTCCGAGGAGGTGGCGGCGGTGGTGGCCGCGGCCGAACAGGCCGCCCGCAGCGGTCCCCCGTCGGAAAACGCCGCCCCGCTGCTCGGCGCCGACGCGCCCGCGCCCGAGTGGCCTGAGCCACCCGCGACCACCAGCATCGAGGTGCTGCAGCAGCTGGCCCAGGATCTGGGCGCGGCCTTCGCGCAGGCCGTCACCGACGGCCGCCTGCTCTACGGCTTCGCCGAGCACATCGTGACCACCAGCTACCTCGGCAGCAGCGCCGGCCTGCGCCGCCGCGGGGTGCAGCCCACCGGCCGGTTCGAGTTCAACGGCAAGACCGCCGACCTGGGCGCGTCCGCCTGGGTCGGTGCGGCGACCCGCGACTTCACCGACGTCGACGTCGCTGCCGGCTACGCCGAGCTCGGTACCCGGCTCGGCTGGGCGTCGACCAGGGTCGAGCTGCCGCCCGGCCGGTACGAGACGCTGCTACCGCCCGGAGCGGTGGCCGACCTGATGATCTACGCGTACTGGACGGCGAACGCCCGCGACGCCGAGGAGGGTCGCAACGTCTATGCCGCAGGCGAGGGCCGGACCAGGATCGGTCAGCGGCTGTCCCCGTTGCCCCTCACGCTGCGGTCCGACCCCGCCACCCCTGGTTTGGAGACGGTGCCGTTCGTGGACACCACCGCGACGGCCGACGGGACGTCGTGGGTGTTCGACGCCGGGCTGGAGGTCCCGGCAACGTCCTGGGTCACCGGCGGCGTGCTCACCGAGCTGGTCCGCAACCGCGCCCAGGCAGCGAAGACGGGGCTGCGGGCCACCCCACCCGCGGACAACCTGATCATGGAGCTCGGCGAGTTGATCTTGCCCGACGGCGCGGGTCCGACGCCCGGCGAAACCTCGCAGGGGCAGGCGTCCCTGGCCGAGATGATCAGCACGACCAAGCGCGGGCTGCTGCTGACCTGCCTTTGGTACATCCGCGAGGTCGACCCGGAACGGCTGCTGCTGACGGGCCTCACCCGCGACGGGGTCTACCTGGTCGAGGACGGCCAGGTCACCGGGGCGGTGAACAACTTCCGCTTCAACGAGTCCCCGATCGAGCTGCTCGGCCGGATCACCGAGGTCGGCGCGCCCGAGCAGACCCTGTGCCGGGAGTGGAACGACTTCTTCAACCGGACGGTCATGCCGCCGGTCAGAGTCCCCGACTTCGTCATGTCGACGGTGAGCCAGGCCTCCTAGTGGCGTGCCCCGACCGGAGCATCTAGCCGGGGTAGGTCGCGGTCACGGTGGCTTCGGCTCCGGCGCCGGCCGCGGTGACCAGGGCGACGCTGAAGTGGTAGGTCTGGCCGTGCACCAGGTTGGTGAACTCGTAGAAGCTGTTGGTGGTGTCCGTGGTCACCGACACCGGTCCGTTCCCGTCCTGGTCGACGCCGTCCCGAGTCCACCGGTAGGCGGTGATCGGTCCGGTGCCGTACTGCTCGACGGGGGTGACGAAGAGCAGGATGCCTCCGGCCTCCTCGTCCACCGTCGCCGTCAGCCCCGGCGCGACCGGTAGCGCCGGTGCCAGCCGGATGTCGGTGCTGCCGCTCAGCCCGCTGCCTGCCTTGCTGACCGCGACGACGTAGACGGTGTAGATCCCGTCGTCCTCCAGCGAGACGCCGTCCCGGCCGCCGCCGATGGTCAGCGTCCTGGCCGTGGCGGAGGTGTAGGAGCAGACCGGGCCGGGGAACTGGGTGATCACGTTGCTGGCGTTGAAGCAGACGCCGTAGTTGGTGAGGTGCGCGCTCCCGACCTGCGCCGGCGGTGACCAGGTGGCGGTGATGGTGTTCGCGTTGTCGTCCTTGCTCCACCCGACACTCCGCGGCCCGCCCGGCGGCACGGGCGCCGGGAGGTAGAGCAGCCGGTCCGGCGCCCCGCGACGCGCCGGAACGACGCCTCTCGTCGCCTGGGCCCGCAGGTACTGCGCCACCGCGGCCGGGCTGGCGCTGCGGTGGTTCTCCAGGTAGCGGGCCACGGCGCCCGTGACGTGCGCGGCGGCGAACGAGGTGCCGCTCACCGCGCCGTCGGTGGTGGCGATGTCCACCCCCGGAGCCAGCAGGTCGACGCACGGGCCGGCGTTCGAGCTGGGCGCCAGCCGGTCGTCGATGCCGGTGGAGGCCACGGTCAGTACGGCAGGCACCCGGGCGGGGCTGTACCGGCAGGCGCTTCGCCCAGCGTTGCCGGCCGAGACCACGACGGGCAGGCCGTGCGCGATGGTGGCGCGGACGGCCCGGTCGCCGAGGGTGAAGGCCGCGCTCGACCCGCTGAGGTTGACCACGGCGGGCCCGTGCGGCCGGTGGGTGACCGCCCAGTCCAGCGCCGCGATGACGTTGCTCCAGCGGCCCTGACCCGAGCACGCGAAGACCCGGAGCGGCACCAGCGACACCCGGTCGGCCACCCCGGTGACATCGCCGCCGATGATGTCGGCCACGTGCGTGCCGTGGCGGCGACAGGCGGCGTCCGCGGACCCGCCGACGAAGTCTCGGCCTGGCCGGACACGGTCGCTCTGCAGCTCACCGCCCGCGGTGATGCCCGAGTCGAGCACGAATGCTGTCACGCCCTCCCCGTCGGAGTCGTAGCGGTAGACCGGGCCGTTGGGCTCCTGCGGTTCCAGGGTCACGGCCGTGCGCGAGGACAGCCGGAGCAGCCCCCAGTTCGCGACCGCCTCCCGGCTCAGCGACTCCGGCGGGCAGCCGAGGCAGGGGTTGGCGACGATCGCCCGGTCGCGGGTCACCGTCCGGATGCCGGCGTGGGTCCGCAGCGCCCGGGCCTGCGCGACGGTCAGGGTGGCGGCGAAGCCGGTGATCACGGTGCCGTAGCGCCGCGTCACCGTGCCCCCGGCACGGCGGACCTGCTTCACCGCCACCGCCGAGGCCTTGCTGCTCGTGGCCTCGACCAGGAAGAGCCGCCGACCGGCGCTGGAGCGCGGGAGGGGCCGGGGGTGACGCGTGGACGAGGGGGACGCGACGGCGGTGTCGGAGGTCGCGGCGGTCGCGGTCTCGGCGGTGGAGGCCGCCACCGTGGACGAGGGCGGCGCAGCGGCGGCCGGGGTTACCGTGGCAGCGCCGAGAGCGAGCACCGCGAGCACCACCGCTCCGCGCAGCCTGCCGATCAGACCGTGCCGACGTCGACCCTGGCTGGTGCGCGCTCGAGGCATTCCGACTCCTTCGTCCGGGAGCGGTCGATCCTCCCCGAGGACCGCCGGCGTCAGTCAACCACTGCCGACGGGCGCCCGTCACGGTCCGGCTCGATCCGGCGAGTCCCGGGCTGCCGCGCCGGCCGACCGAGGGTGCGAAAGACTGGCGACCGTGCCCGCGTCGACGACCCCCGCCTCCCTGCCCTGGATCGAGCGGCTCGTGTCGTTGGACACGACCAGCCGGAGCTCCAACCTCGAGCTGATCGGCCTCGTGGAGGATGAGGTCCGTCGCCTCGGCCTGGAACCGGTCCGGCTGCCGAACGCCGACGGCAGCAAGACGAACCTGCTGGTGACCCTGGCCGCCGCGGACGGCCGGACCGGCGGTGGGGTGGTGCTGTCGGGTCACACCGACGTGGTGCCGGTGGACGGCCAGCGCTGGAGCAGTGACCCGTTCGTGCCCGAGATCCGTGCGGGTCGGCTGTACGGGCGCGGCACGGCCGACATGAAGTCCTACCTCGGCGTGATCATGCACCTGCTGCCCGACCTGGCCGCGGCCGCCCTGGCGGAGCCCGTGCACCTCGCCTTCTCCTACGACGAGGAGGTCGGCTGCATCGGCGGTGGTGAGATCGCTGCGGCGATGGCCGCCTGGCCCGAGCCGCCGCGGGTCTGCCTGGTCGGTGAGCCGACCAGCATGCGGGTGATCGCCGGCCACAAGTCCAGCAACCTGGTGGAGCTGGTCTTCCACGGCCGCTCGGCCCACTCCTCGCTCACACCCGACGGCGTGAACGCCATCGAGTACGCCGCCCGGGCCGCGTCCGCCGTCCGTGAGCTCGCCGACGGCCGCCGCGCCAACGGGCCCTTCGACGAGCGGTACCGGGTGCCGTTCACCACGGCCGGGGTGAACGTGATCTCGGGCGGCATCGCCAGCAACACGGTGCCGGAGCGGTGCTCGCTGCAGTACGAGTTCCGCACCGTCGGCGACGACGACCCGATGGCCGTGATCGAGACCATCACCGCCCGGGCCCGTGAGCTGGAGGCCCAGATGCGGGCCGAGCATCCGGACGCGTCGGTAGAGGTGCTCGTGGGGCCGCTGGTGCCGAGCCTGGACAGCGACGACAACGGTCCGGCGTACCGGCTGTCCGTCGCCCTCGGCGGCACCCGGAGCACCGACAAGGTCACCTACGGCACCGAGGCCGGCCAGTTCGCGAACGCCGGCATCGACGCGGTGGTCTGCGGGCCGGGCGACATCGCCCAGGCGCACGCGGCCGATGAGTACGTCGAGCTGGACCAGGTGCTTGCCTGCGAGGACTACCTCGGCGCCCTCGTCACCGCCCTCGGCGCTCCGACCGGCAGTGGCCGATGAGCACGTCCGCGACACTCTCCGACGCCGAGCGCGTCACCGCCCGGCGGGCCGTGATCGCGTCCTCGGTGGGCAACGCGCTCGAGTGGTTCGACATCATCGTCTACGCCTCGTTCGCGGTGGTGATCAGCAAGCTGTTCTTCCCCGAGGCGGGGGGCGTCACCGGGCTGCTGTTCACCTTCGGCGCCTTCGCGACGTCGTATCTGATCCGTCCCCTCGGCGCGCTGGTGCTCGGCTCCTACGCCGACCGCTCGGGCCGCAAGGCCGCACTCACCCTGACCATCGGCCTGATGACCCTGGGCACCGGGCTGATGGCCGTGGCCCCGCCCGCCTCGATGATCGGACCGGCGGCGGGCCTGGTCATCCTGGCGTCGCGGCTGGTGCAAGGGTTCTCGGCGGGCGGGGAGTTCGGTACCTCGACCACCTACCTGGTGGAGAGCGCGCCGCAGCACAAGGCGTACTACGCCTCCTGGCAGGTGGCCACCCAGGGAGCTGCGCTGTTCCTGGCCTCGGCGTTCGGGTTCGGCCTGAACGTCGGCCTGTCCCCCGCCCAGCTGAGCTCCTGGGGCTGGCGGGTGCCGTTCTTCTTCGGCCTGCTGGTGGGTCCGGTCGGGCTCTACATCCGGCTGCGGATGTCCGAGACGGCCGAGTTTGCCACGGCGGAACGGGTGAAGTCGCCCGTGCTGCAGACCCTGCGGGGCCACCCGGGCCGGGTGCTCAGCGCCGCGGCCGCCGTCGGCCTCGCGTCGATCTCGGTCTACCTGATCCTCTACCTGCCGACCTTCGCGGTCACCAACCTCGGGCTGCCGCGCTACGCCGGCTTCCTCGGCGGCATCATCAGCGGCCTGGTCAGCCTGTTCGGGGTGCCGCAGATCGGACACCTGGCCGACCGCGTGGGGCCGTTGCGAATCATGCTGGTGGCCGCCGTCGTCTCGCTGGTCCTGTCGCTGCCCCTGTTCGCGATCCTGGTCGCGCACCCGTCGGTGCTGGTCCTCACCCTGGTCCAGGTGGTCCTCGGGATCCAGATGGCGACCTACTTCGGCCCGCTACCGGCCCTGCTCAGCTTCATGTTCCCGACAGCGATCCGCACCACCGGGCTGTCGATCTCCTACAACCTCGGCGTCACGCTGTTCGGCGGCTTCGCCCCCATCCTGCTGACCGCCCTGATCAGCACCTCCGGCAGCCTGCTCTCCCCCAGCTGGTACTTCATGGCTGTCGCCGTGGTGTCCCTGCTGGGCCTGCTGGTCATCCGGGCCCGCCGCTACGCGGACTGACCCTGGCGAGGGGCGCCAGGGGCTCAGGGCAGGTCGCCGCCCCTCACGTCGTCCGCCGTGTCCTCCTCGTCGGCGGAGTAGGTGACCACCCCGCGACGCATGGCCACCAGCAGCTGACGGCAGGTCTGGCGCAGCTCTCCGGGGCCGGCGGCGTCGGAGACCTGGCCGGCGAAGTCGGTGACCTGGCGGACCCAGCGCACGAAGTCCCCCGCGGTCAGGTCACTGTCGGCCAGCACCGCCGAGAGCGAGCGACCCGCGGCCCAGCCGAAGGCGATCTCGCTGAAACCGATCTCGGGCTCCGGTCCACGCGGGAGCCGGGCGTCTCGTTCCACCAGCGAGACCTCTCGCCAGATCCGCCGCACCTGCGTCATCGCGTCGTTGCTGCGGGCGTCCGGCATCCGTGGTCGTCGCGCGCCGTCGTCGCTACGTCGGGCCTGGAACACCAGCGACGCGAGCACCGCCGCCAGCTGGGGGGCGGTCAGCCCGTCGAGGACGCCGGCCCGGATGCACTCGGCGGCCACCAGGTCGAGCTCGGAGTAGATCCGGGCGAGCGTGCGCCCGGCCGGGGTCACCTGCAGCCGTCCGTTGCCCGAGGAGGCGTCGTCGGTCAGGTAGCCGAGCGACTCCAGGACCAGGCAGATCCGGTCGAAGTGCGTGGCGATCGTGTTGGTCCGGGTGTCCGACCGCGCCTGCAGCCGGGCATTGTCGCGCTCGAGCTTCAGGGCCCGCTCCGCCCAGCGGGCGTGGCTCTCCCGGTCCGGACACAGGTGGCAGGGGTGCCGGCGGAGCTCGTCACGCAGGCCGGCGATCCGCTCGGCGAGCTCGGACTCCAACGCTCCGCTGCGGGCCCGGGTGGGCGTCAGGTCGACCTCGGCGAGCCGGCTGCGGAACGCGGCGGCGAGGTTGCGGCGTGAGGCCGGTTCCTTCGGGTTGAACTGCTTGCCGATCTTCATCCGGCCGACCACCGCGGGCGGGGCGGGGAAGTCGGCGAGCGAGAGCCGGCGCACCTGCCGTTCCTCGGTCATCACCAGCGGCCGCGGACCCTGCTGGTCCACCCGGGTGCCCGGGTCGATGACCACCACCCAGCCCTGGCTGCGGCCGCTCGGGACCCGGATGATGTCGCCGGGTTTGAGCCCGAGCAACGCCTGGGTGGACTCGGCGCGCCGGTCGGTCCGCCGCTCCCGCGCGGCGGAGGCCTCCAGCTCGGCCACCTCGGCCCGCAGCCGCGCGTACGCCGCGAAGTCGCCGCGGTCGCACTGCGCCGACTCCAGGTAGCCCGCGATGGCGTCGGTGTTCTTGGCCAGCGTGCGGGCCACGCCGACCACGGACCGGTCGGACTGGAACTGCGCGAAGGACTGCTCGAGCAGCGTCCGGGCGCGTTGCCGGCCGACGCTCGAGACCAGGTTGACGGCCATGTTGTACGTCGGGGCGAACGAGGAGTTGAGCGGGTAGGTCCGCCGCGAGGCCAGTCCGGCCACAGCCCGCGGGTCCAGTCCCGGCTGCCAGAGGACGACGGCGTGGCCCTCCACGTCGATGCCGCGACGCCCGGCCCGCCCGGTGAGCTGGGTGTACTCCCCCGGCGTGATGTCGGCGTGGGTCTCGCCGTTGTACTTGACCAGCTTCTCCAGCACCACGCTGCGTGCCGGCATGTTGATGCCCAGCGCCAGCGTCTCGGTGGCGAACACCACCTTGACCAGGCCTCTCACGAAGGCTTCCTCCACGCACTCCTTGAAGGCCGGCAGCATGCCCGCGTGGTGGGCCGCGACCCCGCGGACCAGGGCCTCGGCGAAGCGTTCGTAGTCCAGCGCCCGCAGGTCGGCCGGCGAGAGGCCGGAGATGTGGCGGTCCAGGATCGCGCTGATCTCGGCCTGGGCCGAGCCGGTGGTCAGCCGGACGCCGGAGGCGAGCAGCTGCCGGACCGCGCCGTCGCAGCCGACCCGGGAGAAGATGAACACGATCGCCGGCAGCAGCGCCTGCTCGTCCAGCCGCTCGATCATCTCGGCCCGGCTGGGCGCCATGAGCGAACGGGGTCGGCGGCCGCCGCTGTCGGCCCGCGAGCTGTGGGCGCCGCCGCCGTAGGAGCCGCTGCCATAGCTGCTGGTCCGACCGCGGCCGTTGCGGCCGCGCGGCTTGCGCGAGTCGTCCCGGACGTAGCGGGACTCCTCCCGGGCGACCTTGAGCAGCGCCGGGTTGACCTCGTGGCCGCCCTTGACCGGCGCCGCCACGGCGGTGGGCGCGTCGCCCGCGAACAGGTCGAAGATGGTCGGTCCCACCATGACGTGCTGGAACAGCGGCACGGGCCGGCGCTCGGAGACCACCACCGACATCTCGCCGCGGACGGCACCCAGCCATTCCCCGAACTCCTCGGCGTTGCTGACCGTCGCCGACAGGGCCACCACCTGGACGGACTCGGCCAGTCCGATGATCACCTCCTCCCAGACGGCACCCCGGAACCGGTCGGCGAGGTAGTGCACCTCGTCCATCACCACGAAGCCGAGGTTGGCCAGCGTTGCCGAGCCGGCGTAGATCATGTTCCGGAGGACCTCGGTGGTCATCACCACCACGGGCGCCTCGGAGTTCACCGAGGAGTCACCGGTGAGCAGGCCGACGTTGGCCGCGCCGTGCCGACGGACCAGGTCGGTGTACTTCTGGTTCGACAGGGCCTTGATCGGCGTGGTGTAGAAGCACTTGCGACCCTGCGCCAGGGCCAGGAAGACGGCGAACTCCCCGACGATCGTCTTGCCGGCGCCGGTCGGGGCCGCCACCAGGACGCCGGAGCCCGCCTCGACGTGGGCGCAGGCCTCGCGCTGGTAGTCGTCGAACGCGAAGCCGTAGCCGTCGGCGAACTCGCGCAGCCGGGGCGACTGCTGGGTGTGCCGGAACCGGGCGTACGCCTCGGCTGGGCTCTGCGGCGCGTCGAGGGAGGGGTCGAGAGGGGAAGCGGACATGGTGCAGCCAAGTTACCGGGCTGCGGCAACCACCAGCGGCAGCGCCCGCGGCGCGACGGTCACCTCGATCGGGGTCGCCCCCAGCCGTTCGCCGTCGCCGTAGCCGACCAGCCCCTCACCCGCCACGGTCACGGCGCGGACGCGGAGCTGCTCGACGCAGGGGTCGCGGGCGAAGCGTCCGGACCGCATCTGCGGCAGCAGCTGCAGCAGCTTGAGCCGGCTCACCGGGTGGACGACGGTGACGTCCAGCAGTCCGTCGGTCGGGTCGGCCCGCGGGCAGATGCGCAGCCCGCCGCCGTAGGTGGTGGTGTTGCCGACGGCGACCAGCATGGCCGGCTGCTCGCGGACGACGCCGTCGAGGGTCAACCGGTAGGTCAGCGGGCGGAAGACGCCGAGCTCGGCCAGCGCCGCCACGGTGTAGCGGAGCGAACCCCGCGGCCAGCGCATCGCGTTGGCGCGCTCGTTGACCCGGGCGTCGAAGCCGGTGGCCAGCACCGCGCCGACGTAGCGGTCCCCCGCCCGGATCAGGTCGAGCGCGCCGCGGTGGTCGGCAGCGACCACGTCGGCAGCGGCCAGGGTGTCCTCCGGGTCCAGCCCGACACCCCGGGCGAGGTCGTTCCCGGTGCCGGCCGGGATCATCCCGAGCGCCGTCCGGCCCAACCCGCCCGCGTCGGCGCAGGCGTTCAGCCCGAGGTGCATCATGCCGTCGCCCCCCATCACGGCGAGGACGTCGACGCCGCGACGGACCGCGGCGGCCATCAGCTGCTCCGCGTGGGACCAGCTCGTGCTGCGGAGTGTCTCGAGCTGCGCACCGGACGCACGGAGCCGGGCCTCGACTGCCGCCAGGGTGGCCGCGCCCCGACCCCGCCGGGCGGTCGGGTTGACCACCAGGCTGATCTGTCGAGCCACCGGTCAGCCCGCGGCGGGCGGGTCGGCCTCGTCGTTGAGCCGCTGCAGGGCCCGGTCGTTCTCGACGCTGCCCGCGACCACCAGGTCATCGCCGCCGATGGCCGCCCGACGCACCTTGCGGCGGTCGAGGATGTGGGCGATCACCTCCGCGGCCAGGAACAGCACCGTCATCGGCAGCGCCAGCGCCAGCATCGAGAACGGGTCGGTCGAGGGCGTGGCCACCGCCCCGAACACGAACGTGCCGAAGATGACGTAGGTCCGGTACTTGGCCAGGTAATGGGCCGGGACGACGCCGAGGATGTTGAGCAGCAGCACCACGAGCGGGATCTCGAACGCCAGCCCGAAGACCACCATCATCCGCATCAGGAAGGACAAGAACTGGTTGAGGTCCTGCAGGTTCGCCACCCCCGAGGAGGTGAAGCCCAGCAGCACGGCGATGCCCTTGGGCATCACGATGTAGCCCACCCACACCCCGGCCAGGAACAGCGGGGTGGCCGCGCCGATGAAGATCAGCGCCCACTTCTTCTCCTTGGCCAGCAGGCCCGGCACGATGAACGACCACACCTGCCAGAGCCAGATCGGCGACGTGAGGATGATCCCCGCCAGTGCCGAGACCTTGAGCGCCAGGGTGAACGGGGACGCCAGGCCCGTGTTGACGACGATGATCTGCGCGTCCGGGTTCTTGGCCTTGAGGGCCGCGGCCGCCTGGTGGTAGGGCTGCATGAGCACGTCCACCAACTGCTCCCGGAAGAACCACGCGATGACCGTGCCGGCCACAATCGCCAGCGCGGCCACCACGAGCCGGTAGCGCAGCTCACGCAGGTGCTCGAACAAGGTCATGGACCCGTCGGCGGGCAACGGCGGAGGCTTCAGCCAGGCGAGGCTGAGGTGGATCGGCCGGCCCCTGACGCTCAGAGACACCTAGACCCCGACGAGGTCAGACGTCGCGGCGAGCGTCACGCTCGGTCGGCTGAGCCTGTGACGGCTGACCGTAGGGAGCACCGTTGGTCGGCTGCCCGTTCTGCGGCGGGGCGTCGTAGTGGACCTCACCCTGCTGCGGCGGCTGGTTGTACGTCACGCCGGGCTCCGGCTGGGGGTACGGGTTGGCCTGCGGCGAGGGTACGAAGGTCGAGCCGGCCTCGGTCTGGTACGGGCTCTGGCCGACGACGCCGGGCGCCGGCGGGGTCTCGCCCGCCTTGAGACCCTTGGTCTCCTCCTTGAACTCCTTGAGCGCGCGACCGGTGCTCTTGCCGAGCCCGGCGAGCCGCGAGCCTCCGAAGAGCAGCAGCACCACAGCAAGAATGATCAACAGCTCGGGGACACCGAGTCCGAACATGGCCAGCGGGAACATGAATCCTCTTCTCCGAGACGCGGCGAACGCCCTCGATCGTGCGTCGGGCCCATCCTACGTCGGTCGGTCCGGCTGGAGCCCTCAGTCGAGCCTACGTCCGATGGTTCGGAGCCGAGGGCCCGGCGGGCTGGATCTGGGCCAGCAGATCGCCCAGCTGACCGGCCTGGTCGGCCAGCACGCCCACCTCGCTGAGCAGGTCGGCCGTCTTGTGCGCCAGCCAGACCGCGTAGCTGATCAGCATGACCAGCCCGCCGACGGCGATCGCGACGAAGACCCAGACCCAGAGCACCTGAGCAGCCTAGTGCCCGTCGACCGGAGCCATCCCCGACGACGCCTGAGCCGGCGCACCCACGGTGGTACTCGACGTCCGGGAGCCGCCACCGATCGCCCGGCCGAGGGCTCAGCCGCGGACTGAGCCGGCGCCGAGCAGTGCGGCGTACTGGTCGAGGGCCTCCTGGGCAGCCTCGGCCGCGGAGTCTCCGGCGCCCGCCGGAGCGACCACCACGGCACCGCCGCGCAGCTGCAGCAGCAGACCGCGGAGCCAGGCGGGGTCGGTGACGCGGAGGGTGACGGTCAGGCCGCCGTCGACGCGGGCCGACGTGGCCTCGGTCGGGTAGTACTCCGCCACCCAGGCAGCCTCGGGCGCCAGGTCCAGCGTGACCAGCGGGGCGTCGCGGAGGGCTTCGAACCAGCCGGTGGACAGGTCCTTCAGCCGGACGTCGTGCGGCGCGACCGGAGTCTCGGTGACGGTCGCCTCCGCCACCCGGTCCAGCCGGAAGGTGCGCAGCGCCGCCGCGGAGTAGCACCACGCTTCCAGGTAGCCGTAGCCCTCGAGCACGAACACGCGCAGCGGGTCGACCTGACGCCGGGTGGTCTCGGCCCGCGACGCCACGTCGTAGGTGAGGTCGAGGCGTCGGCCGCGCTGGAGAGCGTCGGTGATCCTGGCCTGCACCTCGTCCTGGCCGGCGGTCACGGCCACGCTCGCCCGGTCGGTCGTCGAGGAGCCGGTGGCCACCTCCAGCTTGCTCAGAGCACGGTCCACCGCGGCCCGCTGACCCGGCCCGGCGATCTCGCGCAGCGTGCGGAGCCCCAGGACCAGGGCCAGCGCCTCGTCCGCCGACAGCCGCAGCGGCCGGGTGAGGTAGTCGGCGTTGCTGAGGTGGATGACGCCCTCGCCCTCGACCGCGTCCATGTCGATGTCGATCAGGTCGCCCGGGCTGAGGCCGGGCAGACCGCACATCCAGAGGACGTTGAGGTCCTCCCGCAGCGTACGGACACTGATGTCGAAGGCGCGGGCGACGTCGGCCATCGCCGCCCCGTCGTGCTCACGCAGGTATGGGACCAGGCTGAGCAGTCGCCGGACCTGCGCCTGCGAGGTCATGGGTGGAGCCTCTCGGGAGTGAGGAGCGATTCCGGGCGACACGCCCCTCTCGAGCAGTGCAGATTGCCGTCGTCCGGAATCGGGACGAACGAGCGAGACCGGGCGGAACTCAGGACCTCGGAGCGCGGAGCGCGACCCTCGGACACGGTCATGGGTGGAGCCTCTCGGGAGTGAGGAGCGATTCCGGGCGACACGCCCCTC